>JAWKLG010000037.1:0-53635 GCA_041392845.1 Saprospiraceae bacterium | reverse complement strand
TGGCCCACAAAGGTCAGGAGCAGAAGTTGTTGGATGTATTTGAAAAATGGGATTTGGAATGTGAAGAAATCGGAGTAGTTACGGATACAGGAATGATAGAGTTTTTCTACCATGGCGAATTGGTGGCAGAAGTAAATGCTGACTCACTTGTATTGGGTGGTGGTGCTCCGGTTTACAAAAGAGAAACCAAGCGTCCGGAATATTTGAAAAAGATAGCTGCATTTAAAGCTTCTGATGTAAAAACTCCGGCAAACTATAAAGAAACAGCCTGGAAATTATGGCATTCACCCAATTTGGTTTCCAAACGTTGGGTGTATGAGCAGTACGATTCCATGGTAAGAACCAATACTGCTACGACCAATCGTGCTTCCGATGCTGCTGTCGTGAGAGTAAAAGGTACCGATAAGGCCCTGGCAGTTACTACCGATTGTAACTCAGCTTATGTATATGCTGATCCTTATGTAGGAGCGATGATTGCAGTGAGTGAAGCAGCAAGGAATATCGTGTGTACAGGTGGTGAGCCATCAGCGATCACCAACTGTCTGAATTTTGGAAATCCTTACAATCCGGAAGTATACTGGCAGTTTTCTGAAGCCATCCGCGGAATGGGAGATGCTTGTAGGAAATTCAATACACCGGTTACCGGAGGAAATGTAAGTTTCTACAATCAATCTGTTTTCAAAACAGGAACTGAGCCTGTTTATCCTACTCCTACGATTGGAATGTTGGGGGTTCTTCCTCATCATGAAAATCAGATGACGCTTGATTTCAAAGAAGACGGAGATCAGATCTATTTGATTGGAAATCCTAACAACGATATCAACTCTTCAGAATACCTGAGAGTGATTCATGGAATCCATCATTCACCGGCTCCAAACTTCGATTTGAGCGAAGAGTTTTTGTTCCAGCAGGATATCAAAGCACTCATAAAACAAAAATTGGTTCAATCCGTACATGATGTTGCAGACGGAGGTTTGTTTACTGCAGTGATGGAAGCTGCTCTAAATAAAGGCTTTGGTTTTAGCATTGAATCGCACGATGCCTTCAGAAAAGATGCATACTTGTTTGGTGAAAGTCAAAGCCGATATGTGATTTCTGTAAGCCCTGCGAAGGAAGAAGCTTTCCTCAACTATTTAAATGGAAGCAATGTTTCCTTTACGAAACTGGGTGAGGTAAGTGGAAACAAAGTGGTTGTTGATGGTGAAGATTGGGGTACCGTTGCAGAGTGGAAAAATGTACATGACAATCACTTACATGAATTAATGGAACGTTAAATGATAATTGATTATTAGCGTTTCCAAATTCAATACTACAATTTTGAACCAAATTTTTTCGAAAACCAAAAATCGTATAAATCCTGCGGACATGAGACGATTCAGATTTTTACTTTCTATACTTGTTATTTCTTCACTGGCTATGTCTTGTAGTCAGGAATCTTCAAAACCATCCATTTCAGGTACCCTAACAGGTGCCGGCAATCTCGGGGTTTTCTTTGATAAAGTTACTCTTACTTCTTCCTCTTCAGTTGTTGCCAAAGCGGATATTGGACCTGAAGGAAATTTTACCATTCCAATTGAGTCTGAAAATGGCTTTGAGCCTGGTTTCTACAGATTGAGAGTGGGAGCCAAGAAAATCTTTATGGTATTGGAAGGTACTGAGAAGAATATCAAAATTGACGGAGACCTCAATAATTTTGAGTTGTACAAAGCTACCATAGAAGGAGCCCCTGCAAATCAGGAGTTGTCAGCTATCCTGGAGAAATTGGTTGCAAGACAGATTTCTGTGCCAGAGGTACAAGAAGCAATGACTACTTCCCAATCTCCTCTTGCAGGAATGTTGGCAGGTTATTTAAGTTTTGGAAACCGTGCTCAAGATTATATGGAAACATTCAAAGCAGTACAAACCAGAATTGGATCTCAAAATTATCCGGCTGATGTAATTGCTGATGTAAACAACTTCATTACCAACCTTGAAACTGCCAAGATGATGGCGCAGTCATCAGGAAACGTTTCAGTAGGAATGGAAGCGCCGGATATCAAATTGCCAAATCCAGATGGAAAGTACTTTGCACTTTCGGACTTGCGTGGAAAAGTAGTATTGCTTGATTTCTGGGCAAGCTGGTGCGGACCTTGTCGTCGCGAGAATCCAAATGTGGTAGACATATATAATAAGTATAACAAAGACGGATTCGAGGTTTTCAGTGTTTCTTTGGATAAAAAAGGACAGGAAGACAGATGGGTGAAAGCCATTCAACAGGATGGTCTAAAATGGCAGTACCATGTAAGTGATTTGCAATATTGGCAAAGTGCCCCTGCTAAAATGTATGGTGTGAACAGTATTCCAAGAACCTTCCTGATTGATAAGGATGGTAAAATTGCTGCTGTAAACATCAGAGGAAAAGAAAATTTGGAAAGAGAGCTTAAGAAGCTTTTGTAATAAAATGACCAAAAAAGGTCGAAAGCGGGAGTAACTGTTGAGTTGCTCCCGCTTTTTTTTGTTAAAGTTTTTAAAATTTATTCCTAAGCATATTTCTGTAAATACTTGTTGAGGCAAACAAATATTTGTCATCATGCTATTTTACAGAATAAAGAGTAAATTTTAAGTGATTCAAAGGGCTGGCAGATGTTAATACCTGAAATTGGGCAGTTTACTAATAGAATATTTTATTTTACTTTTGTCCTGCAATTTCAAATTTGGCTTTCTAAAACGGTTAAAAATTTTATTCTCATGCAGCGCATTTTCAGTGGTATTGTACTACTGTTTTTTGTTTTGATAGCAAACTCTTCGGAGGCTCAAACATCAGCAGTAGATTACTCAGGATTGGTGGAGATTTCAGAATCCCTTCTTGATTTGAATGCAGACGAAGATTGGTCAATCTATACCGACAACGATAATCACATCCTTTATATCGATTTCGATAAGTTAAGTTTCAACCTAAATGATATCACCATTCGCGACAAAAATGGTGATGTTTTGTTTCAGGACAAATTGTGGGACTTACCGGTTGATACCATCTATGAGTTAGACTTGGCAAATTTCGGTAAAGGAGCTTACTCAGTTGAGCTAAGATCATTTACAGATTCGATTAAAAGAGAAGTGGAGGTTGATTAACCTCCTTTTTTTATTCCAGTCCTGCTCTTTTTCTCATCGGTCCTATCATCTCATTGATAGGATAATTTCCTTCCGAAAAGGACAATGAAGTATTGTCATTCTTTATGATAAGTAACCTTTTGGTTTCTGCTCCTGGCTGAAATCCTGTAAAAGGGCTTGACTTCCTATCCAGGTAAATGACAATGTCCTTAATATCTTCATAAGGAATATCGCCATAAGCCGTTTTAATCCCTTCTTCCTTAATCACTACTTCTCCGACTCTTTCTCCCATAAACCAGTTCATAGCGTAAAATCCTCCGGCTATCAATACTGCGAAGAATGCAAGCATAGCCCAAAGTTTTTGGTAGGTATTATTCCTTTCTTTTTTATTCTTTTTTAAAATATACCAAATCAGCACCAATCCGATAGCTGTAAAAACTGCCAACATGACCGGGGTCAGTAATCCTGAATGTAAGGGCTCAAATATGATGGGTTCCATGGTTTTAAATTAAATCTCTTCAATTTTGTCCAAAACTGCCTGTATTAAAAACTCCACATCAGCAGCCGGGTTTTTGCTGAAGGTGCCGTTTGCCCGATTGGCTAAAATGGCGTTAATAGAACATGCTTTGTGTCCAAGTATAGAGGCCATTCCAAATATACCGGAGGTTTCCATTTCGAAATTGGTCAAACGGGTATCCTTAAAACTAAAGGAGGCCAATTTGGGGATAAGGTCCTGCACTGCAATCGGAGCTCTCAAGGCTCTTCCCTGAGGGCCGTAAAAGTACGGCACAGGTTGCAGTAATGCCCGGAATGAAATCGTCAGTTAGTAATTGCTCAAACAGGTCTTGATGAGCCTCAAAAAAATAAGGATTGATCGGAAATTCAGTTCCCATGTGCTTTGAAAATGCATGGAGGAACTCTTCTTGTACCGCGTTTTTTTCATAAATATAAAATCCCATCAAAGCATCCAAACCAACCGCGGCTTTGCTCAATACCAAGGAACCAACGGGAATATCTGACTGAAAGGTACCGGAAGTGCCGACCCGAATAAGATTTAAGGAAACAGGATTTTCTTTTATTTCCCTGCTCTGAAGGTCTACATTGAACAAGGTGTCCAATTCATTGAGTACGATGTCAATATTGTCTGTGCCAATGCCAGTAGAGAGAACAGAAATCCTTTTCTCGCCTACATAACCTGTATGGGTAACAAATTCCCGAAATTGAACTTCATGTTCGATAGAATCAAAATATTTGGAAATTCTTCCTACGCGATTTTGATCTCCAACCAGCAGAATAGTATCCGCAACCTGTTCGGGTTTTAATCTCAAATGATAAATGGATCCATCCTGATTGACCACCAATTCCGATTCTGGTATATGTCTTTTTCCCATTCTTTTTAATTTAGGCCCTAAAGGTAGTAATCCTGAAATTTTAGGGCACTGTCCTTAATCATTTTCCATAAACTTATGTTTTCGTTCAAACAAATATTCTAAATATGAAAAAGATATACCATTTAAGCAGTTGCAACACTTGCCAAAAAATCATTGCCGAAATGAATGGAGGGGAAGGATTTGAGTTGCAGAATATCAAAGATGAGAATGTATCTGCTAAGGATTTGGATTGGATGAAGGAGAAAGTTGGCTCATATGAAGCGCTTTTTTCAAGGAGAGCTATGAAATTTCGCCAATGGGGCCTACATGAAAAGGAGCTTAGCGAGCAGGATTACAGGGATTTGATTTTAAAGGAATATACTTTTTTAAAAAGGCCTGTGATAGTAATTGAAGACCAGGTTTTTGCCGGTAATACCAAGAAATCTGTTGAAGCAGCCAAGGAAGCAGCGGGAATTTCCTGATTAATCACAGAACAAATAAATCGGGTCTAAAACTATACGATTGCTTTCGTTTCCGGCTTTATCCCTGATGAAAACCTCATAACGCAAAGTGTCTACCGGATAATTTGATGAAGGGGTACAGGGTGCCTGCTGAAATTGAGGTGGCCAGATACAACAGGTTTGGAAAAGTCGAAAAGTTATTTCACCGGAAATTCCGTTTCCGGCACCTTGAGATGGAACTTCCGGAAGTTCGGTCGCGGAGGTGTTGATGGAATTGTCTCGAAGGTCGGTGATTACGATTGAAATGGAATCGTTTGAACTTCCGATATCGCCATCGCCATCGGTAAAGGAAATGGTGGCCAATACAAAATCCTGATCATCCAATCCTTGAGAAAGCGTGTTTTTATCCAATCTTAAAAAATCGATTACCGGTTCGATGGGGTAGTCTGGTGGCTTGACACAGGCTATTGCAAAAACAGAAAGGAAAATAATAGTAAGATATTTGGCCATTTTTATAAATGTTTATTTTTGAACGTCAATATTAGCTTAAATATTTCAAATACCTTTGGGTACAATTTAAGGGTATCGCTCCTTGTAAGGTAGTGTACTAAAATCCCAATTCGCCAATCTCTATGTCATTCGATCTTAAGCGTCAAAGTCTGCTCCAAAGAATTGCCAATGTTAGAAACAAAGACTTTGAGCGATTGGCTTTAGAGGTATATAGATTCCAGGCAACTTACAACGATACTTACCGTGAATTTCATGATTACCTTGGGGTCAATGCAGCCAAAGTATCTTACCTGACCGAAATTCCATTCTTGCCCATCCAGCTTTTTAAAACCAATACCATTCAAACCGGAAATTGGGGGGCTCAGGTCATTTTTGAAAGCAGCGGGACGACCGGCGCTATTCCTAGTAAACATCATATTCGAGATTTATCCTGGTATTTGGTAAATGCTACCAGAGGGTTTGAATCCTTTTATGGTGATGTGGCAGACTGGAATATTCTGGCACTTTTGCCTTCTTATTTAGAACGAGGAAGTTCTTCTTTGGTTTGCATGGTAGATGAATTTATTCACCAAAGTCATTCTGAGGATAGTGGTTTCTTTTTAAATGATTATGAAGATCTTTTTAAAAAACTGGTAAAAGCAGGGGAGGAGGGAGTGCCCACCTTATTGATAGGCGTTACCTACGCACTGCTTGATATGGCAGAACAGTATGAATTGCCCAAATTTAAAAATCTGATGGTAATGGAAACCGGAGGGATGAAAGGCAGGCGCAAGGAAATTACCAGAACTGAAATGCATGAAATTTTAGCGGCTGCTTTTGGAAAGGAAAACATTCATTCCGAATACGGGATGACGGAGCTTTTGTCTCAGGCTTATTCCAGAGGAAAGGGCATATTTACACCTTGTAAAACGATGTTAGTAATGACGGCAGATGTCTATGATCCATTACAGGTTACCTTTTCAAATAAAAGAGGTGTGTTGCAGGTAATTGACCTTGCCAATTTAGATACCTGTTCCTTTATTGCAACTGAAGACCTGGGATTTGTACACGACAATGGCGATTTTGAAGTAATTGGAAGGTTGGATTCAAGTGAATTGCGGGGCTGTAATTTGATGGTAGAATAAAAAAAGGCTGGCTTCTTTTCAGTAGCCAACCTTTATCTATTTTTTTATTCAAGGATTAAAAAAGATTAATCTTCGTCGTCATAATCTTCATCGTCATCCTCGAAGTCATCATCATCTTCAAAATCATCGATGTCGAAGTCATCGTCTTCGCCTCCTTCCTGGAATGATTCCCAGTCCAGATCTTCTTCATCATAATCATCATCAGAGAAGTCATCGTCGTCATCGAAGTCGTCATCGTCTTCAAAGTCATCATCATCGTCGTCGCTGAAACGTAGGATGTCGGATTTTTCCTCCACTGGTGAAACCTGAGCCAATTCCCAGGTGCAATCAGGATAAACAAATGACGGATTTTCTTCTTGTCCGTCGGAGTTGCCTATAAATAGATCTCCAAACTCAGGTGTAATTTCCTGAAGGAATTCTAAGTTGTCAGCAGAAAACTTTTCATTTTCCATGATCAAATCTAAGTTTAAAGAGGTTGAAATTTTGGCTCAATGTAAACTACTTTTTTAATTTTTTCTCAAAAAAAATGACTTGTGCCAAAAAAAAGGGTGGGCCGCAGCAGCGAGCCCACCAGAAAACAATTTTCAAAACTGTGTGTAAAAGTTTAATCAGTAAGTTAGAACCCTTTTCAGGGTTTTCTTTAGCCGCATTCTGAGAATCCGCAGCTTTTGCAAATCAGACAACCTTCTTTGTAAATAAGGCCATCCGGATCTCCGCATGCTTCACATTCAGCGTTTACAGCTGTTCCGTCCGGAACGAATTTTTTCAAAGCACGGGCAACCCCGTTTTTCCAGGTATTGATGTGTTCCTGAGCCACGTTTAGTCCTTGAACAAGCTCAACAACTTTTTCAATAGGCATATCGTGTCTCAAAACTCCTGAAATCAATTTTGCGTAGTTCCAGAATTCTTTATCGAATCCTCTGGAAAGACCTTCCATGGTTACTCTGTAACCGTCTTTGTCGCGGTATTGGAAGTCGTATCTTTTCTCACCGGTTTCTTCATCTCTTTCTTTGATAACCCAACCTTTGTTTACATAAGTTGGAAGGTCAAAAGTATCTTCTGCTCTACCGGTAAAGATTTCATAAGGTCTGCCATCTATCAATCCTACAACTGCCAACCATTTCTCGTGGTTGTTTTGGAAACGGATGATGTCAGCCTCCAATTTTTTAGGACGCTTGGCAGGGAATGAACTTGCTACTGCCTTGTGGCTTTTGTCCTCATCTTTCTTTTTATCATCAGAAATCAAAACTCCTGAACGTGAACCATCGCGGTAGATGGTACATCCTTTACATCCTACTTCCCATGCAGTTTTGTAGATCTCTTTTACCAAATCAACTGAAGTCTCAGCTGGCACGTTAACCGTTACAGAGATAGAGTGGTCTACCCATTTTTGAATGGAACCCTGCATCTTTACTTTTTGTACCCAGTCAACATCGTTGGCTGTTGCTTTGTGGTAAGGTGATTTGGCGATGATTTTTTTCAATTCTGTATCTTCCATGGTTTTCACCTTGTCCACATCATGGCCGTTGGCGGTCAACCAATCCAGGAATTTATGGTGGAATACATGGTATTCTTCCCAGCTGTCTCCAACCTCATCGATGAAAGATACTTTTACGTTTTTATCGTTTGGATTTACCTTACGACGTCTTTTGTAAGATACCATGAACACCGGCTCAATACCTGAAGAAGTTTGTGTCATCAAACTGGTAGTACCGGTTGGTGCGATGGTAAGAAGCGCAATATTTCTTCTACCATATTTTACCATATCATCGTACAACTGCTGATCGGATTCTCTCAAACGCTGGATGAATGGGTTTTGCATTTCACGGCTTGCATCGAAGATGGTGAAGTGACCTCTTTCTTTTGCCATTTGAACGGAAGAACCGTAAGCGCTCAAAGCCAATTGCTTGTGAACCTCTGTTGAGAACTCAATGGCTTTGTCGCTACCGTAAACGATACCCAAAGCTGCCAACATATCGCCTTCTGCAGTGATACCTACACCTGTTCTTCTTCCTTCAACACAGGTATTTTTGATTTTTTTCCAAAGTTCTACCTCGTTGGTTTTGATGGAACTGTTTTCAGGATCACCTTGAACCTTTTCAAGGATTTTATCAATTTTTTCAATCTCAAGATCAATGATGTCATCCATGATACGCTGTGCGTAGGTGATGTGCTTCTTGAACTTTTCGAAATTGAAAGTAGCTTTCTTGGTAAATGGATTTTCTACGTAGCTGAAAAGATTCACTGCCAACAAACGACAAGAATCGTAAGGGCATAATGGAATCTCTCCACAAGGGTTGGTAGAAATGGTCTGGTAACCCAGGTCTGCATAACAATCAGGAACGGATTCTCTGATTACAGTATCCCAGAATAGGACACCAGGCTCTGCAGATTTCCATGCGTTGTAGATGATTTTGTCCCAAATCTTCGAAGCGTCTACTTCTTTGGTGAATTTAGGATCTTTAGCACCTACCGGATATTGTTGAGTGTAAGGCTGACCTGAAAGGGCAGCTTTCATGAATTCGTCATCAATTCTAACCGATACATTGGCTCCGGTTACTTTCCCGGCTTCCATTTTTGCATCGATAAAGTCTTCAGCATCCGGGTGTTTGCTGGAGATGGTAAGCATCAATGCTCCACGACGACCATCCTGAGCAACTTCTCTGGTACTGTTGGAATATCTTTCCATGAATGGCACCACACCAGTAGAAGAAAGTGCCGAGTTCATTACCGGACTTCCTTTCGGACGGATGTGAGAAAGGTCATGACCGACACCCCCTCTTCTTTTCATCAACTGAACCTGCTCTTCATCCGTACGGATGATTCCTCCGTAGGAGTCTGCATTGTTTCCAATTACAAAACAGTTACTCAGAGAAGAGATTTGGTAAGGATTACCAATACCTGCCATTGGAGAACCCTGAGGTATGATGTATTTAAAATCTTTCAGCAAGTCGTATACTTCATCCTTTTTCATAGGATTTTTATACTTCTTTTCGATGCGGGCAATCTCAGATGCGATACGTTTGTGCATATCGTCAGGAGTTGCTTCATATATATTGCCGTAAGAATCTTTTAAGGCATATTTGTTTACCCACACATTGGCTGCAAGTTCGTCACCATTAAAGTATTTGGTGGCTGAAGCTACTGCTTGCTCGAAAGTGTAAGTTTTGGCTGTCTTTTTTTGCCCTTTGGACTTGGTCATAACTACAGGCTCCATTATGCTAGGTTCGTTTTTATTGGGTTAAAAAGTTTGTCAAAAAATCTAATGTCATTAGACACAGGTAGCCTATCCAGTTGGATGGCAATTAAAAAAAAATTTCCTGCTGCTTTTGATTTGATTTGGCCTTGAGAACTCCGAGGCCTTGCTGATACAAAACAGATATTTTGTGGTTCCTCGTTTCGTGCCGCTAATTTAGAATGAAAATTGCGTCATCCTGTGGTAAGTTTTCCACAGATTGTGGAAAACTTTAATATGATATTGATTTACAAGGAGTTGTGAGATCTTTCAATTTTTCCACAGTGTGGATAACTGCGTGTGGAAAAATAATTGATGGTTTTTTAGAATATTTCCACGGGGAATTTCATTCGGTTTTTGACTGAAATTCCAAAGGGCATTTTGTTCCCGTTGGAATAGTCAAAAGGGTCGGAAAATTTTGTCCTGTTTATACTTAAAAAAGACGCTTTCGCTGGAAATACCAAATTAATAAAATGCTTACGACCATTGAAATGGTAAAAATGTAAAGTAAGGCAAATTTGGATTCTGAAAATGGAAGTGGAATGTTCATTCCGTAAAAGCTGGCAAATAAAGTTGGTACCATCAATACAATGGTGATGAGCGTCAGCCGCTTCATTACGATGTTCAGGTTGTTGGAGATAATGGAACCGTACGCATCCATGGTACCATTAAGGATATTGGTGTAAATGTTGGCCATCTCCAGGGCCTGACTGTTGTCAATCAGGATGTCTTCAAATAAATCATTCTTCTCTTCATCCTGACCTACCCTCAGGTAATCAGAACGTTTCATCTTCATTTTTAATAATTCATTTGAAGAAAGAGAATTTACAAAATAGACCAAGCTCTTTTCAATACTCAGAAGCTGTTTCAATTCTTTATTCCTGCTGGAATCCAGCAATTCCTGCTCGATGAGGTTTCTTTTGAGGTTCAACTTTTTCAGACAATTCAAAAACCTGTATACATTTTGCTCCAGGATTTGGAGTACAAACAGTTTGTCATCACTGGGGTCAAAGTTTTTGACCTTACCTTCGATAAACATTTCCAAAACAGGAGTTTCGTAAGCTGAAATGGTGATCACATGGTCGGTCGTTAAAATGATACCGATTGGCGCAGTAATATACACAGCGTCATTTTCACTTTCGGCTTCATTTAAAATGGCCGTATTGACAAGGATGAGTCGAACATCGTCTTCTTTTTCGTAGCGCGAGCGCTCATCAACGTCCAGCGAGTCCGTAAGGAAGTCAAGAGGGATTTCGAATTGGTTGGCTATTTCTTCGAGTTCCTCAAGGGTGAATGGCGGGCTAATATTTATCCAGGAATTGGTAGCTGGTTCCTCCAGTACCTCAAGTATTCCATTTTTTTTGATAAAATATTGAACCATGACCCATTCCTTTTACGGCTACAAACTTACAATGAAAGTATGGTAAGTTGGAAATTGCATTCAACTAAATGCGTACTTTAGAGATTTAATTTTTTCGACAAGGTCTTAACAAGGATCTATTTTGATTTTGAAGCCGCTTTTATTTTCTTTACAGAATGTCCTTTTAAAAAATAATAACATGAAGCAGTTTTACCTTTTTATCCTCATCATTTTTGGAGCTGGTCAATTGAATGCTCAGTTTGACCATTTTATTTTTCAAAATGTAAATAAGGTTCCTGGGAGTTTTCCTTCCAATCAGCTTGAGAATGGAAATACAATAATTAATGGTGTAAATCAAAATGTAGATCCAGTTCTGGTAGCGATGTTGGATGCTACCCTCGAAGAAGAAAAGAACCGAACAGAGGCAGTTGCCTTTTCTGCAGCCCTGATTTTGCCTGATGGAGATGCCTGGACAGGTGCTATTGGACAGCATGATGGTACAACAGGCACTTTGATTACAACAGATATGGTTTCAGGAGTGGGCAGTGTGACCAAAACCATTACCGCTGCCTGCATCATGCAGCTTAGAGGAGAAGGTAAGTTGAGCCTGGATGATAGTTTGGGAAAATATCTTCCAAGCTTTCCAAATGTAAAACCGGAAATTACCATCCGCCAATTGCTGAACCATACCAGCGGTATTTATAACTATACAGACAATCCAAATTTAAATACCAGGATCTCGCAAAACTATGCACGGGTTTGGCAACCTGATGAAATACTGAATAATTTTGTATTGGCTCAGCTTTTTAATCCGGGTGATAATTGGGCCTATTCAAATACCAATTATGTATTGCTAGGTTTGATAATCGAAGAAATTACAGGAGAATCTTACGAAGTGGCCATTCGAAACCGCTTTTTCACTCCTTTAAATTTAGAAGGCATCTATCTGTATCCTCAAGAAACTCCTGTAGAGGTTTTCGTTAATTTATGGGCAGATTTATTTGGAGCGGGAAGCCCCAATGATTTGGCCATATTTGGTATCAGCCGAGCCGGATTGTTTTCAGCTGGTTGGGCAGCAGGTGCGGTTATTTCAAAACCTGAGACCATTGCAAGATGGATGAAGTTATTGACAGATGGGGATGTGATTGCTCAGCCTGAATTGACGGATATGTCTACATTTCTTCCGATTACCAACTCTTATGGATATGGCCTTGGTTTGAGCAGGTGGAGACTTCCTGACAATCGATTTGTTTTTGGTCATGGTGGAAATATTATTTATCAATCGGAAGTACATGCCATTCCTGATTTGGGAATATCCATAGCCGTATTGACCAATGACGGAACCCAACCAGGTGTAGAAGAAACCTGGTATGCTTTGTACCAGACTTACCTTGAATATTTACAAATGGTAGGAACAGACGATGAATTGCCTGTTTCTGCTCTTAATGCTTTTCCAAATCCTGTTCAAAACCAATTACAAATGGAATTTGAAGGTAAGGAGGTTGAGTCGATTGAAGTGTTCAATGCTGTTGGAAGTCTGGTTTACAAAGCCAATGGACCTTTTGCTGGCCAATATGTAATCAATACCAAGGATTGGAATTCCGGCTTGTATATTTTGAATGCAAAAGGGAAAGATGGTATTTTTCAAGGTAGAATTATAAAAAATTAAGTAGCAGAATTTCATGAAAATAGCCAGTGCTGAACAGGTAAGAGAATTGGATAAAGAAACCATTTTAAAGGAGCCGATTTCTTCCTATGATTTGATGGAAAGAGCTTCAGCAAAATTTACGGATTGGTTTTCTAAAACCTTTCATGAAGACAGACCGGTTTTCGTTTTTTGTGGAACAGGCAATAATGGTGGAGACGGATTGGCAGTTGCCAGGATGTTGCAGCAATCCTTTTTTACGGTATCTGTTTTTGCCTGTGGAAATGCATCCTCCAACAGATCGGAAGACAATCAAAAAAACCTGGATTTTCTTTTAAAAGATAAGTTGGTTAAGCTGAGCTTCCTTGATAATATTTCCTCCTTTCCGGAAATACCGGATGGTGCCATTATTATTGATGCATTGTTTGGATCTGGTTTAAACAGACCTTTGGAAGGATTTTATGGAGATTTGGTTGAAAAGATCAACCACCTGCAAAACTGCGAGAAGGTTGCCATCGATATGCCTTCCGGACTGATGGCCGATCAATATTGTGAGGGGCCAATTCTTCGGGCTGATTATACTTTTAGCTTTGAATTGCCCAAACTGGCTTTCCTTTTTCCTGAAAATCAGGGATTTGTGGGTAAGTGGATTGTGCGGTCAATAGGTTTGCTTCCAAATGCCATAAAGAATCTGGAGACACCATATAGTATATTGGAAAAGGAAGATTTAAAACCTCTTTTGAAAAGAAGGCTGGATTTTGACCACAAGGGAAGTTTTGGGCATAGCTTACTCATTGGTGGATCTTATGGAAAAGTGGGAGCAGTTATTTTGTCTTCAAGAGCTTGTTTGAGAAGTGGTTGTGGCTTGGTTACTGCTCATGTACCCAAATGCGCCTATGAAATCATGCAAATCAGTTTCCCTGAGGCGATGGTACAAGTAGACCGACACAAATTTGTCTTTTCTGAAATTCCTAATTTGAAACCCTACAAAGCTGTTGGAATAGGATGTGGTCTTGGTACCAATCAATTGTCAGCAGATGGATTGGAAGAATTGCTGGATGCAGTGGAAGTGCCATTGGTGTTGGATGCTGATGCTTTGAATTTGCTCGCTTCTAATCCTGGATTATTGGCAAAGGTGCCTGGGGGAAGTGTACTCACGCCTCATCCCGGTGAATTTGAAAGGCTTTTTGGAAAGACTACTGATAGTTTTGACAGGTTAAAGGTTTTGAGACAAAAAGCAGCAGACTTAAAAGTTTATATCATATTAAAAGGAAAATTTACGGCCATAGCTTGTCCCGATGGAACAGTTTTTTTCAACCCAACAGGCAATCCGGGCATGGCAACCGGTGGAAGTGGGGATGTGCTAACCGGTATACTCACAGGTTTACTTGCACAAGGATATAGGACAGAGGATGCTTGTAAAATCGGAGTTTATCTCCATGGTTTGAGTGGGGATATTGCATTGGACGGTACTGAGCAAGAATCATTATTGGCGACCGATCTTATTGAAAATATTGGTAAGGCTTACAAAAGTTTGAGAGCAAATTAGGAAAATGGCAAAGCAAAAAATAGTAGTGCTCAGCGGGGCAGGGATGAGTGCAGAAAGTGGTATCAAAACCTTTAGAGACAACAACGGCCTGTGGGAAGAGCATGATGTCATGGAAGTTGCCTCCATCGATGGTTGGCATAGAAATCCGAAATTGGTGCTGGAATTTTACAATGCCAGGCGCAAACAATTGAAGGAAGTAGAGCCCAATGCAGGTCATTTTGCAATTGCTGAACTGGAAAAGGATTATGATGTAGTGGTGGTAACCCAAAATGTAGACAACCTGCATGAAAGAGCCGGCAGTTCAAAAGTGGTTCACCTGCATGGTGAATTGACAAAAGTTCGATCAGTGGTGCACGAAGATGTTATTTATGAATGGACGGATGATTTGCATGAAGGAGATTATTGTGAAAGAGGTACGCAACTCAGGCCACACATCGTATGGTTTGGTGAAATGGTCCCAATGTTGGAGCATGGAATACTTGAAGTAGCCTCCGCAGATATTTTAATGGTGATTGGAACGAGCATGCAAGTGTATCCTGCCGCAAGCCTTGTTGGATATTTTGATCCAGCCGGAAAACTATTTTACATCGACCCCAATCCTCAGGTCAATTATGAAATGTCCCGGTTTAAGAATCTAAAGATTTTTCCGGAAATAGCGAGTGTGGGGATACCGAGGGTGGTGGAGGTACTGGGTGCTGGGTTCTAGGTGCTAGGTTCTGGGTGCTAGGGGCTAGGTTCTAGGTGCTAGGTTCTGGGTTCTGGGTACTGGGTACTGGGTGCTAGGTTCTAGGGATAGGGTGCTGGGGAAATGTACGATTTACGGTTTACGATTTACGAGGAAGTCCCGTAAACCGCAAACCGTAAACCGCATTTCGTTCAGTTATTTATTCGCTTTCGCCCAGCTATCTTTCAAAGTAACTGTGCGGTTGAAAATTAGATTGTCGGGGGTGGAGTCCTTGTCTACTGTGAAATACCCTAAACGAAGGAATTGGAAATGATCGCCGACTTTTGCATCGGCCAAAAATGGTTCGATGAGGGCGTTTTCAACCACTTGTAAAGAATCCGGGTTGATGAATTCTTTGAAATCTTTCCCTTCGTGTTTGTCAGGAGCTTCGTCCATGAAAAGGCGGTCGTAAAGATTTACGGTGGCTCTTTTTGCATTTGAGGCACAAACATAATGAAGTACACCCTTTGCTTTTAAGCCGGAAGTATCCTGACCACTTTTACTTTCCGGGAAATAGGAACAATGCAATTCCTTGATGCTGCCGTCATCATTTTTGATAACCTCATCACATCTAATAATGTAGGCACCTTTCAACCTTGACATGTTGCCAGGAGAAAGACGGAAGTATTTCTTTGGAGGATCTTCCATGAAATCTTCCTGCTCAATATAAATCTCCCTGCTGAATGGCATTTTGTGAACACCGGAATTTTCTTCTTCAGGATTGTTTTCCAAATCTACCCACTCGGTTTCACCTTCAGGGTAGTTGGTAATCACCACTTTCAAAGGATCCAAAACGGCCATTGCCCTGGTAGCAATTTTATTTAAGTCATTTCTGACTTCAAATTCAAGCTTCGAGAGTTCAATTACGTTTTCTCGTTTGGCAACGCCTACACCTTCCGCAAAATTACGGATAGAAGCTGGTGTATATCCTCTTCGTCTGAATGCTGAAATGGTTGGCATCCTAGGATCATCCCAGCCTGCTACATGTCCTTCTTTTACCAGTTGCAACAATTTCCTTTTACTCATTACAGTATAAGAAAGATTGAGCCTGGCAAACTCGATTTGTCTCGAAGGAAAAATCTCCAATTTTTCAATAAACCAATTGTACAAAGGTCTGTGGTGGATGAATTCCAGTGTACAGATAGAATGTGTTATCTCTTCTATGGAATCAGACTGCCCATGAGCAAAATCGTACATCGGATAAATACACCAGGTATCGCCTGTACGATGATGGTGTGCATGTTTGATACGGTAAATAATCGGGTCGCGCATCAACATATTGGGTGAGGACAAGTCAACTTTTGCTCTCAAAACCTTTTCACCGTCTTTGAACTCCCCATTTTTCATTCTTTCAAATAAATCCAGGTTTTCTTCTACACTTCTGTCTCTAAAAGGACTTGGTGTACCTGGTCGGGTAGGGGTTCCTTTTTGTTCAGCAATCTCTTCAGGAGATGAATCATCTACATAAGCCAGACCTTTTTTGATAAGTTCTACCGCCCATTCAAATAATTGTGGGAAATAATCTGAGGCATATAATTCATTGTCCCATTCAAAGCCCAACCATTTGATGTCTTCTTTGATAGAATCAACGTATTCGGTATCTTCTGTTACCGGATTGGTATCGTCAAAGCGAAGGTTGGTTTTTCCTTTAAAGGTAGATTTCAATCCAAAATTCAGGCATATGGATTTGGCATGACCGATGTGAAGGTATCCATTTGGTTCGGGTGGAAATCTGGTATGAACCCGACCGGCATGTTTTCCCGATTCGATGTCTTCTTTGATGATTTCCTCAATAAAATTCAATTTCTCTTTCGTGATATCCATTTCCTGATTGATTTGCTTGAATTATGCAAACGTAAACCTTGCAATTTAGGTTCCATGGCAAAGTTTAGCTGCTAAATGGGCTGCAAAAAAAATACAATTTATCCTGTGATGGAAATAAAATTATAAAAGCTTTCCCAATTTTCGCTTTTTAAAACAAAAGGCAGCTTTTCGAAACCTATTTTTAATAAATTCTCCTTTTGAAAGCAGTTTTTTATAAAAAATCGGCTTTATTTTGAGGAAAATATCGCCCAATGAAATTGAGCTACTGGTTTTTCTTTGTTCTTGTTAGTGTTTTATTCCTTCAATGTGCTGAAACTAAAACTGATTCTCAAAAAGAGGATACTCAGAATACTTCAACCACAACAAAGGTTGCCAACCTGAATTCTTTTTTAAATGAAAAGATGGAAATCATTCAGGGAAAATGGCAGGTTGCAGGGAATCCTGGCCAAACATTCTTAGTAGAAAATCATGATTACACGCTATATAATTCAGGAGAATTGAGTTATCGGGGTAGCTTGGAAATTTATGAAAACTGCCCGGAATTTTGTTCGTTGGGAAGCGATGTTTCAGCCATTTCCTGTATGGTGGTAAAAGGTGAAATTGATGCTACCTGTTATGCCATCATTTCTTTCAATGCAGAAAATATCAAATGTACCTTGATGGGTGGTTCGGGCGAAATACTTGAATATCAAAGAGTTGAATAAGCTTATTTGAGTTTTGCCAAAACCTCTTTCATCCTTCTCAAGGCTTCTCTTAACTGTTCTTCACTGGCTGCATAGCTGATTCTGAAACAATTTGGCGCTCCAAAGGCACTTCCGGCTACGGTACCTACAAAAGCCTTATTCATCAAATAAGTACAGAAGTCATCGTCATTTTGAATAGTGGTTTCCCCGTCTGATTTTCCAAAGAATTCACTGATGTCAGGGAAAATATAAAAAGCTCCTTTAGGCTGATTGACCTTCATGCCGGGGATTTCCGACAATAGATTTAATACCAAATCTTTACGATGTCTGAAAGCATCCCTCATCGCATAAGTTGGACTCAAATCACTGTCCAAGGCTACTGCTGCTGCTTTCTGTCCAAAGGAAGTTGCACCGGAAGTAAATTGTCCTTGTATTTTAGAACAAGCTGAAGCCAACCAGGCAGGCCCGCCCATGTATCCCAGACGCCATCCGGTCATAGCAAAGCCTTTTGCAAAACCATTTACGGTAATGACCTGATCTTTTACTTCTTCAAAAGATCCCAGACTGGTGTGGCCTTCTTCGGTAAAATTGATGTATTCGTAAATTTCGTCGCTGATGATATGAATATGCGGATGTTTAGCAAAAATACCAGCGATTGCTTTCAATTCTGATTTTGTAAATAAGGATCCGGTAGGATTACAAGGTGAAGAAAAAATCACCAGCTTGGTTTTATCTGAAATTGCTTCTTCGATTGCTTTTGCTGAAGGTTTGTAATCCTGGTCAATTCCTGCGTTGACCGGTACGGAAATACCGCCCACCATGTCCACGATGGCTTTGTAAGAAACCCAATAAGGTGCAAAAATGATTACCTCATCTCCGGGATTCAACAAAGCCAGACAACAGTTGGCAATGGTTTGTTTGGCTCCGTTGGAGACCACGATTTGATTCAGATCAAAATCCAGGTCATTATCTCTTTTAAATTTTCTAACGATGGCCTCTCTCAATTCTACCAATCCGGGTACCGGTGTGTACTTGGTATATCCTTCATCCAAAGCTTTTTTTGCGGCATTTTTGATGTGAACCGGCGTATCAAAATCCGGTTCTCCCAAGCTCAAACTGATAACATCGTGGCCTTGCGCTGCAATATCCCTGGCCATTTGAGCCATTTTGATGGTCTCAGATTCAGCCATGTTGGACACCATTTCAGAAAGATAGCCGGCGGATTTTACTTCAGACATTGTAGAAAATTATTTAAAAAGGATTTGTTTTTTAGAATAAGTCGCAAATGTAAACTGATTGCGTATATAAATGCAGTTTTTCCTTAAAATCAACGAGGAATTTTGTCCCTTTTCAAACATAAAAGCAGCTTTGCCGTATGAAAAAGCATTTTGGAAGGCTTAAAAAGGTAAATTTTGAATTTTTAAGGACTTAGTTTGTCCTATCTTTTTAATCTTTCCTAATTTGCTCCCTAATTTTCCATAAGGTCTGGATTACCAGCGACTATTAATTGAAAAACTTTTTTAATGAGTAAAAGGAAAACCTCCGCCAACAAACCATCAAAAAAAGCAAGTAATCCTAATGATTATGTAAAGGATCAGGAACTGGTTGAAAAGGATTTCAGCTCCGATTCAGATGGCTTACTCAAAAAAGTTTTCTGGGGCAGTTTCATATTCATTGGACTGGTCACCATTTTTATGGCTTTGGGAAGTGGATTGAACGCTGATGAATATTGGCAGGATTTGTATGCAGAGCGATACATAAAGTGGTATGAAACGATGGGTTCAGACACCTCAGCTTTCTACCACCCGAAAGGACCTGTACAGCATTATGGTGCCTTGTTCGAATTAATTGCCGGCTATTCTAATCAAACATTAGGCCTGGACAATATGGATCCCGGCTATTATGATGTCAGGCATTTTTGGGTAGCCATATTTGGAATACTCGCCATGTTGATGGTAGGCCTTTTCACCAAAACCATGGGTGGATGGCGAGCCGGATTGCTGGCTTTGTGGATGATATTTTTATCGCCGCGATTTCTGGGCCACTCTTTAATGAATCCAAAGGATATTCCATTTGCTGCAGGTTATGCGATGATGTTGTATTTCCTTGCCATCACTTTGAAAACCTTGCCCAAACCTTCTATTAAAACACTGTTGGGTTTGGCAGGTGGTATAGCCATTGGTGTGGGTGTCCGTCCCGGTGGTTTGTTGTTTGCGGCGATAGCGGGTATGTTCATTGCCATAGAATACCTCATGAGTTATGGACTGGGAGCTCTGGGGGGCAATATGAAGTTGACAGGAAATTATTTAAAGTATGGATTGGTCACCATAATAGGAGGGATTTTCCTTGGATTTTTATTCTGGCCTTATGCTTTGGTCGACCCTTTCAACCATGTTCCGGAATCTTTTAAAGCAGTTTCTGATTTTGCTGTAAATATTAGAATGGTCTTCAATGGCGATTTTGTATTCTCGCAAGAAATCCCATCCTATTATACTTCCTTGTGGATGTTATTGACCGTTCCTCTTTTCGTTTTAATTGGCTTCTTTGGTTTTTTTGCTTTTGGAAAGGGAATTTTCAATCGGTACCCAAGACTATTATTATGGGCGACATTATTTTCCTTTGCTTTTCCCATCATTTTTGTGGTAATAGGAAAATCACCAATGTACGATGGTTGGAGGCATATGATATTTCCTTATGTAGCTATGGTTTCCTTAGCTGCTCTAACCTGGGACTATGCCTATGAAAAGTTTAAAGGTAACAAGGCGGTTGTTTATGTGATGGCTGCTATTTTGGGTATTACCGGATTGGAATCGACTTGGTTCATCGCCAGAAATTACCAAATGCCTTATGTTTATTTCAATCCGCTTGCAGGAGGCGTATCCGGGGCTTATGGTTCATTTGAAGTGGACTATTGGGGCGTTTCAGCAAAGCAGGCTGTTGATTGGATGGAGGATGAAGGGATCTTGAGTGAAAATATGCAGGATACCCTTGTGATAGGAAGCGATTACAACTATGCACTGGAAAGATATTTGAAAAGAAAATATGGCGATAAAATCAGTATTCGATATGTAAAATATCGCCAACGATATGATTTGGACTGGGATTATGCCATTTTTGGTACCCGATTTTTGGAACCAAAGATGTTGGAAGAGGGAAATTGGCCAACCAAACGAGCTATCCATACTGTGAAAGTGGGCGATGTACCTGTGATGGCCGTTTATAAAGATGAAGACAATTTTGCCTACGAATCAAAAATGGCTTTCAATAAAGGAGATAACCAAACTTCAATAGATTTTGCCTTAAAAGAGTTGGAGGTGAATCCTTTGAATGAAATTGCCATCATCAATATAGCCAATGGATATTTGAATACCAGCAGACCCGATGATGCGGAGAAATACATCAAAATGTATGACCAATTGGTTCCCGATAACTATCTGACCCAAAACCTTTATGGTTCTTATTTTATGCAGAAGAATGATGTCAATCAGGCCATATCTGCATTTGAAAAAGGGATAGAATTGTCAAAAGACAATGCAGTAGCTTATTATTATCTGGGATACATTTATATGACCCAACAAAAGTTGAACGAGGCTTTGGATATGGCATTGAAGTCCGTTGAAAAGGCACCCAAATTCAAACAAGGGTATTTATTGGCTGCTCAGGTTTATGAAGCTCTGGGTGATGCCAACACAGCCAATGCATATAAAAATGCTGCAGCGAAATTGTAAGGATGAACTTTAAAATGCTTTTTCCAAGCTATCGAAACAGGTTTTTATTTATAAAAAATCATTTAAAAAATATTGATTTAAAAAATAAAAATCTGTTGAATATTGGTTGTGGAGAAGGGGACTACGATCCTCATTTGGCAAAATATGTCAGAGAAATTCATTCTATAGATGTAAACCAGGATGATTTGAATTTTGCTCAGGTTTCCAATGCATCTTTCAAAAATATCTGCTACCAAAAAGCAAGCGCCATGGATTTGCCCTTCGAGGATGCATCTTTTGATGTTATTATTTCAGTTGATACATTGGAACATGTTGGTGAACCGGAAAAAATGCTACAGGAGATCAGCAGGGTAGTCAGGCCAGATGGAAAGGTGTACCTGACATTTCCGACTTTTGATTTTCCTATCACTTATGATCCGATAAACTTTTTCAGGCAAAAAAAAGGACTTCAACCGATTAAGGCAGGTGCGTATGCTTTTAATCATATTGATTTACCCAAAGAATCGGAAGTCAATAATTGGTTGACCAAAGCTGGCTTGAAATTGGTAAAAAAAGAAAAATTATCAGGTTGGTTGATTGGGCTTTTGGAATTGTATTGGACAGGTTGGATTCAAAGTACTTTTAAGGCCAATGCATTTAACATGGAAGACCCTCAGAAACCCAAAAAAGGCATTCGTTCCGGATATAAAATTCCTTGGGGAGTATTCCTGACCGATTTGGTACTTTTTTTAGACAATATGGTCTCTATTAATTCTAAAAGGTCTATTGGAGTCGGCCTGATTTTAAAGAAAAATAATTCGAATTAAAATACATGGAAAAGCAGTTTGAGCTTTTGTACCACGATTTAGAAAGAAACCATTGGTGGTTTAATTCACGCAGGAAACAGGTCATAGCTATGGCCGAACCCCGTAAGGGAGAAAAAATACTGGATGTAGGTTGTGCCAGTGGTCTTTTGTTGGAAGATCTTACCAGTTTTGGAATGTCCGAGGAGCAATTGAACGGAATAGATGTCAGCGAAGAAGCCATCCAGAAATGCCATCAAAAAGGATTTAAAAATACCTGGGTAATGGATGGGGCTGACATAAAGTTGCCGACAAATAGTTTTGATTTGTTGATTGCATCCGATTGTTTGGAGCATATTGAAAATGATGTAAAAGCCCTTAATAATTGGTATAGTTTGCTTAAAAAGGGAGGCCGGATAGTTGTTTTTGTGCCTGCTTTTATGTCCTTATGGAGCCCACATGATGAAGTAAATTACCATTATAGAAGGTACACCAACAAGGAATTGGTTGAAAAGGCAAAAAAGGCAGGATTCAAAATTCAAAGAAAAGGATATTGGAATTTTTTCCTGTTTCTTCCTATTTGGATGGTAAGAAAAATAAAAAACCTGGCCGGTGGTGAAAAATTGAGTCCCGAAGAAATGGATTCTGATTTGAAGCCTGCTCCAGCACCGGTAAATGCTATTTTAAAGTTGATTTTGGGCATTGAAAAGTACTTGTTGAAGGTAATGGATTTGCCGGTTGGAGTGAGTACTTATTTCGTAGCAACCAAGGAATAAAATTTAGATTTTGGGAAAGATAAACTGCAATTTTTGAATTAAACCGAACTTGTCAGTAAAAACACAAAGTTTGGTGGGCTATTAATCGACAGTAAGTTTATCTTTGCCGCTCTTTTTAAGAATAATACATTTGAAAGCAGCACTCGATGAGATACCTTACCTTTTTATTTTTATTAATTACTATTGGTGTTCAGGCTCAAAAAGGAATTGTACGTGGAAACGTATATGACAAAGATTCCGGTGAGCCAATTGGATTTTGTAATGTTTTTCTTGAAGGTACAACCTACGGAAATACAACTGATGTCAATGGATTTTTTACCATTTCCGAAGTTCCTGCCGGTCAATACAGATTGGTAGCACAGTTTATTGGATATGATACCTCTTCAGTTGAAATCAATTTAAAAGACGGAGCCATCGTTTTTGAAAACTTGTACCTGAAAGAAGGTGGAATTCAACTGGAAGGAGTAGAAGTATCGGCACGAAAAGATCAGGCTCGAACTACCGTTGCGATTTCGAAAGTATCAGTTTCCCAACAACAAATTAAGGCTCTGCCTTCTACAGGTGGTGTAGCAGATATTGCTCAATATCTTCCGGTATTGCCCGGAGTTATCGTTTCCGGTGACCAGGGAGGACAATTGTATATTCGTGGAGGTTCTCCGATTCAAAATAAGATCCTTTTGGATGGAATGACCATTTATAATCCTTTCCACTCTATAGGGTTCTTTTCTGTATTTGAGACAGAAACCATCAGAAGTGTAGATGTTTTGACCGGTGGATTCAATGCTGAATATGGTGGACGTATTTCTGCTATCGTTGATATCAAAACCCGGGAAGGAAATAAAAAACGTTTGGCTGGTAAAGTTGGTGTAAGCCCATTTCAAGCCAACGCGATCATAGAAGGTCCAATCGTTAAATTGAATGAAACAGAAGACGGAGGATCTACCTCATTCCTTTTGACAGCAAAACAATCGTTGCTGGACAGGACTTCAAAATCATTGTACTCTTACGCAGACACTGCCGGACTACCATATTCTTTTACTGACTTATATGGAAAACTATCCATGGTTGGTTCCAATGGTAGTAAGTTGAATATTTTCGGTTTCAACTTTCAGGATCAGGTCAATTTCCAAAATGTCGCTGATTTAAATTGGGATGCTAGTGGAGTGGGATTGAGCTTTAACTTGATTCCGCCCAATTCTAACATCATTGTAGGAGGTTCTGCAAATTTCAGCAATTACGACATTGCCCTTGAAGAAGCAGACGGTTCACCAAGAAACAGTTCTATTTCAACTTATAATGTGATTTTTGATTTTTCATATTATGGTGCCAACAATGAAGTAAAATATGGATTTGAATTCAATGGTTTCAATACCAATTTTGGTTTGAGAAACTTTTTGAATCAAACCATCGAACAAAGAGACTTTACTACTGAGCTTGGAGCCTTTGTAAAATATAAACAAACGATTGGTAATCTTATTTTGGAGCCAGGTTTCAGATTACAATATTACGCTTCCCAGGCTACCGCCTCACCAGAACCAAGATTTGGTTTTAAATACAATGTAACCGACGGTTTCAGAATAAAAGGTGCAGCCGGTTGGTATTCTCAGAATTTGGTGAGTTCAGTAAATGAAAGAGATGTAGTGAATTTGTTTGTAGGTTTCCTGGCTGGTCCTGAGCAGACCATTTACAAGCCAAATTCAACCGAACGTGCAGATCACCGTCTTCAGAAATCGTTCCAGGGAGTTGTTGGATTTGAGGCAAATTTGACCAAAAATATGGAGCTGAATGTAGAGCCATATTACAAACGCTTCAATCAATTGATAAACTTGAATAGAAATAAAACCAGCGGGGCAGATCCTGATTTCATTACCGAAACCGGAGAAGCTTATGGTATTGATTTCTCTCTTCGATACGAATACAAAAATACTTATGCATGGGGTACTTACTCTTATGCCTATGTAAATAGAAATGACGGAATTCAAACCTATCCAACCGTGTTTGACCGTCGTCATAATATCAACTTCCTTGTAAGCCAGACATTTGGCGCAGATAAAAATTGGGAAGCAAGTATCAGATGGAACTATGGTTCCGGTTTTCCATTTACCCTTACTCAAGGATTTTTTACCAGGTATGATTATCAGGATGGTGTTGGAACGGATATCCTTGGAGGAAATGGATCATTGGGTGTTGTTTATGATGAAGAAAGAAATTCAGGCAGATTGCCGGATTATCATCGTCTGGATTTATCTGTAAAAAGAATCTTCAAGTTCTCTAAAAATAGTGAGCTGGAAGTGATAGCCAGTGTGACCAATGTTTACGACAGAGCAAATATTTTCTACTTCGACAGGATAGAATATGAAAGAATAAATCAGCTTCCAATTTTACCATCTTTGGGAGCAAACTTCTCATTTTAGTAAAACGAAAGACCAATTTTAGTAAAGCTTAAGGGGCGAATATTACAATTTTTGTAGTGTTCGCCCTTTTCTTTTATTTTTATGGAAAAGGATCGTTTCGGATGAAGACTTTTCAAATTTTGTGGCTCATTTTTTTTCTGCCTTCTCTTCTGCTCGCGCAAAAAGATCCGAATGCTACTTTTTTCTTTCAAAAAAATAATACCGATACAGTCACCCAGGCATTTTTCATTGATGCAATAACAGATCCTCCTGCAGAACCCGTTCGTTCAATGGCAGAATGGGAAGAAATAGGTGCTGTAGCTTTAACCTACGATTTAACCGGATTTTCTGAGCCCAAAAAGGTACTACTTGCCGAAATCATCCGACATGCACAAAGTCGGGTAGAGGTGATTGTTTTTTGTTATGGTGATTTAGTATTCAACATTATAGGAAGGGTAAAAAATGATTTAAGCAGGCGAGGTGTGCCGCTAGAGAATTTGACTTTTGTAGAAACAGACTTTAATAATAGAATTTGGATTCGTGATTTTGGTGCCCATTGTGCCTATCTCAATGATGTAGAATCGCTCGTTTTGGTCGATTGGAAATACGAACCCCAATTTCAAAATGCAGATGTCAAAGTCTCTGAGGCTATGGGAGTGGTTTTGGAAGCACCGGTTTATACGACAACACTTCAACCCTATGACCTTAAATTGGATGGTGGAAATTTCCTTACAGATGGAAACGGAATGGCCTTTTCATCTACCCATGTTTTGGACGATAATGCATATCCGGCAGGTCAAATTGATCTGATTTTGCAGGACTTTATGGGAATTGATTTGTATCCAAAATTGCCTAAACTGACCTTTGATGTGACCCACCATGTGGATATGCATATGAAATTGCTGGATGAGGAGACACTTTTGGTTGGTCAATATCCTGAAGGAGTTGCCGATGGTCCACAGATTGAAGATAATGTGGATTGGTTTGTGAAAAACATCAAAACTACTTTCGGAACAGATTATAAAGTCGAGCGAATCATCATGCCTCCTGATGAATTTGGTAACTATCCCGATTCCTCGAATAATTGCAGTCTAAATCTTGGACTGGGTTGTTATTATACCTATACCAATGCCTTGTTTATCAATGATTTGATTCTTGTTCCTATCTATTTTGAAGGAACCGGCAGCGATATTGAAGCGCTTGAAACCTGGAGAAGACTTATGCCCGGTTATGAGGTCGTAGGAATTGATTGCAGGGAAATTATTCGTGAATATGGGGCCATTCATTGTGTTACCAAAGAGATTGGAGTTGCCAGACCTTTGCGGTTAGTTCATCAAAAGGTGGAACATGCATGTGCGGACCAGGAGTTTTATTCGATTAAGGTTAAGGCACAACATGCTTCGGGTGTAAGGAAAGTAAAATTGCTTTTTAAAAATAAAAATGCCAGCGCCTTCGATTTCATAGAAATGATGAGTGCTGATGGTGAAAATTTCCTGGCTGAATTGCCAAAAGCATCCTATGGAGATACAATAGAATATTATTTTGAAGCGGAAGCATTAGATGGTAAAGAATTTACCAAGCCATTTCCGGGTGCTGAAGGTCCTTATCAGCTGGCCATTGATTGTCAAACCAGTAGTGTAGATGCTTCAGCCACAAGAGATAACCTGTTTTTCATTGTATATCCAAATCCGGGACGTGAAATTTCTTTCAAATGGAAAGGAAATTTTTCAAGGGAGGTTCCAAGGTATCAAATCCATGATTTAAATGGCAGGCTGCTGGAAGACGGAATTTTAAAAGGGCAAGAAGGGGTGTTGGTTAAAGAAGGCACTTTGCCATCAGGAATGTATTTTTTGAAGGTAGAAACAGAAACTTCAAGTATTATTCAAAAATTAATCATTGACTGATGCCTGTGCTGCCTTCTTAAGGGCAGCGTGAATTTTCCAAACCTGCAAGATCAGGCTTTCACTTCCATCATTGTTGATAATGAAATCCGCCAGTTTTTCTTTTTCCTCTTGGGGCAATTGATTGTCCATTCTGGCCCTAACTGCTTTTTCATCCACACCGTCTCTTTTCATAACACGTTCAATCCTCAAGTCTTCGGGAGCGACTACTACGATTAACTTATTCATTCGTTTATGTCCTCCACTTTCTACCATCAAGGCGGCCTCATTTAAAGTGTAGGGAACGTCTTTTTGGGCCTCATGCCATGATTTACCATCGGCATGCACAGCAGGGTGCACCGTTTGATTTAATTGTGAAAGCAAATCAGGATTGCTGAAGGCTAGTTTGGCAATATGAGTCCTGTTTAAATTACCAGATTCATCGAAGGATTCCTTACCGAAGATTTTTTTTACTGTATCAACAATTTCCGGGCTGTTTGTCATCAGGTATTTTGCCCTGGCGTCTGCGTAGTAAACGGGGATGCCCAATTTTTCAAATATTTTGCAAACGGTGGTTTTTCCGCTTCCGATTCCTCCGGTTATGCCAACCATCAAGCTCATTTTTATAATTTTTTCGAAAGGTAAAAAAAGTGTGGGGATTCGGGAATCGGTTTTCGCTATTCGCTATTCGATGTTCGGTGTTCGGTATTCGGTGTTCGCTATCTATTCGCTACTCGATGTACGGTGTTCGGTTTTCGCCTTTTAAGATTCTCGAAAATTGTAAACCGTAAACCGTAAATTACCCAAATTCAAGGTATAGCAACCTCCGCTCATTTTAACACCATAGTTTCCTATTAACGAACTAAACGGATACCTTCCGTTTTCCTACCTTAGCAGTTTCAATAAAACTAATTTTCATTGGCTAAATTTCGAAGGTCACACGGCGGACAAAAATCTTCCTCGTCCAGGATAATGGTCACAGGGATTATTGGTGTCATTATTTTGGCTGGATTGGCAATTGCTCTTAAAAATTTGATTGGCCTGGTGGAAGATGATACTGCCATATTTGAAAAAGAACGCTTGTATTTGCCGGTGGGAAAAGAAAATCTCGAAATCCTCCACCATCAATTTTATTCCCTGGCGTATGATGAAGAAAAAGAAGGAGCTGCCTGGGTATCTTATGAATTGCTGGGTTCCAATGTGGCAGGTCCATGGGTAAGCAGAACCAATGATTTTCGTCCGGATCCCTTGGTTTCAACTGAATCTGCTAACAATTCTGATTTTAAAAATAGTGGATTTGATAGAGGTCACCTGGTGCCGGCAGCGGATATGGCCTTTTCGGAAACAGCCATGTCGGAGACTTTTTTTATGAGTAATATTTCTCCCCAAAAGCGAGCTTTTAATCATGGAGTGTGGCGGGAATTGGAAGAATTGACTAGAGATTGGGCCAAGGAAAATGAAAGATTGGTTGTAGTTAGCGGTCCGATTTGGAATCGATCCACTCAAAAGGTTGGTAAGGCCAATAAAATGTTGGTACCCGATGCATATTTTAAAGTTTTGTTAGATATAGATTTGCCTCAACAAAAAGCCATCGGATTTGTCATTCCAAATGAACTGCAGACCAAAAGATTGGAGGATTTTGCAAAGTCAGTGGATGAAGTAGAAGCCATAACAGGATTTGATTTTTTTAAAAATTATATTGAACCGGGGCTTCAAGAGAATTTGGAAGCTGACTTTTCAATAATAGATTGGCCAACAAACGAAAAAAAGTATAAAATCAGACTGGAAAGGTGGAATAAAGAATAGACCTTTACCCACCATTTTAAAAACACTATCGAATAGATGCTGAGTATATTTTTAAAAGAGATCAATTCGTTTTTCAGTTCACTGATAGCCTATATCGTTATTGGTGTTTTCCTGGCAATCCTGGGATTGATCATGTGGGTGTTTCCCGACACGAGTTTGCTCAATTACAATTACGCCACACTTGATCAGCTGTTTGACATGGCACCGATTATTTTTATGTTTCTTATTCCGGCCATCACCATGCGATCATTTGCTGAAGAATCTCAGGCAGGAACAATAGAAATTTTGTCTACCAAGCCATTGAGTGACTTCGAAATTGTTGGCGGAAAGTTCCTGGCCAATTTTGCATTGGTAACTTTTGCCATTCTTCCGACTCTGATCTACTACTATTCAGTCTATAAACTTGGAGCGCCGGAAGGGAATCTTGATTCAGGTGCCATTATGGGCTCTTACATCGGATTGATTCTTTTGGGCGGAGGATTTACCGCGATTGGCGTTTTTTCTTCAGCCTTGACCAATAATCAAATTGTAGCTTTTATCCTGGCCGTCTTCTTTTGTTTTCTTTTCCATTGGGGCTTTTTCTTTTTTAGTAAGCTTCCGGTTTTTGTAGGGAAGTTTGATGATGTGGTTCAAATGCTTGGTATCGATTACCATTATTTATCCATTAGTAAGGGAGTGGTTGATTCGAGAGATGTGATTTATTTCTTCTCCGTTATCCTCGCTTTCCTTGGATTGACTGTAACTGTTTTGGAAAAAAGAAAATGGTAAAGACCTGAATAATGAAAAAATCTTTTCTCAACATAGCACTTTTTCTGGGTATTTTGATTGGCATCAATATCATCGCTAATTTAAAATACGGACACCTGGATTTGACAGAAGAAAAGCGATTTACCCTTACTGAGCCAACCAAGAACCTGCTGCATGATCTGGATGATATCGTGTTGGTACAGGTTATGCTCGAAGGTGATTTTCCTGCAGGATTTAAAAGACTCCAACGAGCAACCAGGGATTTGCTCGAAGATTTTCGTTCCGAATCCGGTTTCATCGAATATGAATTTACCAATCCAAACGAAGGTTCTGTTGAAGACATCAATAAACGTCGGGAAACCCTTAGCAAGCAAGGAATCAATCCTGTAAACCTCAAAGTCAAGGACAACGACGGAAGTTCAGAGACTTTAATTTATCCTTACGCATTGATCTCCTTCAATGATAAGGTAATGCCTATCAATTTATTGGAACCGGAGGTGCCGGGAGTTTCTCCTGAAGTAATTTTAAATAATTCCATCAGTTTATTGGAATATAAATTTGCCAATGCCATTCAAAAAATGGGGGCAAGGTATAATAAACCGAATATCCTTTTTACAGAAGGTCATGGTGAATTATTCCCACTTCAAACCAGGGATTTGGAAAATTCCCTGAGTGCTTTTTATGATTTGGGCCGTATCAATCTGGATTCCATTGTAAGCTTGAAACCTGACGATTGTGCTGTTTTAATCGTTGCAAAACCGGTTTATCCATTTACGGAGCGGCAGAAATTTGTTTTGGATCAATTTGTAATGAATGGCGGAAAAGTAATCTGGCTCATCGACAATATCAATGTGAATTTGGACAGCCTTACCGGCAAAAGACATTATACTGCTTTTCCATTTGACCTGAATCTGGATGACCTATTATTTAAATATGGAATAAGAATTCAACCCGATTTGGTTTTGGATATGCAATGTACCCGTATTCCACAGGTAGTGGGTTCGCAGGGAAATAATCCTCAGATCGAGTTGTTTCCTTATTACTACCATCCTGTATCAGTGCCCAGATCAAATCATCCAATTGTCAAGGGATTGGAAGGAGTGAATTTGTTTTTCCCCAGTTCGATTGATACTGTAAAAGCCAAATACCCATTGCAAAGATATGTACTGCTGGAATCTTCAGAGTTTTCCAGGATTCAGTTGTCACCGGTTAGGTTGGATTTTGAAATTTTAAAATACAAACCGGATCCCGATAAATTTAACAAGTCCTTCCTTCCGATGGCGGTTTTGTCTGAAGGTCGCTTTGCTTCCTTGTATGAAAACAGGGTTTCAGAAGGCATGATGCAAGGGCTGACTCAATTGGGTGAAACTTTTAAAAATGAAAGTGAGCCTACTAAAATGGTGGTGGTAGCCGACGGAGATGTTGCAAGGAACCTTATAGACCCCACAAGAGATGCCTTCCAACCTTTGGGATACAATCAATATGAACGGTATAAGTTTGCAAATAAGGAATTCTTACTGAACACCATAGAGTATCTGATGGATGACAATGGAATCATTACAGCTCGAAGTAAAGAAGTGAAATTGCGACTTTTGAATACAGTTAAGGCAGAAAAAGAGGAAACCAAATGGCAATTGTTGAACATTGGTCTGCCTCTGGTATTTTTGATCCTTTTCGGACTTGCTTTCCATTGGTTCAGAAAGCGTAAATATGCTCAATCATCAAAAAATTAAAATTGTAAAGATAAATGGCAGCTAAAAAGAGAAACAATACCCTTTGGCTTTTAATAGGATTTTTGATAGTAGCAGTTGCAGCCTATTTTTTAATAGGAGAGGAAGAAAAAGAAACCAAAACCGAAGCGCTTGCAAAGGAAATGAAGTTTGCAACTCCGGGGAATGAGGTCTACAAGATTTTCCTGGCCAAAAGGAGTGGTGAAGAAACGACCCTGGAAAGAAAAGACGACTATTGGGTTTACAATGGAAAATACAGAGCAAATCAAAATGTGGTTGATAATCTTTTACAAACCATCAGCCATGTTACTGTAAAATTTATTCCCTCTAGTTCCATGCAGCCTAATATTATAAAAGAGTTGGCCACTTTGGGTATCAAGGTTGAATTGTATGATGCCTCCGACAACCTTATCAAAGCCTACTATGTAGGGGGAATGACCAACAACGAGTTAGGAACACATATGATAATGGAAGGCTCTGATCGCCCTTTTGTTTGTTATCTGGAAACTGCACAAGGAGGTCTGAGAGCCAGGTTTGATATGGAAGGGGATGAGTGGCGAGATAAAGCTTTGTATCGGGAAAAGCCGGAACAAATTGAAAAAGTAACCATTGAATATCCCTTACAAAAAAGTCAGTCTTTTGTATTGGAAAGAAAAGGAAAAGAGTTTGAAGTGAGTCCTTTGGATCCATTGAGTAAATCTCCCACTTTCAAAGCCGATGAAACCAAAGTCAATTCCTTTCTGGTGGGCTTTGATAAAGTTATAGCCGAAGCATTTGAAAACAGCAATCCTAAAAGAGATTCTATCTTGTCTTTATTGCCATTTGCTACCATTCAAATTATCAGGAAAGGAGGCGAAGAAAAGCTGGTTCAGTATTTTCCGATTGATAAGGATTTAACAGACAATGTAACCGGTGAAAAACTGCCGGTAGAAAGATATTATGCCCAGGAAAAGGGCGGTGATTTCTACCTGGTACAACAAAGGGTAGTGGGAAAACTTTTCTGGGGATATTCTAACTTCATACAATAAGTTATTATGAAGGCATTTTTCTGGACAGGGCTTTTGGGTTTGACTTTGCTATTGGCTTCCAGCTATGACTGGGGCTTTTTCGGGCATCGAAAAATCAACCATTTAGCAGTTTTTACCCTGCCTCAGGAAATGATTGGCCTTTATAAAAACAATATTGACTTTATAACTGAAGAGGCAGTAGGTCCTGATAAAAGAAGGTACGCTTCCAAGTTTGAGGGTATCCGTCATTATATGGATTTGGATAAATGGGGCGAAGCTCCTTTCCCTGATTTACCCAGAAACTGGACAGATGCGCTTTGCCATTATACGGCTTATAAAATGCTTACCGCAAAAGGGGATACCATTACTTTTGATCCATTAAAATCTGAAGCGAAACCCGAAAAAGTACGCGGCTATAAATGGTTTTTTATCCAGAATATCTCCCCGCAATATTATGAAGAGGAATGGTTGGTTGAAAAGGATTCCCTGGCAAAGTTCTTTGTGCTTCCCAAAAGGAATATTGTGAAAGTGTGGGCAGAGGACCGACTTTCTCCTCATGGCGTTTTGCCATACAACCTCATCCGAATGCAAAAACGGCTGACCGAATATTTTCAAGAGGGTGATGTTTATAAAATACTGCGTACTTCGGCTGACTTCGGACATTATATTGCTGATGCCCATGTTCCCCTTCATACGACAGAAAATTACAATGGTCAAATGACCAATCAGGTTGGAATCCATGCTTTTTGGGAAACACGACTACCGGAATTATTTGCAGAAAAAGACTATGATTTCTTTGTAGGAGGTGCGGAATACATTCGGAATCCGGAAAAGTACTTTTGGGATATCGTTTTGGAAAGTCATACCATGGTGAAAACTGTTTTGGAAGGAGAGAAAAACCTAAGCGAAGAATTTCCGGAAGACAAACAGTACTGTATGGTGGAGCGAGGCGCAACACTGGTGCCTTTGGAATGTGAGGAATATGCACAGGCTTATCACAATTTGATGGATGGCATGGTAGAATCCAGAATGCGATCAGCGATTAAAGCCATTGGAGATGCCTGGTATACGGCCTGGGTTGATGCCGGAAAACCTGCCCTGGAAGGTATGGAAAAATGGCAGGATACAGAGAGCCAAACTGAATTGGAAGAAATAGAAAAAGCTTATCAAAAAGGACAGATAAAAGGAAGAGAGCACCAAAATTGATTCTGATGCCCTCCTGTATTTTTTTAGTCGCCTTTCTCGCCTACAAAATTGTCCTCTTTATTTTTAAAAAGAACATTGAAGGAAGTCAGTGAACCATAAATCCTGGTAATGTATTGCTGTAGGTTTACCTTGTCTTCATCGTCCATCACCTTATGCGCATTTACCCTTTGTTCCATCACTCGCAATCGGTCTCTGACCATTACAATTTTATGGAAAAAGGTCTCAATAGGCATTTCCTTTGGCTTCATGGAAGGGTCTTTGGGTTTTAAAATCAAAGTACCACCTTCCCAACGGTCGCCCATCGGAATGACTTCGGAAATATCCGACCAGTTCTTAAGAATCTTGATTAAGGATTTTTCTGCTTCAGAATAACTAACGGTCGTATCTGCCGGTAGGGCTTCGATGATTTCCCATTTGTCGTATTCTTTTCCCACCGCTTTGATGCCATGGCGAATAAAACAAACTTCGTAAGCAGCAACATTGATTTTGATGATAACGCCCTCGCCGTAGGCCGGGTGTTTTACACGGGAACCTATTCCCAAAAGTTGATTGGTGTCACTCATCTTCACTATTTTTTTAGAAATAGCATTTACGATGAATGACACCAGTTGGTTACAACTTTATAACAAGAGTTGTTACAAATGATTATTTCGCGCCAACCAATTCAGCAGCTTTTTTATGATCTGCAAGGAACTGGTCCAATCCGATATCGGTAAGTGGATGCTTCAACATACCCAGGATGGAACTCAAAGGACAAGTTACCACATCAGCACCTGATTTAGCAGCCTGTACAATGTGTCTTGAGTTGCGAATAGAAGCAGCAAGGATCTCAGTATTGTATCCCTGAATGGCATAAATCTCAGCGATTTCTTCAATCAGGCTCATACCGTCCCAGTTGGTGTCATCGATTCTTCCGATGAAAGGAGAAACGTAGGTTGCACCAGCTTTGGCAGCCAAAATTGCCTGTGCTGCAGAGAATACCAGGGTACAGTTGGTTGGGATTCCTTTTTCGTAGAAATAAGTCAATGCTTTGATTCCGTCTTTGATCATCGGAACCTTTACTACGATGTTCTCAGCAATCTCAGCAAGGGCTTCTCCTTCGCGAATCATGCCTTCAAAATCGGTAGAAATAACTTCTGCACTTACATCACCATCCACGATGTCGCAAATGGCTTTGTAATGACGCATTACATTTTCTTCACCGGAAATACCTTCCTTGGCCATCAAAGACGGGTTGGTGGTTACTCCGTCCAGAATTCCCAATTCCTGGGCTTCTCTGATCTGGTCAAGATTGGCGGTATCAATAAAAAATTTCATGGTTATGTTGTCGTTTAAGTGAAAATTCCGGCCAAAGGTAAGAAGCCTTTCCTAATTTCAGATCAAAGTAAGTCCTAATCTGTAAGAACTTATTACCATCTTAACAATGCCGCACCCCAGGTGAATCCTGAACCAAAAGCTGCCAACGAAACCAGGTCACCTTCTTTTACTGCTCCGGCCTCAACTGCCTCACACAATGCAATAGGAACGGAAGCCGCAGTAGTGTTGCCATACTTTTGAATATTGTTCCAAACCTGATCGTCTCTCAAACCCATTCGTTTTTGTACAAATTGGCTGATGCGGAGATTGGCCTGATGCGGTACCATCATGTCGATGTCTGTAGGACTCAATCCGGCTTCGGTAAGCGTTTCCATGATTACTTCCGGGAATTTTTGTACTGCCAGTTTGAATACAAATTGCCCTTCCATATTTGGATAATACTGTCCGGTGTCGATCATGTGTTGGGTGATGAACATCTCACCATATTCTGTATCCGGATAGCCGAAATCTGCTTCTTCTCCATTTTTCTTGGCATGATATCCACCGTGACAACCGGGATTGATAAAGGCCAATTTTTCAGCGTATGTTCCGTCTGAATGCAATTTGGTTGAAAGTATACCCTGATTTTCTTTTTCGGTAGGTTGAAGCAAAACTGCTCCGGCACCATCACCAAAGATGACGGATACATTTCTTCCGCGTGTAGTAAAATCCAATCCCATGGAGTGCATCTCTGCACCTATGAGCAGGATGTTTTTATACATACCTGATTTGATGAATTGGTCGGCGATGGAAAGTCCGTAAACGAAGCCGGAACATTGATTTCTGATGTCCAATGCACCAATTTCGGTATTGGTAATGCCCAATTCTCTTTGAACCAGAACACCACATCCCGGGAAATAATAATCAGGACTAAGGGTCGCGAAAATGATAAAATCCACATCTTCTTTGGAGATTCCGGCCCTTTCAATGGCTTGTTCAGCAGCTCGGGCTCCCATGGTGGTGGTAGTTTCTTCATGTTTGATTCCGTAGCGTCGTTCCTGGATGCCTGTTCTTTCCTGGATCCACTCATCGCTGGTATCCATCACCTTCTCCAAATCCTGGTTTTTGACTACTTTTTCTGGCAGGTATTTTCCTATTCCTGCAATTTTAGTGCGTTTCATATTTCGGTATACTTGGTTAGTAAAGTTGAACCTACAATGATAATAAATTTGCCTGAAAGGGAAGGTGATATTGATTGGTAGGGTAGGAGGTGGTAAATTTAATTTTTAAACATGAAGGTATGAAGAGGCATGAGGGAGGGCATTCCTAAAACTCATTTTTTAAGGTATCTTAATTTCTCTTAATACCTTAATGTTGAAAAAATAAAATGGAATTCAAACACGTGTTTCTTCAAATAAGGAAGAGGAAAAAGCAATTTCTAGTTCCTTCCCTTTATTGGAATGCAGTTAAAAAAATTCAACTTATAAAATGCGATAAAGGATTTAATTTGAGGAGAAATTGGAAAGGTGGAACGTATTTCTGAATATGCAGTTGTAGATGAAATAAAGAAAATGATAACTAAGAGTATTGCAATTCTGTTAATTTTTGGTGGGATTTATTTTTTTAAACTAGGTACGGAATATGACGATTCTGATACTTATTACCTAATGAATATTAAGTTTTTTGGAGTTTCAATCTTGATGTTAATTCTGGGATTTGGATTGTTGTTTACATCAAAATAAGAAAAACAAAAAGGCGATCATAAAACTAAAAATAATGAAAATAATTACTGCGGTTCTCTTCCTGTTTCAATTCATAAACAATGGTATTGGCCAATCTGATAATTCCTTCAATTTAATACTGCTGGTTTCAGGAGAAGTACCAGGTGAAGGAAGTATTTCTAATTTTTATATTACTTCAGATAATGATACCATCCATGCAAAATACCTTCCAGGGGAGATATTATTGAATATAGACACTTCATTTGGCAATATGATTTATAAAAATCAAAGGGTAAAAGTTCATTTTTCCTACCTGCCCGAGAATGAACATGTCGAAATGGAAAATTATGATTTTACCTTCGAAATTGGACATTTAAATCAGCGATACTGTTTGATCGAGGTTTTTCCCAATACGAAATCAAAATTTTTAAGAAAACACTACAGGTATAAGTATAGAATTAATTCTCCGATTTGTTCTTTAGAAGGGTTTAGGGAATGATAAATTGAAGTTCTATATTTTTAAAATTCTTATTAAAAATTGTAGAGGTTCTTTAAATCTAATGACAAAAATTTTAGGATTATTCATTATTGCATTAGCATTTGGTTCTTGTAACCAAATGGATGAGAATGTAGTGCATAGGTATCCAGATGGAAGGGTGCGGATGGCTATTAAAAAAGATTTGGATAAAAATGAATCCAAAGAATATTGGTATTATCCTAATGGAACACCTGAAGCAATTTTCAACCTTGACGAACAATCAATATACAACGGTGAATTTTTTATATACTATGAAAATGGTAATGTTAAAGAAAGTGGTATTAAGAAAGCAGGTAGATCCACTGGTGAAAATTTTGAATATTATCCTGAAGGCAAACTACGGGTCATTTCACATTATGAAAATGACAGCTTACATGGTAAATCCCTGTTTTTTAGGAAAAATGGGGACACCTTAGCAGTCAATTATTACCATAAAGGCTTTTTATGGAATAAAAATGTATATAGTAAAGATGGCAGTTTTTCCACTTACATTCATCCAATTATTAATGTCGAACCGAATCCTGCATTTGAAGGAGATACCATTAAGATTTCATTTTTATTGCCTGGAATTGATACTTTATATAGGTCATTAGATTCAATTTTTGTATACTATAATTATAGAAATTTTGATTTTGATAGGCTAATAATTTTTCCCTCAAAAAGGCTAAATTATTATAAAAAGAATAGTTTTAGAATACTAGCCTTAGCTCCAGACAGTATTGAGCTTTTTGGAAGTGTAAGCTTTGAAGATACCATTATGGAAGACCCAAAATATGGTTTATTTTATGATACGATTTATTATCATGAAAAATAAATGATTTTTAAACATGAGGGTATGAAGAGGCATGAAGAAAAGCATTCCTAAAACTCTTTTTTTCAGCCACCTTAATCCCCTTAATACCTTAATGTTGAAAAAAAAACATTAAGGTATTAAGGTTAATACTTTTTATTTCTCTACCTCCAATCTGACCCCGGCAGAATGGCTGGTAAATTCAGGGGCATACATTGACTGGATGCTGCTGATACCATTTGAGAAATCGCCGGCGTGTTGAACTCTTAGTGGATATTCAAAAACATAGGTTCCTTTTGGCAGATAGGAGAAAAAGAAATTGGTGGCTACATCACCCGGGCTTTCGTAATATCCCAATCCGTCCTGCCATTTGTATTGGCTAAGTACCTGGATGGGTTCCAAACCACTGGCGCGCATGTCTTTCATGTGCACATACTCCATGTCGCGATCTACCCTTAAGATGATGCGGATTTTGAGTTTGTCACCAATTTTGACTCCTGAATATTTTCCATCGGAATTGCTTACCTGCTCCAATTGCTCACCGCGATCGGTAGCGATGACCTTATAAATCTCCTTTTGCATGGTCAAAGGAGTCTCTTCGAAGGTCTTGATTTTATCCAGTTGTTCGAAGTACTGCCAATACATGGCTCCCCAGGCAACATTTTTATTGGGGTTGGCAACTTTGACGGTTGCAATGGCCTCATTGCCCAACCTGGATTCTTTATTTTCCAAATAGTCACCTGACCAGGAAGTTTTGAAATATCCACTACCGGCTTCCTGATCAAAGTCAGAAGATTTAAATTTTTCTCCTGCCCATTCAAAGGAAATCGGTTTGTCCTCCAACAACCAGTTGTCGCCGTTCATCAAGAGGGCATACACTGCGTTGGCAGTAGCCTTTGTCGTTTTCCAATGGGTGGTTTGTTTGTTTTTAAGCAACCAAACCTTCAAATCGTCTACTGATTTCTCGTCTTTTGCTACTTCATCAAAAACTTCAATCATCAGGGAATGCGTCTCAATTGGAGCCTGGTACCACCACCAACCTCTCGGATATTTCCAATACATTCCCAATTCAGGATGATTCAGACTTCTTTCCTTGAGGGACTTTACAATGTCATTTGAAATAGTGGTCTCAGCTTCCCATCTTAGCAAGGCCAAGGCAAGCATTCCTTGTTGGTAAAGTCCTTTATTAAGGGCAAATTTTTTGCTTTGTTCCAGGTAATAATTTAAGGCTTCATCCATATTGGTGGAGAAGCGAACCTCGTAATTGACGCTGCCTGTTTTCTTCCAGTTTCTTTCTTTTATAAAGAAAGATCTGGCATACAAGTAATGGATAACCATGTTGCTAAGATGGTCCTCACCAAATTTAGCTTCACCTTTCTCCACGCTTTCTTTTAAATCTTCATAATGACCCTTCAATTCAAAATCGATATACTGCACAGCCTTTGCCCGCATGACAGTATATTTTTGGTCCAGAACCGCATCTGATACACCCAGTTTTTTCAGATGTCCCATGCCCTCCACGATGTACTGAGTAATGTACCAATTCGGTCTTCCACCCGGGAACCATGACCAACCTCCGTTTCCTTCCTGTCGGTCGGCAAGTTTTCGCAGTGCATTTTCCTGCTCTGAAGCCATACGGTTCAGGTCAAACAACAGACCGATGTTTTTCCTTTGAGCAGCTTCCGATTGTGCTTGTAAGACCCATGGAGTTTCTTCCAGAAGTGCAGATTTCAATTCCTGATTTTTGGTCAATTGACTTTCCAATGCTTCAGGCTGGTAATTTTTCCAGGCATCAAATACCCTTTTTACTTTTGGATGGGCATTGGCAACATGGCTGGCCAGACTGTTTGCATAGAATCGACTGAAGGTTTGTTCTGTACATTCATATGGATATTTCATCAGGTAGGGTAGAGATTTTACCGCGTACCAGGCCGGATTCTGAGTAAATTCCAAAGTCATACTTTGGTGATCAGTGTTTTGGAGTTATTGTCTTTTAGATTATTTAAAACAAAGGTTCCATCACTTTCTCCTCTAACTGGCAAAGGCAAAGTCTCAGTCACCAACATTCGGTTGGTCAGGATGGGTAGGGTACTTTCTTCCGCATCTGAGAATGAACCTGCCTTGGCAGTGACTCTATGACTCACAGCCATCACTCCTTTTGATGGAATTTCGAGTGGCCAGCTAAAGCTTTCAGATGAGCCTGCGTTTATTTGGAATGGGAGTTCCAATTCCCTGTTTCCCAATTTTTCATTCACGTCTTTCCCGGAAAGGGCATCATATAAATCCAGTTTAACAGTCCCAGAAAGATCCTTTTCAGAAAGGTTGACCACCTTGGCAGAAAAAGTGATTTCATCTCCTTCGCGGAAAAACCTTGGAGGATTGGGCACAACCATCAAATCTTTTTGGGTTATGATGTCTTTTTTGAGCATGCCCGCTGCCAACTCTTTGGTATGTGCAAATCCCTGGAATTTCCATTTGGTAAGTGCCTCATTCATGGTAAATGAGAAGATTACATTTCCATCTGCATCTGTCTTCAAATCAGGGAAAAAGAAGACGGTCTCTTTGAGATTGGTTCGAGGAGAGATTTCTTCAGTTTTTGTCTCTTCTTTCTGATTATTTGTATCCCTTCCAGAACCATCATCATTATCAGGAGCTTCGTTGGAGGCTGTTCTTGGTGGTTCCATTTCTTCAGAATCCATTGGTGCCTCTGAATTTGATTTCATTGCAATAACAGATTCCTCTAGTTTTACATCCGGCACTAAATTTCCTTGGAGCCTAATGCCATCAACATAGTAATAAGCTCCTTCAGACCTATTCCTAAGAGCCCTACTTGGTGCATAATAATTAGCACCAAAGAAATTTATATTTGGATAAGCAGGATCCACAAAATTTGGAAATGTTTGCCAATTCCTGGAAAGGTACTGTCCAGTCAATGAATTAAAACCTACTTCTCTTGCAGTAAAATTATTTAGGGTAAATGGATAGGATCTAAACCTCCAATTGTTGGATTCAAAAGCATTCAATGATGCATCATACATAGAAACCAGCATTTCAGCAGCTACCTTGTCTTTTTTAGGACCACTAATAGTAATGTTCCATGTCTCTTTGCTTCCAGGTTCCAATTTGTCCCTAAAGGTTGAAAAGCTGACTTCCAGGTCCTTATTGGTCCACGGAACATTAATAGTGGATGTTTTATTAAAAAACCTGTTTTGCTGTACATAGGTATAGGCAAAATGGATATTTCCTCGATCAGTTTCTTCGATGGGGAGGTTTATTTCAGATTTACCATTGATGGTTTTCCAATAAGGATCTTTTTCATTTTTCAATCTGGCTTCTCGCATCAAAACCGGAATGGAAGAAAGTGAAGTTTTCAGGGGAAAAGTACAGTTTTCACCAGGTTCAAATGATTTTTCAGGGTTTTGTACCCATAAAAATTCAGGAACTACAGGTTTATTACTTTTCTCATCGATCACTTTAATATATTGTTTGGTCTCAATGTCCAGACCGCTTTTATCTTTCCCGGTAAGGGTAATAATATACATTCCTTGCTCAATGGAACTTGTAGTTAAGGCAATTTTCGTTTCTCCCTTAGCTTGAACCACCTTTTCCCAAACGATCCTTTCAATCGGCCAATTTTGTTCATTTTCCTGTCCATTGAAACTATAATCAGGAAATAGGCCTTTAAATTCTTCAGAAGGGATTCCAATCTGGTCAGGATAAGGCCAATATCTTTCGATAAATGGCTTTTCAGGGGTTTTTAATTTCTCAATTTTCACCTGAACTTCAGCCTCCAAATCCTGTCCCTGGATATTGGAACTCTTAATTTTCAAGGTGTCAAAATTGGAAAGATTGATTTCTTCACCGGTCAATATGTCAAGATATAGACTGGTGTAAGCTAGCCTAATGGAAGACTGAGTGGATTGGGTTTCACCATTAGAATCCGTCACGTCTACATAAATCGAATAAGTGAATTCCGGCTTGGATTTTTTATCAATCGTCGGATCAGGTGCTGCTTCAAATTCAAACAATATCTCGCCAGCCTCATTGGTAATGCCGGTTCCGTTTTTGATGGTCGTTTCCGGGCTATTAAATGCAGGACGTCCCCATCTCCACCAGGGCCAATACGGGTATCTCACATTTCTGACCACTCTGTAGGTAAAATTGGCTCCATTAATCGGATAACCTGCATATGCCATGGCTTTCCCATTTACAGTAACCATATCTCCCAGGGAGATTTCCTCCTTGTTTTCATCCAGAGAAACCTCAAACTTTGGTCTTTTGTACTCTTCAACTCTAAAATTAACTGAGTTTTCATACATGCGAGAAAGATTGCCAGTGCATCGAATGCTCATATTGCCAAATAAGCCGGAAGATGGTGCTGTGAAGCTTCCTGAACAAGAACCATATTCGTTGGTCAATAATTGAATGGTTTCCACTGCTTGTCCATTAGCATCGTAGAAGGTGAAATCCAATTTTTCATTTGTGACAATTGAAGGAATTCGATTCTCATCATTGTTTAAAACCAATGCTTTAAAATGGACGGTTTGCCCAGGTCTGTAAATTTTCCTATCAAGGAAGTATTGGATAGAATGATTGGTTTTTTCATTCCCATTTGGATAGGTATAGAAAAATTCATTTGGACTTTGAACATCATAACCCTTTCTCATTTTTATTTTGAAATTATGGTGTTCAGAAGTCTTGAAATAAAACATCCCATTTTTATCTGAAGTGGCGTTTCCAACAGTTTTCTGGAATTGTTTTCTGGTAAGTTGAGCGTAATCATTGATTATGAATTCAACTCTGACATCTGAAACAGGTTTTCCATCAATACGATTGGTAACAACAAATAATTTTTTGTCGGAATCATTATTATTGATGTGAACCAAGGCAAGGTTAGATACCTGAATCAAAGCATAAGATACGGCTCCCCCTTCGTCTGTAAAGTTGGTATTATCAGAAACAACCAAGAAATATTGTCCCAATTCCTGTTTAGGAACTGAAAATTCAATGCTGTGCATCCGATAATCTTTTGGATCTGGCAGGTTGATTTCCCATGAAGAACCAACTGGCAATTCATTGATGAACTTCATCCTTTCATTCCATCTTGTGTCCTCAAAATCTTGAAGTTTCTTTTCATCGATTTTGACGACTTTTATAAATGCTCTGTCCAGATTATGGTATTGGAGTTTGGCCAGAATGTTTTTTCCTTCCGGAAACATTGCTTCAGTAGTTAACCCTAACGACTTGGATTCTAATCTGGCCAATAGTGCCTGGCATTTTTTTGCGCCTACTGATCCCGGATATTTTTTGGTCGCCTCCTTACAAATATTGGCAGCTTCAATGAATTTATTTTTCAATGCCAACTGCTCCGGACTTTCTTCCTGCCAATAGGCTTGAGCCTCATACTGCTGACCCTCACTTCGGCTCAGTTCAGCCAATTCAAAAAGGATCAAAGTCTGAAGTTCGTTTCCTTCTAATTCATCTTTCAGGTTGTTTAGGGCTTTTTTATATAATTCATCTTTGTTCGCCAGAGTGGTATTGTTCCTTACAAAGGAGAGTCTTTGCAAATCCGCATCGACCAAGGCAACATCGTTTCCGGCCTTCATTTGTTCTTTCAAAGTCTTTTGAAAAAGCAGAAGGGTATACCATTTAAAAGAAGTGGAATCTTTGGTTTCGAAGGTATGGTCGGTAAAGGTTTTTGCATCTGCAAATGCTGCTTCGTCATCGATTTGAAAAGCATATACAGGTTGGTTCAGCCCGTAACGTTCATTTTTAAAATAATCAATCGCTTCAAATGCCAGTAAATCAAAGAGTGTAGTCCGCCTTTTTTCATTTTTATCAAAATTGTTGAGTAACTCTTTGACCGATTCAAGCGAAACCTCAGTCAATCCATTATGGTCCAAAGATTTGAAATAAAGGCTGTTGATTTTTCCCACCAACTGATCATAGGGCCAGGTTTCAATATCATCATCCTTTGGATCAGATAGGGTAGTACGGTTTTGGATTTGCCAAAGGTTTTGGTCCAGATAATTTTGATAAAGACTTGCCAGGTAGCTTTGCATCAATGCTTGAGCAGGAAAATCCAACGAATCAATTTTTTGTTCCAGCATCAAAAGGCCTGAAGAAAATCCGCTTTCATTCAATTCTTGTTCGTACTTGAACTTATAAAGCAGACATTTTACCTCTTGCGGGCCGTTTTTATCGTCTATTGCTATTTTATAAAGTGCATTTACTTTTTCAAGAGCTGATTTGGGAAGCCTTTGTTTATCGAGACTGTCAATTTCAGCCCAATATTTTTGGTAAGATTCGGGTGGAATGTTTTGCATTGTTTGGGAGTTGGTTTCAATTTCTGCAGTAGAAGTCTCTTTCATTTGGTTGGGTTTGAAACAACCGATTGACAAAAGAAAACCTGTCAGAAAAATAAGTGCAAATTGTTTTGGGGCAACCATACGTTTAATTTTGATAGAAAAATGGATACAAGTAAGACGGGTAAGATCTTACAAAGTGGTGTGTTGGAAATGGTTAAGGATTTCTAAAAGTTAAAATCCCGCACGCATCCATTTATCAGGCTGTAAGAGGTAGTAATTATTTGGTCTTTGGTCTTTGGTCTTTGGTCTTTGGTGGATTTTGGGTTGGGATTGTGCTGGTATAAATCTGAAGATACAGGCTTCTCTTCGGAACAGCGAGGGATTATTATTTTTCATTTCCCCAATCTCCTTGTCTCCCTGTCTCCCAATCCCCTTTTGCCTGAATCAGGATTTACAGTATGAAAGTATGATCAGGATGGCATTTTGGATTGGATCCAAAACTTTGCTAATCATAATCCCTTTCTTCATGTTCCTTCCTTCCTTCATGTTGAAAAATGGATATGAACATCCTAAATTTTCAAAGAGACTAAAGATTGGAGAATTGACTATTGTTTCCCAATCCTGGGTTGGCGCGGCCAACCCCTACAAACATCCAAGCCTTATATCAAAAATCAAAAACCAAAAATCAAAAATCAACCTTCCTTACATTTCTATATTCTCCACAATCTCCAATCCATAACCGATTAATCCGATTCTTTTTCTAGGATGATTGGTCAGCAAACGCATTTTGGTGATTCCCAGGTCGCGGAGAATTTGAGCACCAACACCATAATCTCTTTGTTCCATCTCCGTTTTCTTTTCGATGGCTTCGCCTGCTTCCAATTGGGTCTTTAAAAAGTTCAAAGCATCCAATAGGGTAGTATTTTTTTCTGAATGACGCATGCACAACAAGGCTCCTTTCCCTTCTTCGCTGATTTTCTTCATGGCCTCCTTCATCTGGGTACCGTAATCGTGGAAAAGTAGGCCCATGATGTCACCATTTTCAGTGCTGGAGTAGGTTTTTACCAATACCGGCTCATCCTCTTCCCAATGACCTTTTTTTAATACCAGGTGGTTATCACCGGTAGTAAGTTGGGTATAGGCTATCGCTTCAAATTCACCATATTCAGTAGGTATGACTACGGAAGATTCTCTCTTTACCAATCTTTCGGTTTGCATTCTGTAAGCAACCAAGTCTTTGATAGAAATCAATTTCAGGTCAAACTTCTCTGCTATTTTTACCAAATGAGGCAAACGCGCCATGGTGCCATCTTCATTCAATATTTCTACCAATACACCAGCAGGTTGGAATCCGGCCATCCTTGCCAGGTCAATAGCAGCTTCTGTATGTCCGGTTCTCCTCAATACTCCGCCTGACTTTGCTTTCAATGGAAATATATGCCCTGGTCTTGCGAAGTCTGTAGGTTTCATATTTCTATCCACCAATGCTTTGATGGTAGTCGAACGGTCGTGGGCTGAAATACCGGTTGTACAGCCATGACCGATCAGATCGATGGAAACCGTAAATGCAGTTTCATGCAAGGCGGTATTCTCCGGAACCATCATTTTTAGTTCCAGTTCTTCGGCACGTTTTTCTTCAATGGGTGTACAAATCAAGCCTCTACCATGGGTCGCCATGAAGTTGACAATCTCCGGAGTGATACATTCTGCAGCACATATGAAGTCTCCTTCATTTTCTCTGTCCTCATCGTCAACTACGATTACAACTTTCCCTTTTCTGATATCAAGGATGGCTTCTTCTATGGTATTCAATTGAATGTCTTGCATGCTAGGAACGGTATCGACCATTGTATAAGTTTATAAATTTTATTTGGCAAAGATAAAAATTCAATCCTCCTGCAATAAAGCAGTAAAGAGATTATTTAACAATTATGGTGGTCGATGGTTTGGTTCATTGCTAATCAGAAAAAAGCAATGGATAAATAGCTTGATACGAGCCATCAAGGTATTTAGAATTGCATTGCAAAAGGTGCTAAATAAGCAACTAAAGTCAGACTTCTACTTTGGCAATTTCTTCAGCTGGTGCCGGTAAATGGTTTTTATAAACCTTTGCTAGTTTTTTGGCAATTTGCAGGTTATCATACTGCTCTGCAACCAATTCCTGTGCTTGCCTTCCGATTTCCAGCATTTTTTTCTGGTCTTCGATGCAATTACTCAGATGTTCGATGAAAGAAATTGGATCATTGGCAACAAATACTTCTTTGTTGTCGGTTGCATCAATGCCCTCCAGTCCAAGAGAGGTTGAGATAACGACTTTTCCCAATGCCATTCCTTCCAAAATCTTTACTCGCATGCCACTTCCGGAGAATAAGGGCACTACCATGATGCTGTGCTGATTGATAAATTTGATAGAATCAGCAATTTCTCCCAGGACTTTTATACCATCAATTTTGAGGTTTTTCACCCAGGGAGGAGTATTTCTACCTGCAACGTGTAAAGTGATTTGTGGATGTTTCTCCTTGATTTCGCTCCAGACATTTTCAAGGAACCAACGCAAGCCTTCCTGGTTTGGCATCCAATCAAGAGAACCGATGAAGGATAAGGAAGGTGCAGCCTGGAAACTCTTTAAGTCAGGTTTGTAATCTCTGACATCGAGTCCGATTGGAATAACTGAACTTGGCTTTTTAAGGCCCATTTCTTTCAGGATTTTCAAATCTCTTGAAGTGATGGCCAATAAAAGATCGTAATCGTTCAGGTGTTTTAGTTCGTATCTTTTTAGTTTATTAGCTGCCTGGCGCAGGTACCACTTTAAGGGAAAGAATTTTTGGTTTTCTGCCATTCTTTCCCAGATTTCATGTTCTACATTGTGACTTCGCATTGCTACCAGCGCTTTGCTGTGTTTGCGAATTACCGGGATGTAAGCCGACAAAACCGGAGTTTCTAATTGGACAACATCGAAGGTTTCAGATTTTAAAACCTGAATGAGTTTTTCTTCAAAATCTTTGGAGATAAATCTGGTAATATGGTACGATTCTTCTGAAAAGATATTCCAAAAAGCTTCCCACCATTTTACTTTATTATTCACCTTGACATGGTGAATTTCTTTGTAATGGTTGTAATCGTCGGGTAGCCTGGATACATCACAATAATGCTTGCTTGTATTCATGCTGAGCAGTGTCACCTCGCAGCCCAGGTCATTCAGGGCACGACTTAGATGGGTGACAGCTATGCTTTCTCCGTCTTTTAGGGGGAAGGGAAATTTCTTACAAAGTTGAAGAATTCTCATGCTAAAGAGGGTACATTTTGAGTTTCGTAAATTTTAGGTGAGTTATGGAAGGTGTCGCTGGATTTCGTTTTGTTTTTGTTCTTCCGAAACTCTTTACCTTAACTCAAAATGCGGTTAGAAAATTTTATAAATACTAAAATTTTGTTAAAAAAATTAGGCAGGGGAGGGCAAAAATAATCCTTTCTGCCTTTGTTTTCAATGTTAACGTGAATTAAAACGTTGTCAAAACAAATATCGCTGCCATTTAAATTGTCTAAAATTAAAAATCGAGGTAAAAGTCTTTGGTCAGCAGACGGTATTCTTTGGAAAAACCGCTGGGTTCATTAACGACCAGCTGATCAGTTTCCATTTCCCTGAATTTAGTTTCAAATTGTAATAAAAGCCTTTCAACTGTTTTGCCTTTTACGGTGAAAACCTCTGTTTTTCTGGTGCAAAACAATCCATAGGTTGCCGCCATTTCAACAAATCGCAGTCCTTCCATAGTAGGTAAGACCACACAAAATTTTCCTTTTGAAGAAAGCAATTTTCGTGCACTCAGTAATAAGTCCCCATGTGGTAATTTTACAGTATGTCTAACATTTGTCTTTTCCTGATTTTGGGAGAAGGTGCCTCCTGTAAAAAATGGTGGATTGCTTACAATCAGGTCGAAAGTTTCATCCGTATTCCGGTTGAAATCCTGAATGGATATATTTTTTATGAAAATTCTTTCTGCCCAGGGCGATTTGTTCGCATTTTCTAATGCTTGGGAAGCAGAGTTTTCGTCAATCTCAATTCCTTTTATTCTCGCATCTTCTGTTCTTTGGGCCAACATAAGTGCGATTACCCCTGAGCCGGTTCCTATATCCAAAGCATTTTTAATCTCTGCTACGGGTGCCCAGGCTCCTAAAAGAACTCCATCAGTTGTTATCTTCATGGAACACTGGTCCTGCTCCAGGTTGAACTGCTTGAATTTAAAAAGAGGTTTTTTTTGAGTCTTTTCGGCCTCTTTTGCCTTACTTGTTATCATATAGTTTCTAAATCGAAATGCCTGTTAATCAATTTCTGACTAACAGGCATCTCGGGTAATTTGTTCTGAATTTATATTTTAATTACCTGCATAGTACCCGCTTTTTTTCCGGACACAATTTGCATAAAATAGGAACCAGCTGGAAGATTAGCTGCGCTCATTTGGTAATTTCCGGTTCCATCTATGATTACAGCTTGAAGCAGTTGGCCTCGCCCATCAAATAATTTAATTGTCATTTTCTCCTGAAGGTTTTCAGGCAAGGTGATATTGAAATTATCTGAAACAGGATTTGGATTCACTGTAAATTCCAACGGCTCTGAAGTCTTTTCAAAAATACCTACGAGACAATCTCCGGGGGTGGTCTGCTCGCACCATCTTTGTTCGAATTCCTGGATGAATAGATTTGAAACAGTTGCATCATGGACAACCAAGGTAGATTCATCATTTCCGGTTTCAGCAGAGGTACTCCAGTTATGAGAACCTGTAAGTACAGTTGGATCGGAGTTGACATTATTGGCATCAACTATCATATATTTATGGTGTAGTGAACCTTCAAATGTGTGTGCCACCACATCCATACCGTTATCTACAAAGAACTGATATTCACTTCCCTGATCATTTGGATTTTCAATCATTCCTCTAACATTTACACCTTCCTGGAACCTTTCATAAATGGCTGAACCCAGGTCATTTCTGGTAAAAGTCAATAATGCGAATTCCAAGTCAGTATCTGCTGTATTGATGGTTCTCTCAATTACCTGAGTGGTTTTATCTGAAGGAGAGAAATATGCTTCAATCGGAGTTCCATTTACATTGAAAAAATGAGGAGTGTTATCGGTCTTGTTTTCTCCAAATTTTGCAGCAAAGATACCTGGAGTAGGACCTGTTCCTCCCCACATTTCTTCGAACTCAATGGTAAATGCTCTTGCAAGACTTTGATCTTGTATGAACAGCATGTTATTGTAATCGTCTGCAATGTTATTATCGGTAAGGTTCATGGAGCCCATGATCAACCAGCTATCGCTTTCAGAATTTCTGTCGATAACGATGAACTTATTATGCATCAAACGGTCAGCATTACCCGGCAAAACTCTAAAAGGAGGAGCAGGGTTGCTCAATGCAAGGTTGGCAGTTCCAATATTGGTTACATATCTAACGACTACACCACGGTTGTGAGCATTGGTTAATGCCTGAACAATTGGTGTACGATTGTTATTGTAAACTGCCACATCAATAGTGCTGGTTGCTTTGTTGATAGCATCAATAATAGCGCCTTCTGCAGCACCCGGACTTGAACTGGAGGGCAATGAACCGGTTGAAACTCTTGTATCTACCGACCTGTTGAAGTAAACCTTGATTTCTCCGGAAGAATTGGATTGGGTGGCAAAAATTGCAATGGGAGCCGTAATGGTGTTTCCATTTCTTTCAGAACCAGCTTCCAGATAATAAACAGTACCAGGCGTAAGCGAATTCAAAGTGATTTCATGCTGGGTAGTCATGGTTGGATCAATGGATTGTTGATCCAGGTTGTTTGGGTCAGTTCCGAAATTTAATATTGAGCTGGACATTTCGTTGGTTTCCCAACTTACCGTGAATCCGTTTTTCTCAATATTAGACTGTACGGGAGGAGAAGAGAAAAAGAAATTATCAGCAATTTCTATATCCTGCGGTCCTCTAGGCAGAATTTGATAAACACCGTTGAATTGAGAAACGATTCCGGTGATGTTTACAGACGCCAGTGGGATTTCCTGACCAACCAAAGGATGGTTGGCTCGCATGTAAATATTAATGCTTTGACCATTTGAAGTAATGGTATAGGTAGTTGCACTAAAATTTCCACCTGCACCATCTATGGTAGCATTGTTTATTTTTACCAAAACTCCTTCAATGTTTTCTACTATTTGATTTGGAGTTACTACCATTGGTGCCGGTAAAGGATTGCCGGTCGAAACGACTTCATAAGAGCTGACAGGATCAATTTCAAGTAAGGTGTTGAAATCTTTCAAAACACCCGTTACCTTAACAATATCTCCTAAGTTAACTTCATTTGAAAAATTCCCTGGGGAGTAGGCCGGAATAGCACCGGTCGCATCTTGGATGTATCTGATGGGGCCCAATTCATCGCCGTTGGTAACAATTCCCTGGATGGTAACTGTAGAACCAATGCTCATGCTTCGGGCATTAATGATGTCAATTTGTGCATCGATTTGGTAACTCAATGCTACCAACAAAAACAACAATACCTTTCTCATTCACTATTTTTTATAAAGCATTTCTAATAATTCGGCAAAGATAGACAGCCATTCTAAATAAATAATAAATGCTTGTTAAGTTTCGGTAATAAAAAAAAGCGCAAAGTCCGTGACCTTGCGCTTTTTTGGATGCTTTGTAAAGATAGTTAATCTACCTTCTTAGCTTCACCATTAATAATGTTTACCAAATATGCATCCTTGAATCCTTTTCCTTTAACAATGTTTACCTTTTCTCTTCCTTCCTCAAGATTGCTAATCCCACTTAAATAAAAGACCGTAAACTTGCCTGAAATTTCTTCTTCAATGCTACCCATTCCATCCAATTTCTCTCTTTCAAACCATTTAGTATTGGTATAAGAAGCCAATCTGATTTTGAGAATACCTTCAACAGCTTCTGGGCTGGCAACAATGCTTGCTTCCTCAGGAATGTCTTTAAAAAGTGGCCCTTGATCTGAAAGTACAAAGGCGCCTTCATACCCTTTGTTTTTTATTTTTACCAAAGCTTCGTCAGCTTCTTTTGCACTTGCATAAACGCCAACACGGATCTTGTTCAAATTGTCGACCTGGGTAACGTATACATTTCCAACATCAGACAAATTATCAAAGAAAGAGCCCAGGTTGTTTGCTGGTGAGCTTTTTACTGATGCCACTTGGACAGAATATCCGGCACCCGTTACGGTTGCCTCTTTTTTATTCACGGTTGGGCCGCTGCCTTCTCCTCTTGAGGTGAATTCTGATGGGGTAGCAGGAATTTTAGTTGATGATTCATTTTTCAAAACAGGCGCAGTGTCTTCAAAAACTACCTCATCATTTTGGGGCTCCTCCATTTGGGCTTCTTCAACTGCTGCTAAGACTGAAGAAAGTCTGATGGTTCCCAATATGTTTTCATCCTTTTCTTCTTCAGTTTGAAGGGTTTGTTCAAACTCAATATATCCTTGCTTGGAATAGCGAATATTATATTCTTCATTTCCAGCAAGCGCGAGGAAAAATTTCCCTCCAATATCAGAAAATGCAGTGGCTTCGTGGCCATCTGATTTCCTTGTCAACTTTATTACGACATCAGAAATTCCTTTACCGCTATTTTCATCGATGATTCTTCCAAAATATACTTCGCCTTGTTGAACCAGGTTCACTTCATAGTTTTGGCCTGGTTTGTCCGGACGCAGCTTTAGTGTATTCAGGCGGTAACCTTCTTTAGAAATAACCACCTTGCATTCTTGAGTAATGGGGGCTTCTCTCACAATTTTACCATTTTCATCAGTCGATGCCATTCCTCCGCCTTCACAATAGGTGAAATCAACCGTAACTCCTTTCAAGGGAGTGCCTTTGGCTGCATCTTTTATGGTAATTACAAGATCCTGCTCCAATTTATGGACACGATACAGGTCTTCATTTCCTTTCCCACCTTTTCTGTTGGAAGTTAAAAAGCCTATGTTTTCATTTGGATAGAATACAAACCCATAATCATCTCTGGAAGAATTAATAGCTGTGCCCAAATGATAAATTTTATCAAAGGCTGAGCTGGATTTTACCGCTTTGAAAATATCAAATCCACCCAGGCCGGGATGATAATCAGAAGCAAAATACAGGTCATTCCCATCAAAAAATGGAGATATTTCGTCTCCTCTTGAATTTATCTGGGGACCAAGATTTTCAGGATTGGTCCAACTATCACCATATTTATAAGAAACATAAATATCCATGCCGCCATATCCTTCCGGACGATCTGATGCAAAGAAAAGCGCATTGCCATCTGGGCTGATACAAGGATAACCGGTGTTGTATCCGGAAGCATTTTGGTCAAAAGGTTTTGAAATGGCCCAATCGCCGTTTTCGTCTATGTCAGCCGTGAATATGCTATATTGAAAGCCACTGGAAGGTTGCTGTCTTACACCGTTGGCAAAATTATTTTTGGTGAAATAAACCTTTTTGCCATCAGGGCTAAAAGTCAAAGGACCTTCATTATAGGTATTTCTTAATTCAGCGTGGAACAATTCCGGTGGGCTTATCTTTTTTGATAGAGCAAGGCTTACTTTGAAAAGACGATTAGGATTTTCACCGGTCCAATCGTCTACTTTTGCTTGTCTTTTCCCTTTGAAATCTGTTCTTGCAGATGCAAAAACAAGTTGTTCTTTAAAAATAACTGCGCCAAAATCTGATTCAGGTGAATTCAAAGGCATTGTAATAACCTCGAAATCAGCAGGTTTTTTGGAATTTTGCATTGCCAAATTGGCCATGTCAATATAATGGTTGCCACTTCCAGGCTCGCTTACAGCATAAACATTGAACCACTCTTTGGCCATGTCATAATTTCCAAGCCCCATAAGGACCTTTCCATAATTCAGAATTTGTTCGGCAGGAATGTCATTGGATTCCAGTGCTTTTTCGTACCATTTGGCTGCGTCTTCCAACTGATTAAGGTGTCGGTAACAATCACCTAGTCGGGCGTAAGTAGTGCCCGTAGCTACTCCTTTGTCTATTACTTTATTGTAGGATTCGATTGCTAATTCGTAGGCGTGAAGTTCGTATTCTTTGTCTGCTTTGGTGGTGATGGATTGGCTCCATGAATTTGTAAGAATAAAGCAGCTTAGAAATGTTGGGATCAATAATTTCAATCTCATAAAATATCAAGTGTTTGGGACCCGTGTTGTTTTTGTCCTGATAATTACGTTCAAAAGTAAACCAAATTGTTGAATCACCCAGTTATTTTAGAAAAAATTGTAAAGTGTTGGCTCGTTGGCTCTGGGGCTCGTGAGCTCGTTGGCTCTGGGGCTCGTTGGCTCGATTGCTCGTTAGCTCGTTGGCTCG
>JAWKLG010000036.1:0-55697 GCA_041392845.1 Saprospiraceae bacterium | reverse complement strand
ACTTGGCTTAGATAAAGGCAATTCCTTAAATACCGGCTTGGCCATATTTTACTGGGTTTGTACCCTTACAAAATACAAATTTCCTGCGAAATATTAGAGCCAATTTTAATCTGTTTTTGGGTACTTATTGGACAGCCCCTGGAACGACGAAATGATTGAGAATTTGCAGGATATTTTCCAGCGGATGATTCGAAAGGCCAATGGCCAAAAGCCAACAGCCAACAGCCAACAACCTCACCCATCCGGCTCAGCATACGTCTTCAAAATCTTACTGCGCATTACAAAAAAGGAAATGATTCCGATGATGACAAGGAGGATTCCGACACCGGAAAGACTCCATTCGAGCCATCCGAATCGGACTTTGTCACCGAGGTAGGAAAAACCTAAGGCTGTGGCATTGAAATAGATGCCCGTGCGTACATAGGAGAGAAAGGTTCTTTGATTGGCCATGCGGGTTCGCTCCATCGCAAGCCTGTCCCGCATAATTGGTTTTGGTATAACTTCTTTTGGTAATTCCATAAAAATCGATTTCGGTCGGTCGGTTCTCGCTTGCTCGGTGCTCGTGAACTAGTAGCAAAGGGAAAAATGGATTAAAGTTGTCGTCGTTTACCCTTGGATATTCAATAAATCTTCCAGATTCAAGGATCCAGTTCCTAGGATCAAACCAACGAGAAAACGAGCCCGCAAGCCCCCGAGCAAACGAGCTACGCATTCGTCTGCAAAGCAAACTCCTGCATCTTAGGCTTCGACTCCTTTTGACATTTTGAATCAAAACATTCAACAGCATCCTGCACACTCATAAAGAATCGGTTTTCTCCAATTTTTTCAATAACATGACCTTTGACCAATGCATCTCTCACCGGACCTTTGACTCCCGTGAAAAAGACTTCTAAACCTGCATTTTTTAAATCGGTAACGATGTCATCTAAGGCATGAATGGCGCTGCTGTCCATCGAGTTGATGCTGGCAGAATTGATGATGACTGCTTTCAAGTCTTTGCCTTTCGCATTAACCCATTCTTCCAATTTGTCTTTGAAAAAATTGATGTTGGCAAAGTACAATTGTGCATCAAAACGGATGATCAAAATATCTTTTCTCTGTTCTAAATTGTCAAATCGCTCAACGTTTCTGTAAAAATTAGTGCCAGGGATTTTACCCAATTGTGCAACATGTGGACGCGTAGTTCTGAAAATAATCATTGCTAGAGAAAGGACAACTCCAACTCCAATACCTTGCTCAATACCGAGTGATAGTGTTGCAATAAATGTCACAGCCAACATCCAGAAATCAGAACGATCGGCCTTCCACAAATGAGTAGCCTCTTTGATGTCAATCAATCCAAAGACTGCTACCATAATCACAGAAGCCAGAATGGCTTTTGGTAAGAAATAAAACAAAGGAGTCAAAAACAATAAGGTTAGGATGATAAGTCCCGCACTGATTATAGATGCCAATCCGGTTTGGGCTCCGGATTGATCATTTACTGCTGTACGTGAAAACCCTCCGGTAACCGGAAAAGATTGTAAAAATGCTCCTCCAATATTTGCTGCTCCCAAAGCTATCAGCTCCTGATTGGGTACCACTTGGTAGTTTTTGTGTTTGGCTTGAATCGCCTTGGCTACAGCAATACTTTCCATGAATCCAACCAGTGAAATAGTCAATGCGATTGGAAGCAAGGAAGAAATCATTTCCAAGTCAAAAGTGGGTAGTTGAAATGAAGGAAGTCCGCTTGGAACGGTTCCAACTATTTTTACACTCCTGGTCAACCAATCCCAATCCCCAAACTGCAAGAATTCCAAAAATCATCACAATAGCCCGGGAATGGATTTAGCTTCTATCTTTTAATCTTTTTATCAAACAATACCTCCCAGACCTACAGCAAAAGTGGCCCAGTTGATATCTCCTATTTTTTGAAATATGCGAATTAAAAATCTCAAGGAATATGGTGGCTTCTTGGAATGTCCACGCCCAACAAATGCTTTAATTGGCTTAATCCGATAATGAGTGCTGCAGCAGAAGTGAAACCACTTATTACAGGATGGGAAAGAAAATTCACAAGGAAACCTAACCTGAAAACTCCTAGTGCAAATTGAATAACCCCAACAAAAAGAGCTAGTGCAATTGCCAAGGCAATAAAGGTTTCAGATCCAACTTCAGCCAAAGTTCCTACTCCGGCAGCCGTCAATAAAGAAACCATCGCAACCGGACCAACTGCCAATTGTCTGGAAGTTCCCAACAATGCATAAAGAATTAAAGGAATAGTGGACGCGTACAATCCATACGGGGAGGCAAACCGGCAATCACGAATCAGCCATACCCTTGGGGTATCAACATTACCCCAACGGTAAGGCCTGCAGATAAATCTCCTTTAGTTGTTGGTTGCCGTATTGAGGCAACCAGTGCCGGTATAAATTGCTTGATTTTCATTTCCTATCGATTTGTGTTGCAAAGGTATGACCCCTCAATCCTGGCCCTAGTGACCTGAATTACACTAACTTAATATCTGCCATCACAATGCAGACGTACCTTTAAATTTTTATAAAATGGCTATGAGCCTCAGCCCGACCCAATCGCCGCGTTGAATGGCAACTCAATCTTCCCTGGAAGAAATAATTATTGACCGTAGATCCATCTCCTGCATCACCCGGGTCACCTCGGCGATGGGTGTAATGAAGTGATAATTTCAAATCAGGATTAAAATATAGATTGGCTCCAATATCATAAATCTGTTCAAGGCCGAAGGAGTCTTCACCAAAGTAGCATATGCTTGATCTTCTATCGGTGTGGCCATTGTAGAGCACGACCATTCTGCAAGGTTCCAATGTATAACCATTTGCCAATTTTATGTTATATCCAAGTCGTACATAACCGGTATCTGCCCGGACCGTTTTAACCAGCGTTTCATCATCAATTGTTATCGCACCCTTTTCTACTCATCCAGGTCCACTCACCGTCCAAATTGATGTTTTTGGCGATTCCATAAAAAGTCGAATCCTACAGCTTCATTTTTAAAAAGATCTGTTTCACCTTGATGCGCTCCGACTAAAGCCAGGGTTAATCCATCTCTTTTTCCGAAGTAATTGATTTTATGACCCAGGGTATATTTTTTGGATTCCGGATCACCCAGATAAAATTCCAACCTTCCTACCGATAACACTGAGAAATGATTTCCAACTGAATTTCCTCCATAAGATTCGAACTGCGGGGTAAAAAATCCAAGGTCATAACCCATGCTAAGCTGATTGCCTTCTTTATAAAAAAGACCACCAAAATTGGCTCCCATGGCTCGGCCTGGCCCTATGCCGGTCAAATGTCGGCGCAGGTAATTTTGAGACCATGACTTTTCCATGGAATTAGATCGCATGGCAGATGTGATACTTTCCCTGCCAATTTGGGGAGGCATGTATCCAAAAACAAGGTTAAGCTTTTCACTTTTTGGAATCATCCTCCATTGAACGGTTGCATTCCAAAGACGAAAAATCGGTGATGCACCATTGTTTACACCTGCCTCAGTTCCAGAAAGCAAATCCCGACCTACCAGATCAATGGCAACCGTAAAATTGAAAGATAAATCTTCATAAGGCTGACCTTTCAGTCCTATCCTGGTTCTCCGCAATTGAAAATTTATACGATCGTCAACTGCTTCATAGGCTCTGGAATCGGTATTGTATACTTTTTGTCCAAGTGTATAGCTTGACCACAATTGTAAGCCTAGAGAAGGCTGAATCTTGTATTTTTCAAGCTTTTTCAACCAGCCGGAAGGCTCAGATTCCTGGGCATTTAAACTGCCTGCCAATCCTAGAAATAATGCAAAAAGCAAAGCCAGACTTCTCATTTCTTAATTATTTTTAACCACTTCAATAAGGTCTGCATGGTGCTCTTGTACAGGCCGGTTATTTTGTGGGTAAAGTTCTTTAAATTGTTTGATTTGTTGTTTGGAAAGTGCAACCGGTTCTTTCATCACAAACCACTCAACTCCTTCTGAGCAAGGTGGAGTAGTTAGAGAGCCTTGATAATGATAAACAGTATGTTCTTCCGGCAATAAATGAGAAACATCACACTTCCCTTCCGGATGTACATGCTTTTCAACTTTTTCAGGCAAGGTTTGCCAGAAAGTCTTTAGGTATTCATTTTCTTTCCCTTCTTTTATAAAAATACCTACCACTGCAAGCTTGCCAGATGAATCTGCATGTACCATGTGCATTTCCATCGGATAAACTATCCCATCTACCTGGTGCTCACTCGGTACATGAAAATGAATTTGTTTCAATTCATAATCATGCTGATTTGCAGTCAACAAATTGGATTCTTCCAGAATAGCCTGAACAGTATGTCCGTTGTTTACCACGTCAACCGGAGAGGGATGATATTGAAACGAAAGCACCGAACCCGGATGCTCAACAGCATCCATCGTACTGATATCAATCGGTGATTGAAAATGTCCTTCTGCACATTGAATAAATTCTTCTGAAAGTTCTGCCCAATGCTCGGGAGACCCCGAACCTGCATAATCCCAGCTGACATGATGTACAGACTTAGATGGATGCACCACCGGTTTTCTTTTCTCCTCCTCCTCTTCTTCCATACATCCTATCATACCCAAAATCAAGAAAGCCCCCAGTGATAAATGGAAATTTTTCATCGGATTTAATTATATTTTTCAGGCTATCCCTTTAGACATCATTAATCTTTATCTTAAAAGATTGATAGTCATATATTTAAATAAAACCAGGTCCCCGCAACCCCCAAACCGCATTCCGCAAACCGCACTTAATGCGGCAACCTATCCTTCACCACTCCATACGTAAATGTCCCCAATGTCGCACTTGCAATGACTACCAGAAATATCCAAAATCCATGGCCTAACATGATGAACATGGGTCCGGGACAAGCTCCCATCAAGGCCCAACCCAAACCGAAAATGGTTCCGGCCAGGATATGCCTTGGAATATTTAATTTCATAGGAGTGTAGTTTACAAATGTGTCCCTCAAGGTTTTGATTTTAAACTTTTTCATAGCCCAAATCAAAACAATGCCCAGCGTTACCGCTGTCCCAATTATTCCGTACATGTGGAAACTCTCGAAGCGAAACATCTCATGGATTCTAAACCAGGAAAGGGCTTCTGACTTGGTCATTACGATGCCAAATATGATTCCTATAATGAAGTTTAATAACAGTCTCATTTCCTCTATTTTTTAAAATGGTTTAACCAAAAATTAGGGGCATGATGAACCAGGTCATCGTCAAACCACCAATAAAAAACCCAATAACTGTAATAAGTGAAGGGAGTTGTAAATGGGAAAGCCCCGAGATAGCATGACCTGAAGTACAACCATCTCCATATCTTGCACCAAATCCTACAAAGAAACCTCCAATAATTGCCAGGATAATTCCTTTCAGATTTGAAAAGTTGAAAAGATTATCCGGCAAAAATCCCTTTCCTTGTGGATATTCGATATCCCAATCATTTTGGAGATGTTCGATGGTTGCCTCAGAGATTTCGACTGGTTCGGGACTTGCCAGAAAAGTTGAAGCTATCAATCCACCTAAAATAGCGCCGCCTACAAAGGTCATTCGCCAATATTCCTCTTTGATATCAAATCTAAAGAAGTCATACTTATTACCTGCTCCTGCTATGTTGCAAAAGTTTTTAAAAGCTGTGGACACTCCAAAACTTCTACCTATCCAGGTCATCAAAAATAGAATACTTGCAATTGCCACACCCGATACTGCCCAGTGCCAAGGCTGCCGGATAAAGTCCAGAAACCCAAATGTTTGAGCCACTAATTCCATGTTTTGTTCGATTTAAATGATACACAATAGCAATGAGTCCAACTCAAGTGCTTTTTGAATTTTTCAAAATTGGAGTTCAAGTAGTTGTGTGTATTCCGGGTAGATTCTTATAGGGTAAGAATCGGTTCAAAAATGACCGACATGGTTTTAATGGCTTCTTTGAAAAGAAACCTCATTTTGATAGGTAATGGTGCAAAAAAATTGCATCACAAAGATACTATCAACCTGGGCTGGGTATTGGTGACTCGTATCACAGTTGGTTAAAAAGTCCTTTATTATATTTGGCAAAAACCATTTTTCAAGATGATCGAACAAATAAAATCTTCTTTTGAAGAGCAAATTCAAAATTTACCATCTTCTCTCCAACATATTGCCCGCAGCCTTGAAAAAGATGCGGATCTCAAACCCTCCAATGTCATCAGGGTAATTAAAGAAGCCCAGGTTCATCCTGAAGATTTAAAACCATGGTCCGATTTCGATCATCCGGAGCAGGACAGTTATGGTAGAAAAATGGTTTTCAAAGGCGATAATTTTGAAATCATGGTCATGTCCTGGAGACCGGGAGATTTTTCAGGCATACACGACCATGGCTATACCCAATGGGGCGCAGTTCAAATTTTCGGCCCTGCTGAACATGCTACCTTCAGGGTAGAAGACGGACATATCTCTACGCTGGCCAGATGGACGGTCAAGCCGGGAGACATTGTGGGAGTAGGACATTCGCTTGTTCATCAGATGGGCAATACTACCACAGATACATTTTTCCTCAGCTTGCATGTCTATGGAGAATTGGAAGCCATCGATAATGTAACCGGTGATGCCCGTATTTTTGACCTGGAAAACAATACCATTCAAAGAGTAGATGGAGGCGTCTTTTTCGCCTTGCCGCCCAAAGACATTAAACGCATCGAAAAAGGACCCAAAGGAGATTTTCCAACCAGATTGCGTCATATGGTAGAATTGAGTCGCCGACTTCGCAAAATGGAAAAACTTGGAATCAACGAAAGTGGAAAAGATTTGCAAGCTGTAATCCATGACACTTTTTCATCCAGCCATCTTCCTCGATTCTTGCGGTGCCTTGATGCCAATACCGACGACAATGACCATCAAAACAATTCCATTTATTGGCGTGCATTGAACCGCGAAATACAGGAGGCAGCCAAACTGCAAAATGACCTCAAAGGCACCCAACGCGCAGCAGATAAATTTCACAAATACGCCACCATGTACGATGCTCTCATCGGCAAACCTTGCATGGAAGGTTTTATTAAAAATTACCTGCTCTTTTTTAAAGAAAAATATAAAATCGACTTCTCTGGAAAGAGTCTCATCTCTCTTGGAAGTGGCACTGGTCTGGTGGAGAAATTCATGATAAATGAGTTGGCGATAGACTACAACAATCTCTATGGAATTGACATCAGCGAAGCAATGGTTCAGGAATCTCAAAAGTATATCCGTGCAGATGTTGGGGACATTCTTACCCTCAATCCAAGCATACGTATGTGGGATTTCGCATTTAGCGGATTGAATGTTTTCCATTATCTGGATTTCACCCGACTGGAAGAATCCATCCAGAAAACAGCTGCCATCATCAATGAAGGTGGATATTTTATTGGAGACTTCATTACGCCTGACCACATTCGATGGTACCCAAATGTAATGTATTCTGAAGACCAAAAAGTCGTCTCCCTTCGCACACCCGAACTCATAGAAGAAAACGGACGATTGTTCCAGGAAAGTGAAATCATCAACATCGATTTTCGGGAAGAGCAAATGGACATCAATTACGCCGGAAAGCACCGAAGATTTTTACCTCCTATGAATCGAATCCGTTCCTATTTTGAAAAAGCCTTTAAAGGCCAAGTCGATCTGTATGATGCCCACAGCCTCGAACTGATCCCCGATTGGGCAGACAGTTGTAAGAGTACAAGGTATGTGGTGGTGGCAAGGAAGGGAGGAATTTGATTTTTGAGGTTTGATTTTTGAGGTTTGAGGTTTGATTTTGACAATTAAGACTAATCCGCTGTTACCAGCCTTCAGACTGGGCACCCAGGTAAAAATAGGTCTTCCAGACCAAAAAAGGTTGTCCTTAATTCATTTCATATAATTACGAATCACAAAAATAACGTCTAATTCCAACGTAAATCGTAAATCGTAATCCGTAATTTAAACCCGCTATTACCAGCCTTCAGACTGAGCTGCAAGGTAAATGTTAGTGCTTCAGACCAAAAACGAGCTGTCCAAATTCATTTTATTAAATTACGACTCACAAAATAAAGTCTTAAATCCAACGTAAATCGTAATCCGTAAATTCGACAGCCTGCTTTTTTCTACTCTTTATCTAAATAATACAATCTTCCTGCGGTCTCAATGGTCGATTGAACCATAGTGGCCTTCTCAATCCATTTGGACCGGGAGCCGGTCTGGTCATCTTCAACCATTCCTTGTAATTTTCATGGGCACGATTGGTGTCCACAAAAATGTCCCCGTAATTATCGTTTGGACCTGGTTTTTCAATTCGAATACGCTGGTGCCAGCAATGCATTCCGCTGATTGGGTCCGGATGCACGGCATGGGTGATGTTTTGATGTACCCCACCGTCTGTCCAGAAAATCCTTTTACTATCCGGATCTGAACTATCGAAAGGTTTGATTCGGAAGTAGTTTGCATTTTCCAGCCACCATTTCCATCATTGGCGATGGAGACCGTATTGGTTGCCCAACGGTTTCCGGCATCTTGCTTTCTTCTCCACCTGCCCAGGTGATGTGAACAAGCTACGACGCCAGGCTTCATTCCTTGGGTTACCCAGACCTTGTCGACAAAATATCCGATATCCGTATTGATTTTGACGGTATCACCGGTTTTGAATCCCCAGCGCTTGGCATCTTCAGGGTGCATCCAAATTGGATTTCGGTTAGAGATCTCAGTCAACCATTTTGCATTACCGGATCGAGAGTGAATCAAGGTCGGCAAACGGAAAGTAGGAACCAGACAATATTCTCCTTTTTCTTTGTCCAGTTTCTCAGGATGAATATGACTTTTTATGTAACCGGGGGTCGCATGTTCCGGCCATCCCCAATCTACCATGGTCTGGGAATAAAACTCATTTTTCCTGGATGGCGTTGGAAAACCGGTTAGCGCTCTTCCATTAACCATCACACCGATTGGTTTGCCATTTTTGGTAATGACATGCGTCTTTTCATCGACAACTGCTCCTTCCATATCTGCTTTTGAAATTTCTTTCAAATGCTTGGAATAACTGGTTTTTTCGATTTCAAATGCACCATATTTTTTCATAAAATCCAGCTCCGTAAGCCCTTCTTTCTTCGCAGCTTCAGGCAATCCTGGTACATTTTCAAAAATAAACTGGTAGTATTCGTCGATGTTGATTTTTTCGCCAGGACGGTAGGGTGAAATAAAGTGTTTTCTCACACCCAAGCTTCCATCCGGATCGATTCTCCAACTCAATTCAATCCAAAATTCGTCTTCTTCCCAAACTTCTCCGGGATTCACTTCATAAGTGAAGGTCACATCCTTTCCGGCTCTTCTGGCAGCTTCTCGCAAAACGGGTTGTCTGAATCCGACCCACATTCCACTGTGGGTAGCATAACTGTTGAGGTCATGGCGCTCGGCAGAATGACCCATGGGTAATACATAATCCGCAAAGAAGGCAGTTTCATTCCAGGTTGGGGTCAAGGCGATGTGCATACCCACCAGATTTTTGTCGCTCAACGCTTCCATCCAGGTAAATCCATCAGGATAAGTCCAAACCGGATTGAAAACCCGGGTGAAATACACATCCATTTTTCCTCTTCCTTCTTTTAAAAAGTGAGGCAGCAAGAAACTCATTTCAAAAAATGCCAATGGATATTCATTTGGGAAGTGCAATTCGTTCCAGAATTTCTGGGCAGGCGGAGTGTCGAAGAATTTCGGTTTAAACTTGTTCCAACTATTTGGAGAAGTTCCTCCTTTGGTGCCAATACTACCTGTCAGTACATTTAAAAAATGCAAAGCCCTGGAAACACACCAACCACCAAGATTTCCGCTGGCTGCTGATCTCCAGTTGTGGGTAGCAAAACGCTCGCCGGCTTCGCCGATTTTTTGAGCTACTTCTACAATCGTTGCAGCCGGTACTCCGGTTTCTTTTTCAGCATATTCAGGAGTAAACTCAGCGTACTCCTCACGTATTTTTAAAATATAATTTTCAAAAGTCACCTCAACATTGGGATGTCTTTTTTCTAAAAACTCCTGCCAGTTGGTCCAATCGCGCAAGAAAGCTTCATTGTACAAGCCTTCGTCCAAAATTACCTTGGCCATAGCCAACAATGCTGCTGCCTCTGAGCCAGGATAGGTAGGCAACCAATAATCAGACATACTCGCTGTATTGGACAAACGGGGATCCATGGTAGCTAATTTCGCCCCCTTCATTTTCCCTTCAATAATCCTTTGAGCATGTGGATTGAAATAATGCCCTGATTCAAGGTGAGCCGAAATCAACAAAATGAATTTTGCATGGGCATGGTCCGGACTCGGACGATCGTAACCGTACCAAAGGTTGTAACCAAATCTTGCACCGGAAGAACAAATATTGGTATGTGAATTATGCCCGTCCACTCCCCAGGCTTGCAAAACACGATTGGCATATCCTTCATGGCCGGGACGACCAACATGGTAAGCCACTTCATTATTTCTGCCTTCTTGAAGTGCCTTTCTTATTCTACCAGCGATATCATCCAACACTTCATCCCAGGAAACCCTTTCCCATTTTCCTTCTCCTCTTTCCCCAACTCTTTTTAAAGGATATAAAATACGATCCGGGTCGGTAATCTGATTGATGGTAGCCGGCCCTTTGGCACAGTTCCTACCTCTACTTCCCGGATGGTAAGGATTCCCTTCAAATTTGCGAATCGAACCATCTTCTTTATCCACATAAGCCGTCAATCCACAGGCACTTTCACAATTGAAACAAGTAGTAGGGACGATCGCATAATTCTTCTTTACACGTTTTGGATGCTCTTTGGCTTCATATTCTGTCCAGTCATCCCATCTTTCAGGAGGAGGAAACTTGGTTAAATCACCCGGTTCAGTTAATCTTTCCAGATCCTGATCCCTGTTTTTATGCAGATTAGGAATTAAACCTAATTTTTCTGCTATGCCTTCTATGAATGTGTGTTTCTTTCCCATTTTGAGAAAATTTATCTTTTAAAAAATTAGGTTAATGGAATTCTTTGTGGTGCTTCTACCCAGATTTGTTCGGTAAAGAGTATTCCCAACAATGCCAAAGCTCCTGCCGCTGCCAATACCAAACCTCCTCCAACTCCCCAAAACAACAAAGCCAATGGAATGATATTTCCAACCAAAATCACCCCTGCATAAAACTTGGTAGCATAGCGACCTTTCAAAATCATATCTACGGTTCTCTTTGCATCTTCTGTTGGATGCGTAGTCACCAATTCAAACAACAAAGTCAAAAGATTAAAAAGTATGGCACCTCCTAACATATAAGATAGATAGCTTGTCCATTCCGCTCCATTTTCAACAAATAGAGAAATCACCAAAAAGATGGCTGCTCCAGCCATCACACTATGTACCAACATGTGCAAGGCAAGTGAAGGACTTTGCCAAAAATCACGTCCTTTTGCCTGGGCAAAAAGGAAGGCAGTATAAATCGCAACTACTACGGCAGCAATTAAGGTCAACCAGCCTAAAACCGGTTGTAAGAAATTCCATCCAAAGAAAAATCCTGCACCAACAAGAGTAAGCAATCCACCATATAGTGTTATAGAATATCCACCTTTCACCAACCAAGAGCCCCAATGAGGTCTCAAAAGCACATAGGCAAATCGTGTTGGCTGATCCAAATCCATAACCAACAACAAACCGGTCAAAGCCAGAAATACAAGTCCAATACCCAGTCCCCAATATTGTGTGGCTTCACTAACCACAGGCACTCCAAACAAACCCGAAAGGAAAAGCACTATGAATGCACCCGCTGAAATGGCTTTGGTGAAGACATATCCACTTACTTCCCATCCCCAAAGAATACCTTTATTAGGTGTATCATAAACCCTTCTGGCTTCTTTGCCCATTAAAACTGAAATGGACTTCTCAGGACCTTTCTTTTCACCATTAGAAGGAGTCATGTATTTGCTTTCTGCTTCCAATACTGCAGCGACGACATCACCATTCGAGAAAGCCATTTTTTCAGCTTCTTTGGCATAATGTCCAACTCCCATGGTCTGAGAATTCCAAAGATATTCTCCGGTTCTGTCGGTTGCAGAAGGTACAAGAGATGCCTGATCTGCGTCAATATAAAATAAGTTGGGATTGGTCCCTTTCTCTGCTTTTCTAACCGAAACCTGCTGCCTTGCCAACAATTGGGCAATTTCTGTTTCCGGATTTTCCATATCTCCTGAGATGATGGCATGTTCAGGACAGACATTTACACAGGCGGGTTCCAATCCGATATCGATGCGGTGCGCACAGTAATTACATTTGGCTGCCGTATGGCTTTCCGGATCGATGTACAAAGCATCGTAAGGACAAGCTTGCATACAAGACTTACATCCGATACAGCGATCGTTGTCAAAGTCTACGATACCATCATTTCTAAAGAACAATGCCTCTGTGGGACAAATTTCAACACAGGGAGCGTCGGTACAATGGTTACATCGTAAAACAGAAAAAAGCCTCCGGGTATCCGGAAACTCTCCTTTTTCTACCTGTTTAACCCAGGTACGGTTGACTCCAACCGGCACATCATGCTCAGATTTACATGCTGTTGTACAAGCATGGCATCCAATGCATTTTCGGTTATCAATAATAAAACCGTATTTCATCTTTTCTACATTAATTGGTTTTCCAAAATGCCCGAAAGCATTTTATATGGTTTCTATATTTTTTCCAGGTTTACCTTTCCATGATGGAAGTATATCCAGGTTCATGGATGATAATATTTGGGTGAAATTTTAATTCAAAAAAGGTAGTGAACCTTAAATTCTGGTCAGCAATTCATTAATTGTTAGAACCATTTTCAAACTATGAATAGATAGACCAAGTGTTTTTAAAATTCAACTTTGAAAGGTTATCAGCGACAGACAATTTGTTTAAATTTTGCCCGAACGCCATCATTGAATGATTTTATTTGGAAAAATCATTCAGCACCTCACAATTATATGAATATCTGCTCATATATTCAAATATACATGTAATGAATCAACTAGCTCAGATGAGGTAGTTGGTGGTGATTTTTTCTAATAGAATTGGGAAAGCGCCTTTAAATAAAGGCATTTTAGAATATTCGGTGAAATCAAAAACGGAAGTTTTGACCCCTCCAATTTCAGAATTTTATTTTAAAAAACACATTCAAAAAGATATTTTTTTAAAAAAATAAAGATTCCTCCCAAATGAATTCATAGCAGTTGTAAAGGATTTTGAGTCATGAATCAAAGCATGGAATTTACTTCAATCCGTATTTTTAATTATTTTTAAAAAAATTCTTTAGGGCTGTGCAACCCTTTTTACCCCTTCTGCACTTAACCAATAAAGGCGACAAAAACTCTATAACTCATTTCGGAATCCATGTCAGAACTCGAACTCATAAAAGCCTGTAAGAAAGGCGATGCTACAGCTCAGGAAGAGTTGTATCATCGTTATAAGGCCAAGTTGTTTGGGATATGCCTGCGCTACGCTGACAGTTATCAGGAAGCTGAAGATTTTCTGCAAGACGGATTCATTCAGATTTATAAGGATATCTATCAATACAAACCTTTCGGGTCATTGGAAGGATGGATGAGACGAGTTGTAGTAAATGTTTCTTTGCAGCATTTGAGAAAAAAGAAAAAGTGGCAAAAAACAGAAGACTTAAGCCAAATAGAATATCAAATGGAAAGTGGCGATGATATCATTTCGGATTTGAGTGCCAAAAACCTGGTTAAAATGGTTCAAGGCTTACCGGATGGATACCGCGCTGTTTTCAATTTATATGTAATCGAAGGATACAATCACCAGGAAATTAGTGAAATGCTTGGCGTTTCGGTTGGCACTTCGAAATCTCAACTTTCAAGGGCAAAAGCTTTTTTGAGAGATTTATTAAATAAAAGTGTATTAACCTGAAGCAGCTTAATAATTAAAGAAAATGAAAGATAATTTTAATCAAGACAGGTTAGAAGAGTTTTTCAGGAAGTCACTCGAAGGGTATGAAGAAAACCCGCCAAGTGATTCCTGGGAGAAGATTCGTGCCGGTATCCCTCAAAAGGATAAACGGCGAGGTTTGGGCGCCTGGCTTTGGTTAGGGCTTCTGCTTCTTGCACTTGCATTTGCAGGCGCTCAATATTTTACCAGCCAAAGATTTGAAACATTGGAAGCTCAGGTTGAAGAACTCAATGAGCGACAATCTGCAACTGACAATACTTTTGAAAAATCAAATACGGAAAACACTCAAAAAAAGGAATCAGAAGTCAAAACTGAAAAGGAAAATTCAGGAACTATTAAACAGTCAAATCCTGGTGCACCAGCTCCCGTTGGCAATAAAGTTTTTAGTCAAAAAACAAATCAAACCAGACAATCAGCAATAGACAAAACCAAACCCGGCCCAATTTCTTCAGATATTCAGAATGAATCAAATGAAAATCCTCCTTCAAAAAATGAAGTAAACTTTGCTCCATTTCTGGATGATACTGAAGAAAAATCATCTGTTCCGCTCAAAAATCCTGCTCATTCGTTTGACAAAGAGAAGTATGCCGATTTACCCGAAATCCTCAACGAAGAAGATTTAACTGAAGAGGATAATTCAATTTCAGAAGTGATAGAAGAAGAAATTGAAAAACTTAATAGTGACCAATTAAAAGATGTTAAGGAAGTCGGGGCCAAAAGAAAAGGAGAAGAATCTTTATTATTTCCTTTCGAACTGGTTTATGGCATAAAAACCATGGCACCTGCATTCATGAGCGGTGAATTAGACCAAAGTGAACAAAAAGTTTGGGACCTCGCCGTTCTTGGCGATATTCCAATCAACAATAACTGGACTTTCCAAATGGGTCTGGGATATAGGAAATTGAATATGTCAGGAACCACAGAAGTCAGGGCACAATACAGCGAAAACGGAGCCATAGGAAATACTGATATCGGTATTTCAAGAGATTACAGGTTTGATGTTCCTAATGAAGTGGCTGAAATTGCCATAACAGGAACGCTGACTCAATATTTTGAAGGAAACAGACCTGAGGAAAATTTAGATCCGGGAGACAACATGTCTTTCTCAACTACAGTAGAACACTCAACCGAACACCTTATTTTTCCATTTTTCATCAGCGGCCATACCTATTTTAGTCGCTTTGGATTAAGAGCAAAAGCCGGTCTGGTTGGTACTGTCCAGTTTGGTCAAAAACACAGTTTGAGTGTGGGTGAGTTTGACAATGAAAACCTCGTTTTTGATTTCCAGGATTCTCGAGTAACTTATGTTTATGGCGGCCCTAAAGTTGAAGCAGCTTTTTCCGGCGGATTGGAATTCAGAGTTTGGGAAGACTTTTGGATTTTCGGAGAGCCGGCCATCAATCTTCCTTTGATTGGAAAACATACGGTTTCAAAACCTACTTTCTATGGTGTTCAAATGGGAATCATCTGGAAAAAAGGAAGCCTATAAAAAAAGCGGTAAATCTTTCGACTTACCGCTTACTCCATCTAAATATAATTCAGATTTCTTACTTCCTGTTATCCATTCATGGAGCTCAGGAATTCCTCGTTGGAAGTGGTGGATTGCATGTGTTTCAACATGAATTCCAATGCTTCCTCCGGTTTCATATCTGCAAGGTGCTTACGCAAGATGAACATACGCTGTAGCGTATCTCTATCCATAAGCAACTCTTCTCTTCTTGTACTTGATTTGGTAACATCGATAGCAGGGAACAATCTTCTGTTGGCCAAAGAACGATCCAACAAGAGCTCCATGTTACCGGTACCTTTAAATTCTTCGAAGATAACGCCGTCCATTTTTGAACCTGTCTCAATAAGAGCGGTTGCTAAAATGGTCAATGAACCTCCATCTTCAATATTTCTTGCTGCACCAAAGAATTTCTTAGGTTTCTGCAATGCGTTGGCTTCCACACCACCTGAAAGTACTTTACCACTTGCAGGAGCAACAGTATTATAGGCACGAGCCAGACGAGTGATGGAGTCCAAAAGAATTACTACATCATGTCCACACTCAACCAGACGTTTTGCTTTTTCAAGAATAATAGCTGCAACCCTTACGTGATTATCAGCAGGCTCATCAAAAGTAGAAGCCACAACCTCTGCATTTACTGAACGCTTGAAATCGGTAACCTCCTCTGGACGCTCATCAATCAACAACACGATGATATAACACTCAGGGTGATTTTTTGAAATAGAGTTGGCAATATCTTTCAATAAGAAAGTCTTACCGGTTTTTGGCTGTGCAACCAACAAGCCACGCTGACCTTTTCCGATTGGAGTAAACAAATTGATAAGACGCATTCCGTAATCTCTACCGGAAGGAGATGCTCCAAGATCAAACTTTTCTGTTGGGAACAAAGGAGTAAGATAATCGAAAGGAACTCTGTCTCTTACTTCTTTAGGTTCAAGTCCATTGATATTGGATACTTTCAAAAGAGCAAAATACTTCTCCCCTTCTTTTGGAGGACGAATGGCTCCTTTCACAGTATCTCCTGTTCTCAATCCAAACAATTTTATCTGAGAAGGAGAAACATAAATATCATCCGGAGAAGTTAGGTAATTGTAGTCTGCAGAACGAAGGAAACCGTATCCATCCGGCATCATTTCCAAAACGCCTTCCCCTTCAATTACTCCATCCAACTCCACATCAAATTTTTTCTTTTGATTGCGGTCGTCATCCCTGTTGTCACGGCGATTATCTCTGCGGTTGTCGTAACGATTGTCATTATTGCGGTTGTCATTACGATTATCATTTCTGTTATCGTTTCGATTGTCGCTTCTATTGTCGTTACGGTTATCGTTTCTGTCGTTTCGATTGTCATATCTCGAGTCCCTTCTGTTATCTCTGCCTCGGTTGTCATCTCTTGAGTAGCGGGAATCGGATTCTTTATTATCTCTTGAAGTTTCTCTGGCAGCAGGAGCCTCTTCTTTAGCAGGAGCTTTTTTATCTTCTGCCTTTTCAGGCTTTTCCTCTTCTGCTTGGGTAGTCTTTCTTGGTTTTCTACCACGTTTTGGTGCTTCATCTTTGGAATCATCACCTTTTTCATCTTTGGAAGTTTCCTTTTTTGAAGCGGCTTTTGGTTTTCTACCTGGTTTGGCTTTTTCTTCCTTTCCTTCTGTTTCTAGCGCTTGCTGGTCCAGGATTTTGTAGATCAAGTCCTGTTTGTTGTATTTTTTAATACCAGCTATACCTAGATTTTCTGCTATTTCACGAAGCTCAGGAACGAGCATATCGTTTAACTGGAGAATGTCGTACATATCTGTTTTTAAGTAGGTGTTATTTTAAGAATTTAATCAACAGAATGATCTGTATTGAAAAAATTAAGAAGTGTATTATAAAAATTTGAATGGCTTATGGGTACAATCTCTTCTTCAAACCTCAGGAATCCTAACCTCCTGTCCCTGAAAAAATCCTAAAAATTTGTTTGAATGGGGAACTACCGACGCATTAGGGCGGTTACCGCTTTACGAATTGCCAATTTTGCCCGGAGACAAAAAATAAAACAGGTCGCAAAAAGATTTGATTTTTGAAAGATTGGTATGTAAAGGTGGTATGCCTTAACAGCTTTCTTGCCGCAAAATTACACTATATTTTGAATTCTAAAATATTTCTCAAAAAAAATCCTCGAATTCCTTACTGTAAAAGGATAATTTTGGGCCTCTTTGTCAGACTAAACGCAAAAATTTAAAATATGTTGCAGATTTCTTACATCCGGGACAATAAAGAAAATGTTTTGAAGGGCCTTCAAAAAAGAAACTTCAAAAATCCCGAAATTATTGATGAGTTAATTGAACTGGATGACCAGCGCAAATCAACCCAAACACAACTTAATGACCTTCAGGCAGAAAGCAATAGAATCAGTAAAGAGATTGGTCAATTGTTTAGAGAAGGAAAAAAAGAGGAAGCAGATAAGTTAAAAGAACAGGTTTCCAATTCAAAAGACAACATGAAACAACTGGAGGAGTCTTTTGGAACCATCGAAGCCCGCATGGAAGAACTTTTGTTAACTGTACCCAATATTCCGCACAGTTCTGTACCTGCCGGACAAAACGAACAGGATAATGAAGTGTTCCGTGCCTGGGACAAAGACCTTCCTAAATTGTATGATGGTGCACAACCCCATTGGGAATTAGCGACTAAATACAACATTTTCGACCTTGAACTGGGCACCAAAATAACCGGAGCAGGTTTCCCGCTTTATCGCGGAAAAGGAGCCAAGCTTCAAAGAAGCTTGATTCAATTTTTCCTGGATATCAACACAGATGCCGGATACGAAGAAATCATGCCTCCCCTTTTGGTAAATGCTGACACAGCCAGGGCTACGGGTCAACTTCCTGACAAGGAAGGTCAAATGTACCATTGCGAGCGGGATGAGTTGTACCTTATTCCTACTGCTGAGGTTCCGGTCACCAATATATATAGAGATGTGATTCTTGAAACCAATGAACTGCCTATAAAATTGACGGGATACACTCCATGTTTCAGAAGAGAAGCAGGATCTTACGGAGCGCATGTAAGGGGACTCAACCGAGTACATCAATTTGATAAAGTAGAAATTGTGCGTTTTGAATTACCGGAAAACTCCTACAAGGCTCTGGAAGAAATGGTAGAACATGTTGCCGGAATTCTCAACAAGCTTGAATTGCCGTTCAGAATTTTGAGACTTTGTGGTGGAGATATGGGATTCACCTCTGCGCTTACTTTTGACTTTGAAGTTTGGTCTGCCGCTCAAGAAAGATGGTTGGAAGTTTCTTCTGTTTCAAACTTTGAGACTTTCCAAAGCAATCGAATGAAATTGAGGTACAGAGACGAAAATAAAAAAACACAATTGGCGCATACCCTGAACGGAAGTGCTTTGGCATTGGCCCGTATCGTTGCAGCTTTACTTGAAAATAACCAAACTCCGGAAGGCATCAAAATACCGGAAGCGTTACAGCGGTACACAGGCTTCGACCTGATTTCCTAGAATTTTGTTACCATTTTTCTGCCTTTCGTCGAAAGGCAAAAACAAAAGAATCAAAAATTGTTTATTATCTTAAACAATCAAATTTTTTAAAATGGGTATATACATTATTATAGGACTGATGGCCGTTGTCGGCATGCTTGTCCAAAATAAACTTAGAAGTAAGTTTTCACACTACAGCAAAGTTCCAATTAGAGCAGGATTGTCGGGAAAAGAAATTGCTGAACAGATGCTCAACTCTTATGGAATTTATGACGTACAGGTAATGTCTTCAAAAGGCCATTTATCTGACCATTACAACCCGGCTAAAAAAACTGTTAATCTAAGTCCTGAGGTTTATTCAGGCAGGAGTGTTGCCGCTGCCGCAGTTGCAGCCCACGAATGTGGACACGCAGTCCAGCATGCAACTTCCTACTCTATGTTAAAATTCAGATCATCCATTGTGCCGGTAGTAAGTTTTGCGGCAGGTATTCAGCAATATTTATTCCTTGGAGGGATATTTTTTATTCAAACCATGCCTTGGCTTCTGACAGCTGCAATAATTACCTACGCCATCACCACTACTTTTGCACTGGTAACATTACCAGTTGAATTTGATGCGAGTAACAGAGCCTTGAAATGGTTGGAAAGCTCAAACATTACAGAAGGAGTTGAACATGATGGTGCTAAAGATGCATTGAAATGGGCAGCCATGACTTATGTAGTAGCAGCTTTATCAGCAGTTGTAATGTTACTTTACCTATTTTTAATGTCCAGAGACTAAAAGTTTTTTTAAAAATAAAATCAGCAGGCATCTAGATTTTTTTCAATAAAAATTCATGCCTGCTGATTTATATTTCCCATTTCAGTCCTTCCCTTTTTTAAAAAAGTTGTTACTTTGGGCTCCCCGAAAATCGGTTGCCGCCAGTAGAAATATTACGGGTTAGTTTTCCTGAATTAATGCTGTACTATTGGCTTTGGATTAAATCCCTTTTAAATGTATTGGCCGCTGAAAATCAGCGATTTAAATATTGATTTCGCTTTCAATGGCCGAAATAACTATTGTACCGATGAATCCAGGTGAGCAGCGATACCTATTTGTGAGTTTTGAAGTTTTAAAAAAAATAAAATACAGTCAGTTATCCAAGGTCTGCGACCGTGCTTATGTTTTCGTAAGTAAGGATGAAAAACATATCCCCTTTGAAATGGTCAAACTGTTTCAAAAGATGGGAAAACAACTGAAATGGGTAGAAGCTGAAACCACCCAATCCTCTTCATTGCATCTAATCATGAGTTTCACCATCGGGAAATTGCACAAAAAACTGGACAAGGAAACCGAGTTCGCTATTTTATCCAACGATGAGAGTTTTGATCCATTGGTAGGTATGATCAATGAAGAAGATCGATACTGTGTTCGGGTAAAGCAAAATAATGAAGAGGAAGCGGAGGAAGAAAATGAAAATAAACCTATTCCGGCTACCCAAGTGATGCAAACAGCATCAAGGGCAACTGTAGAAGAGGAACCTTCCAATGGATTCGGTGCAGAATATTTATTCTCCGGCAGAAATGAAATTAAGGGAGATTTTATCGAACATTGCGCCGAAAACACAATTAAAAGACTGATTCGTTCGGGAAACCGACCATCTAGTTTATATTTGCTTAAAGAATATATCAACCTCAACAATCAGGAATTGACACTGCAGGATGATGTAGACCTTGTAATTGAAAAATTAGAAGAAGCAAACGAAATAAAACTTTTGGGTGAAGATATTATTTATAATTTTTGAGCCCCTAAACAAGTAAATTAAACCGATATGATAGAGGAAGTTAATAGTCACATCCAGGAGGCAAAAGATGGAATGGAACATGCTCTTGGCCACCTGGCAGATGAACTTGGAAAAGTTCGTACAGGAAAAGCGAGCCCTGCCATGGTAGGAAGCATCTTTGTTAATTATTATGGATCTCCAACTCCTTTAAATCAGGTAGCAAACGTAAGTACCCAGGATGCGCGAACCATCGTGATTCAACCATGGGAAAAGAACATGCTTGGACCTATAGAAAAAGCCATCTTTGAATCCAACCTGGGCATGACACCTATGAATGATGGTGAAGTGGTTCGTTTGAATGTGCCACCATTGACCGAAGAGAGAAGAAGAGATATGGTAAAAATGGCAAAGGGACTGGGAGAAGAAGCAAAGGTTTCTATCAGAAATTCCCGCCACAAAGCAATGGATTTTATCAAAAAAGCAGTTAAAGACGGTTTCCCTGAAGACAATGGGAAACGTAAAGAAGGTGAAGTACAGGATCTGACCAATAAGTACAGTGAAAAAGTAGATCACCTTATAGAGGTGAAAGAAAAAGAAATCATGACTGTGTAAGAATAACATTCATAATAGAATTAAAGTGCCTGCCTGGAAAAGATTCGGGCAGGCATTATTTTTTTTAAACATATGATAAAAGTATTTGGCATACGACATCATGGCCCCGGCTCTTCCAGAGCATTGCAAAAAGCACTGGAGCGCATGCAGCCGGATTGTATCCTGATAGAATCACCGGAAGATGCTGAATCTGTTTATAAATATGCTGGAGATGCACAACTAAAACCACCGGTTGCCATCCTGATTTACAACCCAAAAGACCTTCAACAGGCAGCTTATTTACCTTTTGCCTCTTTTTCTCCGGAGTGGATCAGCATGCAGTTTGGTTTAAAAAATGAAATTCCGGTACATTTCATGGATTTGCCGATGCATTTTCAATTTGCCTGGAAAAACGAATCACCTTCACCCAATCTATTCCAATATCAACCCGAAGAAAAAGGTGTTTCTGCTACCATCGCTGCAGACCCCATGGGTTATATGGCCAGATTGGCGGGGTATGAAGACACTGAGCGTTGGTGGGAAACGACATTTGAATCTCCCGACAATCCAGATGAAATATTTGAAGCGATAACTGAAATGACTACAGCCATGAGAGAGGCTGCAAAAGAACAATCTTCCGAAACGGTGCTACGCGAGGCATACATGCGGAAGATTATTCGAAAAAAAATCAAAGAAGGTTTTAAAAATATTGCTGTAGTCTGCGGAGCCTGGCACGTGCCTGCTATTTTAAAATATGATTCAATCCCGGCTACCAAAGACAATGCCCTGCTCAAAGGGATGAAAAAAGAAAAAACCCAATCTACCTGGATCAGCTGGTCTTATGAACGGCTGACCTTTGAGAGTGGATATGGAGCAGGAGTTCAGGCTCCGGCCTGGTATGAATTACTTTTTAAAAAAAGAGAAAAGGCAGTGCTTACCTGGATGGCGAAGGCTGCCCGCCTTTTACGCTCTGAAGATTTGGAGGCGTCGACTGCCAGCGTAGTTGAGGCTGTTCGTCTTGCAGAGTCCATTGCTGCAATCAGAGGACTTAGTATCGCAGGCATTTTTGAAATGAAAGAAGCAGCCTCAACAGTTTTCAGTCAGGGTTCCAGGGAAACCATAAACTGGATCGAAAGGGAGCTTATCATTGGCAAAAAATATGGCAAGATCCCTGATTCCATTCCTGTTCTTCCTTTACAACAGGATCTTGAAAAAACCATCAAAACTGCACGACTTTCAAAAGATTGGGAATCCAATGAAATTGTGGAGAAGAAACTGGATTTAAGAAAAGATACCAACCTGATTGCCAGCCAGTTGCTACACAGACTCAACATCCTGGGCATACCATGGGGAAAATTGATGGAAGGACCGGAAAAGGCAACCGGAAGTTTTGGAGAATATTGGGTTTTAGACTGGCAACCGGATTTTGCACTTGGCATAATCGAAGCGGGTATGTGGGGGACAACCGTACCGGAAGCTTGTTGTGGAAAAATTCTGGATAAAGTAAGAAAAGAAAACCTCAGCCTGCCTCAGACCACAGATTTACTCGTAAAAGCTTTGATAGCAGATCTTTCTGAGATCATTTTTTCACTTTTAGAAAAAGTAAAAGCATCCGCAGCGATTACCAATGATGCTTTACACCTGATGCAAGCATTGCCTTATCTGGTACAAACACTTCGATATGGCAGCGTTAGAAAGACAGACAGAGATGCGGTATTGTCTGTTGTAGAAGAGATGGTACCGAGGATGACCATCGGCATACCCGGACTTTGTATCGGGATAGATGAAGAAGAAGCCCGCGAAATCTCAAAATTTTTGCTTCAAGCAAATCATGCAATTGGAATTCTCCAAGAGGACGCTTTGGATAGTTATTGGTGGGAGTCAATTAGACAAATTTCCAAAAACCAAAATTCGGTCCCATTACTCAGGGGGATGGCACAAAGGCTTTTATTAGATAAAGGGTTGGATAGTGTAGATAATTCCGGAATTCAAATGAGTTATGCCCTATCCTATGGAGTACCTTATAAAGAAAGTGCAGAATGGCTGGCCGGATTTTTACATGGTAGTGGATTGCTCCTAATCCATCAGCCCGGACTTTGGATGATTGTCGACCAGTGGATTGACCACTTGGAAGAAGCAAGATTTGAAGAACTGTTGCCTTTACTGAGAAGAACCTTTAGTAGTTTTTCAGGAGCAGAAAGAAAACTAATGCTGGATTTGGTTAAAAAACCACCGGTAGATGAAAAAAGTCTTCAGACGGAAGATCTTTTGGAAGACCAAAATGACCTGGAAATTATTATTCCCATCCTCAAAAGGTTATTGACAGTTTAACCTTAGCCATTCAAATTTCAAATAAGTTTAATAAGACCTTAACCCAGCGTTCATCTATGAAGCTCATCTTTGCCTATGTATTATCAAACGAACATACAGGGCTCAATTTGCTGCTTTTTCTTGTTGTTTTTTTTTTATTAAAACCCTATCTCACCTTTTTATCCAATGTTGTTAACGCTCAAGGGTTTTACAAGGCCATGAACGCATGGCCTTTTTTTATTTCTTTACCCTTATAGCGTAATTTTTGAAAAGAAAGCACAACTATTCCACCTAATTTTCGAATAAGCAAGTAAAATAAAGATGCTTTAAAAGAGTTATTAAAATCCTTTTGAAAAGCTTTTTTTATAACCTTTGCATATTACTTTCGAAACCATCGTTAAATATGAAATATATTTTAACCCTTTTTGCCCTTTCTTTTCTTACTTTCTCCTCGCAGGCACAAGAATTGAATGTTTCCATCAATATCAATACCCCCAAGTTACAAACTGCCGATCCTGCAACTTTTGATATTTTCAAAACAAGTCTTGTAGAATTTTTCACCAATACAAAATGGACCGAAGATTACTATGAGCAGGAAGAAAGGATAGACGTTTCAATCGTTATTACCGTAACAGATGAAATCAGCATCCGGGATTTTAAAGGGAACATCGCGATACAAGCCACCAGACCCATTTATGGTTCTGATAAAGCAACGGTTATTTTTAACCACCAGGACAATGAGTTCTTTTTCACCTACGAGCAATTCCAGCCTATCCAGTTTACCCCAAATACCTTCAACGACAATTTAACGGCCACACTTTCTTTTTACGCTTATGTAATTCTTGGATTGGATGGGGATTCGTTTGCTCCACTAGGCGGAGAAAAGCACCTTCAAACTGCTTTTGAAATCATGAACCAAATTCCTTCTTCAGTAACCCGAAATGCAAAAGGCTGGAGAGCTGTAGATGGACAAAGAAATCGTTATTGGTTGATTGAAAATCTGCTTACCCCTCGTGTTCAACCTTTACGTCAGGCCTGGTACGACTACCATAGACTTGGATTGGATCAACTGGCAAGCGATCAGGCTGTAGCCAGAGTTTTCATGTTGAAAGCCCTTGAAGCTATCTCAGGAGTAGACAAAAATTATCCAAATTCGATGATCATTCAGGTGTTTTCTAATACCAAAAGTGAAGAAATCCTGCAGGTATTCAATAGTGCAGATCCAACGTCTAAAAACAAGGTTGCGGATATCATGTCAAAGATTGATCCGGCCAATGCCATGAAATACCGCTTGTTGAGAAATTAAAAAATGTCAAAAAACAAATACCTTTCCGGCAAAAGAAATTAAATGTCACTGCCGGACTTCAACATGTTGGCCAATCGCCTCAGGAAAATGAATCGTCATTATTCCAAATGGGCAAAGAAAAAAAACATCACCTGTTTTCGAATCTACGATGCCGACATTCCGGAATTCCCTCTTGCAATTGACTGGTACGAACATTACCTTCATGTGGCTGAGTACAAAAGAAACCACAAACTCAGTTTTATCGAAGCTGCAGAGTGGTGGTCTAAATGCAGAACCTGCCTTTGTGAATCTTTGGACGTTAGAGAAGAAAACATTTTTTTCAAAACAAGAGAACAACAAAAAGGCAAACAACAATACGCCAAATTCGGAGAAGATCAGGCTGAAAAAATCGTCAAGGAAAATGGCCTGAAATTTTGGGTCAACCTCAGCGATTATCTGGACACCGGCTTGTTTTTAGACCATAGAAACACCCGCCAAATGGTTAGATCGTTAAGTGCAGGAAAAACTGTTTTAAACTTGTTTGCCTACACGGGTTCCTTTACAGTTTATGCTGCAGACGGAGGAGCCGTCGAAACCACTACCGTAGATATTTCCAACACCTATCTGAGTTGGGCTCAAAGGAATATGGAGCTCAACAAAATCAAAGGCAAAGAACATAAGTTTATCAGATCCGACATTAAACAATGGCTAAAAGAGCCTGTCAAGGATAAATACGATCTGGTAATTCTTGATCCTCCAACCTTTTCCAACAGTAAATTGATGAAGGATGTACTGGACATACAAAGAGACCATGCGGAGTTGATTAATTTGGTTTTAAAAAGGGTTTATCCTGGCGGAACCATCTACTTTTCAACCAATTTTAGAAAATTCAGAATCGACAGCGAAGCCATTGAATCCAAATCAATAAAAGACATCAGTGCTACCACAATTCCCGAGGATTTCAGGAATAAAAAAATTCATTACTGTTTTGAAATCGTTAATGAGATTTAAATGTATGCCGCACGCCTTATTTTCATAGGAAGATTCTCACCTAAATTTCTAATTTAGCGGCTTGGAAGACTAAATAAATTCGAATTTGTCCCTAAAATTTTCAAATCAAAAGCTAGTACAATGAACCGAGTGTTTTCAGTTCTTTTTGCAATACTTTTTATGAGCTCAGGATTGCTTGCCCAATCCAACGATCCGGTTTTGTTTACCGTTGACGGAGTACCCGTTCATGTTTCAGAGTTTGATTACATCTACTCAAAAACCAATGCTAACAAAGCTGATTATTCAGAGGCATCCCTCAAAGATTATCTGGACCTTTACGTAAAGTTCAAACTGAAGGTAAGAAGGGCCAAAGAAATGAAATTGGATACTATTCCTTCATTGATGAATGAGTTGGAGGGCTACAGAAGACAATTGGCAGATTCTTACCTGATTGACCGTGAGGTTACTGACAAGCTGATCAAAGAAGCGTATGAGCGTACCCAAAAAGATGTAGATATCAGTTATATCCTGATTAACTTCCCGCAGAATCCAAGTCCATCAGATACAGCCACGGCGTATAAAAAAATTAAATCCGCCTACAGCAGGCTAAAGAAAGGAGAAGACTTTGGCCAGGTTGCCATGGACCTTTCAGACGATAAAAACAAGGAACAAAATCAAGGTCACATTGGATATGTGACTGCATTGTTTCCAAATGGTTTTTACCCTTTGGAAAATGCAGCCTATTCTCTTAACAAGGGTGAATTTTCTGACATTTTAAGAACTCCAATCGGTTACAGCATTGTCAAAGTAAACGATGTGCGTGAAGCACGCGGAGAGATGGAAGTTGCACATATACTGGTAAGAGCAAAGGAAGGTGAGGATGACAAAAAAGCCAAAGCAAAAATTGATAGTATTTACGCTCAATTACAGGCTGGTGAAACCTTTGAAAGTCTGGCAAAAGCGCAATCAGAAGATAAATTAAGTGCAGACAAGGGCGGATACATCGGATTTTTTGGAATCAATAGGTATGAGCCAAGTTTTGAAGAAGCAGCATTTGGGATTTCAGAAGATGGAGGGTATTCCAAACCATTCAAAACCAGTCTAGGCTGGCATATAGTAAAACGAATTTCCAAAAAAGGAATCCAGCCATTTAATATCGTTAAATCGGGATTGCAAAATAAAATCAAAGCAGATTCTCGCTTCGAAATAGCGAAAGAAGCGATGATTAAAAGCATCAAAAAGGAAAACAACTTTAGAGAAGACAAAGCAACCTTAGACGCTTTTACTGCAAGTTTGGATTCAAGTTTCTTTGATTTCAGATGGAAGCCAGGTGAGATTCGTTCCAATGAAAAGTTATTTGCTATTGGAAGTGAATTCAATTATACCGTATCGCACTTCGCAGAATACCTGGGAAAATCTACCCGCGACAGAATTAGGTTCCGTGATGTAATGACCGCACAGGAGGCTGCAAATGAATTGTATACCAAATATGTAAATGAAAATTGCCTTGCTTACGAAGAGAAGCATCTGGAAGAAAAATATCCTGACTTTAAGGCTTTGATGAGGGAATACGAGGAAGGTATTTTGTTGTTTGAAGCTACTAAAATGGAAGTTTGGGATAAAGCATCTCAAGATTCTACCGGCTTGGCTGAATTTTTCAAGACCGTTGACGGGAAATATACCTGGAATAAAAGAGCAACCATTACCATTTACAATGTAAAGCCTGAGCTGAAAGAGCAAATCGAAGAGATACGTACTTTTTCCAAAACAAATCGCCCTGACCAGGTTTTGGCAAAGTATAATACTGATGAACAAACCCTGATTACAGCAGAGCAACAAAGCATTGAACAAGGAAGAAAAGCCTTGTTGGATCAGATGCTTTGGGAGGTAGGTTCACTTTCCCCTATCGAAGAAAACACTCGTAATAAATCCATCAGTTTTTTCAAAATTGAAAAAATCATGGAACCAGGACCCAAAACTTTGGATGAGGCCAGAGGATATGTAGTAGCTGACTATCAGGATTTCCTGGAAAAAGAATGGATTAAAGAGTTGAAAGAAAAATACGATGTAAAAATCAACCAGGACGTTTTCAACGGGTTGATTCAATAAAGTGCAGGAGGAAAATCATTTATGATTGATTATTTTTCAAAATATATATCATTTGTATCCGGGCTTTTTGTTTTCATTTTCCTGTTATCAGCCTGTGAAAAAAGCCAGGAAGAAGGTAAAAAGGATGACAAAATTCTGGCCCGGGTACAAAACAGAACCTTATACCTTTCTGAATTGGAAGGCATGGTTCCCAGCAACGTCTCTCCGGAAGACAGCATACTTTTCATCAATTCACTGATAGAAAGGTGGGCAAGAGAAGCCGTTTTACTTCAGGAGGCTGAACTGAACCTTCCTAAAGATCTCAATCTGGATAAATTGGTAAGGGACTACCGTTCTTCACTCGTCAAAAATAATTACGAGCAAATCCTGGTCGAACAGTTTTTGGATTCGACCATCACCAGGCAAGAACTATCTTCTTATTATTCCAACAATAAAGAACAACTTGCCTTGGATGAACCGCTGGTTCGTTATTTTTACATGAAAATACCTTTGGGAACTCCTGATTTGGATAAAGCAGAAAATTGGTGGAAGAATTTTTCAAAAGATGATAATCGTAAAATGCTGACTCAATATGCGGAAAAAGCAGCTAGAGATTATGTTTTAACTGACAGTAGTTGGATCGAAATAAGCAAACTCTCCTATAATTTTCCTCCCGGCTGGTTAAATGCAACCAATATTGACAGCAAAGGCTCTTTCATGCAGTCTGACGATAACTTCAAATATTTTTTTAAAAAAGAGGAAGTTATCTCCGCAAATTCTGAACCTCCCTTTTCTTTTGTGGAACCCAAAATTAAAAGGTTAATTTTGCACCAACGCAAGCAAAAATTGTTGGATAAGAAAAAGGAAGAGATGTATCAGAGGGAATTAAGGCAAAACAATGTGGAGATATTCCGGTAAAGCCGTTCCTTTGCAGCTCTAAAAGAAAAAACATAACATGAAATATATAGTATTTGCCTTGATTTGGTTGGGTGGCCTTGTAAGTCTAAATGCCCAAAAAGAAATCGTAGATAAAGTTATAGCACAAGTCGGAGGCGAATTGGTTCTACTTTCAGAACTCGAAGAACAATATGCATTGATGGAATCACAAAGAGGAGTCCTTCCTGAAGATTCTAAGTGTTTTATCCTCGACCAAATCCTCGTTCAAAAACTGCTGATCAATCAAGCCAAACTGGATAGTATAGAAGTAGGCGATGAAGAAGTAGAAGCCCAGTTGGATGCCAGAATTGAACGAATCCTAACCCTTATGGGAAACGATGTAAAACAATTTGAAGATTATTACGGACAATCCGTTGGACAAGTAAAAGATCAGTTTCGTGAAGATTTGAAAGCGCAGATTCTTTCCGACAGAATGAGAGGAAATGTTTTTGCAGATGTAACTGTGACTCCTTCCGAAGTTAAATCCTTCTTCAACCAAATTCCTACCGATAGCTTGCCTTATTTTGACTCAGAGGTAGAAGTCGGAGAAATCGTAATGGTTCCGGAAGTCAATAAAGTTGAAAAAAACAAGGCTCGCCAAAAGCTGGAATCCCTGCGCAGAAGAATAGTTGAAGATGGTGAAGATTTTGCTGAATTGGCAGGGAAATTTTCAGATGATTTTGGTTCTGCAAGAGTAGGCGGAGATTTAGGATGGACCAAACGTGGAAAATTTGTGCCCGAATTTGAAGCTGCAGCTTACAACCTTGAACCAGGCGAAATTTCAGATTTGGTGGAATCCGACTTTGGTTTTCACTTGATAGAATTATTGGAAAGAAGAGGTAACTCCATTCATACACGCCACATTCTGGTTAAACCGGAGATTACAAAAGCAGATTTGGATAGAACTTATGCAAAATTGGATTCAGTTCGCAGTCTTATCCTTTCAGATTCCATTACTTTTTCTTTTGCTGTTAAAAAATATGGAAATAAGGACGAGCAGAGCTACAACAACGATGGAAGAATGGTAAACCCGGCTACCGGGAATACTTTCTTTGAAGTTGGAGATTTGGATCCGGATATTTTCTTTACTATTGACACGATGGATGTTGAAGGAATTTCAGCTCCTTTCATGTATTCTCAGCAAGGAGGAACCAAGGCGTTCAGAATCATCGAATTGCAATCCAGAACTTCGCCCCACCAGGCCAGTTTAAAAGAAGATTATTCTAAAATACAATTGGCGGCCATCGAATCCAAAAAGAGCCAGTATATCAATGATTGGATCAAAGAAAAGGTATATTCTACCTATGTAAAATTAGACAATCGATATGATGAATGCGACAATCTTGCAAAATGGAGAGGAGAGAATAAACCCTAATCCTGTCCAAATAAGCTTTTTTAAATGAATATTCGGAAGAACGTTTCCCTACAGCCTTATAATACGTTTGGTCTTGATGCCCAAACCAGTTATCTGGCTGAAATTGACAGTGAAGAAACTTTCTTAAAAACACTGGCCCTCGCAGAAGGGCCTTTATTCATTTTGGGAGGAGGTAGTAATTTACTTTTGAAAAATGATTGGAAAGGAACCGTTCTACTCAATCAAATCAAAGGGAAAAGCATTCTTGAAACATCCGAAAATGAGGTCCTTGTAAAAATTGGAGGAGGAGAAAATTGGCATCAGTTTGTTTTGTGGTGCCTGGAAAATGATTTCGGTGGAGTGGAAAACCTTTCTCTTATTCCCGGAACAGTAGGAGCTTCGCCTATTCAAAATATTGGAGCTTATGGTGTTGAGTTGAAGGATGTATTTGTAAAATTGGAAGCCATCCACCTCGATACCGGAAAGATTGAAACCTATGATTTGGAAGATTGCAAATTCGGATATCGCGATAGTATTTTCAAACAAGAACTAAAAGGCAAAGTATTTATAAGTCAGGTTTATTTAAAGCTTACCAAAAAGGAACACAGCCTCAATACTTCTTACGGTGCTATTTCTCAGGTTTTGGAATCAAAAGGCATTGACGCTCCTTCGATTCGCGACATTAGTAATGCAGTTATTGAAATTAGATCGTCCAAATTACCTGACCCAAAAGAACTTGGCAACTCAGGAAGTTTTTTCAAAAACCCTGAAATAGGTCCGGAAGCATTTGAATCATTCCACAAAAAATTTCCCGATGCGCCATTTTATCCTTTAGAAAATGGCGACTTTAAAATCCCTGCAGGATGGTTGATTGAGCAGGCAGGATGGAAAGGCAAAAAGGTAGGGAATACCGGTAGCCATAAAGATCAGGCATTGGTATTGGTGAACTATGGTGGTGCTAGTGGAGAAGAGATTTGGACCCTCGCTTTGGCCATCCAACAATCTGTAGTAAATCAGTTTGGCATCGAAATATTTCCTGAAGTCAATGTAATTGGCTGATTTTTAAAATTAAAAAAATAAATTATTTTTGAGTCACGCAACCATTGAGCAATCAATGGCACTTCACTTTTTGACGACTTGTTTATAGCAGATCAGGAAGGTTGGGAATCTTTCTGTGGGATGACATTCTAAAACGTAAGAAAAGCTTACTATGAAAAACTTAATGACACTAGTCGTCAGTCTATTTTTTATTGGAATTGGTTCAGCTCAAACCGAGTTTGAGGAAATTAACACTCCCGAGGTATCGAATATTGAAAGCTTTGACATCAATTTCCGGGGGCAGCTTTTGGCTTATGACACCACTGCAGCCTTTCGGTTTTCAGCTAACGGAGGCAATACATGGAGTGAACCCAATTTACCGAAAGCTGAATTCACCAATATACCTGAGCACGGCATCAAAGTGAGAGCTCTATCTGATGGAAATTTCATGATTTTAAGATCCCTTATTGGCACGATTCAGATTTACCAACCTTTATTAGATGCTTTTTATACAGTTGATACTACAGAGTTAGGATTTGTGAATGACATTGTCGTGCAGGGAAATGGAAATATTCTTTTTAAAAATAAAAATCATCAGGTATTCATCAGTTATGACCAGGCTGAATCTTTTAAAATGATATTTGACCTCAAAGATTTAGGGTCAGCTTATGAAGATTCAGAGGTTTACAACATGATAGCGGCAGATCCGGACCATCCTATATATCACTTACACCTTAGAAGCCCTAACGGAGCTAGAGAACTGGTCATAATTGACGATGTTGGCTCTCCAGTTCAAACTGCATTCTTTTACATTAACCCCTTTTCATATTTTGAAAACAATATCATCAAACATCCCAATGGGTATTTCATTTTTGCGTCGCCGTTAGGTGAGGTCTATTTTTCGCAAGACGGGATTAATGACTGGCAACAAATGGACAATCCTTTCTCGGGAATTACCCATGGGTTTTATATCAATGACAGAGGGGAAATGTTTTTATTTACTGAAGATGGTATTCGAACCAAGGAAATCTTTCCAGCTGAATGGGAACCAATTTACGATGAAATGATTTCCCCGAATTTTAACAATAGAAATTTCACCATTAGAAAACATCCTTATGAAGACCAGGTCTTTTTCAATGTAAATACCTCGGACGGAGCATGTCTCCAGGTATCGAATAAAAGATTTACCAGTTGGAGTAATTTTAAAAATGTTTCCGGCAGCTACAACACAAAAAAAATCATGCGAGGGCCGGGAAACAAGCTTTATGCGTTTATTGGCTTAGGATGTATGATTAGCCATGACCAGGGCAATACATGGCAAACTTTTCACATTGAAAACAAAGGAGTAGTCGATCTAATATTTGATCCTAGTGGCTACACGTATGCTATAACAGCCAACAACAGATTCTACTTGCTCCCCCCTAACGCTCAAACCTGGCGAAGATATACACCACATAATTTTGGCATTAGTCGGTATCAAAATACCCGAATTTTTCGTGGAAAAGCAGGAGAACTGGTTTATTCCTGGAATTCGGGAACCTACCTTTCTTATGACAATGGAACCAATTGGTCAAAAATAGATCCTCCACTATATAAACTGGATGAAAAAAATCTTGCTTTTGACAACAATGGAGATTTCTACATTCATACCGGTGGTTTCCTGAGGAGGTATAATAATCAGGGAAATTCATTTGAAATTCTATATGAAACTGATAGCAATGTACCCTTGTTCATAGCCGAAGATGGAACTAAAATATTCCCGCGTTCAAAATCAGATCCGGGTGACGATGTTAGCAGAATGTATTTACCGGGAGACACCAGCTACACTATGGTGAATCCAGTCAATTATCAGATTTACCTGGATACCAACAAGGTTGGAATCTACTTAGGCGATGACGGATTGTTTTATTCTACCAATTATTTTGATGCGCCAGAATTATTGTCAGATTTGGACAACATCAATAGTTTTTATTTGGATAAGGATTATACACTTTACCTGGCCAGAAAGAATGGAAAAATCATGCGCAGTAAAGGGTCAGCAGACATTGACAGGCAAATTCTGGATGTAACCGCCTATTGGGATAAAAACGGAGATTGTGAACTTGGCCCGGGAGATGAGCCAATAAAAAACCTGACACTTTCCTTTGACAATGGTGACAGAAGAATTGAAAGAACCACAGATGAAAATGGAAAAATATGGATGGAATATGGAAATTGTTTCATTGAAAAAAAGGATGAGCTTAATTTTTGGGAAAGTTGTGAGTCAGTAGTTTATGTAAATTTTTCAGAGCGATTTGACACGATTCAGGTGGATTATCTAGTCAAAGCTGAACCGGCCTGTCCTTATCTTTCAGCAGGAATGGGCACTCCTTTTTTCAACAGTTGTGATGAGGCTACCTATTGGATAGGGTATGACAATACAGGAATTGTTAAAAGTGAAAATACCCGACTGGAGATTCGTTTGGACTCCAGACTAGAGTTTGTAGCATCTCAAGTTCCCTTAATCGACCTGGGAAATAATCTTTTCGAATTGGTAATTGGCGATTTTGAAAAAGATAGTAAGGAAACCTTTTGGCTTAAGGTGAAAACTCCCTGGGACACCAATTTAATTGGAACAGCTTTTTGCTCTGAAGTCGAAATCTTCCCTAATAACAATTGTTTGCCCATCGATAAAATCGAAGGCCCTTACCTTGAAGCAGAGGCTGAATGTCTGGGTGATTCCGTAAGGTTTACGATAACCAATACCGGTGAAAGAAACATGCTTGAGTCTCAGGAATATTATTGGATGGCCATTGAGAATTATCCGGAGGTACACAAATCAAAGCCATTTAAATTAAGAAAAAATGAAAGTTTGGACTTCAAGATTCCTGCGGAGGGTCTGACTTATCGAGTCGAGGTGAATCAGCCGGATGGAGTTTATGACAAATACACAACTGTCAATATTGAAGGTTGTGGAGGTTCAAATATCTCAAAAGGATATTTCAACGCGTTTGGGCACCAGGAAGGTAAGCTTACCTATGATTTAGACTGCAGGATTTTAACTAGCCTTGAAGAACCAAATGGCTTTTCCTTCCAAGTAGAACCGGAAGGAGCCGGTGCTGAATGGGAAATTCCATCAAATATTGATCTGGAACATGAAATAATTTTATTCAACAAAGGAACAACTCAGCTGGACAGTGGACTTGTATTCGTTGAAATAATAACTTCAACGAATCAGCCAATTCATTTTTCAAACAAACCATTACCTGAGGGTTTAAAAACCAACAATTTAGCCTTACAACCTTACGCAGTAAACCCCGATGAATCTTATTTGTATATAAAATTCAAACCGTTTACGATTCCGACTTTACCGGCTGGAAACTATTTGCCGCATTTTGCAATTCAAAATATTTCCGGAAGTAACGATCAGTTTCTATTGAGAATCCGGGGAGAATATGACATTCTTACTTCAGAAAAGCATCCTATTACAAATCAAAACATCAGTATTGCTCCCAATCCGATGAAGGAGCAAGCTTTGATAAATTTAGAGGGTGCCGACCTTATTCCTGGAAAACTTTTTCAACTTGAATTATATAACCTCAATGGCCAAATAGTAGAAGCCCAAAACTTTTTGGGCACCAAATTCTACCTATCCCGAAACGGACTTCCTTCTGGAATGTATTTTTTCCGGATCAGCCAGGAGGGACGGACTTTGGCATCCGGACAGATTATTATGCAGTAAAATATGAGCCTTTAAATTTTAATAAAATAGAAAAAATTGACCTGATTTTTAGCATTGAAGGGATGTGGGAGCTCCCAAAGGGATTAGAATTCTCAGTTCAAAGAAAATTTTAACATGAAGAACTTATTTACAATTGTCAGTCTTTTTTTATTAATAAAGACATTTGGTCAAACAGAATTTGAAACCATAAACACTCCACAGGTTTCAAATATCATAAGCTTCGACATCAACTTCCGTGCACAGATGCTTGCGTATGACAAAGAAACTGAATTTCGATATTCGAACAATGGCGGATTTAATTGGAAAAAGGCGAATATAGAATCCTTAGGATTAGATCCTGTAGACCGAGAGAATATCCTGATTAAAACTCATCCGAATGGTGATTTTCTTTATCTCAATGTAAAAGCCGGAGCACTTACGTTTTATTACCCGGAAGAAGATACTATTTCAGCGATAAATCTTGATACAGTTGGCTCAATAAATGATTTTGAAATCCAAGGAAATGGTAGAATTCTAGTCAAAAATACCAACTCACAAATTTGGTTTTCAGATGATTTGGGGGCTTCGTTTGAACTTCTTTTCGATCTAAAAGATCATCCTTCTGCTATCCTTTTATATGATTTTATTGCAGCAGAACCTGACAGTTCAATTTACCATTTGCATATTCTGAATAGTGATTTAAAAAATCAAATTTTAATTATTGGGAAAGATGGATCGACACTAGGGGAATCCATGACATATTCCACCTTAAATAAATATCATGAAAACAATATCATAAAACACCCAAGCGGAGCATTTGTCTACACAAGTCCAAGCTGCCAGGTATTTACCTCTCCCGATGGTATCAATGATTGGGAAGAGATTGAAAATCCTGGTTCCAACAATATTTATGGATTTGCCATTTTTCAATCGGGAGATATGTTTATCGTAACTGAAGAAGGAACATATACCAAAGAACTTTTCCCTTCTGATTGGGTGAGGGTTCATAATAAAATGGTGGCACCAACTTATCAAAACTTTAATTTAAATCTCAGACACCACCCTTATGAAAATTGGTTGTACATAAACCTGAGAACTGCGGATGGGTCAAGTCTTCAATTTACTGATAGAAGATTTAGATCCTGGGATAATTTTAAAACGGTATCTGACAATTACGACACCCGTTATTTAAAAAAAGGTCCTGGGGGAAAATTATATGTTTTCTTGCCGACCGGCTGCTATGTTAGCTCAAATCAAGGAATCAATTGGCAGCATTTTGTAATAGAAGATACGCTTGGGGTCATGGATATAGAATTCAACCCCAACGGTTATACTTATGTTACTACCTCCAACAACAGTTTTTATCTTTTGCCACCGTCTTCAAATGTTTGGAGAGAATATCGACCACCCGGAATCAACTTTACCCGGCCATTGAATCCTCAAATATTTCTAAGTCAAAACGGCCTGCTTATATTTTCATGGGCATCAGGATTTTATATTTCTAAAGACAATGGAGTTAATTGGAAAAGGATATCTGGAATTTCAAATTTTACTGACAATGAGTTGGTCTTTGACCTGAACGGAGATTTTTACACTAATTATGGAACGAACCTTAGGAGACACTTTTCCAATGGAGACTCATCAGAAGTGGTTTACAGGACTGCCAATCGATTTCCTATGTTTATTGCCAAAGATGGAACCAGAATTTTTCCAGCGGGAAGAGACGATAGTACCACTTTTGCAAATAGAATTTACTTGCCTGGTGCTGATACCTTTTTCCTTGCAAATATGGAAAACACTCAAACTAGTTTGACCAAGGATTTTATAGGTTTCGCCAATACTGAGGATGGATTATTTGCCTATAAAAGTTTTTTCGAGCACCCCCAATTGGTAGCTGAGCCGGATGGAATTAATAGTTTTTTGCTGGAAGATAATTATTTCATTTACCTCGCTTGTAAAGGAAGCAAAATCAAAAGGAGCAAGAACAGGGTAGACATCAAAAGACATTTACTGGATGTCTCCCTTTGGTATGACAAGGATGGAGATTGCCAGATTGGTCCAAATGATGAATTAATGCAGGACTTCCCTTTGAAGATCACCAGCCAATTAGGAACGATTTACAGGCATACGAATGAGAATGGAAAAATCACCTTCTTACATGAAGATTGTACGATTGAAAAAGTTGATGAGTTTAACTTATGGAATGCATGCGAACAACCTACAGAAGTAGTCTTTTTTTCACGATTTGATACCGCAAAAATTGATATTTTGCTTAACGCAAATCCTCCTTGTCCATTTCTTTGGACAAGCATGGGAACCCCATTTTTCAACCTTTGTGATGAAGTAAATTATTGGATTTCTTACAGCAATAGAGGAATTGCAAAAAGTGAAAATACAAGCCTGGAAATCACCTTGGATCCTCAACTTGAATTTATTGAATCTGAAATTCCTCTAACCCCTCTGGGTAACAATGTATTTCAATTGCAGATCGGCGAAATGGAGCCTAATACACATGAACAGTTTAAAATAAAAGTTCGAACTCCCTGTGACCCGGAATTACTCGAATCTGCTTTTTGCTCACAGGTTGATATTTTTCCGAAAGGTGATTGTCTTCCTCATGAAAAATATTCAGGGCCTTATTTGACCGCATCTTCTCAATGTCTTGGAGATTCTGTCGAATTTACCATCACCAATGAAGGTCAGGAGGACATGGTGGAAGGCAATCATTATTTATGGATGTCAATTGAAGAGCAAAATAAAGCCAAAAAATCCCCTGCTTTTAAATTAAAGAAAGACGAATCTCTAAGTTTTAAAATCCCGGCTGAAGGACAAACCTATCGAGTAGAAGTATACCAGCCTGAACAAGCATTTAATAAATATGCAGTCAGTACTATCGAAGGTTGTGGTTCCGGAAAAGAATCAAAGGGTTGGTACAATGCTTTTGGCCATCAGGAAGACCAGCCGGATTTCGACCTGGATTGTAGAATCCTCCAAGAAAAACAGGAACCCGAAGCTTTATTTCTAAACGTTGAACCTTCCGGAGCAGATGATTTTTACTTGGACACCATTATTCCCAATTTATATGACTCTGTCGTGCCCAACAATACAGCTATAGAGGTAGAATTTATTTTTATAAATAAAAGTCAAGAGGAAATTACCAAAGCTGAATTCGAATACCATATCCATTATAAATTATTTCATGGACTCCCCAAGACTTACCAATTCAATTTGTCAAATTATGAGCCAGACAGTGGGTTTATTTGGAATAATTTGGCTTTAAAACCCTATTCAGAAGACCCTGAAAACTCCTATTTATATGTAAAGTTTAGTCCTTTTATAGGTGTAGACCTGGGAGGAGGACAAAGTATTTACCCTTGGATTAGGGAACGAAGATCAAGATTTGAAAAAGGGTATAAAATTTTTACAAGGAGTGGTTATTATGACTTTCTAAATACCAATGAAATGTCAAGCCCGGAGCCAACATATGTTATTGCTCCAAATCCCATGTTTGAAAGCACCAGAATTGAGTTGAAAGGTGAGCATTTATTAGGAAAAGAATTTGATTTTCATCTTTTCAATATGGCCGGTCAACCTGTGTCAATTTCAAAGGTAAGAGGCACAAAATTCTACTTCTCCAGAAACGGACTTCCTTCCGGAATGTATTTTTTCAGGATTAGTCAGGAGGGGCGGGCTTTGGCATCCGGGCAGATTATTATGCAGTAATTCCTAACACTCCCTGCAGCCATTTCTTTTCAGCAATGGCTGCAGCGGATTGCAGGAATTGAGCAATATTGTTTCTGGCTTCGGTTTCAAATTCCGGGGTTTCAATTACTCGCCTAAGGACCTGGATGAAGTTTACAAATAGGTCTTGATGGTATCCGATTACTTTTTTCCGGCGGATAAATTGTTGCATGGCATCAAGGTGTGAATGCAGCACTTCCCAATCACCCCCTTCATAAAATATTTTGGCCATGATGGCTTTTGCCTGTAGGTTTTGAAGAAGGTCTTCATAATCAGCTTTTTGCAATAACTGCAATGCAGAATCGTGATTTCCCCTATGGTATTCGAGTCGGGCCAAACTGTAACTTGCTGTACTCTCCCTGTATTTTTCAGACAGATATTTTTGATACTCCTGGATAAATTGCTCTGCCCAGGCATAATCTTCACATACCAGACTTTTGGTTACGATATTAAAAAAGGTAAACCTTGACAGTCTGCCTTCAACATACAATGCTCCTCTATCCAGCGCTTCTTTATAAATTTCCAATCCTTCAGCAGCATACTCTTCCTGCCCGGCATTCATTTTTTTGATACAATAATTGGTGGCCAATAAATACAAGTCGCGCTGCTCCAGAAGTGGAAAAATTGAACCGTGCTGAATCAATAAGGATTTGAATTTTCTAAAACTTGTTTCAGATTCTTCAGAAGTCAAAGCCAGATAACAGTAATAATAAACCGCAACCGCCGGAGTATCAAGATACGTACCTGTTTTGAGCAATTCGAGAGTCTTATCCAACAATCCGAAGTTGTATTGCTGCGGATAAACGGCCTGGTGGGAAATGGAAAAACAGGTTTGACGTAATTTTTGAGTAATGTAGGATAAGTCTAGGTTGTCGGAAATTTCTTGCAGGTTCAGACTAGCCATTCGTCGCTGTGCTGAAAGCCATTGGTATTTTTCGGATTCTAATTGGTAGGTGTAATTAAAATGGTCTGCATTTCGGTCATTTTGATCGCTGACAATCTTTTCGGCTTTATGAATGGTCTGCCAATAATGTTTTTCGAGATTCATTCTTCGGTATGCCTTTCCTAGTTCAAGTTGGGGACGAAAAGGATCGGCAAAAAAATCCCGGATACTTATGTACCTTTCGATGGTTTGTAAAAGCAGGCTCATGGCATTGCGCATGAGGTGATCATCAAATTTTTTCTTAGGAAAAACAGCCTTGAAAGCAACTTCTTTGAAGGGGGCTTCACTATCTAATTGGGCACTATTTCTAAGGTATTCGAAGAGGTTGGCAACATAGGGTCTTTGATTAAACCAGGGAGATTGAACTACTTTTTCCAACTCCCGCAAATCTTTTAGGCTTAATTTTTCAAAAACCTGCCACAATCTACTATTCTGCATTTAAATATATTTGATGCAAAATAAGTGCAATTTATAAACATAATCAACTGATAATCAAATAATAAATTTAAAATCTAAAACCTAAAATCTAAAATCCTCCGATGCAAATGGACAATTTTGTAATTGCTGTAGCCCAAATCAATTGCGACATTTGAAGCATCAAAATTAATATTGCCATGAGAAGAACTCTGATGTTTATTTTATCCCTTGGACTTTTGACCTTCCTTTCAACCGAAATGAAGGCTCAATGTAACGGCACAAGCGCCGGAATCCTACCTCCCAATAGCATAATTACAATTTGTAACGGAGACACCTTTACACTAACCGGACCATCCAACAGCCAGTTAGATACCAATGATGGAAGGTGGTTTATTATTTTTACCAGTCCTAATACACCGCTGACTACCATACAGCAAATTAGCTCTGATTCTACATTTACCTTAAATGGCAACCCTGGTCAAAGCTATTTTTATTCAGTTATAGTTGGAGATACGCTAGCAGACGGGAGTCCAGATTTTGACGATCCGTGTTTATCCGTTTCGAATTTCACCAATATTAATATAGACATTTTAGATGTTGAACTATTCCAAGGATGCGCTTTTGACTCCATTTATGGAGACATCTCCGGAAATGGTCCTTTTGACATTTTTGCCATCGTACAACCAGGAAATGACACTTTGGAGTACACTACCAATACTTTCCTACAATTCAGTCCTGACTATGACGAGGTTTTTGTAAGAATAACCTCACCGGAAGGATGTGTAGTAGAAGAGACCTTTGTTGCGAGTTCAGCACCTCCTGTTAGTTTACTTTTGGAAGCAAGCGATTCATTTTCGTGTACAAATGACGTAGTAGTTTTAACTGCAACAGTAACCGGCGGGGTACCGCCCTATACTTTTAGATGGCCAAATGGTGGAGCTGGAGGACCAGCTTTCACTATCATCCAACCGGGAAGTTATTGGATAATCGTGGTTGACTCTGTAGGTTGTAGTGCCCAGGCGAATATAAACGTACCTTTTGTAGATACTGATTGCGGCATCATCAACGGAAATGTAAAATGGGATCAGGATGGAGATTGCCTTCCTACCAGTGGAGATATTGATCTGGAGGGTTGGACAATAGCAGCCTTTGGAAAACTGGATACTTTTTATGCAACAACACAGTCCAACGGTGATTACCAAATACTTGTAGCGCCCGATACTTTCGACGTAGAAGTTATTACGCCAAACAATTTCTTCGGTGACTGTAATGCCCCGGTTCAGGCCATCATTGAAGATGAAATGGATTCAGAAACGGTTGATTTCATGATTCAATCAGAAGTCGTTTGTCCTTCCTTAAATGTTGATCTTGGATTGCCTGCATTGAGAGCTTGTGTAGACAGATGGGGCTCCATCCAGGTTTGCAACAATGGTACGGAAGCTGAGACCGATGTTTATGTCGAAGTTGATTTAGACGAAAAACTGGAGATAACAGCTGCTCAAATTGGCTATACTCAGGTTGGTGACACTTATGTTTTCCAACTTGGAGATCTGGACGCACAGGAATGTATGAATTTCAACGTTCGGTTTAAAACTGATTGTGATGCAGATTTAGGAGAGACTCTTTGTGCCGAGGCAAGAATTTACCCTGATACGCTGTGTGAAGACCCGAATCCACTTTGGTCCGGTGCTTCTTTAAATGTAACTGCCACTTGCGGTACCGACTCCATTTATTATGAAATAAAAAACATTGGATTTGGACCGATGACGGAAGCCAAACAATACATTGTTATTGAAGACGCGGCCATCATGAGGATATCCGATCCATTCCAATTAGGCCCGGATGAATCCATTCAGGCAGCGGTTCCTGCTACCGGTTCAACAGTTAGAATTGAAGTTCCACAGGAAGCATTCCACCCCGGCTCTTCTATGCCAAGCATAACCTTGGAAAGTTGTGGTGGCAGTCCAGGTTCCTTCGGATTTGTGAATGCCTTCCCTATGAATGACGGCAATGCAAATGTGGACATTGATTGCGGCGAAGTTTTAAACAGTTATGATCCGAATGACAAACAAGCTTCACCAAAAGGCTACAGCAATAATCATTACATAGAACCAAATACTGCTTTGGAATACAAAATCAGATTCCAAAATACAGGAAATGACACTGCATATCTGGTAGAAATCATTGACACCCTATCCAATCATTTGGATCCAAAAACATTTGTTGCGGGTGCGGCCAGCCATGTTTATGATTATGAAATTTATGAAAATGGCATTGTAAGGTTCACTTTTGAAAACATCAACCTGGTAGACAGTTTTACCAATGAGCCGCTTTCCCATGGATTTGTTGAATACAAAATCCAGCAGATGCCTGATGTAGAACTGGGAACCATTATTTACAATGCTGCAGATATTTACTTTGACCAAAATGCACCAATTTATACCAACAGAACCTATCACGAAGTAGGTGAGGATTTCATCCTCGTTAAAACCCTGGAAGTCCTGGAACCTGGTGCAACGGTCAATGTATTCCCCAATCCTTTTGATAACAAGGCAACCTTACAAATCACCCTTCTCGACGATAATTACCGCAACCTTGAATTGACCATTCTGGATGTAGCAGGGAAAGTGATACAAACCAAACAGTTTGATTCTAACCAATTGGGCATTAATCGCCACCAAATGAACACAGGTTTTTATTTCTACACCTTGAGTAGAGATGGAAAACCAATTGCCAACGGAAAAATCATCGTCAGGTAAAACTTCCGAAAGGATATCTATAGAATTTTCAGGAGCAACGCAGTCGCCGCGTTGCTCTTTTTTTTGATCTGGGCGCTAGGTTCTAGGCGCTAGGTTCTAGTTTTCTGGTGAAAACTACTTTACTTTGCTTCAAACTATAAAGAGTGAATTATTCCAGTCATGACATGCAGGACACTATAGTTGCGCTGGCGACTCCGCCGGGGGTGGGTGCCATTGGTGTAATCAGACTTTCGGGGCCGGATGCGATTAGGATTGTGGATGAGGTTTTTTATGGTAAAAATTTGCAGAAGCAGGATACGCATACCATGCATTTTGGTACCATTAGGGATGGAGAAAAGATTTTGGATGAGGTGTTGGTGTCGCTGTTCGTGGCTCCTAAGTCTTACACCGGCGAAAATGTGGTGGAAGTTTCCTGTCATGGCTCCAATTATATTTTGCAGAAGGTAATTCAACTTTTTATAATAAAAGGAGCGCGCTCGGCACAGCCCGGTGAATTCACCATGCGTGCATTTTTGAATGGAAGGATGGATTTGTCGCAGGCAGAAGCGGTGGCAGATTTGATTGCCTCCGATAGTGCCGGCTCTCATCAGATGGCGATGAGTCAGATGCGGGGTGGGATATCTACCGAGATAGAAAAACTAAGAGAAGAACTCATCAATTTTGCCAGTTTGATTGAACTGGAGCTGGATTTTGGTGAAGAAGATGTAGAGTTTGCCAATCGAGATGATTTAAGGCAACTTATTTTAAAAATTCAAGGATTCATTTCCAGTTTGCTCAGCTCTTTTGACCTGGGAAATGCCATCAAACAAGGAGTACTAACGGTAATAGCAGGCCGACCCAATGCCGGTAAAAGTACCCTGCTCAATGCCATGCTCAATGAAGAAAGGGCGATTGTAAGTGACATAGCCGGAACGACCAGAGATACCATTGAAGAGGTTTTAAATATCAACGGCGTACATTTCAGACTCATTGATACAGCAGGGATCCGGGATGCTCAAGATCAAATTGAAGCCATCGGAGTAGAAAAGACCATGCAAAAGGTAGCACAAGCCTCTCTCCTACTCTACGTCTTTGACGTTACCGGTATGACCCTGGAAGAAGTGCAACAAGATCTAACCAGACTTCATCGCGACGAAATGACCACCATCGTCGTCTGCAACAAAATGGATCGCAATCCCTATTTCGATCCAAAAAAATTAAAAGATCTTTTAGCCAATGGCCAAAGGCTAATAGCCAACAGCCCTCCTAAAGACCAAAGACCAAAGACCAAAGACCAGCTCACCATTTCCCTCAGCGCCAAAAACGGAATGAACATCCCCTACCTTAAAGAAGTCTTGTACAATGCTGTTTTAGAAGATAAAAACTTTACAGACACCGCTATTGTAAGCAATGCCCGCCATTTTGAAGCCCTGCAAAAAACAAGCACTTCCCTTGATCGCGTCCTCGAAGGAATGGACAATGCCATCACCGGCGATTTCCTTGCCATGGACATCCGAAAAGCCTTGTATCACCTTGGCGAGATCACCGGAAAGGTAGATGTAGAAGAGTTACTGGGTAATATCTTTGGGAAGTTTTGCATTGGAAAGTAGTTTGTTACAAAAGCCCAAAATCTTACGGAATACTTTCTCTCAATTTGGTAGATTTGCGAGAAAAAAGAAACGCCCCTTACGGAGCGTTGGGCTAGGACTACTAATCCTAGGGATGTTATTGATGCAAAAGTATGAAATAACTAATACTAATACAAATAAGTTTCATGAGAGTAATAGTTTATGTTGATGGTTTTAACCTTTATTTTGGAATGAAATCAAAATATAAAAATGTAAAATGGTTAAATATTCATTCCTTAGCTCTAAAATTATTAAAGCCAAACCAAGAGTTGGTTAATGTAAAATATTTTACAGCTAGAATTGCAAATAATGGAAACAACAAAGAACGAAGACAGTCTTTATATCTTGATGCATTAAATACTACTGATATTGAAATTTATTATGGGCACTATAATTCCAAACCTAAAGAATGCTTTAGTTGTGGTAACATCATTAAAGATAATGAAGAAAAGATGACAGATGTAAACATTGCTACACAAATGATTATAGATGGCTTTACAGATCAATATGACTTAGCTATGCTTATTTCTGGAGATAGTGATTTAGTTCCACCTATTAGAGAAATAAAGAATCACTTACCTGAAAAAAGAATAATAGTCGCTTTTCCTCCTAACAGGATTACCAAGAGTTTAAAAAAGGAAGCACATGGGAATTTTATTATAGGAAAATCAAAACTTTCGACAAGTCAATTTCCGAATACAATTGAAATCGAGAATGGCATTAACTTAATAAGACCTATCCAATGGTATGAATAATGTAATACTTTAGGTGTCTTGATTTCAAACTTTGACTATTATTCTGAAGGGGTATATAAAAGTTCTTTGTAACATATTAAAATAACATCGCCTGCCTAACCGCAAAAAAACTAGGTCAATCCTAAAAAGGGGGGTCAAATACTGGTTAAAATGTATGAATTTTTTTACCCCTAGTGAAAGGCTTGGTTTTTGTATTTTTGTTTTTTCAAACTAAAACCAGTTTAAAATGAAATTCCTTTTATTGCAACTTCTATTACCAGTTTTCGGATTTTCACAAGCACCGAAGAAAGCAGAAAAAATTATTATTGAAACCAACCTTTCTCAAGACCAAAATTATCAACTAATTGGGCAGGTATTACTCGCCAATGACATTGAATTAGCAGAAACTATTAAGGATTTCGGTATCATCAAGACTGAAATTATGGAAAATGACTCAATTAATATTTTATAAATACTATTTTCAGTTAATTGCATCAGAAGGTAAAATAACAATAAATGGGAAGTTGAGGATTAATGTAGATCAAACTAGTAATCAAAATTTTAACGACATTAAGAACGTTGGATTTAAAGGGGCTCCGTCCAGAAAAGCATTTGAGGAAATGGAAAGAATTGCTGCATTATTTGAGGGAAAAAAAACTTACCAATAAGAATAAGATAATTTTTTACTAAAGATAAATTTTCAACCTTGATTAAAAGTTGCAATTCTTTTATCAAAACAAATTATTAAAAATTAACAATCTTGAATAAATCTATATTACAATCGTACCCTATTTGTACCTTCCTTTCATAACACATTGACAATCAATACTACTTACTCTTTGTATTGGAAAGTAACCTACCCCCTAATCCACTTCCATCCAAAATAAAACAAACTCAAAGCGACCAATGAACAGATAGCCATGATGGCTGCCATGGGTATCGAAGTGGTATTGTGGAATATTCCAACCAAAGCAGAGGCGGCAGCTCCGACTGCCATTTGGATTCCTCCCATCAAGGCGGAAGCGTTTCCTGCGGTATGAGCCATTGGCTCAAGAGAAAGGGCAGATGCATTGGGGAAAATAAATCCCAGACACATCAGGAAGCCGAAGATGAAGGCAGTGGTCAGGTAAAGGTTGATACCAATAAAATAGGAGGTTGCAAAAAACAAGACTCCGATGCTGGCCTGAACGACGAGTGTAACCCTTACAATTTGCTCGCTTGTATAGCTTTTAAGCAATCGATTATTCACCTGGGTAGCAGTTATCAATCCGGAAGCAATTAGCGCGAATATCCATCCGTATTGCTGTTCGCTTAGTCCTAACAGATCCATGTACAAATGGGGTGAACCACTTAAATATGCATACAATCCTGCGTATGCAATCGCTGCTGCAAAAGCATTTACAAAGAAGATCGGATGTTTGAAGATATTCTTATAAGTCCTAAAAATGCTGGGCACTTTTAACGAATAATTCGGATCTGCAGGCTTGGATTCCGGCACTATCATAATGGCTCCCGCCAATACAACCAAGGCCATGCCCATCAAAACAAAAAAGATAACACTCCAGTGAAAATGGGTAGATAAAATCCCACCAAGTGAAGGAGCAATAATCGGTGAAATGGCCACCACCATAATTAAAGTAGAAAAGACCTTTGCGACTTCTTTTCCATCAAAAAGATCCCGAATTATGGCCCTGGCAGATACCAATCCCGCACAAGAACCAATGGCCTGAAAAAACCTTAGGGCAATCATCATTTCTACTGAAGTCGAAAAGGCTATTCCCACACTGGTCGCTGCATATAGTGAAAGTCCAAAATAAATGGGCTTCTTCCTTCCAAAACGTTCCAATAAAGGTCCGTACATAATTTGTCCGATGGCCAGACCGATAAAAAAGCTGGAAAGCGATAGCGAAACTTTACTAATGTCGGTATTTAAAGACGAGGCAATATCAGAAAAGGCAGGCAAATAAAGATCAATTGCAAATGGGCCCATTGCTGTCAACAGTCCTAATATCAAAATCAACAAATTTCTATTCTCCCTGTAGGATTTCGTCATGTCCAGTGTAGCTCTTTTCATTACGGGTAAACTCCTTTTTTGCACCCATTTTTCAGGACGCTTAGTGTACAAAGGATATTAACTCATACCATCTACTAATGTTTGACAAATGGGAATAAAAGGGAAAAAAGGGGTAAAATTTCTCTCTAGGGTGGACTAGTAAAGGCAAATTGGTATCAAAAGGGTTGTTTGGGGGTAATTTGGAGGGAAAAAGTGGGGAGATGAAAACTAGAAAAAAAATCAGATTGCAAAGTTGGGATTACCGAAACCAGGGAATCTATTTTATTACCATTCTAACAAAAGACAGATTCCATTATTTTGGCGAAATCCAGGATGGAATGTCCATTTTATCAAGACAGGGAAAAATCGCTGCAGAATGCTGGTTTGGCCTTTCGGGCCATTTCAATGGATTGACCTTTCATGATTTTGTGGTAATGCCGAACCACATCCATGCATTACTGGAGATGGATGGGAACTGTCATTCAAAGATTTCGGCGGTGGACGTAAGGTCGGGTCATGACCCGACCTTACAGAGTGCGGGTGATGATCAGGTAAAAAGAGCGTCTCTTTCTACTATAATAGGATGCTACAAATCAGCCGTTTCCAAACTCATCAGAAGAGAAGGGCTACATTTTGAATGGCACAGGAGTTTTTATGATGTCATTGTAAGAACAGAAGATGCTTTTTTAAAAATTAGCAACTACATCCACCAAAACCCCCAATCATGGGAAAACGACAAATTCTTTATAAAAGAATAACCACAACTAAACCACCAGCATCACACGGTTCATGTCTTGAGAAAGTATGCGGCGGGCGACGCCTCCTAGTATGTTTCCCGGAAGGTTGGTTTGGCCGATTCGGCCTACAATGACAGCATCCGGCTTGGTTTTATTGGCGTATTCAACAATAGAACCGGCTATGTTTTCTCCTTTTAAAATCTCAAAGTTCCAGGAATCCGGATCGAGCTTTTTGGAACTGATATAGGATTTGAATTTTTGATGTGATTTCACCTTAACCCTGTCTGCAAGACTTTCTCTTTTTATGTTGATGTAAGGGAAATAGGTAACTGGTACTTCGTAAATATTCAAACAAGTTTTAGTACTGTCGAAAAAACCAGAAAGATATTCGGCACAATCGATGACCTTTTCTGATGCATCGGAAAGATCAAGCGCTGTCAAAATGCTTTTCAAACTCAAATTCTCAATCTTGGGAACAAGTGCAAGTGCGGTTGAACGATCATCAGTTGTCAAAATCGTACGGGGAATGATTCCGGTGCCATGGTTTTCTGCTTTTTTACCCATTATCATCAAATCAGCATGTTCCTCCCGCCGGGCATTGAGGATGGCACTGGTGGTGCTGTTTTCATCTTCGATTTGAACTTCAATTTCACATGACAAATCGTTTAAAACAGGCAAAAAGTTTTGTTCTACTTCTTTTTGGATGGTCTTTTTAAGCGATTGAATTTGAGCAGGTTCAAATTCGGACAGCTCACCTAAAAAGTCAAAACGAATATTGTGAAACAATACCAGATGGGTTATATCCGGAACATTTTCAGCCAGAAACTTTGCAAATCCGACGCAATATTGGTCGTAAGGAGACAAATCCAGACAGACAAAAACCCTATTTATTTTCATTTTGATTTCCTTTTAAAAGGCGTTTTACATAATCAGCATAAGCTTCTCTCTCCTTTTTCTCTGCTTCCCGTTTTTCTTCGTCCAACTCATTGTTCATCACCTTTGCCAAAGAAAAGATGACCACTAAAATAACCACGGCAAAAGGTAAACCGGCAGAGATGACAGCTGACTGCAATGCTTTGAGTCCACCTGCAAACAATAAAGATGCTGCCACCGCACCTTCCAGGAGAGCCCAAAAAATTCTTTGCCCCACAGGAGCATCCAATTTTCCACCGGAAGTAATACTGTCTATAACCAAAGAACCGGAATCAGAAGAAGTTACAAAGAAAATAGTGACCAGAATGATCCCTATAAAACTGGTGACTGAAGAAAAAGGAAACTCTTCCAACATTACAAAAAGAGCAGTCGATAAATCCTCATTTACTGCCTCAGCTATATTTCCAATGCCATTCATTTCTAAAAAAATCGCTGAACCACCAAAAACGGCCATCCAGAAAAAAACTAGCAAGGAAGGAATCAGCAATACTCCCAAAACAAATTCCTGAACCGTTCTTCCCTTCGACACCCTGGCAATAAACATACCTACAAAAGGAGACCAACTAATCCACCAGGCCCAGTAAAAAATGGTCCAATCATTTTGCCAGGCTGCATCGGTATAACTTTCTGTCCAGGTACTTACCCTGATGATTGAATTGAAGTAGTTTCCGACATTTTGCACAAATCCGTCCAATAATTTACTGGTCGGTCCCAATAATAAAATCAATACCAAAAAGCCAAGTGCCAACCTCATATTCAAAACACTCAAAAATCGAACACCTTTGTCCAAGCCTAAAACTACTGAAGTAGTTGCTACCAGCGTTATTCCGGTAATCAGAAGGATGTGAGTAAGGGTCGTATTTGGTATATCAAATAGAAAGTTCAATCCTGCACCCACTTGTTGCACACCCAATCCGAGGGTGGTTGCCAAGCCAAATAAGGTTGCGATTACTGCAACAATGTCAATGACATGGCCCATCCAACCATTCACTTTATCCCCGATAAGGGGATGAAAAAGGGAGCTGATAGTCAGAGGAAGGCCACGATTGTAGGTAAAAAATGCGAGAGCCAGGCCAATTATCACATAGGGGCCCCAGCCATGTAAGCCATAATGCAGGTAGGTAAAAAGCATGGCCTGTGAAGCTCTGGTTGTAGGATCCAATGCTTCTACAGGAGGATTGCTGAAATGAAACATGGGTTCTGCTACCCCATAAAACATCAATCCAATACCCAGTCCTGCTGAAAAAAGCATGGAAAACCAGGAAAAGGTAGAAAACTCTGGCTTGGCTTCCTTGCCTCCCAGTCTGATCTTACCAAACTTGCTAAATGCAAACCATAAAGAACCTGCTACAAAGGCATTGACTGCTAAAATAAAAAACCAGCCAGCTTTTTCTGAAGTAAAATGATGAAATGCCGTAAAGCCTTTTACCAGATCTTTACTGTAAATAAAAGATACTGCAATCGTTGTTAAGATAATAATCGCCGCCGGATAAAAAACAGGCTTGTGTATGTCGAAATACTTATTCTTCATAATAAAAATGGATAAGGGAGTCTGTCAAAGACTCCCTTATTTAATCTTTTTATTGTACCAGCCACATTTGGGCGTTTTGATTATTTGAACCACCCAACTTGTCTATTGCATTGCTGTAGTTTGAAGCATTAAGGGATTGTTCTTCTCCCGGATAAAGGAAGCGCAAAGGCAAATTGTCACTATTTAAATTACCACAGGTAGCATTTAAAAATGGAATTCCATCAAAGGAGTTTCCGCTTTCAACGTACCACCTTCTTACTTCAAAGTAAGGCTCCAATCCATGGAAGAACAAAGCAAACCATTTCTGTTCCCAAATATCAGTCACCATAGAATATGCGACTCCTGAGGTACTGTAATACTCATTAAACCCTCCTGTATAACCAAATGCGGCATAATCTACCATATGGTACTGCATAGATGCTTGAATACCATTACGATAATGGGTTTCAACATCATCATTGATCCAGCCTTTTGCAGCAGCTTCTGCCAATAAAAACTCAACTTCAGAAAAGGTCATTACTACTCCTTCTGCCATTGGAAGATTTAAAGATGCCGCAGTTGTAAGATCAGGATAATTGTAATATTGAACGCCTAATCTGGATGCGCCATCTTTACTGCAATCTTCGCCTTGTCCATTTACAGCTCCAATGAAGGTCGGATTATTTGAAAAATCTTCATTATTCGGTCTTGCAAATCGCAATAAACGAGGATCGCTGTAAGATTCCATAACATCCGAAGCAGCTTTTCCTATCGCAACTGCATCAAAATCACCTTGTTTAAGGGGAACCAAAGGAAATTCATTTGGAAAACTTCCGGTGTAGGTAAGTACTACATTGTCATTGTTGCTTGAAAGGATATTCCCTTTATCGACAATGGAAGCAAATTGAGAACCGGCATCGCTTATCTGACCATTGGCGTACATCAACAAACGCAAGCGCAAAGAATTTGCAAATTTTCTCCACTTGTCCATATCTCCCCCTAAAAGGATATCCCCATCAATACTTCCGTCGCCGGCAGCTAATAATTGATCAGCCCTTTCCAGTTCAGACAACAAATCCATATAAATAGCTTGCTGATCGTCATAGGCTGGTGTAAAATTATCTGTTGCTCCTTGTATGGCTTCATTGTAAGGTATGTCGCCATAAGCATTGGTAAGATTAGCGAAAATCCAGCTTTTCAGGGTGATTGCTGTAGCTTCTAGAGCACCGTTGCCAGACTCAACTGCAATGTTTTCAAGTGAAACCACATCGGTTAAACTTTCATACCAACCTTCCCAATAAGTTGGAAAAGCATTCCAATTGTAAGCATCTACTTCCAAACGCAGGGTTTTGGCCGTCAACTGCGCAGCGTTATTTCCAACAAGGAAAGAAGCATCCACAGAAGTATTGACACTTTTCCGTATAGCAGCCGGAAGCAGCACATCAGCTGAAACCGTTGTTGGTTCATTTGGATTTTGATTGAATTCTTCAAACTGACTACATGCTCCCAAACCAACCAGAAGCAGAGCCAGACTTATATTTTTAATAAACTTCATACTGTCATTTCTATTTTTAAAAAAAATAATACAACCTAAACCTGCTTAGAATCCTAGATGGATGGAAAATCCATAACTGCGGGTAGGGAAAATCTGCGTACTTTCATATCCGGGAACAAAAATCCCGTTTCTAACTGAATAGGTCTCAGGATCGATGGTCGGTACATTGGTAAACAATAACAGGTTTCTTCCTACCAAAGAAATTCTTGCGGAAGCAATTCCTTTGTCACCCAACCAACTGGAAGGAAGGTTATAGCCAATGCTCATTTCACGCAATTTGAAATAGGTTGCATCAAAAGTTGCAGCTTCGATATTGTCTCGATTAAATCCATTTCCATAGTAAGAATAGAAATATCCAACATATCCTATACCTCCGGGTTGAACGGAAACATCATTGGGCGATAATTCTGTGTCGTAATCTATGACTCCATCTTCATTGGCATCTACCCAGTTCAAACCAGGCCCGATTACACCGGCACCTTGTTCATCAATGGTATACACTGGATCTCCGTTTCCATCATAAGAAACAGCATAAGACTGACGTCCATCCAAAGTGCTGATTGGAAGGTTTGGATCGTTGTTATTGGTAATGGTTCCACCAGTATTATACAAGGCATGCGATCTGGAGTAAATTTTTCCTCCAATCTGGCCATCAAACAAAAAGCTGACCTTGAAATTTCCAATATTGAATTCATTCAATAAACCAAGGCGCAAATCCGGTTGGTAAGAACCGGCTGATACTTTATCTTCGGTTACCAAAGGCAAACCATTTTGGTGGATGATTTCACCCGTTTCAGGATGTCTGACAAATCCCAATCCGTATAACTGACCATACAATTCTCCTTCTTCAGCTACAAATTCAAGGTCAGAACCTCCTTCGTCTCCAGGGAAAACATCGGCTACGATGGAGTATCTACCACTTGAAATGATATCAGGCAAAGATTCAACCACCGCGCGGTTATGACCAAGGTTAAGGGTTACATCCCAGCTGAAATTTGACTTTTCGACCGGACGACCACTTAATAACAATTCAACACCACGATTTCTGATCGACCCTCCATTGGTCAATTTGAAATCATACCCACTGGAGGATGCAACAGGAAGTTGAATTACCTGATCAAAACTCAACATGTCATAGTAGGTGAAATCCATACGGAAGCGATTATTCCACAACCTCAAATCCAATCCAAATTCATTGGCGGTAGTACGTTCGTTGGTAAGGTTTGGATCGGCAACCGTTCTATTGGTTGTAAAAACAGAGTTGCTACCAAAAGCTGCCTGAGGAGTAAAGGTTGTTCCAAAAGCATAAGGAGGAGCTCCGTTTCCTACTTCAGCATAATTGGCTTTCAATTTCAAGAAAGAAATTGGAGAGTTTTGTCCTAAAGGCAGAATCTCAGACAAGATTGCACTAAGGGATACTGAAGGATAAGAAAAAGAGAAATTGGATCCATCTATTCCAACAACAGGATTGACCAAAGTACTGGTCCAGTCATTTCTTAGAGAAGCATCCAGGTAAAGGAAGTTTTTATAAGAAACCGTGGCAACTCCAAAAAGAGAATTGATTCCTGTTTTGGTCTTTTGCGACTCTACCAAGACACCTGAACGTGCATTGGTTAGGGTATAAATACTTTCATCGGTTCCAAAGAACTTTAACTGTGGATTATTTGCCACCAAATAGTTTGCATTTTGGCGCATGATGTTTCCACCAACCTTTACATCAAATTGAAAATCAGACCCATTCAGCCTATCACTTGAATAGGAAATCAAACCCTCCGCATTGGTTTCGGTGAAAGAAATTTCATCTTCTCTGTAACTACCCAGCAATGCTGCTTTGGTAGAGGGGGCTCTTCTGTACTGACGACCTTCGTCGAGCACATCCGCACCATAGCGCAAGCGTAATCCGATTCTTGGTGTAATCTGATAATTCAGTTGTAAGTTACTGATCAGGCGGTTGCTTTGAAAAGAGTTGGTATTTTCATTGGCAATGAACCAGGGATTATTTACCCAAAGATTTTCAACATAACGTTGTTCTGCTCCTTCCAAACCTGGTTGCCAATATTGTTTGAGATCATCGATTGCAACCTGACGCGGATACCACAACCATCCGTATTGTACGGAAGAAGACTCATCATAGCCCGAATTGGGAACATTGTCAGAAGAGGAGTTTACATACATGGCATTGGCTCTGATTTGAACTTTATCATCAAATAAAGACCTGCCAATACTGGTTTGAAAAGTATTCCTGGTAAGATTGGTATTAGGGATGATACCTGTTTTGTCCAATCGTGTAAATGAAAAACGCATGTCTCCCTCATCCGTAGCATTGTTAATTGCCGCATTGTTGATGACTGAAACACCGGTACGGTAAAAGTTTCTGATATTGTCAGGAGCTGGTGTAAAAGGAACAGGTTCTCCGTCAGAATTGAATTGTTTAATATTTTGTCCATTCATTCTAGGACCCCAGTTTTCGCCATAAGCTTCATAGTATTCTTTATCGCCGATGTAATTCGATCCATTTAGGTAAGAATACTTTCCACCTCCTCCAAAGCCATATTCATTTTGATAATCAGGCATTTTTAGGATGGAAGAAAACATGGTAGTATTGTTTACCTCAACGCCCCATCCTTCCTGGTTCTCACCGGTTTTGGTTTCAATTAGAATCACACCATCGGCTGCTCTGGCACCATAAAGGGCAGATGCTGCAGGGCCTTTCAAAACATTTACAGATTGAATATCGTCTGGATTGACAATTTGGGCAGCATTTCCAAAATCGATAGTGGTAGAACCATTCAAACCATCATCGAAACTGTAAAGGTCGTTGGTTACCGGCATACCGTTCACCACAAAAAGTGGCTGGTTATTGCCTAGCAAAGATGCTACACCTCTGATATTGATATTGGCAGAGGCCGTAGGGCCGGCAGAGGAACCTGTGATGTAAACACCTGATACTTTTCCGGCAAGAGCATTGGTTACATTAGTAGGCTTGACCGCAGAAATTGCTTCTGCATCCAATTTTTGAACTGAATACCCCAATGCTTTTTCACTTCTTTCCACTCCTAGAGCCGTAATTACCACTTCATCCATTACGAGGGCTTCTTTGAGTGTTACTTCATAATAGTTCTTTTTCTTTAAAACAATTTTTGCTTCACTATATCCGATGTAACTCACTTTTAAAGACTTCACCTTTGGAGATACTTTCAATAGAAACTTTCCATCGATATCGGTACTGGTTCCGGTCCCTGTTGAGGGTACAATAATATTTGCTCCTATTAATGGCATACCGGATTCATCCATCACCAGGCCGGTTATTTCACGATCCTGAGCAGCCACAAAGGCTGAAAACCCAATAAATAAAAATAGGATACAACATCGTTGTAGAAAAAATCTCATACGCTAATTTTTTGATTAAATATTTCTATTTGGAACGCCCAAAAGTAGGAAATAAATAGTTCCTATAGAAATTACCTTAAAAATGCAGCATAAAAAGCACAAGACTTATGCTATTCGCAAAGTCTTGAATGACAATAAATTAAAAGTGTATTTTTTTGTTAATCAGATTTTTAGTCTTCGTCCTCTTCTATCTCATTGACCATAAGCAAAGGGGACGCATCGATATCTGCAGCACCCAATATTTCTATGAGTAAATCGATGTTTCGGTTGAGTTCTTCTATTTGATCTGCTTTAAGAATTTGCAACCTGCTGGATAGCTTTTTTTGAAGG
>JAWKLG010000035.1:0-56890 GCA_041392845.1 Saprospiraceae bacterium | reverse complement strand
AGCATACAGTTCACGCTGGTAACGGCGACGCATCATTTTTAAAACCTTGTTGCTACCAGATTGAAGTGGAATATGGAAGTGGGGAACAAACCTTTCAGAAGTTGCAACAAAATCGATAACCTCCTGCGTACACAAATTAGGTTCAATACTGGAAATACGGAATCGATTGATGCCTTCTACCTTATCCAATTCATGAATAAGATCGATAAACATGGCCTCTTTCTTAGGTTTGGTTCCTTCGATAACTTCGGTACCGTTTCCAAAATCTCCCAGGTTCACACCTGTCAATACAATTTCCCTGGTGCCCATTTCGGCAATCTTGCGGGCATTGTTAACTGCGTTTTCAACAGTATCACTGCGGCTTTTACCTCTAGCAAGGGGAATGGTACAAAAAGAGCATTTGTAATCACATCCGTCTTGAACTTTTAAAAATGAACGGGTACGATCTCCAAATGAAAAGGAATTGATAAAATCCTTGGCTGCTGTAACTTCGCCAGCCTGCACCATTCCTTTGCCTGGAGATTTACTCAGGTCATCAATGAATTCAAGGATACGAAATTTTTCAGCTGCTCCTAGAACCAAATCCACACCCGGGATTTCCGCAATTTCTTTAGGCTTTAACTGGGCATAACAACCGATAACAACCACAAAGGCCGAAGGATTTTTCCTTAAGGCTCTTCTTACAATCTGCCTGCACTTACGGTCAGCAAAATCTGTTACCGAACAAGTATTGATCACATAGATATCAGCTCCGTTGTTGAAATCAAGTTCCAAATAACCGGCATCTTCGAACAGCCTTCCGATACTGGAAGTCTCCGAATAATTCAATTTACAACCAAGTGTGTAAAATGCTACCGATTTGGGCGTAGCCATATCTAAATTGATTTTTTAAAAAAGGAGTGCAAAATTAGGGGAAAAAGGCAGGAAAAACGAGATACGGATGGGTATTTTATGCATTTTCATGCTTACCCATCCGTAAATTGGGGGAATTTTATCTTATTTCTTGTATTTAATGGAACATCCAATGGCTTTAGTGGACTCCGGACTTGGACTTTTTCCGTTTTCCAATGCCATGATTGCATTCTCCAAATACTTTTCAGTTACTGCATCCGGCTCTTGTGGATTGTTGTCAATGGCACCGATGTAACGAATCGTCATTTTATCATCCAACAAGAAAACATGAGGTGTTCTTTGTGCACCATATTCCGGATAAACTTTTTGACCTTCGTCAAACAAGTATGGGAAGTCAAATCCTTTTTCTTTTGCTCTTTCCTTCATCTCTTCAAATCCGTCTTCAGGTTGAACCTCTGGATCGTTTGGATTGATAGCGATAACCGGATATCCTTTTGGAGCGTAGGTAGCATTTAGTTCAATGATGCGATCCTCATACATTTTTGCATAAGGACAATGGTTACAGGTAAAGATGATTACTGCACCATTTTTATCACTGTAATCTGAAAGGGAAACCATTTTTCCGTCTACATTTTTCAAAGTAAAATCAGGTGCTTTATCACCTACAGAAACTTTATCCGAAGCATTAGTGGCAGGATCATTATTTGAAATGGTTGCCGAAACCAAAAAGGCAGAAACTGCCAACAATCCTACAAACAAGGGAATGAATTTTTTCATGGTAAAACGGGTTTTTTATCTTAAAAATGAGTCAATAATGGTTGAAATCTCGTCATAACTTTCAAAGCTATGACCTATAAATTTTCTTTTATTTCCATTATAAAAAAGTGTAACAGGGATTGCCCCGTCCCACTCGTCAGCAACCTTTGGAATCCAGGTGTTGCCATCCTGATCTAATAAAACAATAGTGGAGGGCATATCAGGTCTGGCATTTAAAAAGGGAACCAACTTGCTTTCCAATTGTTTTTTAAAATCCAGGCTGACCATGATGAATTTTACCGGTTTGTTTTCGTAAGCTCTATAGGCCTTTTCGAAATAGGGCAGTTCTTCAACACAGGGTTTGCACCAGGTAGCCCAAAAATTTATGATATACGTAGTGTCGTTATTGTATTCCAGGACATATTGCATATCATCAAACTGCTGATAAACCGGAATATCATCAATCGTAAGGGGTGGATTTTTAAGTTCTTCTTGTCCCGATACGCCTGATAAAACAAAGATTCCAAACCAACCAAAAAGGAATAACTTTTTAAACATGTAAGCCATTTTAATGGATTTACAAACGTCAATTCATGGCCTATGGTTCGTTTGATGATTCAAATGGTTGAAAATGATGTCAAATTCTTTTCAAAACTGCTTTTTGAAAGACATTGACCATATAGCTTTTCACTTCAGGGATTTCGTCTTCTCCTTGCATGGTATTTCCGGTAGACCTGGGATCGAGCATGGTACCTGATAATATTTCAAACCATAATTCTTCGCCTACCATTTCTGTGGTTGCAAGCAACATGTTGTCCATCACTTCAAAACGTTCAAATAGCTTTCCCCCAAGTAAGTAGGCATCAAGGTAAATTGAGTTCCGTTCATCCACCTCAAATTGAGCTTTTTTAGGATCCGTCATTCGAATGATGTAATCCCTTTTACCTTTTTCTTTATCAAGTCCATAGATTATCGTCCAGGTATAGTCGGTACTATCTGAAGGCAGTATGTGCAGTTCCATCTCCACTTCATTGACCTTTCCCTGTGGACCAAAAATTTCCAATTGTCCTTTCCATTTACCTTCCCAAGCTTTTGGGAAGTCTTTTACGTCCTGTGCAAATAATGACGTCGTGCAAAAAGCAAATAAGAAAATTACCAGGTTGATAACTCTAATCATTACAAGGTTTTTATTTGAAGCCCCAATTTATAAAGTTTTGGGTAGTAGGTGGTTAAAATAGGCAATCAACCGTCTAAGGCGGGTCTCCTGGAAGGGACCCACCGGAAGAATAACACTAAATCTTAATTCAAGATTCTCCTCCCTTGTTCATCTCCACCTTCACCAAACCAGCGGATACATCTGTAACTGATAATGGGCAAATTTGATTGGTAAAAAGTCTGAAATCCTACATCAAGGTTCATTACTTTATTGGTAATGTAACCTTCCAACTTGAATCCTTTAAATCCATTGTAACTTAATCCTATTGTGTAAAAATTATAGAAGAAGTTTTTGGCTACTTCAGAATTGAGAAACATTGTTTCAAGAGAACCGTTTAAATAAAATTCTTTCCACACTCTTTTATTGGTTGATAATTGGAGGTTTGAAGAAAACAAATTGACATTCTGAAATTGGGTATACACTGCCCACTCCTGAAATGGTCGATAGGCGTTTTTAAGCGGGTAAAATCTTTCTCCTACATAGTTTCCGAAAAAGGAACTGTTTCTCTCACGGAAGGTAACCCGCCCATTGTCGATATAATTGGTATTAAAATTTTTGCCGTAATTTCTGACATCAAATCTCAAGCTAAACATTTCATCTTTGCCCCATTCCCATTTTTTGGAGACACCCACCAACAATCCCAATCGGGTATCCCAGGTATTGTTATTAACAGGTACAAAATAGCCTCCCAAATCTCTTAATGAAGATTCAAAGAAAAACTTCCAACCTTTGATTCGCAAATCTGTCGCAATGCCGTAATGGTAGGCTGAATTAAATTTTCCGGCAGTAAGAATTAGTCGGTCTCTGAATACAGAAGTATTTAAGATTCCTTTCCCATTTAATACTTCTCCTTCCCAGCCCAATTTGTAAGACCAGAACTCGTCTAAATTAATTCCCTGATTGGCAATAGCATCGGCCAAAATGAGGTATCGAAAATAAAATCCCTTCCATTTAGCCATTACGCTTCCTCCCTGAAAATCATTATTCGAAGCGGTTAGGCCATGATTCAAGGTATATTGGATCATATCTCCAAGCTTACCTTTCACTTCTACCTTTTCACCAAAAATGTCTAAAGTATCCTGACCTTCCAGATATAACTGAGGAAAAATCTGCATGATGTCTTCGTCAAGTAGCCGTAAGAAAAACCTCTGTGCTCGGCGTATAAATCACTGTGGAAATTGAAATTATCATTAACAGGAAAATCCAATTGCAATCCTGCGAAGGTTGAAAAATGCAGAAATGGATTATCTGTATAGAAGTCATATTCATGAGACTGGTATCGACCAATATCTTTCCTTTGATCTATGATGAATTGTGGTTCATGAATGGACTTATCTTCATTAATTGTAAGTCTATCAAAGGAAAAGACTACATCTACATTCAGTTTTTTGTACCAGGGAATAGAGTCTAAACTTTCAGCGAAGGAATTGGTACTAAAAAAAAGGAGAAGAAAAAGTACATGAGCTGTTTTCATAGGTTAGGTTTCTCTTTTTAAAATTAACTCTCCAAAATAAGGAGGTTTAATGATACTCTCCAAAAAGTATTTTGGATGATGGAATTTGGGGAAGGAAGGTTTCTTTTGTCTAAGACAGTTCTTCTTTAAAGGGACCCGCCGAAAGAACAATACACTCTGCTGGTACAAAGAGGGTCCTCTTCGAGAGACCCTCATTAGACAGAGGTTTAAAAAACCTTCTGCCCTCTCCTACGTTAGATCACCAAAATAAACAACCATGTCGCAGCCTGTTCTACTTTTTGATGGTGTTTGCAACCTTTGTAATTCTTCTGTACAGTTTATCATCAAACATGATCCGGAAGGGAAATTTAAGTTTGCATCTCTTCAGTCTGATTATGGACAGGAAATGGTCAAAAAATTTGGATTGGAAAAAGAAAACCTGGAAACGGTCATTCTAATCGACGGAGAAAAGGCCTATAAAAAATCTACCGCGGCACTGGAAGTAACCCGTCGCCTGGGCGGATTTTGGGCCTTATTTTATGTATTTCGACTTATCCCTCCTTTCTTAAGAGATGGAATTTACACCTGGGTGGCAAATAATCGTTACAAATGGTTTGGAAAAAAGGATCAATGCATGATACCTTCACCGGAATTAAAAAACCGGTTCATCCAGGTTTAATTTGTCCTAACCAAAATCCTGCTTTATGTCCGCCATTTTATTTGAACAAATAGAGGCCGTAGCAAAAATTACCCTCAACAGACCAGAAGTTTATAACTCTTTCAATCGCCCCATGGCTTTGGAACTTCAAGAGGTGCTTCGAAAGTGTGAAAAGGATGATTCTATCCGCGCCATTTACATTACCGGAAACGGAAAAGCATTTTGTGCCGGGCAGGATTTGCAAGAAGTTGTGGATCCAAATGGACCTGATTTGACTACCATTTTGCGTGAGCACTACAATCCAATTGTGCTACAAATTCGCTCTATTGAAAAACCTATTGTTTGTGCTGTAAATGGTGTAGCTGCAGGAGCAGGCGCCAATATTGCACTTGCTTGCGACATCACCATTGCCAACGAACATGCCTCATTCATCCAGGCATTTAGTAAGATTGGTTTGATTCCTGACAGTGGTGGAACCTTCTTTTTACCTCGATTGATTGGAATGCAAAAGGCAGTAGCTTTGTCTATGTTGGGCGAAAAAGTATCAGCCGAAGATGCTGAAAAAATGGGCATGATTTACAAAGTTGCCAGCGCGGAAACTTTTGAAGAGGAAAGTTGGAAAATTGTTGCTACCCTTTCAAAAATGCCAACCAAAGGATTAGGTTATACTAAGAGAGCCTTTAATCTATCGCTAACCAAAAGCCTTGAAGAACAACTTCAGGTAGAAGATGAACTGCAGACAGCTTCCGGAGAAACTTACGATTACAAAGAAGGTGTTCAGGCATTTTTAGAAAAAAGAAAACCTGAATTCAAAGGCCGTTAAAACCAGTAAACCTTTATTGCAAGGAATATTCCAGCCAAAATCATGAGTTGGATGAAAAGGGGAAACATAAATTTCAACCACTTTTCATAAGGTATTTTTGCCAGGGCAAGCATCGCCATCAATACACCGGAGGTTGGTATGATGGTATTTGAAAAGCCATCTCCACAGGTAAAAGCAAATACTGCAGTCTGCCTTGACAACCCCAAAACGTCAGACAAGGGTGCCATCAAAGGCATGGTCGTAGCAGCTTGACCTGAACCGGAAGGAATGAAAAAATTCAACATGGATTGGAAAACAAGCATTCCTTCTGCAGCAAAAACATTGTGAAAATCTCGCAATACATTGGCAGCACTGTAAATCAAGGTGTCCATTATATGACCATCTTCCAACACCACCTGGATTCCTTTTGCGAAGCCAACCACCAATGCTGCGACTACCATTTCTTCAGCACCTTTTATAAAAGCTTTAGTTGATTCGGAAACAGATAATCCTCCAATCGCAGCTGCAACAATACCCATCAACAAAAATCCACCTCCCATTTCAGCCAGCCACCAACCTTGAGTCTGAACTGCCCAAATAATTCCAACAAAAATTACAGCAGATGCAATGACGATTCCAATATGCCTGCGGTTCAATTTGTGTTCTCCCATGTCAAAACTTCCTAAATGGAAGGGATCCCCAGCCATCAAGGATTTCGAAGGGTCTTTTTTGATCTTTGCACCATACCGCAACACATAAACCAACGCCGTAATCAAGCAAGCCAGATAAAATACCACCCTGAACCCGATATCACTTCCCAAAGGAACTTCAGCAATTCCTTGGGCAATTTGAACGGTAAAAGGGTTGGTGGTAGCTGCTGCAAATCCAACATCGGCAGCTATCATCATCAAAGCAAGACCATATATTCTATCGTAACCTAATTCTTTGGAAACATACAAAAATACAGGAACCAAAGGGATGAACTCCTCCCCCATTCCAAGGGTTGATCCACCTATAGAAATTACCAACATTAAAATAATCGTCAAAAGCGGGCCGGATGAAGAAAATCGATTGACTAGTTCTTGTATAACAGCGGTAATCATTCCGGTAGCTTGCAGTATTCCGAAAACTCCTCCTATTATAAAAATGAAGAAGATAATATCTGCGGTACTCTCCAGTCCTCTTGGAACTGCGGTTAAAAATTGAAGGATACTAACTGGTGTTGCCTTTCCTTCAACCTCGTCACCAATCAATACACCTTTAAAAGAGTAATTTTTGGGCAATTCCTGAAAAGTACCCGGAATGACCATCGTCCTGGTTAGTTCACCAACCGTTCGGTCTTCTCTTTCGTAAGATCCGGAAGGAATGATGTAGGTCAAAACACTACAAAAAAGGATGACGCCCATCAAAAGGGGAAAAACATGAGGTATTTTAATCTTGCGTAGGGTATCGGAAATCATAGGTGCTTGTTATTGAAATCCGAAAATAGTAAAAGCAATTGGTTACTATCCTCTTTTCCTATAATTCCAAATGGCTATTCCATTCAAAAAAACTGCGAAGCCCAACATTGCCAGGATATGGTGGGTGATATCTTTCAAACCACTTCCTTTCAAAACCACCATACGCATTACTTCAACAAAATAGGTAACAGGATTCATTTTGGCAATCCATTGGGCCCAATCCGGCATACTTTCAATCGGCGTGTAAAGGCCGGACATTAATATAAAGATCAGCATAAAAAAGAAGCCAAATAGCATGGCCTGCTGCTGGGTTTCTACCAATGTGGAGATGTATAAACCAAATCCAAGAATGGCCAACAAATAAACACCCGCAAAAATGTAAATCGTGGCTAGATTTCCCACAGGAACTATCCCATATACAAGATAACTGATGATGAATCCAATGGTCAGGACAACAAATCCCAAAATCCAAAAGGGGATCATTTTTCATAACACAAGATGATATTTCTTGATGGGTGTTACATTCAACTGCTCAATAGTACCTACTTCTTTTTCCCGAACGATATTTAAAGCCGCCAGGAATCCTCCTACCATGGTCAATAAGATGGTAAGGATGCCCGGAACCATGAAAAGCGGATAACTGACAAAAGGATTGTACCAGTTGCTGTAGGTGATGTCTATTTGTGTGATGGGGTTAAACCTCGGAAATTGAATCCATTCCAACCTTATTTCCTGATTGTACTGACGAATAAGTTTGGCTAAATAGGCATTTCCCAAACTAGCTTTTACACCATTTATAGCATTGACTGCTATAAAAAGATGAGATTCATTCTCCTTGATTAGGTTTCTTTCAAATCCGGATGGAATTTGTAAAACCAGGTCGGCTTTGTCCCTTTCAACCGTCTCGAGCGATTGCTGATAACTGTCGCTAAATTCGGTAAGCTCGAAATAATCCGAACCTTGAATTTTTGAGATTAATTGTTGAGAATAAGGGGAATGATCCTGGTCCACTACAGCAATCTCTACATTTTTAACCTCATAATCTGCTGCCATTGGTAAAACGATCAGCTGGATAGCGGGCATTGCGAAAATCAAGCGGATGATGGCCGGATTTCTAAAAATTTGCCTGAATTCCTTTTCCAATAAAAACCTTAAGGTTCTCATACATTCTATTTTTAAGCAAGTCTAAGGTTAAATTTCCGCCAGCTGACGATGAGGAAAAACAGGGTCATTACTAATAAAATCAGGGTCTCCTTCCACACAAAAAAGAATCCCAATCCTTTAATCATGACCGATTTTATGATGTCATAATACCATTTGGCAGGAACCAGATTAGATATCAATCTCAAAGGCAGCGGCATGTTTTCAATCGGAAACATAAATCCACTCAACATGATGGTTGGCAACAACAGACCAATCAAGGCAATGAACATGGCTATCATCTGTGAGGAAGCAAGATTTGAAATCAACAAACCAAGCGAGAGCGCTGTCATTATAAAAAGAATACTTTCTCCATAAAGAAGAAAAAGATTACCGCGGATGGGTAAATCCAACAAAAACCTACTCAACAAAAGTATGCTGGTCAGATTGAGGACAGAAAGTAGTAGGTAAGGGATAGACTTGGCAAAAATTAAAGTAAATGGTTTCAATGGCGATACCAGAAGGACTTCCATATTTCCGTTTTCTTTTTCCCTAACTATCGATATGGAGGTCATCATCGCACAAATCAACATCAAAACCATAGCCATAACACCCGGTACAAAATTGAAAGCCCCTTTCAGCTGGGGATTGTACAACATCCTTGTTTCAGTTTTTACCTGGTAAGGTATTTTAGTATCACCCATCAAATCCTGTTGATAATCGCCCACTATCGCACTTACATAATTCACCAGCGTATTGGCCATATTGGGATCTGAAGCATCTGTTACCAATTGTATACTTCCTTTATTACTGTGCTTTAAATCTTCACCAAATTGGGAGGGAAGCACCAAAACGATATCCGCCTTGTTGGATTTGAAACTGGCATCAATTTCATCGGGATGATTCAGGTTGCCTGCCATGACGAAATAATCGCTGGCCAAAATTTTATCTGTAAGCTGCTGACTGGCCACACTTTTATCCTGATCCAAAATTGCGATGGATGCATTTTTAATTTCATTGGTCAATGCAAATCCAAACAGCAGGATTTGGACAATCGGAATTCCAATCAAAATGAACAAGGTCCTGGTATCTCGCAGGATGTGTTTGAATTCCTTCTTTACAAAAATGATAAACTGATTCATTTTTTAAATTTTAACCATCAGATCGGGTTGCCTTCCTGGCTAGTTTGAGGAATACCTCATCCATATCCTGAGCTTCCAATTGTTTTTTCAATTGAGCCGGGGTATCCAAGGCATCTATCCTTCCATCGACCATGATCGATACCCTATCGCAATATTCTGCTTCATCCATGTAGTGGGTGGTAACAAAAATGGTAATGCCCCGCTTTGAAGAGCGGTAAATCATTTCCCAAAATTTACGTCTTGTAATGGGGTCTACTCCACCAGTGGGTTCATCTAAAAAAACGACCATTGGATCGTGCAAAACAGCTACCGAAAAGGCCAGTTTTTGCTTCCATCCAAGTGGTAGTGAAGCGACCAGTGTGTCCTTTTCTTCGGTCAGTTCAAGCTCTTCAAGAATATTTTTGGTCCTTTCTTTAAGTTGCTCGTTGGATAATCCATAGATGCCTCCATAAAACCGGATATTTTCTGCTACTGTCAAATCTTCATACAAGGAAAACTTCTGACTCATGTAACCGATATGCTGTTTGATTTCTTCCGTGTCTTTGTAGATATCCATCCCTCCGACCGTTGCCTCGCCTGAAGTAGGCATCGATAGACCGGTAAGCATGCGCATAGCAGTAGTTTTCCCTGCACCATTTGCACCGAGGAAACCAAATATTTCGCCTTTTTTTACTTCAAATGAAATTCCATCGACAGCCGTGAATGCTCCAAATTGCTTGGTGAGGTTTTTCACTTTTATGACGGTATTTTCTTCCATGATTTTTTAAGATTCGTGAAGCATTAGGTCCATGAAAGTATCTTCAATTCCTGGTTTGATTCTCTCCACACTTAAGCCTTCATGTTCTTTTGAAAGTAAGTAAGCATGAATGGCCTTGGCATCGGTTTTTTCATTTTTTAAAACCAAATGATGGCTTTCGCCAAAAGCAAAACAACTGTCAGTTTCATCAAAGGCACGGAGATCTTGCAAAATCTGATACATGTCTTTTCCTTTCACTGCCCAGATCGGCTTTTCGAATTTTTCGGTGATTCCTGTTGGAGTATCAATGGAGAGTATTTTTCCTTCCTGCATCAGGGCTACCTTATCACACTGTTCAGCTTCGTCCATGTAAGGTGTAGAAACCAAAATGGTAAGTCCACCGTCCCTCAATTTTCTCAACATCTCCCAAAATTCTTTGCGGCTGACTGCATCGACACCGGTAGTAGGTTCATCCAGAATCAAAATTTTTGGTTTATGAATCAAGGCGCATGAAAGTCCAAGTTTCTGCTTCATCCCGCCTGATAAGTTCCCTGCCCTACGGTCTTTAAAAGGTGCAATTTGTTCGTAGATGTCTTTGATTAGATCATAATTTGCCTCAATGGTGGTTTTAAAAATAGAAGCAAAAAGATTCAGGTTTTCTCCAACTGTTAAGTCCTGATACAAAGCAAATTTGCCTGGCATATAGCCAATGCTATTTCTGATTTCTTTAAAATCATCCTTGATATCCAATCCATGAACCGTAGCTGTTCCTTCTTCCGGCAATAAAAGAGTGGTCAATATTCTAAAAAGCGAAGTTTTTCCGGCTCCGTCCGGCCCAATGAAGCCAAAAATTTCACCTTTTTTTACTTCAAATGTCACTCCGGCCAAAGCAGTAATTTTACCATCGCCCTTTTTATCCTGATCATATTTTTTGACCAGGTTTTCTGCTTTTATGGCAATTTGATTACTCATTACTTTCTTTTTTTGAAAGTGCCAATTCGCCATACATGCCTAGCTTAAGGTAACCATCGTTAGGCACATTTACCTTGATAGCATAGACCAGATTCGCTCTTTCGTCTTTGGTCATGATGGTCTTGGGCGTAAATTCTGCCTCGTCAGAAATCCAACTCACATTTCCCTTGTAAGCCTTGAAACCTCCATCGCCATTATCGACCATGACTTCAACCTCTTGTCCTATTTTAATACCCGGAAGCTGTTCTCCGGAGATGTAGGCCCTAAAAGTCAGCGTATCCAAATTCGCAATTTTATAAAGAGGCTTGCCCATGCTGGCCAATTCGCCCTTTTCTGCATATTTCACCAGGATGGTACCTGTAATCGGATTGATGACTTTTGTTTTTGCCAATTGCTCATCTAACTGCGCTTTCTTTTTTTCCAAAGGCAATTGCTCACTGAGAATTCCACCATTTTGAATACGTACCATCTCCTTTTGAGAGGCAATTTGTTGCTCCAATACCTGAACCTGACTTTTTGCAGCTTTGTACTGCCTCCTAACTACCTCCAACTGGTTGATGATATCATCCAGATTTTTGGAAGTCGCCGCATCTGCAGCCACTAATTTTTCAAACCTGGCCTTTTCTTTTTCCAGGTTTTCAATTTGCTGTTCATATACTGCTAATTGATCCTTCTGAGCTACTATTTGTTTTTGAAGAATCTGAACCTGCGGACCAGCATTGGCAGTTTTTTCTTTCAATGCTACCATCGAAGCTTCTACCTGTTCTTTTTGCAGATTATAATTTGTTGGATCAATCTCTACCACAGCCGCTCCTTCTTTTACCTTTTCTCCTTCTTCTTTATCAAATTGAACGATCCGTCCATTGGCCTCTGAAGAAACGATAACTTCTTTGGCTTCAAATGCTCCGCTGGCATCAAATTCCATGGCTTGGTCCTGACAACCTAATAGAGCCAAAAGACCAAATACAATTACGGTTTGAATGACTTTTTTCATTTTTTTATGATTGTAGCAAATTTTAAAACTTGTTTATCAGGGTCTTCCTAATTCACTCAGGGCATATTTCCCTTTCAAAAGCTGAATTTCATCGTCCGTTTTTTCCAGCATGGATTTACTCCACTCGTTTAAATCATGCAAATAATCGGAACTTGTCAAGGTTCCGTTTTCGAGCTGTTTGCCGGAGCGCTCCTTGATTTTTTCACGTAAGGAAATAATTATCCCATCTTGTTCTACCATGGATTGATAAGCAGAAATCTCCTGGGAAAGTTGAATTTGACGGGCATGAATCATGTTGTCAAAAGAAGCTTCCTGATTGGCTATTTTCAATTGGGAAAGAGAGAGAACTTCTTTGTCTTTCGATGAGGTATAAAAACTGGATAAATTCCATCCCAGTCTTAATCCGGTTTGAAATAAAAATGCAGGATTTTCATCCAAAAAATTGAAACCAGGTTGGCCATACCCACCCATCGCAAAAGCACTCAATCGGGGTAATTTAGATTTATCCACCATTTCACTTTGTTCCTGTATCAGGGCCTTTTGTGCTTTGAATACTTCAAATTCACCTTTGGTTGTTGACCCGGGAGTGGTTGATGGCATTTCAAAATAGGTGTTTTCACCTACCTCAATACCAGTTAGCACTTTTAGACTTTCATACAATCCGGTAAGGCTCAGCATTAATTTATTCTGCTGTTGTTCAATTTTGAGAAGTTCTACTTCCAGGTTATCCGTTTCTCTTCCGGTTACCATTCCGTTATCTTTCAAAGCCTGGACTTTTTTCAGTCTGGTTTTCAAATCATTGGAAACAAGTTTCAGGCTTGAAACTTGATTTTTCAATTGAAGGATAGAAAAGTAAACTTCCTGTATGGAGGTTCTCAATTGTTGCTGATCCAGATTGGCTTTTTGTAGCTCCATTTCGCTTTCCAGTCGAGTCAGGTTTTTTTGAGCAGAAGTATTTCCACCATCAAAAATTACTTGCGATAATTCTCCTGCTACCCGATACTGAGTTTTTGGAATCTGCGGTGCTTCAAAACCCTGAATTGGCAAATCCAGATTGAGTTGGGTAACTTCATTCTGCCAGGTTAATTGGCCCGAAACCTGAAATTTTGGCCACCAATTTTGACTTAGTTTATCCAGCTTAGCTTCTCTAGTTTGATTAACTAAAGCATTTTGCTGATACTGGGGTTGATTTTGTGCGGCGGCTGCAAGACAATCGTCCAAACTTATCTGCTCGTTTTGTGCTTCCAGAAAAGAGATTCCATTTATCACTAGCAAAATCAATAAGCCAATTCTTAATTTATCCATTTGATTTAACTATTTGGTTAACACTAGGGTAAAAAATTTTAAAGTTTAATGGCATTGATGATAAATTCTGCCACTTCGACTTTTCTTCTATCTATAAAATCAGAAAATGCATCTTCATCCATTGATAAGACATGCTTTATTATTGGTCGACCTATGAAAGGAAAAATGCAAAGCGAAATGATGTTTACCAACAACATATCCGGCCCAATAGGTCGAATTTGTTTACTTGTAATGGAAGTCTGGTAGGCCAAAACCAATTTTTCAAATGGAATTTTTCTTCCTACATTTTCTTCCAACATGTTGATGACCCTTTCCGGATTCCTATTGATTTCATGAGCCAGAAAAGGAGCGATGTATGAATTTTTACCAATGGTTTCAATGTAAACAGCCACTACTTTTCTAATGATGATGAAAAAGTCATCATCGTGCGATAAAATTTCATTGAGTTGAGGAACCAGTTTGAAAAATGCTTCTTTGAAAATTATTTCAAATAACTTTTCCTTACTCCTAAAATAATAATGAAGCAGAGCCTTATTGATCCCTGCCCTATCTGCAATGTCCTGCATCCGGGCACCTGCCATTCCGTGCTCCAGAAAAGCTGATTTTGCTGCCTGAATTATTTTCTCCTCTGTTGTAATTTCCTTTTCCATTAATCAATTAGTTTAACCATTTGGTTAAAACTGCAAAACACGGATCTTTTTCCTTTAAAATCAAATTTTTCAACAGTTTTTTGGTTTCTTTTTAAAAAGTTGCCGTTAATAAAAATAAAGCATGAAAAAATTAACAGTCCTTTTGTTGTTTTTTCCCTGGTTTTTATCAGCTCAAAACCTGGTGCCCAATCCGGGATTTGAAGAAGTTGGCCGCTTGGGAAAGTACTGGACTTCCAACAATCAACAATTTGACAATTGCATCAAGCATTGGTCCTCTCCCAATCAAGGATCGCCAGATGTTTTACATACCAAATTGGTTCCCCTTATCAAGCCCAATAGACCTCACCTTGAAATCATCGGTCATAAACCCAGGACAGGAGACTATTTTGTAGGCATCAAAACTTATGGCTGCGCCACCAAAACACTGCATTGTAAAGAATATATACAAACTCATTTACTAAGGCCCATGCTGCCGGGAAAAAGATATTACATTGAATTTTGGATCAATCCGGCAAAGACCTCACCCAGGGTCAATAAAATTGGTCTTGCTCTTTCGGAGAATAAAATTTCTGAGCCTCTTCAATTAGGATTGTATTATTTTCAGCCAGTTTTACAAGCAGAAGAAATCCTGGATTCCAATCCAAATGACTGGATTAAAATTTCCGATACTATCACGGTTGAAAGAGCGATGGAATATCTTTTGATAGGAAGTTTTGCTCCGGATGATTTCATAAGTGTCGACACGAGTCAAACACTACTTAGGTACAGTTATTATTTTATCGACGATGTTTTAGTGCAACCCTTGGATCCCTCCTTTAGCGAAGATATTTTTCAGGAAGGAGTCCCGGTCACTTTACAAAATGTGTTTTTTGAACTCAATAAAGCCAGCTTGAGCAATGAATCTGCATTTGAACTGGATTATCTCTTTCAACTGCTCAAACAAAATTCCAAACTAAAAATCAGGATAGTCGGTCATACCGACAACACCGGAAACGATGAGCAAAACCTCCAACTTTCAAGAGAAAGAGCAGACACTGTGCTGGATTACCTGGTCGAAAAAGGAATAAAAAGCAGTCGGCTGACGGCAGTCGGAATGGGAAGTACTCAACCGGTTTCAGATAACGAAACTGAAGAAGGCCGGCAAAAAAATCGCCGGGTGGAATTCATTCCGGTTGAAATTTAGGCTACATATTTTCTTCCTACAGTTATATGGATTTCTCTTTTTCATAGTGACAGAAAAATCCTTTGACAACCTATGATTAATGATAAAAAAAGCGGAACCGACATTAGCCGATTCCGCTTTTTTATTGGAATTGAAGTTCAGATTAATACTGTACTCCAAGTGCTTTCAATGTCTCAAAGTTAAGGTTACCTACTGGCAAACCATTATCTTTTTGGAATTTAGCAAGTGCTGCTTTGGTATCTCTACCCAAAACGTTATCCACACCTGCAGGTCCCACATCGTAACCACGATCCAACAATGCTCTCTGGATTTGGCTAATGGTATAGCTGGTTACCAAATCAGGACAAAGGATTTCTCTCCACTCAGTGAAGCCACCTTTTTTAGCCAAAACTCTTTTGGTAACTGTTTCGTACTCTGCTGGAATTTCGATGGTATTGGTTTTCGCTGGAGATTTTACTACCTGACGGGTTACAGTCTGGTATTCTGCAGGGATAACCTGCTCATCGTATCTTGCAGGAGTTTTGATTACTTTCTTGGTTACCGTTTCGTATTCTGCTGGAATGATTTCCTCTCTGGTAGTTGCTGGAGATTTCAAAACAGTTTTCTTAACGGTTTTGTATTCAGCTGGAATGATTTCTTCTCTGGTAGTTGCAGGAGTTTTTACAACTCTTTTCTTTCTGGTCTCGTACTTAGCAGGAATTTCGATTTCTTTAGTACAATCGTCACCATTATCGGTGTAACCAGCAGGACAACCTTTTCTAACTTGTTTGGTAACAGTTTTATACGTTGCCGGAACTTCTACCAAACACCAAACCAAACAGTCTTCAGGATCTGCAGACAAACAGTTTTTATCAGCTTTCTTTTTAACCCATTTGGTAGTTGCTGGAGAAACTTCCAATCTTTCGGTTGCAGTTTCATATTGTGCAGGAACTCTTTCGATTCTTGAAGAAGCTTCAGAAACCAAAACACGCTCTTCTACAGTTTCGTAAACTGCAGCTACTGGAACAATCTTTTTAGACTCCTCCTTTACCAACATTCTTTCAGTTGTGGTTTCATATACTGCAGGAACTGCGATGATTTTTTTAGACTCAGGCTTTACCATTACTCTTTCTTCTACAGTCTCATATACCGCAGGAACGTAAGTAAGTTTTTTCGCTTCAGCAGTTTTTAGCATTTGCTCAGAAGCAGTGCCATATTCAGCCGGAACAACTTCTACTCTGGTAGAAGCAGGTTTAACCATTACTCTTTCTGTAACAGTTTCCCACTCATCAGGAATCAAACATTTTGCATAACATTTCCCTGGTTGGGCATTGGGTGGCAAATCACCAGGTGCTTCCTGGGCAAACAAGCCAGCTGCACCAAATAACATTACCACTAAAATCAATAGTCTGGAATCTCTCATAATTGTGTTTAAATTATGTTTGTATAAAAAGGTTATTCGTTCACCGGATTTAAGTCACAGTTAACTTAAATGAGACTTAAAATTAATTTGTTAGAACTACTCGCAAATTTACATTTAAAGTTTCGGATAACATAGAAAAAACTTCTTAACAACTGATGCCTGCACCTGATAATCAGAGCTTTCCGACATTGGCTTTACCTCTCCATTTTTAAATAAAATTTTGATTTCTTCCTTTGCCGTGGAATATGCTCTGTTAGTTTGGGCACCTGAAAAAACAAGATACTTTAAATCACCTTTCGGAACCTTGTCACTATTTGCGACTCTTTGACGAATATTTTCTACATAGTCACTTTCAAAATCAGAATTTTTTAATTCCAATCGAAACAACCTTCTTTCTAACAGGCTTCTTGATAAAAAAGAAAGAATTTCATCTTCATGATAAACAAAGCTTTTCAATGCGGAAACCACATCAAAATCATCCAGCTTTGAAAAATGACCAAGCACCTCCTCCCTTTTCCTGGTCAAATGCTCTTTTTCAATGTTTTGTTCCAGAAAAAAGGCCAAATCCCTGCTTACCTCCAATTTTTCACCACTATGAGTCAGTTCCTTTGCCCTTCTCAACACCCTTACCAACATCTCCTCGGCCGACAGAACGGTTTTGTGTAAATAAACCTGCCAATACATCAACCTCCTGGCTATTAGAAACTTTTCAATAGAATAAATGCCTTTCTCTTCGACTACAAGTTCGTTGTCATGAACTGCCAACATTTTAATTATTCTGTCATACCCTATCACCCCTTCCGAAACTCCGGTAAAAAAACTATCGCGGTTTAAATAGTCCATTCTGTCCATATCCAATTGGGAGGAGACCAATTGATGCAGAAACTTTTTTGGATGTTGATCTGAGAAAATTTCAATTGCCAGATCCAATTTCCCTTCAAATTCTTCATTTAATGTTTCCATCAGACAGGTAGATAAATCTTCGTGCGACACTGAAATCAAACTATGCTCAAGTGTGTGTGAAAAAGGTCCATGTCCAATGTCATGCAACAAAATGGCTATGCAAACTCCTTCTTCTTCTTCCTTGCTAATCTCCACATCTTTTGATCGTAAAACCTCTATCGCCTCTTGCATCAAATGGAGTGCACCCAATGCATGATGAAATCTTGTATGCAAAGCACCAGGATAAACAAAGTGCGTTAGGCCGACCTGTTTGATCCTTCTTAACCTTTGAAAATAGCGGTGTTCAATAAGGTCGAAAATGATTCCGTAGGGAACCGTGACAAATCCGTAAACCGGATCATTGAAGATTTTTTTTCCTGCCTTCATTATCATTTGAAATATTCTGTGTTTACGCTGCGTTTCAATTTTCCTTGCAAACCTCCTTCCTTTTTTTTGAACTTCTAAACTTGCAAGCACTTTTATTGCTTTATATTGGTCATTTTTAAAAGTAACCTTTTTAAGCAGAATCGTATTTACTATTAATCCCTAATTTCCGGATAAGCAATTATCCAAAATGAAAAATCTAATATGGATAAAATCAGAATACTTTGGGCAGATGATGAAATTGATCTACTAAAACCCCAATTGAAATTTTTAGAATCCAAAGGCTACGATGTCATCACCGTAACCAACGGACATGATGCTCTGGAAGAGTGTCAGGCTACCAAAGATATAGACGTGGTATTTCTGGATGAGTCCATGCCGGGTTTGACAGGCCTTGAAACCTTGGCTCGAATCAAGGAAACCAATCCATTTTTGCCCGTGGTGATGATTACTAAAAATGAGGCAGAAAATGTGATGGAAGAAGCCATTGGCTCCCAAATCAATGATTATCTTATCAAACCAGTCAATCCAAACCAAATTCTTCTTTCTTTGAAGAAAATTGTGGATAACAAACGTTTGGTAAGGGAAAAAACCACTTCAGACTACCAGCAGGAATTCAGACAAATTTTAATGGAAATCCAAAGTGGCCTGGATACTGACGGCTGGGTAGATATTTATAAAAAGATTATCAGCTGGGAAATCAAAATTGATGCTTCAGAGTCTACCAATATGTGGGACATCCTTTCCATGCAAAAACGGGAAGCCAATAATGAATTCTCAAGATACATTCTTAAAAACTACCTGCCCTGGATGAACGAAAAGAAAGATCAAAGCCCGGTTATGTCTCCGGATTTGATGCGTTCCAAAGTTTTTCCACATCTGGATCCGGATATCCCAACTGTATTCCTTCTTTTGGACAACCTTCGATATGACCAATGGAAGGTTCTGGAACCAGTTTTTACTGAATTATTTAAAATAGAAAGTGAAGATTATTTCTTTAGCATACTTCCTACCGCTACTCAATACAGTAGAAATGCCATTTTTGCCGGAATGATGCCTGCCGACATCGAAAAACATTACAAACAATGGTGGAAGAATGACAATGATGAAGGCGGCAAGAACCTTTATGAAGGAGAACTTTTTGCAGAGCAGGTAAAACGAACCATTAGAAGGCCAATAAAACATGATTACATCAAAGTAACCAATGTTGCCAATGCAAAAGAACTAAACGACAATGTTTTAAACTATTTGAATAACGATATCACTGTTATAGTTTATAACTTCATCGACATGCTCTCGCATGCCCGTACCGAAATGGAAGTATTGAAAGAATTGGCTGGTGATGAAAAGGCTTATCGCTCCCTAACGCTTTCCTGGTTTAGGAACTCTCCACTTTGGACTGCCTTGCAAAAAATTGCTGAGCGAAAAATTCAATTGATTGTAACAACCGACCATGGTACCATCAGGGTAGGCACACCTTCGAAAGTAGTTGGAGACCGAGACACAACCACAAACCTCAGATACAAAGTGGGAAGAAACCTCCAATACGACAGAAAAGATGTTTTGGAAGTCAAAGAACCAAAAGAAGGTGGGTTGCCAAGACCAAATGTTAGTTCCACTTTCATATTTGCCAAAGAAGACAAATTCTTCCTCTATCCTAACAATTACAATTACTATTTCAACTATTATAAAGACACCTTCCAACACGGAGGAATTTCTCTTGAAGAAATGATCTGCCCCGTCATCAGGATGAAGTCAAAATAAAATTACCTAAAAATAGTAGAGCCGCCACGCATGGCGGCTCTACTATTTTTGGTGCCACCCCAATTCAAAAATCCATTCTATTCGGATTCAGACTGTATAAATTTTTGATGCGAAAATGTGCTCGGGAAGCCGCCATGCTTGGCGGCTCTACAATTTTTGGTGCCACCCCAATTCAAAAATCAAAAATCAAAAACCTAAAATCTAAACACCCTCGCTTTCAACCTATTATAATTTTTCATATCTTTGAATCCAATCTTGGATTCCCATGAAAGGTAAACTGCTGCTTCATTTTTTATTGGCATTTCTTTTTATCCTGCCCGTACAACTTTTTGCTCAAAAAGATCAGGTTTACGAATTCACACCCATTGAGGAGGCTCAGTTATTGGAGACCAAATGGAAATATACCTTCGCCTTGCATGTCGAATCCAATACCATCATTCATAAGGCTGAAAATTTTTATGATTATTTCCTGTATTTCAAATTCAATCATTTTTATCAGGAATTTGTCAATGGCAAGGTCAAAGAAGGATTGTGGACCCTTGAAGGGAGAACATTAGACTATTCTTTTAAAAATATTAAAAGCTTTGAGGTTGCAGAATTGACCAAGAATCTGTTGGTTTTGGAATTCAATCAACCCAATGCAAAAGGAACTTACCAATACCATTTTGTAAGAGTAGAAACCAGTGAGGCTCCATTTGTCAGAGCATGGAATGAGCTTCCGGAGGTAAAAGTAGAAGCCGAAGGAAAGAACATTAGAAAATATGATCAGCCCTGGTGGGCTTTCGGAAAAAAGAAAAAGAAGTCGAAATCAGAAGAAGCTGTTGAAGAGAATCAGCCTTATATCAACATCGAACTTATCGGCGGAGGATATTATGGCGGAATTGATCCGGTTTTGAAGGATTTCATACATGTCAAATCTGACGGAAGGCTCATCAAAGAATTCAAAAGTCAACATCAAGGCCTTATTGTAACAAAGAAAGATTTACCAAGAGAAGAAGTTTTGAAGTTTGTCGAATGGGTAAATTCCAAAGGTTTTTTCGAATTTGAAAGAATGTATGATTGCCAATCTGAAATATGTCAGAAACGCAAAAGAATGAAACCCAGCCCCATTCCTTTACGGCTGGCTATCACTTATGAAAACAGAAGAAAAGTCATCACCATCAGTATTTGGGGAATGGATGAAAACAATGTCAGATACGTGGATTACCCGCCAATACTGGATGAAATAATTGATGAAATTCAAAAAATGGCGCACAGGCCGGCCGAAAAGATAGTTGGTAAATAATTTTAAATTGTGATTTTTTAAATATGGCACGGTTTTTTCAAAAGTGGTAATAGCAACAGACAACATTATGAGACAAATGGATAGGTACTTTACCTAGCAAGATTTTCCTTCCCGGAATATTTCCTTTCCATATTTCTCCTTTAAAAAAAATAAGGCTTTCCTTAATTATCGACCCATTTGGGTTCGACCCGTATTTCAACAACCAAAACACAAAATCGGTTACCCCCCAAAGGTGACCAACGAATCGTTTCTTTAACGCAAAACTTGATCCCATGCAACCGAAATTTACTATTTGGTTGACCTTGCTATGCTTTGCCCTGGCGGGTAATGCACAGACAAACTGGACCGGAACTACTAGCACAGATTGGTTTGACAATTCAAACTGGGATAACAATGTCCCGACTGCAGCGAACCAACCGGCAACCATTCCAAACCCGATTCCGGGTACTTTTTCTCCAATCATCAACACTGGTTCTCCTTATGTAATTGATTTTGAAGTGATTGTCGAAAGCAGTCTCCAGATTATGACTGAAACCGACATAGCCAACAATCTCACGATTACAGCAGGAGGAACTGTAGCAGTTAATGGAAGTTTCATTGATGTTACAACGGCTGGTGTTGTAACCAACAATGGAGGATTTATCTTCAATTCAATTGCTGGTGAATCATTTAATAGTGGATTGATTAGCGGAAGCGGGTCTCTCGTTGTTTCAGCTACAGGAGCACTTAGAAACAGAGGAAATGGCCAAATCGCAAACAATGGTGTGATTGAAATCTATGGTTTTTTAAATAATTTTGGAAACTACGAAAACAACCAAAACACCAATGTATATGGAGGTGGCACCTTGTTGAACCGTCCTACAGGTGTATGGAATAACAATGGACTTGGAACACTACAAAACTTTGGATCAGTTGTTAACATAGGAACCTTAACAAACAACCAATCCTTTGTAAGTTCCGGGCTTTTCCGATTGTCATCTAATGGGATATTTATTAATAACAACTTCTTTAATCCCAATGGTGGAAATTTCAATATCGAAGACAATGCGGTCTTCCGCAACCAGGGAAATGCAATCATTGGTTCGAACCTGTTAATTGAGCCAAATGCATTTTATCTGAATATAATTTCTACACTTTTCGTTTCAACCTCCATTGTTAATAATGATGGTACCTTTCAAAATGAAGGAGATGCAGATATTTCCGGTACATTCAACAATGGTGGCTTGACTTTAAACAATGGTTCCCTGACTAATAATTTCGGTTCAACTTTTTCAAACAGTGGAACCCTTACCAATAATTCTTGTGATTATTTATATCAATACACAAGCAATCCTATTAATACCGGAATTGTAAACAACTTCGGTATCATCTATGCTCAGGGTTCTATGGTTGCTGTGACCAATGGGAATGGTGCAATTTTAAATACGGTAGGAGCAAATCCTGCACCTACAGCAAATTGTGCAGCTCCCTTTACAGTCGAACTAGACAATACAAACAATGCGAGCATCACTCCTGCAATGATTGATAATGGAAGTGTTGCACCTTATTGTGGAGTAGAATCCTTAAGCATCAATCAAAGTGATTTCACTTGTGATGATTTAGGTCCCAATACAATTACCTTAACAGTAACAGACAGTCTTGGTTTTACGGCCCAATGTCAGACTACAGTTACCGTTGCTGATCCATTTAATCCAACCATTACTTGTCCTGCAAATATTGTTACGGACAACGAACCTGGCTTATGTGGTGCAACTATAAATTACATGCCACCAGTAGGGACTGACAATTGCCCTAATGCCACAACCTCTATTACCGCAGGAATTGGTACAGGTGGATTTTTCCCAGTCGATACGACAACCGAAACATATACAGTAACGGATGCTTATGGAAATACTACTTCTTGTTCTTTTACGGTAATCGTTTTGGATGTCGAAAATCCTGAAATCTTTTGTCCGGCAGATATAACCACTGATTTGGATCCATTCGAATGTGTAGCTATTATTGACTATAAAGTTAACGCAACTGATAACTGTACCATATTGCCCTTTATTTACCAAACGGACACAACAGGCTTTACCTCAGGAAGCGAATTTCCAATCGGGACTACTGTTCTTTCCTATATGGCAATAGACGGTGCAAATAATTCAGATGTATGTTCATTTAGTGTAACTGTAAATGAATTTGTACCACTAAGTAATGGTTTGGCATGTAATGACAATGCACAGGTTTCACTGGATGCAACCTGTGAATCGGAGATACTTCCTGAGATGATTTTGATGGGAGAATATGGTTGTTCAGATGATTTCTCAGTAGAAATCAATGGCCTTCCAAACAACATCGTTAATCTAACTCATATGGGACAAACCCTGACAGTCAGGGTTACCAACAACGATACCGGCAACAGTTGCTGGGGTGAAATCATTGTGATGGACAAGTTTCCTCCAACATTCGACAGTTGTATGAATGATACACTGCTTTGTGTTGAAAACACGGATCCAACTTTATATGGTGGAGATGCCCATTCACCTGTTGTTATGGAATGTTCTTCCTATGATGTTTTCTACATTGACAATGCTGAAATATTGGATTGTACCACCAATCCATTCAATCAAAGAATTGAAAGGATGTGGATTGCCCAAGATACTTTTGGCCTTAGAGATACCTGTGTACAAATCATTATGGTTCGTGGAATACCTTTTGGTTCCATTAGCCCTGAATGTCCGGCCATTTATGAGGCCGAATGTGGCACCCCGGAGGCGATGGACCTTTCACCTTCGGTTACAGGTTATCCCACGGCTATTTTCATGGGAGATACCCTAGCCATAACCGATACCCTGGGAGATTTCTGTGGAATCAAATCCACTTATTCAGACGACACCATTGCCCTTTGCGGGAATGCATTTAAAATAATCAGAACCTGGAGGGTAATCGACTGCTGCGCACCAAACACTCCTGGAATCTGGACTTGTTTGCAAATTATTAAGGTAAGTGATTATACCAGCCCGGTTGTGACTTTGCCACCAACAATCACTGCAAGCACAGATGGAAATAATTGTACTTCATCTAATGTAGTTTTCCCTGCGGCACAGGTATCAGATTGTTCAGGATATTCAGTAAGGATTCAAAATCCGGGTGGGGTAATTTTCTTCAATGGAGGTTCTCCTCCGAACCCTGTACCACTTGGAACCCATATAATTACATACGTTGTTACCGACGAATGTGGAAATTCAACCAATGCGACTACAACTTTAGTTGTTGAGGACAACAAACCACCTTCAATGGTGTGTGAATCTTTCACAACTGTTTCTATCACATCAGACGGTACTGCTCAGGTACAGGCTATCAGCCTTGACGACGGAACCAATGACGACTGCTGCCTTGATTATTTCGAAGCGCGTAGAATGATAGACAATTGTAATATGCCGCAGGACACTTCATTCGGCCCGGCACTTAACTTCTGTTGTGAAGATGTTGGAGATACCCTACAAGTTGTTTTGAGAGCTTACGATTGTGGCGGAAACTATAATGAGTGTATGGTATTTGTGAGAGTTGATAACAAACTCGAACCAATTATTTCTTGTCCAGCACCAATTACCTTAAACTGTGAGGACGATTATACAGATCTTTCCGTTACCGGAAATATTGTAACGGATCCACTGTTACAAGGTCCAAATGATGGGCTGGCTAGCCATAATTGCCCTGGATTTACCATTGATTACAGAGATTCCTTAGCACTGAATTGCGGCCAAGGTATCGTATACAGAATTTGGACGGTGACGGATGCTGACGGAGATGAGGTAGATTGTATTCAGGAAATCACCCTGATAAACACCATGCCTTTTGATGGAAATGACATTATCTGGCCTGCAGATACAACACTTTATGGTTGTAATGTAGCTGCAGATACCAGTGTGACAGGAGCACCTCAATTTACCGCAGACGATTGCGACAATGTGCTAATGTACATCAACGACGATACCCTCTTCACTTTTGGCGGTGCATGTATCTATATTCAAAGACAATTTGTACTAATAGACTGGTGTCAATATACACCAGGAACAACCGGACCTGGTAGATGGGAATACACCCAGATAATCAGGATTCTGGATACAGAAGCACCGATTATTACCGGATGTAAAGACAAGGTATTCTGTAATGAAGACTTACAGTGCCAGCCTTTGCAGGTAGATCTTTCAATTGGAGTTTCTGATGCTTGTACAGATTCTGCTTTGCTCCAAGTAACCTGGGTAGTTGATGCCTTCAACGATGGTATTCCTGATGCAGGACCTCAATTTGTTGGCTCAGGAATGAATGCATCCAACAGTTATCCTATTGGAACGCATAAGATTACCTACTATGTTGAAGACGATTGTGGAAATGTGGCGCAGTGCGAATACCTATTCAAGATAATCGATTGTAAAGCTCCAACTGCAATTTGTAAAAACGGCCTTTCTACCAGCTTAATGGCGAATGGTACAGTTACATTAAATGCAGAATATTTTAACAATGCCAGTCTTGACAACTGTAGTCAGAATGCAAATTTGGATTTCTCTTTCTCAGTTGATATTGCAGATTCTTTAATGACATTCACCTGTGCTGAAGTAGGAATCAATTCAGTAACCATGTGGGTAACTGATGAAATTGGAAACTCAGACAGATGTCAGACTTTCATTGATATTCAAGACAATATGGGTGTTTGTCCATCCAACAAAGCTTCTATTGCAGGTTCTATCAAAAATGCATCGGGAGCAGGAGTATCAAATGTAACGGTACATATAAATGGAGGAGCTTCCATGAGCCAAAATACAAGCAACAGCGGAGCATTTGAATTCGAGAATTTGACGACCGGTGAAGATTATACCATTGCTCCATTTAGAAATGACGATCCTAGAAATGGTGTCTCCACTATTGATATTGTGTTAATCACTAAACACATATTAAACGTGAAAAAGCTGGATGATCCATATCAGATTATTGCAGCAGATGTAAATCACACCAATAGTGTAACCACGCTTGACCTTGTTGCCATGAGAAAATTGATTTTGCATGTCGCAAATGAATTCCCTAACAATACCTCATGGAGATTTGTCAACAAAGATTACCTATTCCCTGACAGACAAAATCCGTTTGCTGCTGCATTCCCAGAGGTCTTCAATATCAATGACCTTTCTAATGCACAAGTAGAAGCTGATTTCATCGCTGTAAAAGTGGGTGATGTGACAGGCGATGCTTATCCAAACAACCTGGCGGGAGTAGGAAACAGAACTTACAATGAAACCACATACTTACACACAAACAACAGGGAAGTCCGTAAGGGCGACCTGGTTTCAATCGCTTTCAATTCAGAGAAAAACGAATCTTTAATGGGCTGCCAGTTCACGCTTGATTTCGATACCGATGCACTCACCATGGTCGATCTCAAATCAAGCAACTGGTTGAGCCACGAGAATTTTGGCCTGGTTAGAATCAACGAAGGGTTGTTGACCTTTAGCTGGAACCAAAATGAAGAATTGGAAAACGAAGGCTCTGCCTGGTTTACCCTTCAATTTGAAGCACATGCGGATGGAAAAATCAGCGATTGGCTCAAATTGAGCTCTCAATTAACCAATGCTGAGGCTTACCGCCTGGATGGAAGTATACTGAATCTTGATTTGGTTTACGATGACGGAACTTCAGGAAACGAAGGTTATTCATTGTACCAAAACAAACCAAACCCATTCAGCGAAGGAACCACCATCGGATTCAATTTGCCTGTTTCTTCAACAGTACAATTGAGCATCTTCGATGTAAATGGTAAACTTTTAAAAACCATGAAAGGTGACTTCCAGAGCGGTTATGGAGAATTTAATCTTGACAGAAACGACCTAAGCACCGGAGTAATGTATTACAGAATAGACGCTCCGGGCTTTACAGATACAAAGAAAATGATATTGGTTGATTCCAAACCATAAGAAATTGGATGTTTAACATCCTCAAGAACTAGTAACTCGGTTTTTTGGGATTGGGTCTCTCCCCGTTTTTCGGGGAGGGACGTTTTTTTTTATTGGAAACTAAAATCTAATTTTGTTTCCAGCGTTCAATTCCAAAATACGACAAGAATGAATAAAGTGCTTTTAGGCTGTTTCCTGTTTTGCCTGCCCTTGATTTCCTTTGGCCAGGACAAGCCTGAAAAGAGTGAATTTGAAGAAATTAAGGTGCTAGAAGATACCCTGGCGGTACTTTCTTTCGCAATGATCAATGATTCCACTCCGGTAAAGCGTTTCGCATCCTGCCAGAAATTTATTAAAGTATTGGTTAGGGCATTAAAGAATCCAAACTCCTTTGATTATCCTTTTGAACGCATACGGACTGTCAGTATTCTTTATCCTCCGGACAGTACTTTTAGAATATTCTCCTGGCAACTATATGTTGATAAAGACGACTATCATTATTACGGGACCATACAAATGAATAGTCCTGAATTGAAGATGTATCCTTTAATTGATCGCTCAGGAGATGTAATCAATCCTGAGAACGGGATCTTTAATAACGATAATTGGTATGGTGCTTTGTATTACAACATCATGCCCTACCCCAAAGCAAAAAATAAATACCTGCTATTTGGATATGACGCCTTTCAGTTTTTTAATAAAAGGAAACTGGTGGATGTATTGACCTTTGAAGATGGAAAAGTCAGATTTGGCGAAGAGGTATTTGAAGTAGAAATGCAGGAAGGCGAAACCAGGATGGTCGACAGGTTTGTTTTGGAATATGGCGCCGATGCGAAAGTCAAATTAAACTACGACGAGCAATTAAAAATGATCATTTTTGATCACCTTATTGCTATGGGGAGTCCATATCCGGGTCAAAATGTAATGTTTGTGCCAGATGGCGATATTGATGGGCTATATTTTGAAAAAGGAAAATGGAAGTTCAAACCAAGAATATTTGACCAAACCATGGATGAGCCACCTCGTCCGGAACCTATTTTAGATAAAAAAGACAAAGACCTTTTTGGCAATTAAAAATAAAAGGGCCGGTGCGTTTAAACACCGGCCCTTTTATTTTAGGAATTTTTATTAAAAAACTATTTACCAAAAATCTTAACCAGCTCTGCTTCCAAAGCTTTACTTCTTAAACCTCTAGCAATAATTTTTCCTTCGGCATCCAGTAAAACAGTGTGAGGAATACTTCTAACTCCATACAATTGAGCTACCTCATTTTGCCAACCCTTCAGGTCACTGACATGCTTCCAAACCAAACCGTCTTGGGCAATTGCCTGCTCCCACTTGTCTTTGCTTCTGTCTAAGCTAACACCCAGGATTTCAAATCCCTTTCCATGGTATTTTTCATACAACTCTACCACATGTGGATTTTCCCTTCTACATGGACCACACCAGCTTGCCCAAAAATCAATCAGGGTAACTTTTCCCCTAAATTCACTTAAGCTCAATGGACTTCCATCCACCTGGTTCATGGTAAAATCAGGTGCTTCTCCGCCTTGATTGGTTGACCCAACCTGCTTGATTTTCATTTCGATTGCTCTGGAAACTTCCGGAAGTTCATCTTTATATTTATCCACAAACTTTTTACCGAAATAAGCAAAATTGGAGTGATTGGCTTGCTCAAGCGCAGTAATAACTCCTCCCATTGCAAACTGGTATGTCTTTGAGTCTTGTGGAATTTTTGCAAGCGTTCCTTCCAAATAATTTTGATGTAAATCAGCCGGAAGATTTATTCTGGATAGCGTAGTCGCATAACTTTTCATGGATTCATACACCCATGGCAGGTTGTTCAAATCACTGTCTTTCCAATCTACCAAAGAGAAATACTCGTTAGCAAAATATTCAACCTCATTGGCATATTTATTACCATTGTTTTGGAAACTCAGGTAGGTATTTAAAGCAAAAATCTTTGCCAGGTAAGGATTGTCTTTTTTCAATTCTTTGTAATAATCAAGCTTTCGTGCATCCAAATCGGCAAACTTCAAAGTCAAATCTTCTTTTGCCTTTTCATCGTTTTGACTCATTTGGAATTTTCTGGCCAGGGCACCGGTTTCATTTGCAAACCCGGTCATTTTAAATTTGAAAGCTTCATAGGCCTGGTTCAGCTCACTTACCTTAATATTGGCACTTCTAAACCCCGAAGTACAATCACCTTCCACCAATACTTCATCCTCTTTTCCTACAATAAGAGGTCTCAAATCATTTTCTTTCAAACCAAAATATAGGAAACGTGGGGAAGATTTCTCAATACTAAAGGTTGCTTTGTCTTCACTAACCGGCGTAGATCCGATTTTTTCAAAACCGACTCCATTGAATTCAAATAAAAAAACGGAGTCCATTTTCTCACAATTGGTCATCGTAAATTGAACCTGAACTTCTTTTTTATTCACAACCACAGAAGGATTGTAAACCATTGCTAAAAGAAGTCCGGCAAAGCCAAAGGAGAAATAATACAAATGCTTCATATTCAATATTTTCGAATGAATTGCAAAAATAGACCTAATCGGTCGCAATATCAATTTTCAGAATTTAAAGGAAAGTTAATGACTAGAAATACACCTTTTGGGGCATAAGGTTTCACCTCGCCCGCTATTTTCCCTTGAATTTCTAAAGCCTTCCTTATCTTGCAACAAAAAAACGAACTAACCATGAGAAATCAATTTTGGCTGCTTGCCTTATTATTCATCGGACTGGCTACTGCATGCAATAATGAAGTACAAGAAGCTACACAAACAGAAGAAAAAACCGAAGAATTCAACTGGAACCCGGAAAGTTTTGCTGATAAAAAAATCATCCGCTACCAGGTTCCGGGTTTTGAAAAATTGAGCCTTCAACAAAAGAAACTGGTGTACTATCTGGTGCAATCCGGACTGAGTGGACGGGACATCATCTATGATCAAATGTATCGCCATAATCTTAAAATCCGTCATGCTTTGGAAACCATTTTGGAAAACTCTACCAGCGACAAATCCAGTGAAGACTGGAAAAACCTGGAATTGTATGCTAAAAATGTTTTCTTTTCCAACGGTATCCACCATCATTATTCCTCCGACAAATTCAATCCTGCATTTTCAAGAGAATATTTTGAAGGACTTTTAAAAGAAAACAAGGTCGAACTTTCAGATGAGGTGCTTACCGCAATGTTTGATCCATCTGTTGATCAAAAAAGAACCAATTTCGACCCTACAACAGGACTGGTAAAAGGTTCTTCCGTTAATTTTTACGATGCAGACATCACTGAGGCAGAAGTTAATGCCTATTACGAATCACTCAGCAAACCTGATGATGCCATAGAATATGGATTGAATAGCAAACTTGTAAGAGGTGAAGATGGAAAATTGAAAGAAAAGGTTTGGTCGGCCAATGGGATGTATGGACCTGCATTAAAAGAAGTAGTTAAATGGCTGGAACTTGCCGTTGGCGTAGCTGAAAATGAAGCACAGGCCAATGCATTGAGACTTTTGATTGAGTACTACAATACCGGAGACCTTAATAAATGGAAGGAATTCAACATTGCCTGGGTTCAGGCTACTGAAGGTGACATTGACTACATCCATGGATTTGTGGAGGTGTACAACGACCCAAAAGGATACAAAGGTTCTTATGAAAATATTATCCAAATAAAAGACTTTGATGCCAGTGCAAGAATGGAAAAAGTAGCGGCAAGTGCTCAATGGTTTGAAGATAATTCTCCAATTATGGACCAGCATAAAAGAGAAAAAGCTACCGGCGTAAGTTACAAGGTTGTTTCAGTTGCTGGAGAGTCAGGCGATGCCAGCCCTTCTACTCCAATCGGGGTAAACCTGCCTAACAGCAATCCGCTAAGGGTGAAATACGGTTCAAAGTCCGTCAGCCTGGGAAATATCATTGCTGCTTATTCCAATGCTGAAGGGGAAGGAATATTAAAAGAATTTGCATTGACCCAGGAAGAAATCGAAAGGGCAGAAAAGCATGGCCAATTGGCAGGAAAAATTCATACAGCACTTCATGAGGTAATTGGTCATGCCTCGGGCCAGCTTGAACCAAAAGTTGCACAGCCTGCTACTACTCTTCAAAATTACAGCTCGCCACTTGAGGAAGCTCGCGCAGACTTGGTTGCCTTATATTTTATCATGGATCCTATGATGATCGAAATGGGACTCATGGATACCATTGATGTGGCCAAAGCAGAGTATGAAAGTTACCTTAGAAATGGGCTAATGCTTCAATTGAGAAGGATTGAAGCTGGAAAAAACATTGAACAGGCCCATATGAGAAACCGACAAATGGTTTCAAATTGGGTTTACGAAAAAGGAAAGGCTGATAATGTGGTTGAAATGGTGAAAAAAGATGGCAAAACCTATGTAAAAATCAATGATTACAACAAATTGAGAGCCCTTTTTGGTGAGTTATTAAAAGAAGTACAAAGAATTAAATCTCAAGGTGATTACGAAGCAGGTAAAAACCTGATTGAAACATATGGAGTTAAAGTCGACCAGGCTATTCATAATGAAGTACTTTCTCGTTCAGAGAAGTTAAACATTCCTCCATACGGTGGATTTATCAATCCAAGATATGTGGCAGAGAAGGATGCAAATGGTGAAATCATCGATATCAAAATCGAATACCCGGACGATTTCCTTAAGCAGATGTTGGAATATGGAAAGAATTATGGATTTCTTCCATTGGATAATTAATTTATCCTAAAAACACAACCAGCTAAAACGGAACCCGTAAACTATTTTTCTACGGGTTCCGTTTTTTATTTTCAGGAATTTCAAGTCTGTTAAATGACATCCTAATTATAAAAATTCAGTGTTCAATTGTTTTTAATAAATTAAGGTGCATTTTGAAGTGTAATAATTAAAAATGAAAGGTTTTTACGCATCGATTATTTTGATAATGATTTTGCCTGTCCTTCATTTAAAAGGTCAAGATCACCGTTGCCTCTCTGAAGAATTGTTACAAAAACGACTTGAAGAAAATCCATCTATAAAGGCAGAATGGGAAAGCACGAAAGCCTTTTTATTAGAAAATTCGAATGCATCTAACTTCATTTCAAATCGTTCGGTAATTACCATTCCTGTAGTCGTACATATTTTATATCGATTTCCGGATCAAAATCTTTCTGACGAGCAGGTTTATTCTCAAATAGAAGTACTCAATGCAGATTTCCGGGGCATCAATTGTGAAATTGCCACCTTGCCTGCTGAGTTCAAACCACTGGCAGTAGATACAGAAATAGAATTTTGTTTGGCCAATACGGATCCTTTTGGAAATCCTACCAACGGCATAACTCGCACTCAAACCAACATACCGGTCTTTGACCCAAATGGAAAAAACATTTATTATTCAGATATGGGAGGCGAAGATGCTTGGGATCCGGAAAAATACTTAAACATTTGGGTAGCTCCCTTGGGAGGAACACTAGGATTCGCTTCCTTTCCCGGATCTAATTTTCCGCCAGCTGAAGATGGTGTCGTGGTAGATTATACTGGTTTTGGAACCATTGGCACTGCCGAAGTTCCCTACAATTTAGGCAGGACTACCACCCACGAGATTGGTCATTACTTCTCAATCAGGCACCCCTTTGCCGTTCAAAACCTTGACCTTTGTATTTATGATGATGGCATTGAAGATACACCAATGCAAGGTCCTAATTATGGTGGTTCTTGTCCAAGCTACCCACAATATTCTTGTGGAAGCAGTGATATGTTTATGAACTTCATGAACTATAGTAATGACGCTTGCCTCAACATGTTTACGCCTGGTCAAAAAGCCAATATGCTTACTGCAATTGCTAATTTTAGACCTGGTTTGCTAACTAATAACAGTTGTTCAAAGGACCCGGCCGATGGATTTCGACTTGAAATCATTATGTTTCCCAATCCTGCCAATGAAAAAATTCGTCTGTTCACACCTTTTGCCAACATTCCCATCGGTGCCTTACGAATCGCTAATGTTTCAGGTCAATTGATGTATAAAAACAATGAATGGCCAACTATGCAGAGCCTTGATGTTTCTTCATGGACGAATGGAATCTATTTCGTAGAATTTTATTGCAATGGTCAAACATGGAACGGTAAGTTTGTAAAACTTTAAGTCCATCAGCTGTTTATCATTGAATAGAAATACCATAAAGCTGATATTTGGTATTTTTGCTATCTACTTGTTTTCAAAAATTATACATTCAAATTTTACTAATAGAAATTTATGAAAAGTTTTAAATGGATTTTCCTGGTTCTCTTTAGCGCTACCATGCTGACCAGTTGTTTTGAAATAATTGAAGAAGTGACCTATCATAAAGATGGTTCCGGTGAATTAAAATATGTTTTTGATATGGGTGGATTGAAACCTATGTTGGAAATGGCTGCTGCCATGGATACTACCGGACAGATGAATATGGATACACTAGGTATGATTTCAAAAGAGTTTGTCAATAAAGTAGAAGGACTAAAAGGAATCACAAACATTGCTGAAATCTCCGATGCTGATAATCTAAAGTTCGGAGTTTCTTTCAATTTTGATGACCCGGAATCATTAAACACCGCCGTAAACCAGTTGATGGAAAGCCCTGGTTTAATGTCTGGTGAAACAACAACCTTCGAAGGTTCCAAAAAGAAATTTACAAGGCTGGCATCAAAAAACCTAACCGGAATTTTTGATGAAATTTTAGGTGAAAATGGAGCAGGTGAAAATGGTGAAATGGCCATGATGTTTTTAAAAGATGTCTCCTATACCACCATTTATCATTTTGATAAAAAAGTAAAAAAGATGAGCAATGACAAAGCGGTTTTATCGGATGATAAAAAAACCGTTACGATGAAATATTATCTTTTTGATGAAGACAGGGGTGGCAAAAACGCTACACTTGAAAATGAAATTAAACTGAAAGGTTGGTTGTTTTAAAACCTTCTTTCATACCTTTGAGAAAATCGTCCCGATACCTGGTTTCGGGGCGATTTTCTCTTTTTGGGTATTCCCCTTTTAAATAAGGGGAATTAAGCACTTTTCTTAACTTTGTGCGTTTTTTCAACCCCGGGTCAAAACTGAATTACCCGATTTGGATAATTTGAATGGAAAATTTAAAGTCAAAAATCAATCTGGAAAAGCTCCCGCAACATGTTGCCATCATCATGGATGGTAATGGTCGTTGGGCTAAAAAGCATGGAAAAGCCAGGGTTTTTGGCCATAGAAACGGGGTTAAGTCAGTGAGGGAGGTAACTGAATCGGCAGCTGAATTGGGTATAAAATATTTGACCCTATATGCCTTTTCAACAGAAAACTGGAACCGACCTCAAAAAGAAGTAGAAGCTTTAATGTTGTTGTTGGTGCAAACACTTCATAAGGAAATTGCAACTTTAAATAAAAACAACATCCGACTACAAGCCATCGGAGATTTGGAAAAATTACCCTCCAAAACCAGAAAAGCACTGCTTTCAGGAATAGAGACTACCAAAGACAACACTAGAATGACCCTGGTGTTGGCATTGAACTATTCTGCCAAATGGGAAATCCTGGAGGCAACCAAAAAGATTGCCTCTGCAGTACAATTGAACGAACTTAAGTTGGAAGATATAGATGAAAACTGCTTTTCAAATGCTTTATCTACAGCCAACATTCCGGATCCTGAACTTTTGATCAGAACGAGTGGAGAAACCAGATTAAGCAACTTCCTTTTATGGCAACTTGCTTATGCCGAATTTTACTTCACCCCGGAATTTTGGCCGGAATTCAAAAAGGAAAGTTTTTACCAGGCCATACTGGATTACCAAAACAGGGAAAGAAGATTTGGAAAAACAAGTGAGCAATTGGTAACCTAAATACAACGCTGGTAGCCTTATACACCTCCTTTTTAACTGCATCACCTTTTAATTTAGAAAGACCTTAAAATCAGCCAATAGAAGATGAGAAAATTGTTGAACGTGCTTTGGATTATTTTACCGCTTTTATCATTAGCGGTAAACGCGGCGGGACAAACTAGTGACAGCACATCCGTACTTGATTACACCCAACCTAAAGATTATGAAATTGGTGGGGTTAAAGTAAGTGGCGCAGAATATAGTGACGACAATGCGATTATTGCCATTGCAGGATTTAAAGTTGGAGATAAAATCAGGGTCCCCGGTCCTGAAACCCAACGCGCTCTTAAATCACTTTGGAAATTAAGCCTTTTTGAAGACGTTCAAATTCTTAAAGAAAAAACCCTCGGAGATGTCATCTTCTTTGAGATTGTAGTTCAGGAACGACCAAGACTATCCAACCACTCTTTCAAAGGTGTAAAAAAATCTTACCACGACGATCTCAACGAAAAAATTGAAAGGTTTTTGGTTAAAGGTGGAATTGTAACTGAAAATATTAAAACAAACGCTTCAGAAGCCATTTCAAAACACTTTAGAGAGAAAGGATTCCTCGATGTAAAAGTCAGGCCAGAGGAAGTTCCAGACGATAAACTTTCCAATTCTATCCGCCTTGTATTTAACATTGACCGCGGCAAAAAAGTCAAAATTCAAAACATTACATTCTCCGGTAATGAAAATGTGAAGGACAAAAAACTTCGCAAGCAAATGGAGAATACCCATAGAAAATGGAAATTGTTCTCGCCATCACGTTTCGTTCGCGCAGATTATGAAACGGATAAGACCAGCATCATTAAATATTACAATACCATCGGATTCCGCGATGCAAAAATTGAATCGGATTCTGTTTGGAGAGAAGACGACGGTGACCTGAGAATCCATATGAACATTCACGAAGGCAACCGTTATTACTTCAGAGATATCAAATGGAAAGGAAATTCCATTTACGATGTAGCCACCCTTGAAAATGTTCTCGGAATTGAAAACGGAGAAGTTTACAATCAGGAATTGTTGGAAACCCGCCTACGTTTTTCTCAGGATGGAAGAGACATCAGTACTTTATATATGGATGAAGGTTACCTGTTTTTTCAAGTAGATCCAATTGAGGTAGCTATTGACGGAGATTCAATTGATTTAGAAATAAGAATCTTCGAAGGTCCTCAAGCTACAATTGACAAAGTGGTTATCAGAGGTAACGATCGTACACATGAGCATGTTATTAGAAGAGAGTTGAGAACCATTCCGGGAGAGAAATTTAGCCGTTCAGATATCATTCGTTCCCAGCGTGAAATTGTAAACCTTGGTTATTTCAACCCTGAGTCCCTTGGCATCAATACTCCGGTAAATCCTCAAAGAGGAACAGTTGACATAGAATATACTGTTGAAGAAAAACCTTCAGACCAGCTGGAGCTTTCCGCAGGTTGGGGAGGACTGGGCCGTGGAGTAATTGGTACGCTTGGTGTTGCTTTTAACAATTTCTCTTTAAGAAACATAGACAATCCGGAGACCTGGAGTCCATTACCACAGGGTGACGGACAAAGACTTTCCCTGAGAGCACAAACCAATGGTAGATTTTTCCAGTCTTATAACTTCTCTTTTACAGAGCCATGGTTGGGAGGTAAAAAACCTAACTCATTTACAGTAGCAGGATTTTATACCTTATTAACTACCGGATTGAATGCCGACAGTGATAACTACGGTAAATTTGACATCGCTGGATTGACTGTTTCCTTAGGTAGTCGATTAAAATGGCCTGATGACAACTTTGTATCTTCAACCGCTTTGAACCTTCAAAGAATTGGATTGAATAATTGGTTTAGAGCACTCTTCATAACAGATGATGGAGACTTGGTTGACAATGGTGAATATTACAACTTCAGTATCAATCAAACTTTTTCAAGAAGTACCATCAATGACCCATTGTTCCCTAAAAACGGTTCAAGAATTTCTTTATCAGGTCAGTTTACCCTTCCGTATTCCTTGTTTACCAATGAAAATTATAGCCTGAAATCAACACAGGATAAATACAGATTTTTGGAATACCACAAATGGAAAGTTACTGCTGAATGGTACAATACCATCGTAGACAAATTGGTACTTAAAGTAGATGCAAAAATCGGAATGATTGGAGCTTACAATAAAGAGATTGGTATCTCTCCTTTTGAAAGGTTCCAATTGGGAGGTGATGGATTGAACAACCAGTCTTTAGGATTGAATGTAGGTACAGATATCATCTCTTTAAGAGGTTATGAAATTGAAGATTTGCAAAACAACATCAGACCTGAGATTTCTTCTACAGAGCCGGTACCAACTCCTATCTTCAATAAATTCACCATGGAGTTAAGGTATCCTATTTCATTAAATCCAAGTTCAACTATTTTTGTATTGGCCTTTGCACAAGGGGGTAATGCCTGGCAATCTTTTGATGATTACAATCCATTTGATTTGTATCGTTCGGTTGGTATGGGTCTAAGGGTTTTCCTTCCAATGTTTGGTACGCTTGGATTTGATTATGGTTTAGGATTTGACAAACCTGGTCCTCAAACCTTCAATAATTATGGCAACTTCAACATTGTTTTAGGTTTCGAACCGGAATAAACATTGAAGTGTGAAATACAAGAAAGCGTTATAGTTTTTTAAACTGTAACGCTTTTTTCATTTTAGGCCGGAAGCTTTCTAAATTTAAGCTCCCTTTTAAATCCAATGTATGAAAACAAGCTTATTCAAGTTTCTTAGCTTAACCATTCTATTGACCATTGTCCATTCAGTCAATGCACAGTTTTCTGATGATTTCTCTGATGGTGATTTAATCAATAATCCTGCCTGGCAGGGTGATTTGACCAACTTTACGGTCAATGGAGACAATGAACTACAACTATTGGCATCAGAAGCAGGAGAAAGCAGGCTTTTTACCCAAACTTCATTTTTTGATTCCACAGTTTGGGATTTCCTGGTTCGTCTTGAATTTGCACCTAGTGGTTCCAATCTACTCAGAATTTACCTTTCAACAGAAAGTTCTGATTTTGAAAACACCAATGGATATATGTTGGAATGCGGAGAGTCAGGAAGTGAGGATGCACTTAACTTTTACCGTTTGGATAATGGTAGCCCTACCCTACTGTCAAAAACTACTATCGGGTCCATGGCCAATGACCCTGCCGTTTCAAGAGTTAAAATTAAAAGGGACATCAATGGAAATTGGACTTATTCGGTTGATTTCACAGGTGGATTTAACTATGAGGATGAGTTTACAATTTTAGATAATACCTACAATATTCAGGATGGATTTTTTGGAATAGAATGCATTTATACGGATTCCAGAAAAGACAAATACTTTTTTGATGATATCAGTGTTTTACCACTTTTACCAGATACCGATGCCCCAAAGTTGATTGCTGCAAATGCAATTGATGCCAACACCGTAGAAGTAGATTTTTCAGAACCACTTGATGAGGCATCTGCTACTTTGGTTCAGAATTACCAAATTGACCAGGGAATTGGACAACCTTCCAACGTAAGTTTTTCCTCAGCGAATCCTACTAGAGTCGTTCTCAACCTTTCTAGTTCCCTTTCAAGTCCGGGAAGCTATCAATTGACCATTTCAAACATTGAAGACGAGGCGGGAAATGCAGCCTCCAGCCAAAGTACCAACTTTGATTTCATTGAAATAGAAACTGCCTTACCATACGAGATTTTAATCAATGAAATTTTTGCGGATCCAACGCCACAAGTAAGTTTACCAGATGCAGAATTTGTGGAGCTTTTCAACAACAGCGATAAAATTTTAGACCTAAGTGATTATGTATTTGAAGATGAAAGTGGTCCTTTTAGCTTACCATCCATAAGATTTAATCCAGACGAATACATCATTTTATGTGATGAGGATGATGTTCCTTCTTTTTCGCAACTTGGCAAAACCGTAGGCATTCCTTCTTTTCCAGCTTTAACGAATGGAGGTGAAGTACTGCAAATTAAGACAACCTCAGAAGAAGTAATCGATGCTGTACAATATTCTGATCAATGGCATTCTGACCTGTTAAAAAGAGTTGGTGGTTGGACGCTTGAACTTGTTAATCCGGATGCCCCTTGTCAGGGAGCAGAAAATTGGAAAAGTTCAGAAAGCCTAACAGGAGGAACTCCTGGAAGCGCTAATTCAGTTTTGGCTTCAGTTCCGGATTTAGAAGGACCTACAGTTATTGATGCATTTCCAAGTCGTGCAAATACTATTTTGGTAACCTTTTCAGAAGGATTGGATGCCTTCAATTCCATGCAGCCCGGAAATTTTACTTTGAACAATGGAATCACGGTTCTTGAGGCCATTCCAAATCCCCCTTTATTTAAGTCAGTCATATTAAATCTGGATAATGACCTTCAAAACGGGACCATTTACACCCTTTCTGTAGATGACATGGTAACCGACTGCTCAGGAAATGCACTGACCGGCAACAAAACCATCAATATCGCCCTTTCAGAAAGAGTGGAAGAAGGTGATATTCTAATCAATGAAATTCTTTTCAATCCAAGAACAGGTGGGAACGATTTTGTAGAAATAGTCAATGTTTCAGATAAGGTGTTGGATTTATCTACCCTTCAAATCGCAAACATTCAACCGGATAGAACTAACCTGGTAAACATTCAAGCTCAGAAACTGATATTCCCGGGCGAAATTATTGCGCTTACAGAAGACAGGAACAACATCCTTGAAAATTATACTGTACCCAATCCCGCCAACCTGATTGAAACCAATTTGCCTGGTTTTGCTGACGATTTTGGCAATGTGACAATTTTAAGAAGGGATATCTTGGGTGGATTTCCAATTGATGCGGTAGATTATTCAGACGCCTGGCACCATCCATTATTGGACGATGAAGATGGTGTTTCCTTGGAAAGAATAAGTCTCAACCAGCCGAGTCAAAATGCAAACAACTGGCAATCTGCCGCCGGTACCGCCGGATATGCAACTCCAACAGGTGAAAACTCCCAGTCTCAAACCATTAATGTAGAGGTAGAGGATTTCTTTGAATTGGAACCCAAAACCTTTTCTCCGGACCAGGATGGTAGGGAAGATTTTCTCTCCATTTTATACAAATTGGATAAAGATGGTTACCTGGCAACCATTCGGGTTTTTGATTCAAAAGGAATAGAAGTAAAATCCATTTTAAAAAATGAACTTCTAAGTCAGGAAGGGATTTTAAAGTGGGAAGGCGACACAGATAACGGGTCAATCGCTCCTTTGGGAATTTATATCTTGATTTTTGAAATTACGCACCCGGAAGGTACCAGCAGACGATTCCAAAAAACCTGTGTGTTGGCAAAACCATTGGATTGATGCTGCTTTATTATATAAATAAGTAAAAAGATGAAAGGGCTAATCAGGATTTTAGTTTTGATACTGATATTATTTGTAGGATTTGGAATTGGGATCTCTTGGAAGAATTCAGATGCAAATTCTAAAGAAGATACCACTGCAGTTCAAGGAGAAGAAACTGCCATGAATTCCAGTCAGGAGGTGGCAAATATGCGGACTGACCTGAAGCAAGAGGAAAAAGAGACCATTCAACTTTTTGAAAATGCCGCGCCTTCAGTGGCTTTTATAACTACCATTAGTAGAAGGATGGATTTCTGGACCAGAAATATTTATGAGATTCCAAGTGGTACCGGTTCTGCTTTCATTTGGGACAAGCAAGGTCACATTGTCACCAATTATCACGTCATCCAGGAGGGAGATTTAGCGCAGGTAACCTTATCAGATAGATCAACCTGGGATGCAAAAGTTGTAGGGTATGCTCCTGAAAAGGATTTAGCGGTATTAAAAATTGATGCTCCCAAAAGTGTTCTAAAACCTATTCCTGTTGGTCAATCAAGTAATCTTTTGGTTGGACAATCAGTGTATGCCATTGGAAACCCATTTGGACTGGATCAAACGCTAACCACAGGAATCATTTCTGCGCTGGGCAGAGAAATCAAGTCGGTCTCAGGTATTCCTATTAAAGAGGTTATTCAAACCGATGCAGCCATCAATCCGGGGAATTCCGGCGGACCTTTACTTGATTCTGGAGGAAGACTGATAGGAGTAAATACTGCCATTTACAGTCCTTCAGGTGCCTATGCAGGAATTGGATTTTCAATACCGGTTGACGTATTGACCTGGGTAATTCCTGAATTGATTACATATGGAAAAATTAAAAGACCAAGTCTGGGAATTGAATTTGCAAGTCCGCAACAAAGTGCGCGATTAGGAATTGAAGGTGCCCTGATCCTGGGATTGACGGAAGGAGGTGCAGGAAAGAAATCAGGTTTGGTTCCTACCTATAGAAACCAATATGGGAAAATCGTCCTGGGTGATATCATTTTAGGAATTGACGAAAGTGAAGTGACCAATTCCAATGATTTGGTTTTGATTCTGGAAAAATACAAACCCGGAGATAAGGTGGAAGTAACCGTTTTAAGAGAAGGTGAAAAAATAAAAGTACCGCTCATTTTGGATCAACCTAAATAGATGGAACCAGCAGTATTGATTGCCTGGTTTTGGATTGGATTGGCAATTTTAGTTTTTCCGATTCAACTCTTTATAACAGCACCTTATGGCAGGCATACCAAATCCAGCTGGGGTCCACTGATGGATAATAGATGGGGATGGACTATTATGGAAATCGTTTCACCCCTTGTTTTTACTACTTTGTTCCTAATCGGCCCTCAAGACAAAAGCCTTTTCCATTGGATTGCTTTCGGATGCTGGAACCTGCATTATTTGAATCGAAGTTTAATTTATCCATGGAGAACAAAAACCAGCAATAAAAAAATACCAGTAACGATCGTAGGTTCTGCCATCTTTTTCAACCTTATCAATGCGGGTTTGAATGGTTTTTTCCTGGGATTCTTACCCTTACTTCCTCTCTATTCTTACTTTTTTATTTTTGGATTGGCCCTTTTTATAATTGGAATGGGAGTCAATTTTCAGGCAGACAATATTCTTTTGTCTTTGAGAAAAGATGGGAAAGGAGGCTATAAAATTCCAAGGGGGAAACTATTCAATTTCATTTCTTGCCCCAATCATTTTGGAGAGATCATCGAATGGATTGGATTTGCTTTGATGGTTCAAAATGTAGCAGGCCTTTCCTTTGCAATTTGGACCTTTGCAAACCTGAGCCCAAGAAGCTGGAGCCATCACAAATGGTACAAGGCGAATTTTGAAAATTATCCAACAGAGAGAAAAGCTGTTATTCCCTTTCTTTGGTAAATCATCGAACGTCAAAACTGAAATCGATGCGGGCGTCAATGTTTTCAGTTGGCGCATCTCGAAATCTTCTCAAAACGATTTCGATGGTGTAAAAATCTGAGAATAAATAATCTTTTACATCACGCTCATTGGGATAAAGGACAATCTCTCTTCCAGCATTCAATGGAATGATATCATTGTAAAAGATTTCGTATTTTAAATCCGGATCATTGGGGTCATAAATTCGAATTAAAACTTCTTCCAGGAAATTGAGACCGGTATTGGAAGAAATATTTCTAAGGGTGCAACTTCTGGGTAAAATTGAAGTAATGTCAGATCGCTTGACATTGTTAATTCGAATGTATTCGTCAATATCGGTTGGAATATCTCTGAATATGTAGTATTGACTTTCGAATGGATTAAGGGCGGCTGAAATAACAATATTCCTGTTCAAATAACTCATTTGAAACCTGACAGGAAGTCTGTCTTTTGAACAACTTGTTATAAAAACAATCGAGAACAAAAGCCAAGTAAAATATTTCATAAGCCTAAAATAATTTGAATTTTACAAAGATAAGCCGACGAATATTTCAGAAAATTAAAATTCTGCCTATTTTTCGGCATTCCGGTTTTTATAAATAACAGAATATGGGAGTTGCAAAGGTATCAACGGTGAAGTCTCAAAACCAAATGCAAAGGTTTGTCCAGCATTTGTTGAACGATATCCAGGCTATGGAGTACATGCTCAATAACGACTGGTTCGAATCTGATGTTGTCCGAATTGGAGCTGAACAGGAAATGTGCCTGGTAGATGCCAAAACGTACAAACCAGCTACTATCAACATGGAAGTTTTGGAAACTACCAAAGACCTTCCCTGGCTGGAAACTGAATTGGCCAAGTTTAACCTTGAGACCAATCTTACTCCCAGAGAGTTTAACGGCAAATGTCTGACTTTGTTGGAACAGGAGAACTATGATTATATGCAACAAATCCGTCAAAAGCTGGAACCCTTTGGAGCAAAGGCTGTACTGACCGGAATTTTGCCTACACTAAGAAAATACGACCTGGAACTCCACAACCTGACTCCAAAGCCAAGGTATTTTGCTTTGATGGAGTCCATCAACAAACAATTAAAAGAAGGATCTTCATACGAACTTCGATTGGAAGGGATAGATGAATTGTTGATCAAACACAGTTCACCACTCTTGGAAGCTTGTAATACTTCCTTCCAGGTTCACTTGCAGGTGGCACCGAAGGATTTTCCTGCTTACTACAATATTGCCCAGGCATTGGCAGCACCCGTTATGGCCATTGCAACCAATTCTCCTATCGTATTTGGAAAGAGATTGTGGCACGAAACCAGAATTGCACTATTCCAGCAAGCATTGGATACAAGGGGAACACATGAACATTTAAGAGAAAGAAGTCCACGGGTTCATTTTGGAAAAAAATGGGTGGACGAGTCGATCCTTGAAATTTATAAAGAAGACATTGCCAGGTTTAGGGTTTTATTGGCTGGTGACGATGAGGAAGAGTCTCTTGAAATGATCAACGACAACAAGGTTCCAAAACTGAGAGCACTTCAAGTACACAACTCAACCGTTTACAGGTGGAACCGTCCTTGTTATGGAATCAGCGACAATGGAAAACCACATTTGAGAATTGAAAACCGGGTTTTACCGGCAGGACCAACGGTAGTTGATGCTGTAGCCAATGCTGCTTTTTGGCTGGGTGCCATGGTCGGTATGCATGATAAATATCGCGACATCAGAGGATTGTTGCAGTTTGAAGATGTATCGGACAACTTCATTAAAGCGGCAAAATTTGGAGTAGATAGTCAGTTCAACTGGCTGGGTGACAAAAAGATTGGTGCCTGCGATTTAATATTGAAAGAATTGCTTCCTCTTGCAAGACATGGCCTGGAATTGCAAAAAGTAGATACAGCGGATATTGATAAATATCTCGGCATCATTGAAGCACGTGCTACCGAACATATGACCGGAGCGAGATGGCAGTTAAGAGCCTTTACCAAGCTTAAGAACACCATCACACGTGACGAAGCACTGGCAGTTTTGACTTCATCGATAGTAAACAATCAGGAAAAAGAAATCCCCGTTCACCTTTGGAAATTGCCGGATCCGGCTGATTTGGAAGAATACAAACCATCCAAACTGAAGGTGGAAGAGTTCATGGAAACCGATTTGTTTACGGTCCAGCAGGAAGACTTGGTAGATCTGGTAACAGAGATGATGGATTGGAAGAAGATACGATATATGCCCGTCGAAAACGAAAAAGGGAAACTGGTTGGATTGATTACTTCCCGTTTGTTATTGAGGCATTATGCTACCAAAGACAAGGTGAAAAAGAAAGAAACTCCATATATGGTGGAGGACATCATGATTGCCAGTCCGAAAATCATTCATCCCGAAGCGAGTATTTTAGATGCGATGAATACGATGCGTGAAAATAAGATTGGATGTTTACCGGTAGTAAATGAAGGCGATCTGATAGGAATCATCACAGAAATGGACTTCCTTAGAATTTCAGCAAGGTTGATAGAACGCCTGGAGAAATAGAATAATTAAGCTTTTCATGATAAAAGAAGGCTGTCAGTTTTGGCAGCCTTTTTTGTTGGAGTTTACTTTAGTTAAAAAAGAAAGGCAGGATTGAATGGTGCATCGAATTAATTTATATTTGTAAAAAATTATTATATGAAGACTAAACTTCTATTCTTACTTCTACTTCTCATTGCTTTTTCTTGTCAAAAAAATAATGAACCTACTCCTTCAGGAGGCAATCCAATTCAAATTGCAGAATTGAATGGCAAGGTTCAAAAAGGTCCATTTTTAAACGGAACAACCATCAATGTTTTTGAGCTAAACAGTGCTTTTAGTCAAACAGGTAGGTCATTTGTTTCAAACATTTCTGATAATTCAGGTTCCTTTCAACTGACCAGCCTTTCACTTTCTTCTCAATTTGTAGAGATAAGAGCGAATGGATTTTATTTCAATGAGGTGATGGACGAAAATTCCAATGCTCAATTGAGCCTTTCTGCGGTTTCGGATCTCACTGATAAAACGAGCTTGAACGTTAATCTTTTATCTACCCTGGAAAAAGACAGGGTTTTAAAATTAACCAAAGCAGGAACGGCCTTTGCCGATGCTAAAAAGCAAGTACTGCAGGAAATACTGGCGATATTTGAAATAACCTTACCCAATTTGGATGAATCTGAAACACTGGACATCTCTGAAGATGGTGACCTGAATGCAGCCTTATTGGCCATCTCAGTGATTCTTCAATCAAACTTTGAAAAGGTGGCAGATCTTTCCCAATTGGTGGCAGATATCAATGCTGATATTCTCAACGATGGAACATTGGACGATGCAGCTTTAGGTACTATTTTATTAAACAATGCGAAGCGTCTAAACCTGACAGAGATAAGAACCAATTTGGAAAAAAGATTTGAGGATTTGGGTTTATCAAATGCTGTTGTTCCTGCTTTCGAACCGTTTGTAAACAATTTTATAAACAATTCGGGCTTTACTCCATCTTCCGGCATCACTTATCCTGAAACAGGAGCCCATGGTGATAATATTTTAGGCCCTTTGGTAACAGAAATCACTACCGGGTTTTCAAGGTTTTCTTTTGCTGCTGACCTGGAGGAAGGTACCAGCCTGAGAGTGGTGGTGACCAGCCCAAGAACAGGTTTTGATCCCAACCAACCGGAAAATGGTTGGGCAGCCAATACTTTTAACAGTCAAACTTATGAAAGAGAATATTATACAACCCGTACAGGTAGGTGTGATTTGAATTTTATGGTCGGAGTTTCCCCTCCAGATTATCCTGAATTGCCTTATATAAAGTTTGATTTTTATGAAAATGGTGCCTCAGAGCCCACTATGACCCGATTTGTATATTTTCCGGACTATGTTGAAATGCCTTTTTATCCGGAACATGGCAATTATGGACCAAATGTATTGGGACCCTTCCCGCTATTTATATACCACGGATTAACCAACAAGTCAGCATCTCTAGCGGCCAGGATTTTTGGGACGTCCAAAGTAAAAGTGATTGTTCAGGGTCTAGGTTGGGATATGAACAATTTAGCTCCGAACTCAGGCTGGACTATTTCACCTATCAATCAATTCAACAATTCCAGAACCTTTGAATTAAATCAGCCAGGTAATGCTGACATAAAAATCGATTTCTTTGACCCTGCCATTCAGGACACTACTATTGTAGTTTCAGAATGGGCTCGGATCTTATTATATGAAAACGATGAGACTACACCCAAAAGGATTATTACAGTGAAGCAGAGTTAGAGGTTGGAGTTTATTTGAACAGGACATCAAAAAAAACAAATAAGAAATAACCCCAAAAAAGAAATGTCGTTACGTATTCGCTTTATTGGATAAAAAATAAATGCATTTCTAAACAAAAAGCACTACATTTTTGCAAGGCTTATAATTATTCTAAATCTTCAAATTTTTCAAGTGGAACTTCTCCCTGTTCAGGCGAGGAGTTATTTATTAAGACATTTCCGTTCCAAGGATTTTCACTTCCTCTGTAAATCGTTAATCTTAAAAAAGAATACACCATAAAAAACATGATGAGCACAGAAAAAAAAATCGAATAACTACTTTTCTTCCTTTCACTAATCTTCTTGTAAAAAAACCTACCTAATAGAATAATGACAATAATAATCAGCACTCCAACTAACAGGTAAATATCTCCAAGACCATAACCAAAAGACAAATTACCTAAGAGGACTCCAACAAGGACAAGGACAGAATAAATCATACATAAAATAAACAGTGTTGAATAAGTCTTCTTCATAATTATTTATTTACTGGTTTTAACTTATCCACCTTCGTATTCTTAATGGTTTCAGGATGGTCAACATCAAATGAATGTGCTCCCATTCTGTCATTAGATCTTCTTGTCATACCCGGATTCAAAGGATCTGGTGTTTTAACTGTTCCTCTATAATGTTGATTTACATTTAACTCTGTATTTCTTGTTTTAGGACTGGAATCATAAACTTCTTCTCCTGCTAACTCACCTTGTACACCATCAATTTTATTTTACAAGTGTAAATGGTCATTAATTGCCTCTTGACCTAATTTAGTACCAGGGTCTTCCATTAAATTTTTACTATCACTTTCATAAGTTGGAGTTGCAACAGTGATAATATTCACTTTCTCCCCTGTTTCTTGGTAATAAAGTTTAGCTGCTTGGATAGAAACATTTCCGCCATGACTATGCCCTATCAATGTAACTTCTTCTCCTTCAACTCTATTGGTCTTAATAAATTTAACTAATCTTTTTGCTGCTTCATATCTATCGTTAGAGTTGTTAAGCAAACCATCTAAGTCTTCCCAAGAAAATTTCCTAATGAATGTTTTGTTATTTGTTAATCCTCCAAGAGTTTCAACTGATGCATCATTCCATCTATTTGGAGAAGATGTAGTTCCATGAATAAAAAAGGCTTCTAATCCTTCTAACTCTATTGCATCAATTAATCTATTCTCACTAAACGCATAAGGACTATTCCATGGATAATCAGGGCTTAATGGGGCGGTCGATAAAAACCTACCTAACCTTGGGTCATAAATTCTAAAGTTAAAATCATAGCTATTTCCGCTGCCTTTAATCTCATCGTCCTTTTCCTGCCCTTGGAATCCATATCTGTAATTTTCAAAATCAGCAGTACGACCTTCCATTTCTAGTCCAAATGGATAATAATCCATCGCCGAGATGACCACCGGGTCATAGGAGGTAGCGATGCCACTGCTAATGCTTTTTGGTTTTTTCCTATCGCTTAACACACTCAACACATTACCCAGGTGGTTTGTCACCGAATTAGGGAAACTCAAGTGTAATAAATTATTTCAAGGAATTCAAACCCATCCGATTTCCTTCAGAATCTAAAAATAAGGCAAAAAAACCACTCTCGTCAGCATGTGGAGTCTTGGGTACTAATACTTTTCCTCCATTTTTTTCAACCTTATCGAGGATGGGTTGAAGATTTTCTCCTGCATTCAAATAAATAGTTATTCCATTCGAAGAAGGAATTAGACCTTCAGCTTTCATGATTACTCCCGGTACAATTTGTCCTTCGTAAGGGAAAAGCCCCATCTCCATTCCTGGCATTTGAACTGGTTCAATCTCGATATCCAGAATAGATTCATAAAAGGAAATAGCTCTGAAAATGTCAGTGGCTGGTATTTCAAAAAGGGAAATTAAGCTGTTCATTGGTGTAGGATTTACCTCAGATACATCTTGATTTGGAAGTTTATGATTGGTTGAATTCTGACCAAATAAAGCCAAGGAACTACAGAGCAAAAGGAGGCTGAGAATTAGATTAATTTTTTTCATGTGTACCATTTAATATTTCCACACAAAAGTATTTTCGGAAGCTTTCTTTTAATTGTAAAAATGCGACAGAGGAAATTATTTATAAAAAAGGGTGGAGAGCGCCATTGTACCATCTCCTAAAAACTCACGAGGGGAGATGCCGGTAAATTCTTTAAAGTCTTTATTAAAATGAGCCTGATCAAAATACTCATTTTCATAGGCAATGCTGGTTAAGGATTGCGGCTCATCCTCCAGCATCATTTTTAGAGCGGCATGTAGTCTTAAAATCTTACCCAACTGTTTGGGACTCAGGCCGATTTGTTTTTTAAAATAACGTTCCAGTTTTCTTCTTTCGGATATTCGTTCGTCCAAAATAGAGCCGATGGATTTAGATCCTTTGGTTGCTATGATGCTATCCACAGTAGATTTTACAATGTTGTTAATAGTTGAAGTTTGGGAAAGCTGATTTAAAAGAAATGATTCAATTATTTCAACTCTTTGGGCATTATCAGTAGCATTGAACATTTTATGTTCCAAATCCTGTGCTTCATCAGACTTGAAAATTTTTTCAATCGACACTTCTGCATTTATCAGATCCTGTAAGGGAATATTTACAAAATTGGCAAATCCATGTGGGTAGAAACAAATAGCAAAAGAAGAAACATGGCCCAAAGGTTCGATTAAAAAAGACTGGGTTCGTTGCCCCATCACCATGGAAGAAGGATGGACTACATATTCATCTTCTGAAATGTATCGCTTAATTCCATCTCCAAAATTGAAGGTCATTTCAATACATCCATCCGGAATTATTTTCTGAGCCACATTATTAGGATCGAAAGGAACTTCCAGTGTCCAGTAAAACTTCACCAGGTGTTTTAAATCTGCATGTGGTTGAAAAGTTTTGTAAAGCACGATACTGTATAATGAATATTAACTATGTAGTTTATTCAAAATTTAGATGTTGAATTCAAAAATACTCCATCTCTTATTTTAATTTGTAATAAAGAGAATGTCGTTTATTTCACTTGCAATTTTTCAGCTGTTTTATACTCTAACCAGGCGAGAAAAACAACTATCAAAACTTCGAAAAGAAAGTATGTCCAACCCCAAATGGAAATAGACTCATAGTGGAAAATGGCAACTATTAAAGAAAGACAGCAATAAAGCAGGTTTAAAGAGGCGATTGATTTCAAAAGAAAGCCAAATCGTTTCTTTTTTTGAAAAAAACTGAAAAAATCAAATCCTGCAAAAATCATTGGAAAGACTGCCAAAAAGTAAAGGATTCTTGGGGGAATGCCAAAAAAGCTTTCCATTTTTGACATTACAACACCTAGAAAAAAAGCAGATAATAGTGCTCCCATTCCATCAATTACAAAAAGTCGACGTGGAAAACTCTCTGCCTTACTTAACAGGTTTTGGAAAAGCATAATTCAGGCGGTTCAAGGCATTTTTGATATAAATAATCTTCTGGTCAAGGATTATTGTTTAATGATTTTACAATGTTAACCTCCCGCTTTAATCATTCTTTTTGTCTGTAAATGATGAGCTCCAGCTTGTAATTTGAAATAATAAATTCCTTCTGACACAACCTTTCCATTTTGATCCTTTCCATCCCAAATCACAGAATAAGAACCTGGTAGTTTAATTTCGTCAACCAATATCCGAATTTGTTTTCCAAGTCCATCGTAAATGATCAGGCTTATCTTTTCTGTATTGGGAATGGAATAACGAAAAGTGGTAGAAACCTGAAACGGGTTTGGATGGTTTTGAAGTAAATATGATTCCGGTTTCTCCGTAAGCTTTTCGATTCCAACCATTTGATTTGGTATGAATCCGTAATACACATCTTGCTCCCCATTAAAAGTAGCCGTCCAGGCAAGGTGCGCTCCATTTTCATCAGAAACCATGTCAAAATAGTCTCCCATTTTTTCCTGGTTTGGCCACCCCAAATGAGGGTCGAAAACATCTGACATTTGTTCATTTTTACTCCAGCTAATTCCTCCGTCATACGAATAGGAATAATATAAAGCCGACTTAAGTCCTAATGGATTTTGACGGGTATCCAGCCAGATTACATCAATCCGACCGTCTGGTGCAACTGACATGGTTCCCATCCATTGCCATCCCTGACCGATGTAATCGTCATTGATTCTGACCGGCTCACTCCAGGTAAGTCCACCGTCTTCACTTCTGGCAAACATAACGTCTTGCAAATCTGCTTCTGAATCACGACCTACTGAAGCAAGCAAATAAACATTGCCTCTGTTTGGTCCATTTGAATTATCTGTGGCTACCCAGGCCTGTCCAAGTAATCCTTCCGGATTGGGAGTACCCTGGCCTTTAATGCCTCCCAATCTGCCATCTAGGTTTACTTCTGTTACAAAATCCCAACTCACAGGCTGGTTTGGATTTGAAGCATTGATGGATTTTGCAACATACATTTTACCATCTTCACTATTTCCGACCATCCCTGCCGCATACAATTCACCTTGCGGCCCTACTGCCAGGGTGCCCCACCTTAACTCTTCAGGCAAGACCGTACATTCTTCATATGTATCACCGGAATTGACAGAACGAGTAAAAAACCCGGGAGAACAGGTGGAATAGTTTTGGTTCCAAAAGGCATAAATATTTCCATTGCCAGCACCTTCTGTGCGGTCAACTACCATCCATTGTTTGTCTCCCCCTTTTGCGGGTGTTCCGTTGTCCCAGGTGCCATTCCCGTTTGACCTAAAAACCTGACAACTAAATCCGGAGCCTAAGCTGTTGTAATAAAAATTACCCTCCGAATCGACATCCAAAACCGGATCAGAACGAAACACTCCCGGCTCGATGACACCAGGGAAAATCCAATTTTGACCACCATCATTGGTGTAAGCAAATCCGGCCTGGCGAAAATTATTATTTACATCATCAAACTGACGCCAGCCCATAACCATGCGATTAGGATTGGTAGGATCGATGGCGATAGAAGGTTCATTTGCAGCATCCCCAACTATATTTTCACCTCTGGAATTAACATTTACCTGAACACAGGTAAAGTTGCCATTTGAAAAATTGAAGGAAGGAGAAACTGACATGCTTTCTCTGGAAACATAGACATAGGGATCTTCCGGGTGCTCTACTAATTTTTGCTCCTCTGAATGGATAAACTTTGGAAAGTTGGGCTCTTGAGAATAGGCCGTTTTGATGCCTAAAAGTAAACAAAGCGCAATTGGCAGAAAGTGGAACTTTGGTATATTTCTTTTCACATTTGATAATTAAATCATAATAATTAACAGAGTTAAGGTACGTGAAAAATAGGAGATTTCACATTTGACATTCATCAGAAAACGATCAAGGGAGCAATTCTACTTTTGGCCAAATTTCAACAATAAAGTACCATCAACCAATCCTTCTTCCTCTAATACGAATCCTCCCTTTTCAATTTCAACTAGAAGATCTTCTTTAGACATGACCATTTCACAATTACTTCCTGATGTAAGTACAGGCTCATATAAAAACAGTTTTCCGTCCTTTTTCATTGCCTCTTTTATAGAGGCCAACATTTTTTCCTTTTTAGAAAAATGGTGAAAGGCATTTCTAATAATTACCTTATCGAATTGATTTTCAGGAAGATTGGCAGAAGATTTTTTGCCTTTGATTAATTCAAATTTGGAGGCATCAAGGTATCCTTCATTACTTTTAAGCTTCCTGTTTATATACTCCAGAAATCCATGTTCGATTTCATTTACTGCTATGTTTATTTCTTTTGATAATAAACCCAGAATGATGGAAAATGTGCCATTACCCGCACCAAGTTCTGCTATCTTATCACCTTTGGCTATTTTATAAAATTCCAATTCTTTAAAGACATCCGAATTTGGATTTACCGTAAAAGGATAGTTTGGTTTCAACATTCCACTTTGGACCAAATCCAATAGTTCGGAGTTTTCCAGAATTATCTTAACTTCCTCTTCGGTTAAGATTTCAGCAATCTTACAGCCTGTACATTCTTTCTTGACCTGCTTTAAAAGAAAGTTTGTAGGATATTCAAAGCTTTGGCCAAGCTGGATTAACATCAAGGAAATAAACTTGAACTCTTCATTATCAGAATCCAACTGACCCCAATTTTTCTCTAAGACTCTTAAGTTATCCGCTGCTTCTATGTTTTCTAATAGCAATTTGCTTCGATAGACTACAATCGTTTTGATAAAGTTAGACTCTGAATATATCAGCTCCTGAGAAGAAAGTAAGGTTGGGATAAAAAGAAGAAAGAGAAGTGGTTTCAATGTGGTTTCGTTTTCAAAAATTTAAGCTCTGTATTCAAATGGAATCAAAATTAAGAAGCAATTCTTTTACAATTTATATTTTTCTCTGCCTAATTCCAGCTTCTTCAATAACAGTAAAAAATCCTTCTAAATTTATATTGGAAACTATAAGGTCTAGTAAAACTTTACCGGCTTCATTTGGTGATTTTCCCTTAAACCTGAAATAAACTACAGATGGAGGGATTCCTTTGGAATGTTTGAAGAGAATTTCACCATAATCACTATCAATTGTCAAAATAATCAGATTATCCCTTTGTGCAATTAAAACAACACTTTCATCATCAATTCCTCCATGCTCCTCTTGAATACTAATTACCTGGTAACCTTGTTCTCTCAAAAAAATTACACTTGGTTTAGGAAAGTTCTCATTAGCAAGAAATTTCATTTTAGCTGGCTTGTTTTATTGGAAAGAATAATTCCTGACTTATGCAATCTTTTAAGTAAGCGAATGTCGCTCTAATATCTTCTGAACGTAAGCTAGGGTAGCTTTCAAGAATTTCCTCGGTTGACCATCCCCCTGAATACAATTCCAAGATTAGTTCCACAGAAATCCGTGTACCCTTTATTATTGGTTTCCCTAATAAAACTTTAGCATCTGAATCAATATGATTCTTCCAATCAATCATTTTTCTTTTTTTATAAAGATACTTTATTTAACCAATTTTAGCCTGATACAACAATTTAATCAAGGCTTAAAATTTCCAATAAATCACTCAAAAAGCTATATTTAATTGTTTATTTCAGCGCTTCACCACTTCCCCTTTACTATTAATAAAAATGGTTTCCAACCCTGATGTTGCAGATGCTACTACGTCATTTTCTTCATACCATTCTGCATCGGGACTGTTTTCATTAAGACCCCCCATTGATGAAAAATCAAACCCGGTTATAGGTTCTCCGGATATGTTGGCCAAGGCAGAAGAGAGGTCTTCCTTTTGCAGAACGACAAATCCCTTTTGTAATTGAATAATTTTTGAATAGGCTTCCGGGAAAACCCGCTCTCCATTTGTTTTTAAGAGAACCCAATTTTCTTTTGAGAACTGATACGCACTTATAATGGATGAATCAGCTGGTGCCAGCACGAATCCATTATAGATACTTTCAAAAATTCTATTTCCCTTTAAATCGAAAAGTCCATATTGTCCATTCTCGACTACCACCACATAATGAGGATTTACAAATCCACTGAAAATCTCGTCGTAAATGGGAGGAATAATTTCTTCATTGTCAGCATTATACAAGCCCATCTTTCTGGTAAGTCTGTTAGTTTTGGTAAACAACTGTTCTTTGTATGGTTCGCCAATAATGGTTTCCAATGGTTTTACAAGTTTTTCTGGCGCCGGAGTGTTTATTTTTTCTTCGTGCTTTCCTTCTGTTTGGTTATTACAAGCAACCAAAAAAACTAGGAGCAGAAAAAAACCAGCATAGCATAGTTTTGACAAGATGGGCATTAGGTTATAACTTTTAGTTTATTCAATTTTGCAAAATACTCTGAAATTGCTTTCTGTAAAGGTATTTTTATTTAAAACTCTAATTAATTCAATACCAAGTAAACACTTCCAATAATAATAACATCCTGAATAAAATGAATCAGCCAGGCCCAAAATACGCCCCGGGTTTCCAATATTGATTTTGCTAAAAACCAACCTAAAAATCCTGCTACCAGCACTCCTAAAATCCCTCCGGGAGTTCCAAAAAAATGCACCGTTCCAAATAAAATTCCAGATACAAACGCAATGTTTTTATCTGAAATCAAATCCTTTAACACTACCACGATACCCAATCGAGTGATCATTTCTTCCACAAATGAATTACTCAAAGCAAAGATCATCGTGAAAACTACATGCGAAATATTAATGTTAAATCCACTTTTCGAATTGCTAAATAGCTGAAAATAAATTACCAGAACGGTCACCGTCGAAATTACAAATGCGAAGTTTTTCCCCAAATGCAACCAGTTTTCATTCTCCTTTGGTTTAATTCCTGCAAGTGGTTCCGGTATAATCGGTGCATCTATTTCTCCTTTTTTAAAATGTTGAAGAAATTCTCCTGGTTTGCTTTTTCTCAATAAAAGTAGAAGCAGGAAAGTTATTGCAAGCGTAATAGATTGGTAAACCAACTGCCGATTGGTGTAGGCATCGAAGTCTTCAGATATTAAAATACTTCCTGCATGTTTTCCTATAAGAGGAAGGCTAATGGTTATCAAAATGATGATAACTAATAGAATGAATGATTTCGCTGTCATTTTATGGAACTTATTTTTAAATCACCGCTATTTGCACTTTAGATGAGAACTCACGTGTAACTTCCAGTGTAATTTCCTGAATAACTGAAGGTTTTGCTATTCGTCTTTCGGCGTTCGGTATTTGCTTTAAAAAATCCCGTAAACCGTAAATCGCAATCCGTAAACTTTCAAGGTTACCATGTCAAGATATCACCTTCAAGAGCTTCTCTTCAACCAAATGCTACCTCGATGATAATTTGGTTTATAATTATTTTCCTCCTTCTTTTTCAAAAAAATCCTTTAAATGAAACTTACCATAAGTCGGAGCAACATTGTCTTCTGCCATTAACGTAAGGAAAAACTCAACCGGACCATAGGTCTCTACCCCGGTGAATGTTCTTAGGCTCCAAATGGTAAACTTCCTTAGCCAATCGGGTAGGTGGATGATTCTGCCTTTTTTATCACTAGCATTCAAAGCTAATCTGCTTACTTCATTCAGGCTCAAGACATCAGGGCCGCCAATGCTAAAGGCAGGAACAGGGTTTTCAAGTTGTTGAACCATTGCTTCGGCTAAATCTTCACCGGCAATAGGATTGAATTTTTGTTCGCCATTTCCAAAAAGAAAAACATTGCCTGAATGTGCCATCTCCAGAAAGTCTCTCATGTCTGAAAAGAAGCCATTCGGCCTGACTATGGTATAATTCAAGCCGGATGAAACCAGTGCATCCACAAATTTTTCCTTTGCTTCGAAAATCTTCAAATGACGGTATTTGTCTCCATTGATTGCAGAAACGTATACAAAGTGCTCAACACCAGCTCTTTTCGCCTCTTCCAATAAGTTCAGGTTAGCCTTGTAGTCTACATCCATATAGCTTAGTCCATCCTTTTGGCGGGTAATACCAACTGTTGAAATGATGGTATGAATTCCGGCGCAAACTCCTTCAAGACTTTTTGGCTCGGTAAGCTCTGCTTCCCTGACTTGAAGATTATCCTGGTGATAATCTTTGAGTTTATTTTTGTTGCGCGCAATAGCGCGAACCTTAAAATGACCGGATAATAATTGGTTTAAAAGATGTTTTCCCAGATAACCGGTTGATCCGGCCAATAAGATTGATTTTGTAGGATTCATAATAATGAAATTCTTTCTTTGTAAATGATGATACAAAGATGAGGAGAGCATTCCGAGCTATCGTGCTGTTTTATAAATCCGTACGAATTGGGGTAAATATTTCAGGTTGTAACACTTCCATTTGCTGATTTCTAAAAAGGAACATATTTTAGCCGCTTCATTATGCTACTCGTTTCCATAAATTTTAAAGAAAACTAGAATAAAAAATTTCAATTAAGACAGAGTTATTATTTAGCGTCGAGGTCTAAAAGGCCTCAACATCTACATTTTAATACCTAATATTTAAATCAAAATCATGAAAACATTAAAAACAGTATTTTTCATTTTATTGGCCGCTGTTGGTTTGAATGCCCAGGGACTCATCCTTGAAGGCGGGATTAATTTCAATTCACTAAACGGAACCTCTGAATTTGGCAATGAGGTGACTGGTACTTCTTTAGGGTTCCAAATTGGACTCTTGAAAAGTATAAGTCTTTTAGAATCATTGTATTTAAAACCCGGTATTAAAGCACAATTAAAAGGAGGAAAAGAAAAAGTCACCTTCGATTTTTTAGGACAAGAAGTCACGTCCAAATTTAACATCGACATTTACAACCTTGAAATCCCTATAATGTTAGGTTTTAAAGCTCCGGTATTTAACGGGAACATTTTCGTGGAAGCAGGACCGGCAATAAGTGCCAATTTATTTGCACAAAGCAGGATTAAAACTACCGAGAACGGAACGACAGAAAA
>JAWKLG010000034.1:0-57559 GCA_041392845.1 Saprospiraceae bacterium | reverse complement strand
ATTGTCCAATTTTGCTTCCCAATTGAAGCAACTTCCCAATCTGACTCCTCCTTGGGCAACTTCCCAATCTGTCTTCCACTTGAGGCAATTTTCCCATTTTGCCTCCCCTTGAGGCAATTTTCCAATCTAACTCCTCCTTGGGCAACTTCCCAATCTGTCTTCCACTTGAGGCAATTTTCCAATTTTGCCTCCCCTTGAGGCAATTTCCTCATCTGCCTCCCCCTTGAGGGGGTCGGGGGGTGATTTTTCCACCCAACCAAAAAAACAAACCACCTCTCCAGTAACATTCTCCCCAAAATGGTACTAAAAGATAAAACCATGGATAGAAACCTCTATTGCAATAAAAGCCTATTCAAAAATGCTAGGGAGTTACGAAAACACAGAACAAAAGCTGAACGAATCATTTGGAAAGACCTACTCAGAAATAAGCAGTTGAGCGGATTTAAATTTTTGCCTCAAAGATCGATTGGACATTTTATCCTAGATTTTCACTGCTAGAAACTAAGGTTAATAATCGAAATTGATGGGTTAACGCATCTTATTAAGGGAGCTGCCAGAAGAGATGAAAATAGAGAACGATATTAATTTTCTCTTGGAAATCAAGTCCTTAGATTTACTGATAATCAAGTGTTGCATGAATTGGAAAATGTTCGATTGATTTTAGAAAACTGGATAATTGAGTGGGAGAAGTTAAATAGTTGAGGTGTAAGTTTGAAGATAGTGGAATTATCACCCCCCGCCCCCCTCAAGGGGGAGGCAAATTTTCAAAAAACCTAAATCTAAAATTCTTAATTCATGCAATCTTCATTCATGTACTCTTTAGATCCTGGAATTATCACCCCCCGACCCCCTCAAGGGGGAGGCATTTCTCAGGTCTCCCCCTTGAGGGGGTCGGGGGGTGATTGGTTTGCGGAACTGCCTCATGGAGGAGACACACACAACTCGTCAATTGTAATTTGTCACTCGTCACTCCAAATTCGTCACTCGTCACTTCTTCACCCTTCCTCCGGGTGCCAAAACAACTTCCCAAACTCCACCACCTTGTTATTTTTCACCGCCACCCCTTCAGCCTCCAGCATTTCCTGCATGTAAGTGGGTGTTGGAAATTGGTTTCTGCCGGATAATTCACCATTGCGGTTCAGGACACGGTGGGCGGGGATTTCATCTTGCAGGATGGAATTTTTTAAGGCCCAGCCGACCATGCGGGCAGAGCCTAAGGCAAGATAATCGGCGATGGCGCCGTAGGAAGTTACCCGGCCAAAAGGGATTTGGCGGGTAACTTCGTGGACTTGTTCTATGTAGGTTTTCTTTTGAAACATCTTAATCTTCCAGATCCATTTCCAACCATTTTTCGAGGGTCTCGATCAAGTCTTCTTTTTGTTCTTCAGAAAAATTGCGGATACGGGCATCGAAGTGGCTGCGGCCATCAAGTATGTACCATTTGGAATCCACCCCTTTGGATGGAGGAATGCCGGCTGCAGTCCAGGTGTCGTTGGCGCCGTAGATGTAAATGATGTTATCTCCTTTGGTCGTCAACCAATTGTACACCTTTTTACTTAAGGTATTGTCGTAAGCTACCTTCATCTTATCCGGAACAAAAGCTGCATGAGGTCTTTCAGGCACTGCCGACAATAAACCTTTATAAGGTGCGGTAAGGTACCCATAATAACCTGTTTGGGTCGCTGCCTGGTAATAATGCGAAGCATATTTCACAATCTCTTGATCAGAAAACAAGGACAATCCCACCACATTGTTAAAATACTCCAGAATGGTATCAAGCGGTGCTTTTGGATCAGGAATCTCTTCGCATTTATAACCAACCTGCCAAAAACTAAAAGGATATTCAAGCACAGCAATTTCATATGCCTGTTCGAATCCAAGGTAATCGTAGGTTCGTTTGGAAGCTTTTTCAAACCATTTTAACCGTTCAATGGCTTCTTTTTTATCTTTTAAAAGACGCATTTGAATGGCTTTGATGTCTTTTCTACATTCCTCCGTTCCCTGTGCAGCCAGCCAGGAATAAATTCTCGGGTCTTCAAAAGTGGTATCGATGGGTCCTACATATGGAACTGCCACGCTTACATCGTCCGGATAAAAATACTTGTAATACATGGTGGTCATTCCTCCTTTGGAGATACCTGTACTCACCCATTTTCCTTCATACAAATCATCAAATAGCTCCTTGATGGCATGATAGTCGGCGGTGGCTTGTTCCATATTGAGGTATTTCCATTCTTTGGGCTCGGGAGTCGATTCTTCAAAAAAGCGGTGTTCGACTCTAAGCTGATTGGCTTCCAACAAATCAGACAATTCATAGATGCGGTTGCCGGGAGCCTGATATCCTTCGGTTATCAAAACCGTCGGACGATTGAACCCTCTATGAGACAGATAAACCTGTTGGTAGAAATATCCCTTATCGGGATTTTGGTGATCGATGGGTTGTTTGATCATCAATTCATAGGCTGCTGAATATCCGTCGGGCGTATCTATCTTTTTAAAACTTACATTGGGCAAATCAAAAAGGGCTCTTTCCAAATCAGTTTGGGCAAAGCTGATTTGAACGAGCAAAAAGCTAATGAGGAAGCTCAATATTCTCATGGTACATTTATTTTGGTTGAAAAACGAAGGTAAGAAAAGTGGTCTTTAATTGAGTCGGGAAAGCAACCACTCTTTTTCCGCCAGATTTTTTTGTTGTTGGATGGTTTGGGTGATTTCTGCCATGGATTTTTTATCGCCCGGAGGCAATTCCAAAACCTTTTGGGTGTAATTGATAAGGTTGGTATACAAGGACTGATGATAACCAATTTGATTTTTCCTTCTTCTTAAATAGGTTTTAAAAGCATCGAGATGTGATTGCAACAAATCAAATTCACCCCATTCAAAATACACTTTGATAATCAATGCTTTAGAAGAAAGATTGAGCAGCAAATCCTGCGATTCGAATCCTTGCAGCATTTCAACCGCTTCGTCGTATTTGCGTGTTTCATAAAGTAATCTTGCCTGATTAAAATGGAACATTACCTCCTGATGTTTTTCTTCTAAAAATGGTTTGTAGGCTGCATTGAAATCCTCCACCCAATCGTAGGCCTTCAAAATCAGTCCGACGGTAACCACATTTCGATAAGTAAACCTCGACAAATATCCATTTTGTAAAAGGAACCCTTCTTCAAGGCCTTTTTTATACAAATCGAATTCTTCCTCCAGGTACTCCCGGCTTCCGTCATTGTATTTTCGAATACAGAAATTGATGGCGAGAATGATCAGGTCGCGCATCTCAGCTTTTGAAAATTGATCGTCATTTTCAAAAATCAATTGTTTGAGCTGATGGAAGTTGAGGGTTGCATTGTCTTGTTTCAGTGCTTTGTAGAGGTGATAATAAATTCCAATGGCCGGAACTTCAATCAGATTTTCCTTTTCTACAAATTCCAGCACTTGCTCAAAAAGTCCAAATTCATATTCTTTTTTAAAAACAGCCATATGGGAAACCAACAAACAGGCCTGCTGCAATTTTTGGGAAGCATATGAAAGGTCCAATTGTCGGGAAAGACTTTGCAAGTTGAGGTCAGCCGTTCTTCTTTGTGCTGCCGAAAATTGAAATTCCTCCATTTCAAGCAACATGCGATCCTGAAAATACCGGGCATCCCGAATAGGACTCTTGTCCAAATCTTCATTGGCAACTTTAAAAGTTTTTTGAAAATGTTTGGGCAATCCTCTTTCACGATATGTTTGTACCAGCTTTCTGTTTTGAAAGGGCTGGTCGTTTTCAATTTTGCAGGATGAGAATTACTTTTCGCAAATTTTAAAAAGTATGCTGGTGGCCAATCTTATTTTATGATCATCATAAGCAGGCTCATCCGGGAAAAGTTTTTCAAAAAACCATTCTTTTTCGGGCAAATCCCTGTTGTATGGATAAAATACTCTAATTCAAGACAGAGATTTTGCACATCTTCACGCTTGTTGAAATAGGGTGAAAAAACCATTTTCAAATCCCGCCCTCTTCGGGAGAAAATGTCTCTAAAAGCGTACTTAATTTCGTATTTTTCAAAAGAATGGTTTTTTATAAATTTTTACAAAATTTTAATCCAATACCTTGTACAAAAGAATTTTATAAAAAAATACCTATAAAACTAAAATTTTACAAATGCGATATTTTGTCTTTGAATTCGGACTGCAATCTTCGGATTATTGTAGCATGAAATTTTAAAGACAAAAAATTTACCATGAATACAATAAAAGATTTGAAAACAATCATCACAACCTTGCTACTCTTCTTTTTGTAGCAGGTTTTCCCAGGGATGGGAACGACATTATGACGACTACGTAATTCGTTCAATGGAATTAGAATCGATTAATGGTGATTACCTATCATTTAATTTATATAACACTGGCCAGATAGGGAACTGCGAAATTAACAATGTTCAATTTAAAAAAGAATTTCAAATGGAAAGGAAACATTATTTTTTCAAAGAAGATAACTGAAGATAGTTTTAAACAACACCTACATTGAAGCAATTCAGGAATTATCAGACCATTCCTTTCTTGGTATAATAGTTAACAACTGATTCAGTAAGTGCAAATTTCCATACCGTGAATTCATTAAAATCTTCGCAGATGGTGAAGTAATATAGCGAGAACCATTAGAAATAGGGCCTTTGAAACACATTTTCTAATTTAGACATAGGTGAGTTTTTACTAGCAGAAATTGACACTAGCTACTCAGGACTAGAGACTCGATTGATATTTAAGCGCTACGATCAAAATGGCCTAGACCTTAATAACGACTTTATTTTGATTTAACAGGGCCAATTACTGGCAATTGAAATTCCAAAAGAGTTTCTGATGGAATTTTGATTTTTACAAGTAAATTCTATCTGGATAGCCTTTTTAGGACAGATTCTGTCATCGTTATCAAATTAAAAAATTGATTTTATTGGAAATGAAATATTTACAAAGTCTGCATTTATTGAATGAATCTGGCATCTGAAAACTTAATTTATGGAATCGATAGTGACGAAAATATATACTTAGGATACAAGACTAGATCAATAAATAATTCCATAAAAGGTATAGGATTAACGAAGTTAATTCTTTTGGTGACTTCCTATGGTCTAGCTTTATAAAGATAACAATGAAAACGAAAGCATCTGGGCACTTTCAATTAACTAAGGTTCTTCAACCAATCTTAATAAGTTACAACTTAAACGTTTTATCGAGTCATGGTCTTGCCTTAGATCTAAATGGAAATATCATATGGGACAGAAAAATTGCTTTTCACCCCAACTATTACTATATCACGTCTGGTGCGACTTCCTCAGAAGATGGAGGATTTTACATACCAGGATTGGCCAGAAACATCTTTTCTAACAAGGACAATCCATTTTTGATAAAAATCGATGCAAACGGAAACTCCCTAACCAACGAAATTCATGGTTCAGTAAGTGTAAATCTGGATTCTTGTGCATTTGATACTTCCAATTATTTCCGCCCCAATCACATTGTAAAATTTGAGCAAGGTTCTAATACAAGTTGGTTTTTAAGCACGGACACCTCAGGATGGTTTGCTCAAAGAGCAGATTCTGCTGACTACACTTTAACCACTGTACCCCCCAACAATTATTGGGAAATGTGTGAAGACACCCTGTTTGGTGGATTCAACGGATATTTTTCCAACGACACTTCCCATTTTGTGATGCAGCCTACGGTTTCCTGTCCTTCTATGCAGGTAAGCATTTCTGCACCACGCATGAGAAGATGTGATCAAAATTTCATTTACGTTAATTACTGCAACAATGGAACTGCAATTGCCCAGAATGCAAGTATCGAAGTTACTTTAGATCCAAGATTGACTTTCATTAGCGCCGGGCGTCCATATACTTTGAATGGAAATGTATACACTTTCCTGATTGACGATGTAGACTTGTTTGAATGTGGAGATTTTACAATTACCACTTTACTTGATTGTGACTCAGCAGCTTTGGGTGAAACCATTTGCCTGGAGGCACATGCTTTTCCAGATTCATTATGTACCCCGCCGGATCCACTGTGGAATGGAGCAGATTTAAGAATCACAGGTTATTGTGATGGAGATTCTGTAAGATTTACCATTAAAAATGAAGGAGCGGCGCTACCAACCAGCCAGGATTTTATCATCATAGAAGATGATATGGTAATGAGACTGGGCAACACCCCGCCTTTAGGAAGTGAAGAGACCTACGATATCACCGTCCTTGCAGAAGGTTCTACATATCGACTTCAAATGAATCAGGTTCCAGGACACCCTTGGAGTATTAATCCGGGATTATCTGTTGAATCTTGCGGTCAAAACGGTATTGGAGGCACCAACACAGGCTTCGTAACCATGTACTCTCCTGATGACAATGCAGACTTTTTAGATGTAGACTGTGTTGAAGTCAGAGCAAGTTATGATCCCAACGACAAGGAAGCCTTTCCTAAAGGGGTGTGTGCCAGCCATTTCATCAATGATGATACTGAATTGGAGTACAAAATCAGATTCCAAAACGAAGGAAATGATACAGCATATATTGTTATTATCAGAGATACTTTATCTGAGTTCCTGGATCCGGCAAGTGTAAAACCTATGGTTGGCAGTCATCCATATACCTGGAGTCTATCAGGAAAAGGAATTCTAACCTTTACTTTTGACAACATTAATCTGGTAGACAAAGGAACCAACGAACCCGAATCTCATGGATTTATCCAATACAGAATCTCCCAGATGCCCGGTAATCCGGTTGATACCAAAATTGAGAACAAAGCTGCCATTTACTTTGACTTCAATCCGCCAATCATCACCAATACGGTTGAGCATTTGGTTGGAGAAGATTACCTGGTTCAACAAGGAGGAAATCTAAGCATTGCAGGGAAAATTACCCGCGACGACGGATTGCCTTTGGACAGTGTAAAAGTGTATCTGTCCAACAATTGTGTAACCTATACCAATCAAAATGGAGATTACCTTTTCCCGAACCTTGAAGCAGGCTTGGACTACAGAATCTGGGCAGAAAAGGATGAAGACCATGCTAATGGACTGACCTTCCTGGATATTCTCGAATACAGAAATACCATTCTTAATTTCGACACCTTACAATCTGTCTACAGGTATTTTGTTGCCGATGTAAATGGAAGTCAAACCGTTACTACTTTCGATCTGGTATTAACTTCGAAAGTCATGGCTCAAGAAGTCCAAAGATTCCCAAATGTCGACCATTGCTGGCTGTTCTTTGATGCCACTGGCCCATACCCTCAGACCAGAATGGATGTAAAAGGCAACCAAATTGAAATAAAGAACCTACAAGCAGACCAGATGGACAATAACTTCCGTGCTGCGAAATTGGGTGACCTGATATATGAAGACCAATTAACTCAGGTGGATTTAAATCAAACCCTAAGCATTGGAACACCTTCCCAGTCTTGTAGTAATTTGATCAGTTTGCCGGTAGTTTTGAAAGGTGATAACCTGGCGGATGTTAAGTCGGTTTCATTCCTTGTAGATTATGACCCGGCACAATTGGAAATTTTCGGATTAGGCAGAGGAAACACCATCTTCCCTGACATCACTACAATCCTTCATGGAAATCCGGGGAAAAAGCTGGTTTATTTTGACAATGCAGGCACCTTTAAAAATGACGTTGATTCTTTGATAGTAGGGTATATTTATTTTGTTCCGATTGCTGAAGAAAATGAACCTGTAGAAGTATCTATCGACATGAACAACCTTCAAGCAATTGTTGAAACCGTACAACATGAATTGTCCATTTTTGACGTCCAAAACAGCAATTTCCTAATGCCGGCTTATGCGGACCTTAGTTTGAATGTAACCGCAATTGATATTCCTTGTGATAATATCGGTGCGACGGTTTGCATCAAAGACTTCCAGGGAAATGATTTCGCGGCCTATTTGTGGAATACAGGCGAAACTACATCATGTATCGCCTTGAATAACAGTATGACTGTTCAATGCTGGGTAACAGACAACAATGGCTGTCAGAACTTGATGAGCAGTCCGGTTAATGTAGTGACTCCGGATCCGGTTGCGATTGCAAGTGTACAACTTACAAATGCAAGTGCTGCCAATGCAACAGATGGTTCCATTAGCAATGTTGTTGTAGTTGGAGGAGTTGGCCCTTATACATTCTTGTGGAGTACCGGTGCAACTACCACTGCCATCTTCAACTTGGCTCCAGAGCTATTGCAAGTAACCATTACTGATGGAAATGGATGTCAATTGATTCAAGGGTACACCATTAGTTATCCTACTTCAGCAGAAGATATCATTGCAAATATTGCAACTGCTGACATTCAACCAAATCCTGTAAAAAGGAATGAATTGTCCATTCTTGAAATTCAATCTTTAAAAGGATACGAAATGGAATTGGAAATCAGAGACATCAGCGGAAGGCTGCTTTCGCAGAAAGATATATCGGTGCGAAAAGGAAAAACAAGGGTATCGCTTGAACCCCAAAAAGCAGCAGGTCTTTACCTTGTTTCCCTAACCATCGAAGGAAAAGCTGTTAAAACTTTAAAGTGGAGCGTACTGTAATTTAGAATTTTATTTAGTAGAAATTTTACCCCCGGTTTGAGGATTCAGGCCGGGGGTATTTTTTTTCTTTTTTAAAAAAGCATTGAACCTTACTTACTTAAAATGTTTGTTTGAAAAGGACATTTATCATTCTTTTTAAGCCGAAACAATGCCTACCTTTGGGCGCCCTTAAAAAAAGTAATTTATGAGTTTCACAGCCAACGACCCTAACCTTAAGAGCTGGGTAGATGTAAAGCCCGGTTCTGACTTTCCTATTCAAAATCTTCCATTTGGAATTTTTAAATATAAAGACCTGCCACCAAGAGTAGGTTCTGCTATTGGCGACCAGGTAATTGACCTGGTAGTTTTATTCGAACATGCCTTTTTCGACGATTTTAAATTTGATAAATCCGTCCTTGAAAAAGACAGCCTGAATGAATTCATCTCCCTGGGAAAAAAGACTACTTCTGGTGTTAGAAATCGCCTTGCAGAGATACTGGATACCAATCTGGACGAATGGGATGCTTCACAGCTCAGCGAATTCTTTTTATATCCGATGAGTGAGGTAGAGATGCTCATGCCGGTAAAAGTTGGAGACTACACTGATTTTTATTCCAGCATAGAACATGCTACCAATGTAGGAACCATGTTCCGCGGAAAAGACAATGCTTTGATGCCCAACTGGAAACATCTTCCGGTAGGATATCACGGCCGTTCTTCTTCCATTGTAGCTTCAGGCACTCCCATTAAAAGACCAAAAGGTCAGATGAAACCGGCAGATGCTGATGCTCCTGTTTATGGTCCTACGAAATTATTGGACTTTGAATTAGAGATGGGTTTTGTGGTTGGAAGAGAAACCCAAATGGGCGATACCATTTCAGTTGAACAGGCAGATGACTACATTTTTGGAATGGTCCTTTTCAATGATTGGTCTGCACGAGACATCCAAGGCTGGGAATATGTTCCGCTAGGTCCGTTTCTTGGAAAAAATTTCGGTTCAACCATTTCTCCGTGGATCGTAACCATGGATGCTTTGGAACCATTTAGAGTTGATGGACCGAAACAAGAACCTGCTGTGCTTCCTTACCTTGAATTAAAGGGCAAAAGAAACTACGATATTAATCTCCAAGTAATCATTGCTCCTGAATCAGGCGAAGAGAAAGTAGTATGTTCTTCCAATCATAAATATCTGTATTGGAATATGGCCCAGCAGCTTGCCCACCACACTGTAAATGGCTGCAACATGCGCATTGGAGATATCTGTGCTTCAGGCACTATTTCCGGACCCGACGAAAGCGCATTTGGTTCTATGCTGGAATTGACCTGGAGAGGAGCAAAGCCTTTGACGATGCCGGATGGCAGTGAAAGGAAATTTATCAATGACGGTGACACCGTTAAATTGAAAGGTTGGTGTGAAAAAGATGGCGTAAGAATTGGTTTCGGAGATTGTTCCGGGAAGGTACTTCCAGCCGATTAATTATGACTTCCGTCAAATTAATGGTACATTTTAAATTTTCCATATTAAATTTGGAACGTTTTGGTATCTGATGGATGTTAGTTCCCAGGTGGGAATCACCAATATTACAAGTATAATAACTGGTTGGAGGAGCTCTAACCTAGTATTTGTGGAATTTACGGTTTACGATTTACGGTTTACGGGGCTTTTAATAAACAAAAAGCGAACACCGAATACCGAATACCGAATACCGAAACTTGGCATCCATCTAAAATTTGCGCTAACTACAAACTTCATGGCTTCAAACCTAAATCGCCTTCTGCCATTTTTCTTCTTGTTGCTGACAGGACTGTTTGGCTGTACAACAGAACCGGCTGAACAACAAACGGATCCGACTGCTCAAGAGGAGGAAATTCCATCAACCGGATTTTACGATGATTACGAAGGAACCAACCGTGTAATCTGGCAAAAGCCGGAAATGGTCATCAACCTTCTGGGAGATCTGGACAACAAGACTGTTGCCGACATTGGAGCAGGAAGCGGCCATTTCTCTAAAAGGCTGGTTGAAAAAGCAAAGAAAGTTATCGCAATAGACATCGACCAAAGATTCATACATTTCCTGGACAGTATCAGAATACACGAAATCCCGGAAGAGTTTCGCGATCGCCTGGAACCACGCCTGGCCGAACCCAACGACCCTCACCTTCAACCAGAAGAAGTCGACGCTGTCTTGATTGTAAACACCTTTATGTATATGGAAGACCGACAGGCCTACCTTGAAAACCTGTCCGAAGCCCTGACCTCCGGAGGAAAAATCCTCATCATAGATTTCAAAAAGAAAGCCACTCCAATCGGCCCACCTGTTCCGGTTCGACTCGACGGCGATACCGTCATCAACGACCTAAAAGAAACCGGCTTTACAAACATCACCATCGACAACGACAAGTTGCAGTATCAGTATATTGTGATGGCGGAGAAGTGAGCTGGGTGCTGGGTGCTTGGTACTGGGCTCTAGGTGCTGGGTGCTAGTAACTGTGTGAAGAAACCGACTGAATAAATTCCCAAGAGATTTTGTCATTCCGGCCTCCGAGCCGGAATCTGGTTATGTTTCCTAGAATGGATCTTTAGAGGTTTGAACTTCGTTTGCTCGTGGCTCGATTGCTTGACGCTGGATTCTTGAATTTAATGGATTTGGACTTTGCCAATGGCCAATGGCTAATAGCCAATATTAAAGACTTACCTAATCATTTTGATCATACAATTGGCCTTAATGATTTCGAATTGAAACGATCCAGTTTTAATATTCGACCCTCCGGGTCGTATTTATTGGTTCATCATCCGGGGCTACGGAGATGGGACCCTACGGGTCCGTGGGACCTATCAGACCCGAAGGGTCTTATATACGTAGCAAAACGAAAAAAATGGGAAAAACCGACCCCCTAAGGGGTCGCATATTTTTATTTTGGGTTGGCTATTGGCAAGATCTATTCACAAATTTCCAGCGTCTAGCATCCAGCCAACGAGCCACGAGCCAACGAGCTTCCGAGCCAACGAGCAACCGTGCCCCACATTGCCTATGACCCACATCAACCCTATTATCCTATTTTCATGACACTTTTCACCGATTTTTACACCATTTAAAGTTTGGCGATTGATCATTATTTTCTAACTTGAGAACCTTTCAATTTTTAAAACTCAAAATTGAATTTCGTGAACCGTATTGATTAACAAAAGAAATTTTGATCTATGAATTACGATACCAAAGATATCCGGAATGTCGTCCTGCTCGGACATTCCGGAAGCGGTAAGACCACTTTTGCAGAATGCATGTTGTTCGAAGCAGGTGCCATTACCAGAAGAGGTTCGGTTTCAGAAAACAACACAGTTTCCGATCATACCGAACTGGAGCATGAAAGAGGGAACTCCATTTTCAGCACTTTTATGCACTGTAACTGGAAAGATTCTAAGATCAATATCATCGACACACCGGGTTTTGACGATTTTATCGGAGAAGTTGTTTCTTCCCTTAAAGTAGCCGATACTGCTGTCTATTTATTAAATGCACGCAACGGCGTTGAAGTTGGTACTGAACTACAATGGGAATACACAGAACGTTATGTAACACCGGCATTATTTGTCATCAATCACCTTGACAACGAAAAAGCGGATTACGACAAGACACTGGAACAGGCGCAAAATCGTTTTGGAAGCAAAGTCATCCCCGTACAATATCCACTTAATCAGGGTTCATCCTTCAATACCATCGTTGACGCGCTTCGTATGGTCATGTACGTTTTCCCACCTGATGGAGGAAAACCGGAAAAACAGGACATCCCTGCAGCAGAGATGGGACGTGCAAAGGATATGCACAATGCCTTAGTTGAAGCGGCAGCTGAAAACGATGAGGAATTAATGGAAAAGTATTTTGAAAAAGGTACACTGGATGAGGAAGATTTGGCTTACGGACTAAGAGTGGCCCTCGCCAAACATTCTATCTTCCCGGTTTTCTGTTGTTCTTCTTCTAATAATATGGGCTCGGGTCGCGTGATGGGCTTTATCAATGACATTTGCCCTTCTCCTATCGACAGACCTGAAAAACCATTGGAAAGTGGTGGAACCTTGAAATGCGACTCTTCTGCAGATACCACCATTTTTATTTTTAAAACCATCCATGAAAACAGAGTAGGAAATCTTTCCTATTTCAAAGTATACAGCGGAACCCTCAAATCAGGGGACGAGTTAATCAACGCAAGCAATCGAAATTCAGAAAGAATAGGTTCGATTTTTACTGCCAATGGCAAAAACCGGGATGCTGTCCCCATGCTGATGGCAGGAGACATCGGAGTAACCGTAAAACTAAGGGAAACACATACCAATCAAACCTTAAATTCAAAAGGAGTAGATCGCGAAGTATTGCACATGCACTTCCCGAATTCAAGAATCGAAACCGCTATTCATCCTCCAAGCAAAAATGATATGGAGAAATTGATGAAGGCGCTTCATATGATTTGCGAAGAGGATCCTACTTGTGAAGTGGAACAATCGCAAACTCTTAAACAAACCATATTAAGAGGACAAGGCCAATTACACCTGGATCTTATCAAACACAGAATTGAAGTAGACCATGGTATTTCTATGGAATTTGAACGTCCAAGGATTCCATATCGTGAAACCATCACCAGAGTAGCCAATACAGATTACCGCCATAAAAAACAATCTGGTGGTGCCGGGCAATTTGCAGAGGTACATATGCGGATTGAACCATGGCATGAAGGCATGGCAGACCCATCAGATTTATCTGTAAGAAATAAAGAGGTGGATGAATTGAAATGGGGAGGCAAACTGGCTTTCTATTGGTGCATTGTCGGTGGATCCATCGATTCCAGGTTTTCCAATGCAATCAAAAAAGGTATCATGAATAAGATGGAGGAAGGTCCTTTGACAGGCTCCAATTGTCAGGATATCAGGGTTTGTATTTATGATGGAAAAATGCACCCGGTTGACTCCAACGATATGGCCTTTATGTTGGCAGCTACACAAGGTTTCAAGCAAGCCTTCAAGGAAGCAGGACCACAACTTATGGAACCTATTTACGAACTTGAGATCCTATGCTCCAGTGATGTGATGGGGGATGTGATGGGGGATTTGCAGACCAGAAGAGCCATCATCATGGGTATGGATGCCGACGACCATTATCAGAAAATTATTGCCAGGGTTCCTTTGGCAGAATTGTATAAATATTCCTCTACATTGAGGTCTTTGACACAGGGAAGGGCTAAGTTTTCACGAAAATTCTTAGAATATGCCGCCGTTCCGGGTGATATTCAGCAAAAATTGATTGCTGAACACCAGGAAGAACCGGCTGAAGTTTAAATCATCCTAAACCCTTTTTAACTACCGGTTTTGATCGTTTCAGGTCAAAACCGGTTTTTATTTCCGTTTCTCGGGGGCTCGATTGCTCGATGGCTCGCGGATGGCTTCTGGAAGCTAGATGCTGGAATTTCGTGAATTAAACCTTGCCAACAGCAAACGGCCAACAGCCAACAGCCGATCATTTCATAGTACATAAGGTTTAAAAACATGAAGGAATGAAGGTTCATGAATAAAGGCATTAAATTCGATTCTCGTTTGTTCGAAGGCTCGTGGCTGGATTCTGGACCTTGGATTCTGGTAAATTCCTAATATTTTTGGTTCACGCTGAGTCCGCGAAGGTTAAGCGCAACGACCGCAACTCAGAAATCTTAATGGACTTCACCTATCATTCTCCTAACATAATGACATTGAGCATCTGGGCCAACTGGTTCTGCTTGCCAAATAACCTACACTACCCTCTTTGGAAAGGAATACACATTGAATCGCTGGTTTTTTAAAAATCCAATCAAGGTGATTCCTGCATCGACAGCTAGTTGGTAAGAAAGTGAGGAAGGCGCTCCAACTGCAGCAAGGATGGGAATTCCAGCCATGGATGCTTTCTGGACAATCTCAAACCCTGCTCTTCCACTCACCAGTAACAGACAATTTGAAAGGGGCAACAAACTATGTTGCATGGCATAACCAATAACCTTATCAACTGCATTGTGGCGACCGATGTCCTCGCGAGAGGCGATTAGTTTTCCCTCATCATTAAACAGGGCTGCGGCATGTAGTCCTCCTGTGCATTCGAATATTTCCTGATGCGCTCTGAGTTGATCCGGCAATTTGAAAAGTATTTCCTTTTTTATAGAAAAATTATTTTCAAGAATGGAAAAACCGGAACTCGTACGAACCGCCTCAATCGAAGATTTTCCGCAGACTCCACAACTACTGGAAGTATAAAAATTTCGCTGTAATTTTTTCAAATCCACTCCAAAGCCTGGTTTCAATTCCACCTCCAAAACATTCCCCTCCGACAAAACATTCCTTGCAGGAACAGGGGTTACTTTTTCCACCATTTCACCTGAAGCGATAATTCCCTCCGTAAACAAAAAGCCAAGCGCCAATTCAGGATCATTTCCAGGTGTACGCATGGTAACGGAAATCTGGGAACTGATTGCAGTAGTTTTAGGAGTAAATCGAAGGCGAATTTCCAGCGGCTCCTCCACTGCAATCAACTCAGATTTAGAGGTACTTTCTGAACCTTTTACCTCATGCACCTCTATTTCTCTCGTTCCTTCTCCTGTTTTTGAATACATTAGAGTAAATTAATATTTATTTTGAACCAAATTCTTGAAATGAACTTTTCAAGAAGGGTTTAACTTTCAAATTACAGCACAAAGATTCAATTATAAATTTAAGCATTCCATGAGAAAATTACTTTTCCTGCTTTCCATTGCAGCTTTTTTCCTGACAAGTAGCTGTGTAAGTTCCAAAAAATTCAATGCGCTTCAAACTGAAAAAGACTATTTTGAAAATGCCTATCAGGACCTTTTAATAGTAGAAAAAGAGAAAAATCGTTGTGAAGAAGAAAAAGCAGTAGTCCAGGCTCAGCTGAGACAAGCCAATCAGGATCTGGAAGACCAAAGAGCCCGAATACTCACCTTGGACCGTAGCAACCAGGATATGCTCAAGCGCTACGAAGATATGCTCAATCAAAACAGGGCCCTGGTAAATGCCTCTTCTTCAGAAATTCGCGGACTGACGGAGGAGCTGGCAAAACAAAGGGATGAATTGGACGCAAGAAGGGAAAGGCAGGACAGTCTCCAGGCTATTTTAAAAGACAAAGAGGAAAAAATCAAAATATGGCAAGCAAGAATTGAAGAATTACAAGCAGCCATGGATGAAAAAGACAGTCGTATGACTGCCTTGCGAGAAAAGATCAACAAGGCGCTGGTTGGGTTTTCAGAAACTGATTTGACTGTCACACCCAGAGATGGAAAACTGTACGTTTCCCTGAGTCAAAACTTACTATTTAAATCAGGCGAGGACAAAGTCAACACCAATGGTAAAAAGGCCCTGGAACAATTGGCCGGAGTCTTAAAATCCAATCCGGAAATTGAAGTCATGGTAGAAGGCCACACCGACAATGTAGGTTCGGCAGAATTCAATTGGGACCTCAGCACTTCCAGAGCTACCTCTGTCGTAAAAGTCCTTGCCCAATACGGAGTCGAACAACAAAGAATGACCGCTGCCGGCCGCTCTTTCTTCCAACCCGTTGCAGAAAATGACACTGAAGCCAACAAAGCCAAAAATCGCCGCGTGGAAATCATCCTCAGTCCTAAACTGGAAGAGTTGTTTCAGATTATCAGAGAGTAAGCTGGGGGCTGGGTGCTAGGTGCTGGGGGCTAGGGGCTAGGTGCTGGATACTGGGTACTGGGTACTGGGTACTGGAATTTAGCGGAATGGACTTTGCCAACAGCCAATAGCCAATAGCCAATAGCCAAAGGCCAACAGCCGTTTATGTCATTCCGGCCACTGAGCCGGAATCTGCTTGCGTTGGGTAGGATGGATCGTGAGGGGAAAGATTGTTTGCTCGCCATTTGCTATTGGCATTTAAAATCCTATTTAAAAATATCGTGTATATTTTCAATCATTTTGTCGTTCCAGGGTTGGCGCGGCCAACCCCTACAATTGCCAAAGGCGAATGGCCAATGGCCAACAGCTAAAAGCCAACGGCCAATTGCTAACAGCCACCCTCCTACCCCTTCTCTTCCGAAAGTGTTTTTGACAGTTCCTGGCTGGCAGCCTGGAAGGCGGGAATCAAGGCTGCTATCACTCCTATAACGAGCGTTATAAAAAATATCCAGGTTTCTTCAGGTAACCAGGTGAAAGCAGAAAAACGGTATCGGTAGGCAGCCTGCATGGCATCGGCCATGAAATACATGGCTCCATGGCACAAAAGCAAACCTAAAATGGCTCCTAATAAAGCCAAAAGCAAACCTTCCAAAATAATCAAACTGAAGACTTTTCCGGTAGAGGCACCCATGACACGCATTACCGTCAATTCATATTTTCGATCTTTTAAAGAAGTAACTGAAAGAAACCAATAAGTTAAACCCTGAAACCAAAATAATAATCATACAACCAGCGAAGCGCCTGCTCCCTACTCCGATATTTGTACAGTTGATCTGGAATTGGATGGCTGGAGAAGCAGCAAGTAAATTGGTATTTTCATTGATATTGCGACCAAAATTGGAGCGTACGGAATTTTGACCATTGAATCGAACGCAGATGGAAGTTATTTCTTTTCTTCTTCACCGGAGCCGCCTTCTTCATGTTCATGATCATCATGGTCTGCATACGTCTTCATGATCATGGCCTTCTTCATGGCTTCCATGGCGAACGGACCAAATAGTCTCTGTGCTACACAATATAAGTTGATCAATTACAGAACCAGTTCTGTAAAGTATTCCCACCACTTTGAAATCCTGCTCATCGTGTTGCATGATTTCATCATTAACAAGGCCGTGCACTATGGAAAAGATCGCCGATTTTTTAGTCCAAGACTTTGGCAAGGTTCGGCACCAATCACGACATTCAAATTCATTTTTCCAAATAGTACCTTCTGCTAATTCCGCATTGTAAAATGGCAGAATGGCTTGGTTGTTCCTACAATTCTGAATCCTTTGTAATTGTCACCCAAAGAAAGAGGAATGGACTCTTTGATAAGCGGGTGATTCGGATTTAAAAAAGGCTTGGCCTCTTTCAAACTTATGTTTCCCGTTGGAGCATCGACATGATACATGGAACATAAAATCAATTGCAGTGGTCTTTAAAATACAATAACCAAATCAATATTGGCCAGGTTTTTTTCAAACTTTTCTTCCAGCTGAGTACTCACTTGAAACAGGAAAGAAATCAAACCTACACCCAAAGCAAGCAAAACCAGATTCAGTACCAGATTCAAGGGCCGGTACAACAGGTTTTTCCAACTTAGGCGAAATAAATTCATATGGACAGCTTCTTCCTGTTTTAAGGAATCGCTAATGTAAAAGATTTCCCCTAATTGAACATGATATCGCCATGGCCCTTGATGTAACCATCTTCTGATTTCAAGATGTAATATCTTAAATGTATCACCTGAGGTAAGTCCAAAAAATGAAGTAGCATCAATGAAAGGTTATTATCATCGCACTAAAGGGAAGTTAGTTGAAATATTCCAACATGACTTCATAGTTGTCATTGATCAGGACAAAATATAACCAGGATTTTTATCTCACAAAAGCTCAACCTGAAATCATTTACAATTCGGGCTTGGATAGGTTCCATGCATAACCAGGGCTCCCGAAGTATTGATGGTACCATGTTCTCCTTCGAAATAAGACCATTCAAGAGCCGACCATTCTTCATCCATTTTCCAGGCACCGGGTGCACTGTTAAGTGGCAACCCATTTTCATCTGTCAATTGCACATCCTTGAAAAGTTTGTAGGGTCGTTCAAGTCGATTATTAACGGTAAGATTTCCGGTGGTAATGGCTGGTCCATTTTCGAATTCGATATTAAACCAACCTGAATATTCTCCCAAACCTTCTGATTTTTCAAACTTACCTGATTTCGAACGATAGGTTTTTCCCTGATATTCAAAAATCGCAAATGCCTTGGGGGTTAAACCGGCGGTAATTGTGTCTTTAGCCAAAACTGAATTGGTAAACTCATATTCATCAGCATCTGCAGCACAAAACACCAACCAAAGTTTACCATCAAAAAATTCGTAGGCATGGATCACGCCATACTTTGTATAATATGAATTTACAGTTTCACCACCTGTCATCAGGTCACCATTAATCTCAAGTCCATTATTAACGAAAGGCTTTGAAACAGTTTCCTTTTCACAACTTAGAAAAGCGCTCAACATTAGCAGGCAAAACAGAGGGAGGGCATACTTCATTTTAACGGGTGACAATGATTGGTTTTGAAATCCTTTTTTCTTGTGTTTGCACCTTTAATATATATTGACCATTGGCCAAATTAAGGTCATGCAAATGTAAGACATTCAAACCGGAATTCAGGCTTACATTTTGTCGGTAAACCTGCCTGCCCATTAAATCATATATCAATAAATCACCATATTGACTTTTTTGAATTCCGTCGATGATTATCTGACTGCTTGAATTAACCGGATTTGGGAAAATCTTGAGATCCAAATCATTTCCTTCGATTTGATTTACGGAAGAAGTGCCGAGGAAATATTTTTGAAAAACGATGTTTCCGGTAGATGTGCCTTCAAAATCTATGAAGACAATTTTCCAGATTCCGCCTGATCTTGTTTTTATAAAAAAAGCATAATCTTCATATACTGTCCACTCATTGGAGTTTTCAAAATCAAAATTCTTCCAATCATAACCAATGGCATCACCAGCTTTTGAAAAAGAATCCTGATAAGCACTAATTTCAACTGCAATCGGGTCAACATGTGTTGCCTGAGCTACCTGAGTGCCAGGGAAAGACAGAACTCCGGTAACCGTATAATCCAAAAAGCCACCTAGATTATCATCAATTGGTGTTACATATCTTTTAAAAACCATATCCCAGGAGGAAGGGATGGTCTGCACATGGAGGTCTTTTTCAATAGAATAATATACAAAATCGCCTTCCGATGTACCATTCAAAGGAATACTTACTGTTTGAAGATTGGCACCATTCAAACCTGCAATTCGAAAATTCAGCGTGGAAGGCGTAACATTAATAACCTGCAACTTTATCCAGCTGGTACTCTTCAATCTTAGTGCAAAAACACGGGTGCCTGTATAATTTCCATTGCCCTCTGCTTTTCCCCAACCAAAATCTGAAGCATCTCCGCTATCCTTAACCGTATTAAAAGCACCTTTTGACCAGGATGCTTCTTCATTCCAAAGTCTGTCTGTTACATCATCTGAAGTAAAGGTCTGGTTGAAATCGGTAAAGGGCGTGGCATAACATCTCAATTCTTTTGCCGGCTCCAAAAAGGTAGTTTTCGAACTTTCATTGATCAACAAGCTACCGTCGAAATAATGGAAAGCGATGTCCCAGTCATTGTTATCTATCTGGGATTCATTATCGTTGGAAAGGCTGTAATAACTTTGTAGGCCGTAAGACTCACCAACCGATACCAAAACGAAATCTTGCGAAAGGCCGATCCCAATATTTAAAATGAAGAAGAAAAGAAAGGTAAACAAACGCATGGAATATTATTTTTCAACAAAAATATACCGAAGGAAACAAAGCGCTAAACTTCTCTTGTAAGCCTTTTGTAAAAAGAAAAGGTTTTTAAAAATGAAAATCCGGCCAGATGCAGGACCTGGCCGGATTTTTATTTTTATAAAAAGAACAATTAATTAAAAGTTGGAATTGCGCTGTAGCGTTCAACAAATTCTCTAAACTCATCTACCATGGCCGGAGATCCGATGGCGATGGTTGCTCTTTGATGCAAGTGTTGCATGGGCAAATCAAGCACCCTGTCCAATTGACAGGTAATCGCTTTACCACCTGCATTTTCTACTACAAATGAAAGTGGATTGCATTCGTACAATAACCTCAGCTTACCTTGAGGATATTTTCTGGTATTTGGATACAGGAAGATACCTCCTTGTAATAAGATTCGGTGAATATCGCTTACCATTGAACCTATGTACCTCAAGCCCATATTATGGTCAGAGCAATGGTCAATGTATCGACGCATTTCAAGGTCGAATTTCAAATAATAACCTTGATTTACGGAATAATAATTTCCTCTTTCCGGTATTTTTATGTCCTTATGTGAAAGACAAAACTCTCCGATGGAAGGATCGAGCGTGAAGCCATTTACGCCATTACCGGTGGTGTACACCAGGATGGTTGAAGCACCATAAATTACATAACCGGCAGCTACCAAATCTGCTCCTTTTTGAAAGAAGTCTTCCATATTGGCAGAGCCGTTTTGGTCACTTTTGCGGCGATAGATTCCGAAAATGGTTCCTACCGAAACGTTCACATCGATATTCGATGAACCATCCAGTGGGTCAAAAACCACAACGTATTTTGGACTTTTGCCTTCTACATTGGTAAAGGTTACGATGTCTTCCAATTCTTCGGATGCGACCGCAGCACATTCACCACTATTTTTAAGACAGTCGATCAATTTATCGTTGGCATACAAATCCAGTTTCTGGACTACATCGCCTGACTGGTTTTCTGCGTCGGCTATGCCCAGAATATTTACCAAACCTGCTTTATTTACTTCGCGGTTTACAATTTTAGCGGCTACTCCGATATCACGAAGCAGGGCGGACAATTCACCCGAAGCAAAAGGAAAATCTTTTTGTCTGCGGAGAATAAATTCATCCAGCGTGACAATACGGTTATTCATATTAGGAAAGGTTTTGTGATTAGGGGCTTAAATTTATGGATATTTATGGACATAGGCTTCCAAATTACCAGGTCTTTCAATTTTAAAATCAAAAAACTTTTTTCTACGGTCTTTTCAAAAAATTGAAATGTACCTTTGTGCCTACTGAAAGTAAGATCTTATGTTTAAATCCAATGAAAATAGTCTGAAAGATGTTTTGACCTTGATGGTCAACCGCATGAATATGAAGCCCGGCCTCTACCAAAATCGCCTTCAAAAAATTTGGAAGGAGAAAATGGGTGCCACCATTTCCGGACACACCAAAGAATTGAAGCTTTATAAAAACAGATTATTTCTCACCATCGACTCTGCCCCTCAAACAAGACCTTTCTTTTTCCAGAGAAAAGATCATCGACATGTTGAATGAAGCACTGGGGGAAGAGTATATTGAGGATGTGATAATAAGGTGAGGAGAAGTGACGAAATACGAGTGACGAGTGACGAATTTAATGGCTTTATTCATGTTCCTTATGCCTTCATGTTTTAAAGATACTGACACCAGATTGAAAGTAGGGTTGGCTGAGCCAACCCTGAAGGTAATCGTCAAATTGAAATAAACACCCAGCTCAACGAGTACAAAGAACATGTAAGGGAACTTTTAAAAAGTGAGAAAGGAATAAAACACCGAAAGAAACGCCCCATCGAACCAGAATCAGTTTTTGGCCAACTTAAGTACAATAATAAATTCTCAAGATTCACCTTCAGAGGGCTCGAAAAGGTGATTCTTGAGTTCGGATTGATGGTTATAGGTCATAATTTGAGAAAAATGGCCTTGTTTTACTTTAAAATCACCTTTTCATACTGTGAGCATCTATGGAGGCTGTGGTTAGAATTTTTAAAAATCCAAAATTCAAAGTCCATAAAATTCCAATATTCCTATTGAATAGAGTAAAAATGAGGGCTTATGGGACGCCCCCTGGAACGACGAAATGATTGAGAATTTGTTGGCTATTTTTTCTATATTTTGCCTAGCGTCCAGAATAGCTGGTACAATTTTTCAAAATTGTACCCAAGGTACAGGCAGGTCTTCAGACCAGTAAGATTCCACAGCTCAAGTGACACATTTAATGAATCCTTCGTATACCTTCATGCCTTCATGTTTAAAAGATGTTGGACGCGTGACGCTAGACGCTAGAAGCTGGTATGGGCTAACAGCCAATGGCTAATGGCCAATAGCCAATAGCCAATCCGTTACTCCTAATATCCTGGCTGCGGCCCAGACTACTATTACGACCAACAACCAATAGGCTACTTTATCGGCACCAGGGTATCTCGATGCATATCGGGCTGTAATCCAGCCCCCGAAGGCCTGACCGATGGCCATGATTCCTCCAATTTTCCAGTCTATCAATCCTTTCCATTCAAAAAGGATGATAACGAAAACGGTATAAAGACCTACGGTTAAAATTTTGATGGCATTGCTTTCCATAAGGCTGAACCTTGCTCCCAAAACCAGGATGGCAAGAAAGAAAATGCCCATTCCCATTTGAATGAAACCGCCATAAAATCCCATGGCAAGGAAAGCAGGGATGACGATCCACATGGAAGGTTTGCTGGAGGTATCAGTTTCTCTCAACCATCTTTTCGGTTTAAAAAGAATGACAAACAGCATAAAAACCATCATGAATCCGAAGACTTTTCGAAAGGCTTCATTGGAAACATAAATCGCTACCAAAGCTCCTGCAATTGCTCCAATGAAGGTAGGAAGGATATACCTCCAACTTCTTTTTAAATTAAATTTTCCTCCCCTTTGAAATTCGAAAATAGAAGTAGCACTTTGGGCAACAATACCAATTCGGTTGGTGCCGTTGGCAATGTTGCCTGGCAAGCCAAGTACTTCTGTAAGAATGGTGAGGGTGATGGCAGAACCGTTGCCTGCGAGTGTGTTGATAGCGCCTGCTATGGCTGAACCGACAATGGCGATGGTAATTTGGTAAACATCCATTTCCTAATCTTCACGAATACTTTGACACAATTCAACCAACACTCCATTGGTACCTTTTGGATGAAGGAAACAAACCAGCTTATTGTCAGCGCCCCTCTTGGGTTTTTCATTTAAAACCGTAAAACCTTCTTTACGCATACGCTCCATTTCTGCTTCTATGTCCTCCACTTCAAAAGCGATGTGGTGAATACCTTCTCCTTTCTTTTCTATAAATTTTGCAATAGGACTGGAAGGGTCAGTTGCTTCCAGCAATTCAATCTTGGTTTCTCCTGTTTGGAAGAAAGAAGTATTGACATTTTCAGAAGCAACTTCTTCAATTTTATAATTGGGAACGCCCAATAATTTCTCAAAAAGCAGATTGCTTTCTTTAAGATTTTTGACAGCGATACCTATGTGTTCAACATTCTTCATGAAGCAAAATTAGATGATTTAAACTGGAGCAAAGGTGAGAAACAATACTGAAATTTACCAACCTCTATACTTTGGTGGCGTCAAATTATTCAACCTTAAATAAACGATAAGTTGTCCTCTGTGGTGGGTCTGATGATCCTGCATGAGGTTCATGATTTGCCTGCCTGTCATCGGTCCTGCAAAAAACTCATGGTTTTTTTCCAGGTCGCTTTCCTGAATGGTTTCCACTGCCTGACGAGCATAGGTGTAAGCTTCCATTACCAGGATTTCAAGTTCATCTTTTGTCTTGGGCACCGTTTTCCAATCGTACTCATAAGCAGGCTCTTTCCCAAGATATTTATTTGCCAACCAGCACATGTTTTTGGACATATGCACCAGTTGTTCCGCGAAGGTCATTTCATCCTGGGTAGGGCGAAAGGTCATTCGGTCTTCAGGCATCAATTCCAGACATTCAAGGGTATAATTTTGAGCATTGTCCCATTTCTCCAACCATTCTTGTTGAAGGGGAAATTGAGCATTTGCAATGATTGGAACAAGAAAAAAGGAAAGTAAAATCAGAAATCGCATAGGGAATACTATTTTAAAAAAGCGAAGATACTTTTCAATAACCCTTTTATAAAAACTAAGTTGTTTTATTCTGCACAACGCACACAATTGGTACTTTCCGGCATAAACATCAAACGGGCAGGTTGGATGGGATTACCGCAGCGGGTACATTTTCCAAATCCCGGTTCTTCCAGTTTCTTCAAGGCAATTTTTAAACTGGTTACTCTTTTCCTTGCAGAACGCAGAGATGCTTCAGCAACAGATTTATTCTGAATTGCATCCATCCTGCTCACTCCTGCCGATGGCATTTTCCGGTCCAATTGGCTTGGTCATTTCTTCCAATTGTACAATCTCTCCTTCAAACTTTTCCAATTGTTGAAGAATCTTCTCTCTTAAATTTTCTATTTCTGCAGGTGACATGGGGTGGAATTTTTGGTGGATGTAGGTCAAAGATAATGCCGTGCTGTGGCTCGGGGCTCGTTTACTCGTGGCTCGTTTGCTCGTTTCTGGAATATAGCATCAAGCTTTCAGAATCCAGGATCTTTAAAACATGAAGGAATGAAGGGACATGAAGGATTCATTAAGCTCGTCACTTGAGCTGGGGAATCTTACTGGTCTGAAGACCTGCATGTACTTTGGATACAAGTTTGAAAACTTGTACCAGCGATTTCATCACAGCGTCCAGCGTCCAGCTTCTAGTATCCAGCATCCAACAATCATTAAACTCGTCACTCGTAATTCGTCTCTCGTCACTTTAAACTTAATCCACTTCCTCGTAATCAATATAATCCCCCTTGTCTCTACCGGAGGATTGCTGGTCTTCGTGGATATTGTTTCTGTTTTGTTGCTTGTCGTTTAGGTTGGAATTATTGCCTCCCAGACCGGGGAATAAGGGTAGGATGAACCACCGGTACACTAGATAAGAAAGCAAGAGATAGACGAGAAATTTCATTATGATGGTTTTTCCAAATGAAACGGAAATCAATTTACGAATTGCGGTTCACGAATTACGAGCGGCCTAAAAACCGCACTTCGCATTCCGCAAACCGCAAACCGCTTCACAAGGATATTTTTTTAAACCGCATTGTCTGAACCCATGGCCGCGCCAAGGAATTCGCGGTTCAATCTGGCGATATTTTCTACGCTGATTTCTTTTGGACATTCGGCTTCGCAGGCAGTGATGTTGGAACAGTTACCAAAACCTTCCAGATCCATTTGTTTAACCATATTCAAGGCACGGCTGTCAGCTTCAACTTCACCTTGTGGCAATAGACCCAGGTGAGAAACTTTGGCAGAAACAAACAACATGGCAGATGCATTTGGACAGGCTGCTACGCAGGCACCACATCCGATACAAGCTGCAGCATCAAAAGCTTTTGATGAAAGGTCTTTTTCAACCGGAATTGCATTTCCATCAGGAGCTGAACCGGTATTTACAGAAATATAACCTCCGGCCTGGATGATGCGGTCAAAAGAAGAACGATCAACTACCAAATCTTTTACGACCGGAAAAGCTTTTGCTCTGAACGGTTCGATGGTGATGGTGTCTCCACTTTTGAAGTGACGCATGTGCAACTGGCAGGTAGTAGTACCTTTTTGAGGTCCGTGAGGATTACCATTGATTACCAGGTTACAAGTACCGCAGATACCTTCGCGACAATCGTGTTCGAAAGCTACCGGGTCCTTTTTTTCACTGATAAGTTCCTCATTCAATACGTCCAGCATCTCCAGGAAGGACATGTGTTCGTTGGCTTCTACTTTGTAGGTTTCAAAACTACCTTTAGCGGATGCTGAACTTTGTCTCCAAATTTTAAGCGTCAAATTCATCTATACAAAAGGTTTAGTGATATCAATTGTATGCTTGTTTTATCAAAGATAACAGGAGCAAACGAGAATCGTTTAGAGCCTGATTAAAATGATTTGCGAACTTACAAAAAATGAAAATTGACTTCCTTTTTTATCCCCGCTTTTGAAAATTCTAATGCTTATTTAAAATAGATATAATTAAGGAAGGGGGTTGGAGCGGCAATTACAAAGGCGTTTTGGATTATTTTTTTAAAAAAAAGCTTGAAAATTCTGTTCAAATATTTTCATCCATGGCTTTGCGGATTAACTCCGCCTTGCTGTTGACCTCCAGCGCTCGGTATATTTTTTTGATATGGTCGCGAACCGTATCGATGGAAACACCGAGTTTATCAGCCGTTTGTTGATAAGTCAATCCGTCCCTGATAAATCTTACGATTTGGACCTGTCGTTCAGTAAGGGGATTTTCCTTTTTGATCTTAGGTTGAAAATGGCTGGCAATCTTTCTGGCGATGACCGGCGACATAAAGGACCCTCCGCGATGTACCGTAAAAACTGCTTCCATGATTCGATTTAGCGGAGTGCGTTTGGAGAGGTAAGAGCAGGCTCCTGCGCAAAGTGCATCAAAGATTTTTTCGTCTTCTTCGAAGGTCGTCAGCATCATGATGTCGATACCGGGATAAGCTTCACGGATGGGATAGATACCCTGGATACCGGTCATTCCGGGCAGACCGATATCCAGTATCATGGTATCCAGTTTAGGTTTAATAGGTGTTTTAGATTTTTCTAAAAATGCCTCTACACTGTCCACCACCACATTGATTTTGATAGCAGGATTTTGTCCCAGGTAAGTATTCAAACTTTCCCGGATAATGGCATCGTCTTCGATGATAGCGAGGTGGATAGTTTCAGGCATGGGTTGATTTCATTATAAATAGAACCTTTAAAAGGTAATAGTTCAAATATTTTGAACAACTTAAAATAAGATGAAGAATACCTCCTAAAATTAATCAGTTTAGTCAACAATCTTCAATCCAGGACCTGAGATATTCCACTTTGCCTTGTCATAATAATTTGCATCTGTACTAACCACTTTTGGACTTCCGATCCAACCTCCTTCATCCTTTGTTGGTTTATCACCGGTTGAGAAGAGCTGACGTTTAGTTTCTTTATTGATAATTAAGTAGGTTCCGTCACTATTCTTCTGAATATTCCATTTTGCCCTTTCATAATAGTTAGCATCACTTCCTACCAATTGTTTGGTTTGGGTCCAACCACCTTCATCACCTGCCTTTCCTTTTACAATTTCACCTGTACAAAAAAGGTAACGATTGGTGAAATTATTGACGATGAAGTAGCTACCATCATTGTTTTTTTCCAAATACCACTGACCTTTTCCATAATAATTAGCGTCAGTAGCGACGATTTTTGGACTGCTGGTCCACCCTCCTTCTACGCCTCTCTTTCCTTTAAATGGCTCACCAGAATCAAATAACAATCGGGAGTCCACTTTATTTTTTATAAAGACAAGGTTTTTCTCGGCTTCTGCTGCAGGAGCAATAACATCATTGCCTTTTTTTGATTTCTTTGACGTACTCTTATAAGGTCTGGCGTTCACCTCCTTGATGTTGAACAAAAAACTACCATTGATGCTGATTTTTTTGGTATGCAAATCCAATTGCAATCTGGCGCCGTCACTTTTTCTCAAATAAACAGACCATTCATCACGGTTAGTTTCTGTGAAGTTAGCATGTGCATGACGACTACCTGCCTTGAATTCTTTCCAGGTATTATCGCTGGTTTGTTCAAATGTTCCATTATCGGAACCTGAATAAGCAACATATGTAACATTACGACCATTGACTTGCGCTGGCATTTCAGCAGCAAAACACAAGAGCGTCAAAAACATAGAAAGCACTTTAAACATTTTCATGATTTAGAATTTTAGGTTGATTAATATGACATAAAATTAAGCGTATGCTAGCGCTCTAAAACCACATACCCATGTGGTCAATTGAGAATTGGCGCAAAAAAGGCCCGAGCCTAAAGATGCCCGGACCATTTTTTGATGATAAGGTTTTAGAAAATGGCCCTTTACTGAACCATTAATTTGTAAGTAGCCAGATTTCCTTCCGCTTCTATTTGGATGAAAGTTATACCAGGACTTAAATCTTCAACATTAAATCGAATTAGATTTTCGCCTGTTAAAAGCAAGTAGGATTGCCTATAAACAACCCGGCCCAGTTGATCAAAAAGGCTCAGATTAATGTCAAGATTTTTTGGGCTTTTAATGGGTAAAAAGGCCTCATTTACACCTTGTCTAATAGGATTTGGAAATACTTCCCCCACACTAAGTTCACCTCCATTTAACTCAACCACTTTGGAAAATCCGGAAGTGGCCGCAGTCCAATCGGAAAAAGAATTAATTCCAGACAATTCTATCCAATTTTCAATGCTGTTTCTGCCTGAAGAACCTTCTGCCGTCCATCCGGAACCACCATTCCTCCAAAGTTCCAAATCATTTTCTGCAAGGTTGTTTAATTCCTTATCCAAATAATGAAAACGAAGGGTTGCATCCAGATCAGTATTATTGGATGGGGTAATGCTATATTGCCTTTTTATTCCTTCACCATTGTCCCCAACCGCTGGCACATGACTACGTCTAATAACCACTCCACCCAAATTTTTATTGGAAGATATAGTTGCTCCCAAATTTCCGGGGTTCGTATTAGTAGGGGCATTTAAGGAAGTTTGAAATACGATTGCTCCACCATTTGAACCAATAAAACTGTGCATTTCATCTTCTCCTGAAATAGTACCATTTAGTAGCAATTCATGGCCATTGAGGTCAAAATTGCCACTTTCAAATACTACTTCCTGAACAGTGATATCCTTATCCAAATTTAAATTTCTATTTCCTGTCGCAACAGTTAATTTATCAAATGAAGCCTGGCCAGAACCACTAATGGAAAAATCATTTCCACTATTATTTACAACGTGGAAGTTGTTATTACTGGCAGTAAAATTTCCGTCTAGAATTATATCTCCATTTACCACTGAAATCAGGCTGGCTCCTCCGTCGGTTGTTGTAACTGTTGTGTTTGGCCCCAGATAAAACTGGGCAGAGAGTTGCCAACTACAGCCTAAAAGAATTAAAAGATTTATTACTCGTTTCATAATATTAGTTTTAAAATCAAGCATCAATGCGCTCAATATTTGATAGATAATAAACAATTAGAATTATGCTTATTTTAATTAGAAACAGTAATTCCGGCTTCTTTTAGGGCATTTTTTATAGCGGTAAGCTCCGACTCAAGGGTGCTGATTCGTTTATTTTGGTTCTCAATAATTTCCTGTTGCTCCTGGATAGCCTTAACAGCAATTACTCCAAATCCACTGTAATTCATTGTATAATTCATTTGATCTTCTTTTCCTGGCAATGGTGCGATAACCAATTGAGGAAAAATCTTTTCCACTTCCTGTGCAATGAATCCTAATTGAGGCCTGTGATTATTGTCTTCTTTATATGTATATGATTTTGGTTCTAACTTCATGATAGAGGGTAGAATTAAAGACATATTTTGAATATTTTCTTTAAGATTCCTGTCCGAAGTATTAAAATATGCGCCTGTTGAGTGTTCAAAAGTTCCTTTATGAGATCCACCTTCAGTATAGAGCATAAGATTTGCAAAATCAGGATCAAACCATTGTCTTATATTCCAGAATTTGCCTTGAGTTGCTTCGTCCTGTATAATTAGTCCATCAAATGGTGATGCAGTATGTACAATTTCAAATCTGTTTCTGGCAGTAGTTTTGTTATAATCGAAAGTTAACCTGTCCCTTAAGATAGATCCATTTGGATCCCAACTACGGATATGAAATTGCTGGTCAATAGGAAAACTAAGGTAATTGGCGCCTTCCATATTACGAAGATTCAAACTTGCCAGACTTCCTGATGTCTGAATTCCACCGACAACCTCCAGATTAGCTTCAGGGTTAACTGTGCCGATGCCTAATCGTCCATTTTGAGTTAAGCGCATGCGCTCAGGTGTCGTTCCTGCCCCACTGAAAAATCTAAGTTCCTTTCCAATTAACAAGAACGGCTTGAATTCAACTCCTTCATTTTTAGACTCAATTCTTAGTCCTTCCGAACTTGAATATTGGAATTTTGCCCAATTGTTGTTCGATAGTCCTAATCTAAATTCACTGGAATTTGCATCTCGTATTTCCAGCTTTGCTTGTGGAGTGGTAGTACCAATACCCACATTTTGAGCATTAAGAGAGAAAAAGTAAAAAACGCTTGAAAGGATAAGAAGTAATGATTTGATTTTCATGATTAAGAATTTTAGGTTTAAAATGATATTTCAAAGTTACCGCAGTCACTACCCCCCTAAAACCACATACTCATGTGGTCAAGGCAATAAACACTAACCAGACTTATTAAATATTTTTTACAAAAACAGATATGTGGACTCCATTATCAGTAGCAATAGAAATGGATCCTCCCATGGCCTCGGCCCGCATTTTCATATTGGAAAGGCCCAGACCGGAATTATTGAAGTTTTCTGAGGAGGCAGTGCCATTGTCCTCAATGGACAATATCAATCCATTGCCTTTTTGAAAAAAGAAAATTTCCATGCTGTCTCCATCCGAATGTTTCCAGACATTGGTGATGGCTTCTTTGCATATCAAATACAAATGCTGCCGTACCGGTGGGCTGAGTTTTTTGTTAGGCGATATTTTATTCTCAACTGCAAAAGATATTTCTCGAGCGGTAAGCATTTCCATGCCAAATTCCCGAATTCGGTCTATCAGATTTTCCATGCTGTCTTTCCGTGCATCCATAGCCCAAACAATATCTCTCATCCGCGACATGGCTGCCCTACTCATATCTGTCAGCCGTTGTAATTTTGGTTTTTCCGCTTCGATTGCTGTCATTTCCATAATCTCACTTTGCATGGCAATGCCCGATAGCAAGGAACCTACGTCATCATGCAAATCGCTTGACAATCGGGTACGCATACGCTCCACCCTTAGCTTTTGAGCCAACCGAATGCGGAAAATCAACTGAACGATAAGCGTGACAAATAAGACCATTAACATGATGAACCACCAGGATTTAAACCAGGGAAGATGCACTTTCACTGCTAACATTCTTTCGCTTCCTTCAAAATTTCGCTCGCTACTCCCTCCACGAATTCTAAGTAAATAATCACCCGGAGGAAGTTTGTTGTATCTAACTTCGGGAACGGTAGTCAAAGGAGACCATGACTCATCGTAGCCTTCTAATTTATAGGTATAGTAGATTTTGGTAGGTGACTTGAAATCAGGAAGCGCTATGTCCAATGTGAAAAAGCGATCATGGTAAGTCAATTCTATTTCATTCAATACAGGCAGATGACTTTTCCTAATTTTAAATCCATTTTGGCGGTCATCAAAAATGGACAAACCAGTAAGTCTTACTTTGGTGACCTCTCTGTTATTCAAATAATCCAACATCTCCTTCGGATTGAATCCAAACACTCCGTTTAGGGTGCCGAAGTAACATTTCCCCGAGCTTGATTTAAAAAATGAAGCTCGATTGAATTCCAGTTGAGCCAAAGTAGTGTGTAAGGGAAAACCCTGAAATTGACCACTTTTTTTATCAAATAGGAAAAGACCCAGATTGGTACTTACCCACAACTTATCATCTCCCTCAGGTATGAGTCCAACTACCTCGTAATTGCTGGAATTACGAATAGAAAAATCCTGAATGGCCTTCTTTTTTAAGTCCAACCTGCTCAAACCGGTAGGATGCCCAATCCAGATACTGCTATCCGAGTCTTCATAAACGACTTTAATATTATTGGAAGGCAATGAAAGTGAACCCTTGTCTTGTATCCGAAAATGCGTCAGAAATTTTCCATTTTCATCCAAAACCAAGATTCCCAATCTGGCAGAAGCGAGATAAATTCTCTTTGTATACGCTCCTTGAACCAAATCATTGATTTCAAAGGCATATTGCATGAATTCAGTAGGAAGAGCAATTTCCTCCAATGAATCCGAAGCCGGGTGATATCTGAAAAATCCGGCAGGAGCCCAGGAAAACATCCAGATTTTTCCTTTGTCATCAACCAAATTGGTCACATGACCATTTAGTTTTTCTATTCCATTATTTTCTAAAATAGAAGTGTACGCCCCTGTCTTTGGATTAATTTTTAAATCATTCAAATACAAAAATCCATCATACCAATTCAAACTATACACTCCCGGAGGAGAGCAGGCACCTTCCGGCAAAACAGGTTCTAGGGTTTTAGGTGCCTGATTTAGTTTACTAAGATTGGAATAATAGCTGAAGTAAATACTACCTTCCTCATCTTCCGTTATGCCGCGCATGCTGCAATATTCATACAGACAATTGGGGTCTACCTTGGTAAGGTAACTCTCAATCGGGAGGTCTTCCTTTACGATTTTGATCAAACCCTTTGAAGTGGTGTACCACAAAACTCCATTTTGGGTTTGGATCAAATCCTGCGCTTCTGAAAGGCGGAAAGGAATGTCCGACAAGGACTTTGAATTTTCATCCAATTCTGCCCATTCACCGGATGTTCGGTGGTAATAAATTAATTTATGATTGAGCCCTCCAAACCAGAACCCCTCCTTATCTTTTAAAAAAACATTCGTTTTTTCAAGATTCAAATCAGCAGGCAAGGCCATCCTTTTTACTTCTGCAGAACCTTTTTTCAAATAAAACAATCCATCTTCTACTTCAACAGGATTGCCTTCCCTGCAGTCTGCTTTAAGCCAAATAGTTTCGGAATCATCTTCATACAAATCAAAAAACTTCAGGTATTTTTTATCTGTCGGGATTTTGATGGGAGGCAAGCGATATCCCTTGCTGGTAAATCCGTAAATCAAATCCGGACCAACAACCCATGCTGTATCTGATCTTAAAAACAAGGTAGGATTTACCAGAACAGGAAATTCCAACATTTTAAAAAATATAAGGACTCCATTTGGAGAAAAATGGGCTATCCAAGCCCGCCAGGAATTATCTAAAGTAGAACTGATGGCTGAGGTAACATAAATGGATCCATCTGGCGCAATTTTAAAATCATGGTTATTGATATCAATGGCATTGTTTTCTTTTAAGATGGAATGAACAGGGATTACATTTTCTAATTGAAGTGCCTCTGGATTAAATTTATATACATTGTAAAAATCTTTAATCCATAATTTCCCGTCCCCATCCATCTGCAAATCGGTATCACCATAAACAGTAAATTTATTTTTACCTTTTTCCAGTCCTTTAAATTCCAAAAATTCATATCCGTCATATCGATAAAAAACGTCTTTGCCACTTATCCAAAGAAATCCTTCATTGTCCTGCACAATGTCTCGCACAAATCCTAAAGGGAGTCCTTTTTCTCCTGCAATGTGCTGCACATCAAAGTCAGCAACTTGTGCAAAAGCAAAGGCAAATGGAAATATTAAGGAAATAGGAAGTACGATATCTCGAAAACGCATTCGGCAGTTATTTGACCGGATTTCAATTCTTTATGGTAGCGTTTCAAAAATGAAACTTCTGACCATTTTCAGGATTCTGATTAAAAATTCCATTTAAAACTAAGCCCTAAAGCTTTAAAAATGAACTACTTAGATTTAAATCAGGTACTTATACCTATACAATTGCGTAGTATCCCCTAATGGGATCAGAACCATAATCATCCTGGTAAAAAGAAAGGCAAGGTTATATGGCGGGGGCTCTAAAGGGCAACATCAAAATGTTAACCTAGAAAAGGCAGAGGTCTAAGGCGGGTCTCTCGGAGAGGACCCGCCAACTCCAGCAGAGTCATTTTTTTAAAAAAGTGTAATTGTCTGATATTCAGATTCTTTTGTATTTCAGTTCCTAATATTTTTGGTTCACGCAACGGCCGCGAAGTTTAAGCGCAACGGGCGCAACTTAGCAATCTTTATGGATTTTACCTTTCCTTCTCTTAACTTAATGAAATTGGGTCTAAGGCGGGTCTCTCGGAGAGGACCCGCCAACTCCAGCAGAATCTATTGTTTTAAAAAACGTAATATTATGATATTCAAATACTTTTGTATCTCAATTCCTAATATTTTTGGTTCACGCGACGGCCGCGAAGGTTAACCGCAACGGGCGCAACTCAGCAATTTTATTGGATTGGACATTTAGTTCTCTTTTCTAAATGACAAAGGGTACAGAAAGGAATTTTTTTAAATGGAGTTTTTATAAAAATCTCCTTACTCTGGTTTTCTACTTGAACAAATAATCAATTCATTTCTTTTCCTTCCTGTTTACTTTTTTCTATACTTGATTACCTTTGTGCCCGTGGAAGAAAATCTGTCAGGATTGCTGGAGAAGTATCGCGATGACGATAGAACGCAGCAAATAGTCAAGGCCATCGAAAGTGAAAACCCTTCACGATTACTTTTATCAGGAATGACGGGTTCACAGGATTGCTTTGTCCTGAATGGAGCTTACCTTTCCCAACCACGCCACCACCTTTACATTGCTATTGACAAGGAAGAGGCTGCTTATTTTCAAAATACATTGACCAATCTTTTTGAAAATAAACAAATCCACTTCTTTCCCGACTCCTTCAAAAGGCCCATGTTTTTTGAAGAGCTCAACAATACCAATGTCCTCCAACGTACGGAAGTCATCAACAAAATCACCAGTTCCAGAAGTTCTGGTGAAATAGTGGTGACCTATCCGGAAGCTTTGTTTGAGCAGGTAGTTGCACCAAAAGTGCTTGAGAAATCCAGAATTGAAATCACAAAGGGTGAAAGCCTGGATGTCAACTTCATCATCGAAGTACTGGTGGAATATGGTTTCAATCGTGAAGAGTTTGTGTATGAGCCCGGGCAGTTCTCCATCCGTGGTGGCATCGTAGATATTTTTTCTTTTGGAAATGACTATCCCTATCGAATCGAGTTGTTTGATGATGAGGTTGAAAGCATTAGGACTTTTGATCCGGGCAATCAGCTTTCACAGCAGCAGATTTCGAGGGTGAGCATAGTTCCAAACATCAACACGAAATTCTCGCAGGAACAAAAGGTTTCTCTTTTTAAAATATTGCCCGAAAAAACCGCCATTTGGACCAAGGACTTCCAAATCCTATTGGACAAACTGCAACTGTGCTTTGAAAAGGCATTTGAATTTTCAAAGACGATATCTGTTCTGGATGAATCTGAATTGGCAGAGATTTTCAGAGACCGGGCTTTCATTCGACCCGGGGAAATCATTGAAGACATCGAGCAACACCCGCTTCTGTTTTTCAAAACTCCTCCCAACGAGCAGCAATTGTTACCTGAAGGTGGCAAACCTGATCCTGACAGGAATCAGACTCCTTTTTATAAGCTTACCGGAGAAATCAACTTTAATTCAAAACCACAACCTTCTTTCAATAAGAATTTCAGTTTATTGATTGAAAACCTGCATGAAAACAAGGCAAGCAATCTGGAAAACTACATTTTCACGGAAAATGCAAAACAGATTGAAAGGTTTTATTCCATTTTTGAAGACCTCAATGCTCAGGTTCATTTCCATCCGGTCACCAAGGGAATTCACCTTGGATTTCTGGATTACAATTTAAAAGTTGCCTGTTACACAGATCATCAGATCTTCGAAAGATTTCATGCGTATCGATTAAGGAAAGGATTCACGAAGGATCAGGCTCTCAATCTTAAATTATTGAGAGAGCTTCGTCCGGGTGATTATGTAACCCATATCGACCATGGCGTAGGAAAATACTCCGGCCTTGAAAAGCTAGACATCAATGGTCATATCCAGGAGGCCATACGATTGGTGTATGCCAACAACGATTTGCTTTATGTGAGTATCAACTCTCTGCATAAAATAGCCAAATACGTCGGTTCAGAAGGGAAAACTCCCAAAGTGCATCGACTAGGCTCGGATGTTTGGGAAAACCTGAAGCGCAAGACCAAAAAGAAGGTCAAGGATATTGCGAAAGACTTGATCAAACTTTACGCAAAAAGAAGAGCATCAAAAGGAGTGGCATTTCCGCCGGATGGATATTTGCAAAATGAACTGGAAGCGAGCTTTATTTACGAAGATACTCCTGACCAGTATCAGGCGACCATCGATGTAAAAGAAGACATGCAAAAACCCCATCCTATGGATCGTTTGATTTGTGGGGATGTAGGATTTGGTAAAACGGAGGTGGCTATCCGTGCAGCATTCAAAGCTGTAGCAAATGGAAAACAAGTGGCCATTTTGGTGCCTACCACCATTTTGGCTTTGCAACATTATAAAACCTTCCAAGACCGCCTGGGCGATTTTGGCGTGACCGTTGAATACGTCAACCGTTTTAAAACCACTGCCCAGAAAAAAGAGATTTTCAAGCAGCTCAAAGAAGGAAAGATTGAAATTGTAATCGGTACTCATGCCATCCTTTCAAAAGATATTGGTTTCAAGGATTTGGGACTTTTAATAGTGGATGAGGAACAGAAATTCGGGGTAGCTGCCAAAGAAAAATTGCGTGGCATGAAGGTCAATGTGGACACCCTGACCCTTACTGCAACTCCAATTCCAAGAACACTCCAGTTTTCATTAATGGCTGCGAGAGATTTGAGTATCATTCGCACTCCGCCGCCCAATCGTCAGCCGATTCATACCGAAACCCGTATTTTTAATGAAGATCTTATAAAAGACTCCATTTATTACGAAGCGCATCGAGGCGGACAGGTATTTTTTGTACACAATCGAGTAAAGACCCTTCCCGACATTGCCGGAATGATCAAAAGGCTTTGCCCGGATCTCGATATTGGAACTGCTCATGGACAGATGGATCCTAAAGCACTTGAGAAGGCTTTGATGGATTTCATCAACAAACAATACGATGTGCTGGTCTGTACCAACATCATCGAAACCGGATTGGACATTCCCAATGCCAATACGATGATCATCAACAATGCCCATCAGTTTGGATTGAGTGATTTGCACCAGTTGAGAGGTCGTGTTGGTAGGAGTAATAAAAAAGCATTTTGTTACTTGTTCAGTCCTCCGCTCAGCGTCCTGACTCCCGATGCCAGGAAGCGTTTGAAGACCCTGGAGGAATTTTCAGATTTGGGAAGTGGCTTCGACATTGCCATGCGTGACTTGGACATTCGTGGTGCAGGAAATCTTTTAGGCGGCGAACAAAGTGGTTTCATAACCGACATCGGATACGAAACCTATCAAAAGATATTGGAAGAAGCCATCCAGGAATTGAAGGAAAACGAATTCAAGGATGTCTTCAAGGAAGAGTTGGACAAAAAGCAGATTTATGTGCGCGATGTGGTCATAGATACCGATGTGGAGATGCACATCCCAAGTGAATATGTCGAGAGCTCGCAGGAGCGACTCAACCTCTACAGCAAGTTGGATGCGATTGAAAAAGAAGAAGAAATTGAAGCCTTCGACAAGGAATTGCTGGACAGGTTTGGAAAGGTACCAAACCAGGTCAAGGAACTTTTTGAAGGATTGCGCCTACGTTGGATAGCCAAACAATTGGGTTTTGAGCAAATTGTTCTCAAAAACAATAAGTTACGCTGCTACTTTGTCGACAATCCTCAATCCCCCTATTACGACAGTCCGGTTTTCCAAAATCTTTTCCAGTACATCGCGAGCCAGGGCGAAAGGAAAGGCTATCATTTAAAGAAGACTCATAAAAATCTGATTTTTGCCATTGATGGAATTCCCAGTCTTAGGAAGGCAAAACTTATCCTTGAAGCCTTGAAAAAAGCGGCCATTCCTGAAAGTATTATACCTGTAGAATAAGTCTATCCGGGCTCTACCTTCTTTCCTTTTTACTAATCCATTTATAATTTAAAAGGATTACATTTTATTCTACATTTGCGGCGTAAAAGTCATGGCAAAATGGAAAGTATTAGTGTTTTCGACATTTTCAAAATAGGCGTAGGTCCATCCAGTTCACATACCATGGGCCCCTGGGTAGCCGCAGGTAAATTTCTTAAAACCATTTCCAACGAAGGATTGGAATCCATCACGGTTCGACTCTATGGTTCCTTGTCTAAGACGGGAAGAGGCCACGGGACAGACATTGCAGTTATGTTGGGGCTTTCAGGGTATCATCCCACAACCATTCCGGTTGAAGAAATCGACAGCATCGTTCAAAATATTTACGATACAAAGACCATTTCACTAGGAGAAGGATTGGAACTTCCATTTTCACCACTTGACGATATAGAATTCATCAATTTCAAACTGCCCTTTCATCCGAATGCACTGACCTTTGTTGCCAGGTATGCTGATGGAGGCATTCATGAAGAGACATTTTATTCGATCGGAGGAGGATTTGTAATTCAGGAAGGAGATGATCCAGCTCAAAAACAAATGGTGGAACTTCCTTTCCAAATGGATTCAGAACGAGAACTTTTGAAGTGGGTTGACCTCACCGGCATGGAAATTTCGAGGATTGTTTTTGAAAATGAATTGACATGGCGGTCGGAACCTGAAATCAGGGAAGGACTTCTGAATATCTGGTATGTAATGTTGCAATGCATCTATCGCGGTTGTCACACCGAAGGTGAGTTGCCAGGCGGATTGAATGTAAAGACGACACAAAATCAATCAAAGGATGTGATGACATCAGGTATACCACGGTAAACGGTTGGATGAAAACCATTCGAATCAGTGGAAGTTCATTCTCAAACGTAACCAAATGGGTAAGCACCTTTACCTAGCCGTGAATGAAGAAAACGCCTCCTTTGGAAGAGTGGTTACTGCTCCTACCAACGGAGCAGCCGGCGTAATCCCTTCCGTTTTGATGTACTATTTGTGTTTTGTGAAAATAAAGGCGAAGAAGACATCATCAAATTTCTACTCACCGCAGCTGAAATCGGCAGTCTTTTCAAAAAAGGTTCGACCATCTCCGCAGCGATGGGTGGTTGCCAGGCAGAAATCGGAGTATCCTCCGCCATGGCCGCAGCCGGATTGACCGAATGCATGGGTGGAAGCCCCAAACAAGCCCTCATGGCCGCCGAAATCGCCATGGAACACCACCTTGGACTTACTTGCGACCCTGTAGAAGGCCTGGTACAAATTCCCTGCATCGAAAGAAACACCATGGGCGCCATGAAGGCCATCACCGCCAGTCAAATCGCCCTCTCCAGCGACCCGGAACTAGCCAAAGTAACCCTCGACAGCATCATCAAAACCATGTGGGAAACGGCCCAGGACATGTCCGACAAATACAAGGAAACTTCAGAAGGCGGATTGGCATTGAATGTGTCGGTGAAAGTGCCGGAATGTTAGGGGTGGCTAATGGCCGTTAGCTGTTGGCCATTGGCTGTTAATTAGGTTTGTTTTAATTTGGTACGAAGGGAATTGAGCTGTTTTTGGATGGGTGTCAATTCATTGATAATATTATTGTAATCTTCTTTTGAAATTAATTGAAGTTGGAGGCCTATTTCAATTTGAGTTTCCAATTCAAATGAACTTCCTAAAGAGATTTCTAGAAATCTGGAGAATTCTTTTTCAGTTTGTCTGCTACATCCTTCTGCAATATTTGATGAAATTGAAACAGCTGCCCTTTTCATCTGAGACCCAATTCCAAATAATTCGGACTTTGGAAAAGATTCACAAAGTTTATAAACATTTTTGGAAACCTCAATGCTTGCTTTCCATACCTGATAGTTCCTAAAATTTCGCATTTTTAAATTTGTTTTTAGTTTTCATTTTGAAGAATTCAAAGCTAAAAACAAAAAATAAAAAATTAGCATCCTCAATTATAAGTCCACAAATAAGACACTTCTTAACCCAAAGCAAGCATCTACCAATCTATGGCAGTGCAAAATAAACAGTACCGTGTTATTTTAAAAAATCAGCCAAAAGCCAACGGCAAACAGCTAACGGCTAATGGCTAACGGCCAACAGCCAATCAATCTACATAAATCACCTTATGCAAAAACCTAATCCCCAAGGTTAGTTCCAAAGTGGTATTTCTGATGGAGTTGGAAGGGATGGTTCTAAGTTGGCCGGTGTAAGGGTCTCTTACATTATTGATTTCCGGTTGACGGTATTGGAAAGAAAGATCCGGATTAACGCTTAATTCAAGCAAACCGGAAACAAATTCTGAAAATGGAAATTCAATTCCGCCACCTACGGTAAAACCATAATTCCATTTTTCAACAAATGGAGGAATAGGAAAAAATAAATTGGCAGGATTGGTATTGTCAGGATCGTAATATTGGTCAAGATTGGTTCCTAGGGTATAATCTCCTCTGATTCCAATCAAGTAATACCATTTGCTATCTCTAAAGAGGGATAAATCATACTTCTGCTTACCTCCCAGGGTAAGGGAAAGATTATTGAAAATAAATTTTCGGGTTTGAGCTCGGAATCTTTCTCCGGTAAAAGGATCGGTTACAAAAAAACCACCCTCAGAACTACCTTTTTGATGCCAACCCAGCTGGGCAAAGACAGCAAACTTGTTTTCTTCAGGCGCAGATTCAATAAAAGCAATTGCATGGTAAGCCAATAAGGGTCTTCGTTCATATCCATCCCATTGTTGGATGCCCAAACCGGCACCACCTTTTACTCCAAATGCAGAAGATTGAGCATTGGAAGCAGTAATCAATCCAAGTACAAGGGACAATCCAAGAAGGTATCTTTTGACCATAATATTTGGCTTTTGGCCGTTGGCTTTTAGCTGTTGGCCGTTAGTTTTTAGATAGGAAACTCCCATATTTCAAGTAGAATAATATTGTTGGAGGAGCTTCAACCTAGTATTTGTAGATTTTACGGTTTACGATTTACGGTTTACGAGGGTCTTAAAAAACGGAAAGCGAACGTCGAACACCGAATAGTATAACCATCAAAAAATCAGGAATTTATTCTAGCTATTATTTGTTAGCCATTGGCCATTAGCTAAATAGCCAACGGCCAATGGCCAACAGCCAATAGTTATCTTGCGAACGCAATAGCTCGTTTTTCTCTAATAACAGTTACTTTAATCTGGCCAGGGTATTGCATTTCGTCCTGGATTTTCTGAGAAATCATGAAGGACAAATCATCTGCAAACTGGTCGGTAACTTTTTCAGACTCGACAATAACCCTCAATTCTCTACCGGCCTGCATTGCATATGCTTTTTGCACACCTTCGTAGGTCATTGCCAAATCTTCCAATTCACCGATTCGTTTCAAGTAACTTTCCAAAATCTCACGACGGGCACCCGGACGAGCTCCTGAAATGGCATCACAAGCCTGTACGATTGGAGAGATGATGTTGTTCATTTCTACCTCATCGTGGTGGGCTCCTACTGCATTGCAAACGTAACCATGCTCTTTGTGTTTTTCACACAACTGCATACCCAGGATGGCGTGCGACAATTCTGTTTCTTCTTCTGATACTTTTCCGATATCGTGTAACAAACCGGCACGTTTTGCCAATTTGATTTGTTTTGGACTCAAACCAAGCTCAGCTGCCATCGTTGCACAAAGATTGGCAGTTTCGATGGAGTGCTTCAACAGGTTTTGTCCGTAAGAAGAACGGAAACGCATACGACCTACCATTTTAACAAGGTAGGCATCCAAACCGTGGATGTCCAGGTCGATAACGGTACGTTCTCCAATCTCAATGATCTGCTCATCCAACTGCTTCTTGGTCTTGGCAACCACCTCTTCAATTCTTGCCGGGTGGATACGACCATCCGCAACCAATTTTTTCAAAGACAACCTTGCTACTTCCCTTCTGATTGGGTCGAAGCTGGAGATTACGATTGCCTCCGGAGTATCGTCTACCACAATCTCTGCACCGGTAGCTGCTTCCAAAGCACGGATGTTTCTACCTTCACGACCGATGATTTGACCTTTCAGGTCATCAGAGTCAAGGTTGAATACAGATACAGTATTTTCAATCGTATACTCCGCACACATTCTCTGGATGGTTTGGATGACGATTTTCTTTGCTTCTTTGTTGGCAGTTGCTCTGGCCTGTTCAACAGATGATTTCACAAGGGCCATGGCGTCTGTTTCAGCTTTTGCCTTCACAGCTTCCAACAATTGTTCTCTGGCTTCGCCTTCTGAAAGATTGGCAACTTTTTCCAATTCTTTGATGTGACGTTCGTTGGCAGCATCCAATTCTTCTTTTTTCTTGGCAAGAATTTTCAACTGTTTGTCCAGATTTTCACGAATGGCTTCGATTTCTTTTTCGCGGTTGTCCAATTCGTTTTTCTGGCTGTCGATTTTATCTTGTTGCTCCTGGAACTTGTCTTGTTTCGCTTGAAGTTCTCCTTCCAGTTTAACTACTTCCATTTCGCGTTCCTTCATTTCTACCTTGTGAGAAGCTTTGAAGGATTCGTACTCTGAACGTAGTTTGGAGAATTTGTCTTTTGCCTCCTGAATCTTTCTTTGTTTGATAGATTCGTTTTGGCTTTCTGATTTGGAGAGAATTTTATCAGCCTTTGTTTCGGCTTCGTCCATTACTCTTTTGGCTGAAATTCTGGCTTCTTCTAAAACCAGGTCTGCTTTTCGATTTATTTCATCGGTTTTGCCCTGTTGTTGTTTTTTTAAAAATGCGCTTACAACAAAATAGGCTATGACTGCTCCCGCAATCAATCCACCAATCATACCGATTCCGATTTCCATACGTAACGGTTTTTAAGATTAATTAAATGGATCTGAAATCAGATCCTTTATTATTATACCGCCAAAAGGAAAAATAAGGGAAGGGAAAACTTAGGCATGCAAGGCAAGGTCTAGAAGTGCATCTACTTGGTCCAGACGTTCCAAAACTTCAGATTGGTTTGAAAGGGTATCTGAATCCGACCCGGTTTCTTTGTCTTCTTTTAGCGCATTTACCGCGTAGGTAAGGGCTACCATTGCCAGGCAGTCCTGTTTATCTTTTGTAGTATATGCGATTTGAAATCGATTTACCTGGTCATTTATCTCTTTCACTACCTTGCGAATACTTGCTTCATCGCCCGCTTTTATCTTTAAAGGGTAAGGGCGACCTGCAATCAAAACCGTAATGCTAATCATTTCCATTGTCTCTTCCATTCGCTAGGCATTTTCCAACCACTCTATGCATTTATCTATTTCCTCGATATATGTATCAAGTTGCTTTTTAAGCCTTCCGGATTCCTCCGGATTATTTTCCTGCTTCCCGGTCAATGCTTTCGTTGCATTTTCCAGTTGGCGCTTCAAAGATGCTACCATTTCTTCATTTTTCGAAATTGTAGCTTTCAATTTTTCATTTTCCAATAAAAGTACAGCATTTTGTTTACGCAACTTTTGCATTTCAGTTACGGTCTGCTGCGCCTTTTCGGCAATTCCATTGACTTTATGTAGCATCTCCATTTTAAAAAATATTTCGAATCACAAAGCTAGGGAATTTATTGGGGGAAATTCGGATTTACGGCTTACGAATTACGATTTACGTGCATGCATTAATCTTCACGTAAATCGTAAACCTTAAACCGTAAATTTCTTTTTCTAAAAATGTATGCCAGAGAAATAAAACCTACCTCCTAATCACTGCTCCCAACTTATTCTCATACTCCTGGATTAGCTTTTGCATGATTTTATCAACAGCCTTATCAGAAATGGTCTTTTCGTTGTCTTCAAAATCAAAACTTACTGCATAGGATTTTTTACCCTCTCCCAGTTTCTCGGCATCTTCAAATACATCAAAAAGATTGACGCCAGTCAGTAATTTCTTATCTGTCTTTCTGGCAATTGCAGCAATTTCGTTGAACTGAATAGCCTGTCCAACTACCAAAGCAAGGTCTCTTCGAGTACCTGGATAACGATTCAATTCTGCGAAGCGGGTACTTACTTTTTTGATGGCCTTTAAAACATTATCCCAATTGAAATCCGCATAATAAACCGGATTTTTGATGTCCATCTTTTTTAAAATAGAAGGTTTTACCATTCCAAATTCGACCAGGGACTGGTCACCTCTGTGAAAATGCATACCATATCCGAACACTTCATGCTCCCCTAGGGCTGTTTCCTGGTATTTATTGGCTCCCAAACGGTTTAAAATGGTTTCAACGAATGCTTTCAAAGTGAAATAATCCGTATCCACTTCTTTTTGGTGCCAGTTTTCAGGATACCTGCTTCCTGTTATAAAAAGGGTCAAATGCTGCGTCTCGTCGAATTTGTTTTCCACCTTGTTTTTATAAGTTTTACCAAATTCGTAGAGTTTTACATCCGGATTCTGACGGTTTTGATTTCTTACTACCGCCTCCAGTCCACTGAAAAGCATACTTGGACGCATCACATCCAATTGGACATTGGAAGTATTGTTGATAAAAACCAAAGCTTCTTTTGGAATGGGAAGCAGACTTTCAAAATATTTTGACTCGCTAAGAGAAAGCGCCATCATCTCGTTACATCCTTTTGAAGTCAACAGGTCTGCAATCATATTTCTAACAACAATCGGATCCGGCTTCTCCCCAATCACCATCGAACTCCTAATCTGTGATGGCATCGGCACATTGTTCAATCCATACACTCTCAACACTTCTTCAATAATATCCGCTTCGCGCAATACATCTGCCTTGTTGGTAGGAACTTTCACGGTGAAACCAACATCTGATTTATCTGCGATCTCCATTTCCATAGCAGTCAAAATCTTATGCACAGTATCGGGAGCGATCTCAATTCCAATCAAACGGTTGATGTTTTTATAGGTCACATCGATAGAGATTGGCTGCACAGGATTTGGATATAAATCCACCACTTCTGAAGCAATCTCACCTCCTGCCAATTCCTGAATCAACAAAACGGCACGTTTCAATGCAGTTAGGGTAATATTTGGGTCAGAACCTTTTTCAAAAACAAAAGCTGCATCCGTATGCAGATTATGATGTGTTTTAGATTTTCTAATATAAATAGGATCGAAATGCGCTGATTCCAGGAAGATATTGGTGGTACTATCTGTTACTCCAGAATTCAATCCTCCAAACACTCCTCCGATACACATGCCTTTCGAATCTCCGTCGCAAATCATCAAATCGGTATCCAGCAATTCCTTTTCGGTCTCATCCAAAGCCAAGAATTTGGCTCCTTGCGGAAGTGTTTTTACGATTACCTTGTTTCCGCTGATTTGATCATAATCGAAAGCATGCAACGGTTGGCCCATTTCATGCAAAACGAAATTGGTGATGTCTACTATATTATTGATGGGTCTTACGCCGATGGCATTAAGGCGATTGCGAAGCCATTCAGGAGAATCTCCAACTTTCACTCCTTTGATACACACCCCGGAATAACGTGGGCAGGCCTCGGTGTTTTCAACCTTTACATCGATAGGTAAATCGTGGTTGGCCACTTTGAAACTTTCGATTTCAGGCCAGTTCACCTTGGCATTTTTATCTTGATTGATAATCAAAGTTGCCGCAAGATCCCTTGCAATTCCAATATGATTCGTTGCATCTGAACGATTGGGCGTCAAGCCAATTTCATACACAACATCACGTTCGATTTTCAAATAATCACTTCCGGCCATTCCTACAGGAGTATCCGCAGGCAATACCATGATACCACTATGATCTTCTCCAAGGCCCAATTCATCCTGCGCACAAATCATTCCTTGTGACAATTCACCGCGGATTTTGCTTTCTTTAATAAAAAACTCATCGCCACTAACCGGATAGAGTGTAGTCCCCACAGTTGCAACCAATACTTTTTGACCTGCAGCCACGTTGGGAGCTCCACAAACAATAGAAAGCAACTCACCGGTTCCAACATCGACTGTGGTAAGGGATAATTTATCTGCATTTGGATGACTGATACAGGTTTTGACCTCACCGACCACCACTCCTTCCAATCCACCTTTGATGCTTTCAAAAGCTTCCATTCCTTCCACTTCCAATCCCAGATCCGTCAACATTTCAGAGATCTGATCTGCTGAGAAATCACTCAAATCGATGTATTGCTTCAACCAGTTAAGAGATGCTTTCATGTAATATATATGTATTTGGATCCCTTTTTTAAAAAGGGTTTTAAAAAATTAGCCGCAAAGATATGGCTTTGCACTTATTAAGGTAGGTTGAAAGGGAAAAAGTTCCGGGGGTGCTTATTTTGACCCAACATAAGTATATTCAAATGTTAGATTTTGGATATTTTTGAAAAAAATCCCAACCCTTGGGTACCAATTTTTTCAAAAAGGCATAAATGATACAAAGCGATTCGTCTATTGTAGCATCCATAAAAGGAACTGAAGAGCAAAGGAAGGAGGCTTTAAGGTATTTTTTTCAGGATATGGAACTGAGGAATTCCATCATTCATTACGTGCATCAAAATGGTGGGAAAATGGAAGATGGTGAAGATGTTTTTCAGGATACCGTAATATTATTTGACAGAAATATCAGGCAAGACAAGTTTACATTCACTTGTACCCTTAGGACATACTTTTTTGCCATAGCAAAGTGGAGGTGGGTCAGCTTACGCCGAAAAAAAGAAAACAACACGCTGGAATTCAAAAATGAATTCATAGAAGGAAGTCAGGAAAGCCCGGAGGCAGAAGTTTTTGAAAATGAAAAAAGAGATATTTTAAAAAAGGCGATTTCAAGTCTTGGAGATCGTTGCCAGAAAATTTTGAAATGGTACAAATTGGATTTTTCCATGAAAGAAATAGCAGAAAAGGCAGGTTTGAGTAGTGACCAAATGGCAAAAAAGGAAACCTACAGATGCAGAGAAAGATTGAAAAAAGTATTCATGGAGAATCAAAATTATTTAGAAATACTTCAGATTAAATTGCCAAATGGAAGAGCATAATAAAGACCGAATAGACAAGTATTTGTTGGGCAAAATGGATCCGGAAGAAAAGGTTTCTTTTGAGGAGGAATTAAAGTCAGATGAAATGCTGGCTTTTGAAGTTGAAATGGCAAGGCTGGAGTTGGACGGAATGGAGTTGATGATTGAGGAGGATCTTAGAGCTGACATGGAATCCTGGAAAATTGAGGACAAAAAAGAAATTCAGGATTTAAAAGATAAAGACAATAAAGGTAGATCTGGATTTTTAGGCATTATCCTCTCCGGAATCTTTATTTTAGGTCTCGCGATTTGGTTTTTCAACCGAGAAGAAACTACAGAAACGACAGGCAAGCAAGATGAAAAATTTCCTCAGAAGGAAATTAAAAAGGTAGAACCTGTTGATCCGGTTGAGTCCTATGATCCTGTTGAAGAAGAAAAGAAAATCCAGAAAGAAGTCCCCAAAACCAAGAATAAACAAAATATTGACATTGCTCAATCAGAGGAAGATCCGCAGCCCAATTACATTGCCAGCGCTGAATCTGCCTACCAAATGCCTGATTTCGGAACTCGTTTAAAGCAGCAGATGCATTCCGAAAAAACCAAACCAGTTTCCGCAAAAAGTACGAATCTGAGTGGTTTTTATTTTTAAGTCTATTGGCAGAGAAAGGGGCTGAGGATGAGGAGGTTAAGGCACTAATCAAGAAGTTAAGTGAAGAAGGACATCCTTTTCACAACATGTATAAAAAAGTTACCTACTAAAATTCCCAGCCTGGTTTCTAGCCTTTATTTTATTGGTGTCATATCCCCCACCGGAATAAACCCTGCCCAGAAAAAAGGATGAGCTTTTTCATCTCCTTTTTTCATCAGCGCAAGTTTTGCATTTTGAAGGGCTTTGTCCTTGGTTTGTCCTTTTTTTAAACCCGAATAAAAGGCTTGCATCAGGTTTTTGGTTGTCGAATCATTTACTGTCCAAAGGGTGGTCACTATGCTTTTGGCACCAGCATAAGCAAATGCTCTGGCAAGACTTATGATTCCCTCTCCTTTTTGAAGTTTTCCGACCCCGGTTTCGCAAGCCGATAAGACAACCAAATCTGCATTCAATTGAATGTTGTATAAATCACGAACATACAGCAACTCATTCTCTATAGAGTCAAGAATTTCTGCAAATGCCAGATAAGAATAATCTCCTACCCTGCTATCTGCAACTCCATGAGTACTCAGATGGATAATTTTATAGTTCCCTGCTTCCTGATTGAATCGTTCTTCGGTAGCATCAGCATTGACAAAATAAGCTCCTTTCAATAATTTGCTTATTGTGGAAACTTCCTCTCCGGAAGCTGGTAAGGCGGTAAAATCTTTTCGCGATACATATTCATCTTCAATGGTTAAATCCAACGCAATGGCCAGGGAATCAAAATCAAAATCCTGGAATTCTTCATCCAGATAGGTATAACTTCCTTCATAAAATGGCGCAAACGCAAGCAATGATTTCTCTGGATTTTTAAAATGCTTTTTCTCCTTCATCTCTCGCCAAAGAGTAGCTGAATAGTTGTAACTCACCTGATGATCTCTAACCAAAAAAGGATACGTTTTAATATTATTCAGTTCAGATGGAGCACCACTTAAAAGCGCTTCAAAAGGGACATAACCTAAAATGCCATCAGGAATAATTACCAGGTTTTCATTCAACTTATCCTTTACCGGTTCGATTAACTTTTCATACAATTGATGAGCAACCTTTGCATATTGGGTTACCGATTGTTCATAGAGTTCATCCGTGCGATCGGAAGCAGGTGTTTTATAATAATCATATAAACCTGATTGAAGCGTTGCAACCAGTGATTCCAAATCAAAATCCATCTTTACCTCTTCGACTATATAATCATCGGGTTTGACTACAAAGAGATAAATACTACTATCTCCAACGAAGTATTCCAACAGCGTTTGGTCTTTTTCTAAAAGCTTATTTTGCACTTCCTCCAAGCTGACCGTACTGAGGTCGTATTTTAATTTATAGTATTCCGGATAGTCTGTTTCAAACTTTTGTTTCAAGACTTCATATTCCTGATTCAGATCAAAAAGCCGGCTGCTTATTCTCAAAACAAGGGTATCAGTTTCACTTAAACCTTCATTCATTTTATCCTGCCTCCGCTTTTCATTGTAGGTGATATCGATACGCAAATCATATTCTTTTTTGAGCAGAGAGTCGGGAATGTTAGCGTAGTGAAGGGCATCGGTTTCTTTGATTTGGGACTGAAGGATGGTGGCTTTGCTTTTTTCTGCAAAAGAAAAAGTTTCTTTTGGGGTAGATTTGCTTTTTTCTATAGCATGGAATAAGTGTAAATTAATCGCTTTTTCATAGACTTCGTGATTTCGACTTTGCCAAAAATTTTTACTGTTTCTAAATAAAAATTGATTTTCTTCATAATTAATGGCATCTAAGTTCAGATTACTATAAAAAATTGCTTTGTTTAGAAATTTATACTCACGTGTTTTTTTGTAAATCCTAATTTCCGAAAGTGTTATTCCCAATAAAGCATCAATTAAGTATTTAAAACTATTAATTTTTTCAAAACCTGTATTTTGGTAATTACATGCAAATATTGCTTTAGAAAAATATTGTTCAGCAATACTAAAATCCTCTTTTTCTAGATACAACCTCCCTAATTTCACATAAGCAAATGATATTTCTGGATAGTATTTACAAAATTTAAATCCCAAATCTTAATTGCGTTTTCTATATAAGTTCTTGCTTTTTCAAATTCACCTAAAGCTTGATAGGTTGCACCAATATTTAAATTTGACGATGCAATTATTGGATGATACTCTCCGAATTTCAATAGTCTAATTTCCAATGCCTTTTTTGCATGCTAATGCTTTTTGATGGTTATTTAGGCTTTCTAAAGCTATTCCTAAATTATCATATCCACTCGCAACGTGAATATGTTCCTCTCCTAAACAATTTAAAAATATCTCCAATGCCTTTTTTTATATTCTAATGCCTTTTCATGTTCATTAATAGAGCCATAAGCAATTCCTATATTATTGTAACCAATTGCAACATCAACATGATTTTCCCCTAGTAACTCAAACTTGATTTTTAAGGATAAAAGATAATATTCAATGGCTTTCTTAAATTCACCAAGTGATTTAAGAGTAATTGCAATATTGTTATAAAGAGCCGAAAGGTTAAATTGATTTTTTCCTTCAATATTTAAAAGGATCTTCAGTGCATTTGTTTTATATTTTAATGCTATATCATATTCACCCATTGTTTGATAAAAAGAACCTAAATCATTGAATGAATTAGCAACTTCCTTATGGTTGATTCCGAATAGGCGAAGTCGAATATCTAGTGCCTTTTGGAAATTATTAAGTGCCTCCTTATAATCTCCAATTGTTTCATATGTATTACCCAAATTATTATATGCTGAGGCCACATCCTCATTTTCCTCTCCGAATAAGGCTAAATAAATATCCAAAGATTTCTGCTTAATTTTTCTGGCGTCATCATATTCACCAATTTTTTCATAAAAATCACCTAGGTTAAAATATGATGCGGCCACATCTTCATTTTCCTCCCCAAATAAAGCTAACCGGATATTTAATGATTTAAGAGTAAATTTTTTTGCGTTTTCATAGTCACCCATTTTTTCATAAGTGTTTGCCAGGTTATTATATGAAGAAGCTACTTCCCCATTTTCCTCCCCAAATAAGACTAATCTTAGATTTAGGGCCTTCAAAAGATAGTCTAAACTTGTATCCAGATTACCATTATCCTTATAAGAAACACCAATATTGTTATACAAAGACGCTACCTCCTTGTGTTTTTCTCCTTGAACCTTTATTCTGATTTCTAAAGCTTTCCTGTAGTATTCAATTGACGAATTTAAATCTCCTTTTGAATAATAAGATACTCCTATACTATTATAAGATTTTGCTACAAGATGATGGAAATTTGATAACAATTTAAGTCTGATTTTCAATCCTTTTTTATAAAATTCGATTGCAAAATCATACTTTGACATTTTATGACTTACCATACCTTTATGATGCCAAAATTCAGCCATTTCTAAGGATCCTTCCCCAAACGATTTATAGTAAATCATACCAATTATGTTAAGAATCGAATCAGCTTTTTCATATTCTCTTGATAAATACAATCGTTTTGCGTGGCTATCTAATAGCTTAGCTTTAGAAGTATCCAATACCGAATAATTATTAGGACTTTTCAAAAAAAGCGAATCTTGTGAAAATCCAAATATGGGAGGAAAAGAAAACAAAATAAGAAGGAGAAGAACAAAATAGGAAGAGTCTTTATGATTCATATTTTATGGGATCTAAGTTATCATCGTCCAATATAACCAATCCATTCAAATCTATGTAGCGCTTTTAAATTAGGATTATAATTAATTTTAATTTACTCCTTTCATAAAATAGGAAAATGAAAATTCAACTTCAATTCCATTGGAAATAGTTATTTCAAATAATTTTGGTGTTGGCTCATTTAAAATGTCACACTTATTAAATTTGTGCATAGCTAAAATATTGCACCTTTTTTCATCTACCAATAAATAAAAACCCAAACCTTATTCTTCAATTAACACGAAATACCGAATTTTGAAATCATTTTCGCTTCAAAAAAAAATGTCTTTATGAAAACCGTTGTGTTACTGCTAACTATTTTTCTTTCATTTTTTTCTTTTCAAAATCTTTATGGCCAAGAAACTACCAAGGACTCATTGTATTATGCCGATTTAGTAGCAGAAGCGAAAAAACAATTTTTTGAAACATCTGACCTAAAAAAGTGCAGGGAAATTTGTGAAGTAGTTATTGCTGAAAATCAAGATGACTATCGTATTAAAAAAACAATTATCCCATTTTCGAAAGCTTACATGTTTTTAGGCTCAACTTACAGGGAAAATGAAACCTATGACACTGCCATGCTTTATTACCAAAAAGCATTAGAAATAATGGAGGAGAATGGTTATACTATGCATCCTGAAAGGGCAGACATTTTCACTCATATGGGTAATTATTACAACAGAAAAAGAACTCCTGTTTTTGCTCTAGAAGTTGCCGATTCTGCAATAAACATTTTATTATCTAATCATTACCCATTAGATTATGAGTATCTTTGTGATGCATATAGCCAAAAATTATATGCTAACATATTCCTTGGAAATTTAGAAAAAGCTTTAGAAGCTGGCAACAAAGAAATTGAAGCAGCATCACACCTTGAAGAATCCCATATTTATAGACAAATCGTAAATACCCATCTCGCTTGGGTGTATTCTGAGAAAGGTGATTATTTAAACGCATTGAGAAATCAAGAAATTTCAAAAAACTTAATTCTAAAAAATAAAAATGCTCGAAGGTTTCTTGCAAATATTTATTACCAACTTGGTGCAACAAATTTTGAAATTGGGAATTATTATTCGGCTATTAATTTTTTTTTAGAATGTTATTATGAGGCGCCAACTCCAATTTTCAAATTCTATACGCTCAATTCTATTTCTAAATGTTATAAAAATTTAGAGGATTTTCAAAGTGCCTACAATATCCTTTTAAAATCTAGTCAACTGGCTGAAGCTAATTTTCCTCCCAATCACCAAGCCCATCTTAACATTAAAAATGATATTTCGAAGGTCTTATTTGGACAAAAAAAATATGAAGAAGCATTAGGAATTAATTTAGAAGTTTTAATGACCTTTCAAAACTTTAAAGGTAAAATTACTACTGAAGATTTTGCAGGTTACTTTGGCACAAGAGGCGAGATTTACGCTCAAACAAATAAATTAGATAGTGCGGAATATTATTACTCTAAAGCTTTTGAAATTATTGATACAGATACAATTGTTTGGAAATTTAGTTTCACAAAATATGGGATGATGCTTGCATTAATCTCAACCAAAAAAAATGATCTAAACAAGGCAAAATATTACATTGACCGGGTGGAAAATTATCATCCAGAAATCAATTTCGGTTTTTCGAGCAAGTATGGAACTTTTGATCTTTTTAATCGAACTGTGAAAATAATTTATTATTCCAGGTTACAAGAAAAAGAACCATCTGAAGAAATTTCCACAACTTTGAAGAATTTGCTTTTGGAATCAATTGCCTTGGAGAAAGAGTTAAGAAAAACTATTTGGGATAATACATCTTTATCAAGACATACGGACAAATATTTCCAATTTTACAATGGATTATTAGAATTGTCTGTTTCAAATGAAAATTTATTAAGTTTTGAAGACCAATTTGACATATCAGAATCAAATAAAGCCATCAAACTTTTATCAGAAATTAAAAAACTAACAGCGATAGATTTCGGAGGTTTGCCGCCTGAGACCATAGAAAAAGAAGAAAGCTTAAAATCAGATATTTCACAATATTCGGCAAAATTGAAATCAAATTTTACAGGAGAAAATGATTTCGAGGATAGCGAATATCAAAGAATAAATAATTTATGGGTTGAAAAAAAATTAGAATATGATTCACTAATGATGACAATTGAAAAAGAGAACCCAAAGTATTATCAGTTAAAAAACGAATTTTCAGTAGCAACATTAGATTTTATTCAAGATTCTATTTTAGATGAATCCCAGACGCTAATCGAGTACTTTTTAGGAGATTCATTAATTTTTATTTTCACAATTGATAAAAATTCAGAAAGTGTTACAATCATTAAAAAGACTTTGATCTTGAAAAAAGGTGAATCAGTTGATAAATGGGATTTCTGGATATTACATTCTTCCTAGCGAAGAAAGGACAGATGAATTATACGAAAAAGCAACTGAATCTTACACATGAAGCTGCATATTTTCCTTTATCAAAGCTAATCCAACCAATTAAACCAAATTTAAAAACAAATGAATTAATTATTATCCCTGATGGAGAACATTGGACTTGTTCCTTTCGATGCGTTATTAACAAGCAATCCAAAGATACCAAATAGTTCTCAAGCTACCCTTATTTATTGGATGAATTCTCCATCAGTTATTGTTATTCTGCTTCTCTTCTTGATGAAATGAAAAACAATAATCATAATGTTAATCCAAAAGGTAATATTGCAGCATTTGCACCTTTTTATAATGGAAATTATCACATGTTAGATTCAATTTACAAGGATATTATTTAATGAATTTCAAATTAATGAAAATATCGATTTATCTTCCAATAGGAAAAGTCTTCAATAATCTTCCAGGGAGTGGTGAAGAAGTAAAAGTTGCATGCGAAATATGGGGCGGAGTTTACTACATAAACCAGGATGCTACAGTTGAGAAATTCAAATCTATTGCAGACCAATATAGAATATTACATCTTTCAACACATGGATTGTGACCCAAGATCAGGGGATTTTCCTACCTGGCTTTTGCTGATTCAATAAATAATTTATTGTATGTAGTGACATTTATAATTTAAAATTGAATTCAGATTTGGTTTGTATTATCTGCATGTGAAACTGCTCGTAGCGAACTCCAAAAAGGAGAAGGAATTTTAGGACTTGCCCGAGGGTTTGCTTATGCTGGTGCAAAGAGCATAATTTCTTCTTTATGGCTCGTGGATGACTTTGCAACTAAAAACTTGATGAATAAAGTTTTATTTTAACTTATATAATGGTGAAAGCAAATCTCAATCATTGAAAAATTCTAAAATCTCAATAATAAAAGAAACTAATGATTCTTATTCCCACCCATTCTTCTGGGCTGGCTTCATTGGTTTAGGAGATATGAGTCCCCTAAAATAAAGCAGCTCCAGATTCATTAAGAATACCGGAACTGCTTAAAACCAAAAATGTATTTTCTTAAGGACGGTAAATTCGGCTGATCAAATTGTCGATCACATAACTCTTGGTGCGGGAATAAAAAGTGTCCATGTCTTCAAGGTATCGGTGGTACAAGAAATTCAAAACCAGACCAACCAATAATGCTACCAGGGTGGTATCAAAGGCTACATTAAGTTGTCCCGTTATCTCGGGCATGCCCTGGTCGGTTTTGGCAAGATGAGCCAACCCAATGGCAGAGGAAAGTCCAATCAAAGTACCCAGGAATCCGATTGGAAATAGTGGCCTGGTTTAAAGTTTTCAACTTACCAACTTGCCTTCCTGTTCGTTTTTATGATTTTCTACCTGCGACTCAAATACACGCAAGGTGTCCCCAATGTTATGATCATTTCTGTATTGGGTACAGGTCTTTTTGATAAATCCTGCTACCAAAAACTCAAATCCTCTTTTTTCAAGGTCCATCACCGACAATTTTATCTTTCCCACTTCGTCCGGACTTATCACTTTTTGATCTTCCACCGGCAACAGATTCAATTCAAATCCTTCGTACTGCTTCTTTACAAATTTGTGATTCTCCAACAATTCCAACAATCCAAAAATAGCGGCTGCATAAATCAAGGCGTGGATGTAACCATTTGAGCTTCCTCCAAAGACCTCGATGATCCTGTGTAGGCTGGGAACACCTTCCGTGAGGTTGCCCATGATTAATAATAACATCCAAATAATGAAAGCAATACCTACACTGATTATGATTTTAAATGACTTGATATTCATGACTTGATATTTTTATTTTTTTATAAAATTAAATTCACCATTGGCCTTTAAATCGACCGTTCCGATTTCAACCACTTTGTTCGGATCCAATTTTAACACTGTCTGGAAGGGTTCTCCCTTTTCTTTTCCATCCAGGCTTTTGGTATAAACCAAGCCTCTTATCTCCACACTTTTGTGCTTTTTTTCACTCTCTTTAAAAACTACCTTCAGGGTATATTTTCCGGGGATAATTTCTCTGAATTGCCTTACTGCCTCCTGGGTGGTTCGGAAATCAGTATGAAAAATGTTGGTTGGGGTAATCCCTGAACTCCATTGCCCAACATTTTTTCTTTTTCGCTTTCCTCCATGTATACAATCACCGTCTTTGCATACAATCAGATCTACATTGTCATCCATTTCTTTCCAGTTGATTTCGAAGGAAACATTACATGGTACAGCAGGCGGATCTCCTTTGTAACCAGAATTTCCTTCCTTTTTATCTACAACTTTCACTGCTTCAACTTCCTTGCTTCCTTTAGCCTTTTTGTCAACTGGGTTTGCGATTGTATGGTCATCATTTGGATTATCTACATTCACAATTTCCGGGCATTTTGGACAGGGAACTTTTGGAGGACACTCCCTTGCAGGAGGACAATCGGGACAATCCTTGATTCCAGGCATTTCCTTGAAGTTTTTAATTACTACCAATAAGGAGTCACCCGGTAATTTCATGTAAAGGCTGTCATCAAGCGTTCCAAACAATTGCTTATGGATGGTATCCAGGCTGATGACTGCCTGAGCATGCAGGGAGGGAGAAGAACCTCCTTTAGGAGTGATTATGAACAAAAAGATAACTGCTCCCAACGCCCCGGACAATAAATCCAAAAAGGATAAATTGAACATTTCTGAATTTCTTCTGGACATGATTTTTTATTTAAGCACCCGTCAATCCGGGTTGAATGATGGAATATGGTAGTAGCCGAATCCTTTCTTCTTTTTTCCTTGTTTCAAAACCACAGGAGGTGCATTTATTTTCATCAATTCCTTCTTCACCACAATTCGTGCAATCAAATACTTTCCTTTCTTCGGACTGGCAAAATTCATAGTTGATTTGAACAGGAAAATTGCAATTAGGGCATTGGTTTACATTTGAAACCAGCTCGGCCCCACAATTTTTACATGCGCAACTCATGTTTTAATATTTTGATCCGATGGAAAAATCAAGGTGGTGTTCGTAGCTTATAGAAAGGCCAAATCCGTAATTTTTTTGTTCTCCTGTGTAATAAAAAGTTTCAGGAACACCATCACTGGTTTTAAATGTTTGTTTGTACGTATCATTGGTAGATGCTCCAAAATCACTTTGATAGGAAAAATTGAAATGCAATCGACCCTGGTCACTCAATCTCATTTCATATCCAATTCCTACATTTAAAGCAGGTTGAAATTTATTGTAACGATCATCCAAATCTTTTCCATAGGTAAATTTATCAGCTTCTGGAGTTTCACTAATTCCAACTATTTTACCTTCAAAATCCATTTCTCGGGTGGCTTTTCCAATTCCCAAATTGAAAATTGCTCCGATGGAAATGGTAAGGCCTGATTCCTCACCCAATACTCTGTACCTTGCAATAGCAGGAATCTGAAGCATATTTTGACGCTCCTTGATGGTTACAGTGCCCATATCTTTGGCATCCCAGATAAAATCCTGCGCAGCATTGCTCCATCCCAATGGTTCGTAGTAGGTAAATTCAGTTGAAGAGAATTTTCCACCTTGCTGGTAAAACTTAAGGCCAGATTGAAATGCAAATCTATTGATTTGAATACCTGCCGTTACGCCTCCATTTATGCCTGGTAATAAACCTGGTTCTACATCTTGACCTAGAAAAAACAAACGGGTAAAAATCTGATTATTTGAATTAACCAATACTACCGGGTCAGAAAAGAAAAAAGCATCGCTATAATCACCGGTAGATTTGAAACCGGTCAACTGAACACCAGCAGTTGGCCCAAAGAAAATGGTAGTTTGTGCTTTAACTTGAAAAGCAATAATTAGAACAGCAATTAAAGTGATTACATTTTTGGTTGAAAGATTCATGACGAAATTTTTTAAAGGTTTTTTAAATGATTTATCCCTTTATGCATTTCGTCATTGGGTGGTACCCAAGTGGAAAAGATTTTTTTTAAAAAAATTTAAACTTTAAAAAAATAATGCAAACTATCTCGGCTCCCGAAGGCACCCGTCAAAGATTCCCCAACATTTAAAAATACATTCTGCTGGAGGGCGCGCGCGGCCCAATGTCATTAAATTAAG
>JAWKLG010000033.1:0-63760 GCA_041392845.1 Saprospiraceae bacterium | reverse complement strand
CGTGAACTGTATGCTGAAAGGGTGGCTTGGATAAAAGAGAAAATGCCCCATGCTTGTATCGGTGTGGATGTTATCGTTGGATTTCCGGGTGAGTCAGAAGAAGATTTTTTGGAGACCTATCATTTTTTAAATGATTTGGATATTTCTTATCTCCATGTTTTTACTTATTCGGAAAGACCGAATACCCCGGCTGCAGAGATGCCAGACCAGGTTTCTGTTGAAGAGAGGCGGAGAAGAAATGAAATGCTAACCATTCTTTCTGAAAAGAAAAAAAGGCATTTTTATAATCAACACCTTGGAGAGACTCGCCCGGTATTATTTGAGCAAAGCAAAACAGAGGGCAAAATGAATGGTTTTACTGAAAACTACATTCGGGTAGAGCTTGACCTTCAGGAAGAATTGCTCAATACCATCGCTCCTGTTCAACTGAATTCCATCAATTCAGATGGACTCATGGAAGTTGAATTGGCACCTAATCTGGTCTAATCCGTTAACTTACCTTTGAAAAAATACCATTCAAACTTATTCTCCCGTTAAAAATCAAAGGCTTAGTACCTACCTTGCGTCTCCTTTGTTACCTTTGAACCCTTGTTTTTGCAAGGTAAAACCGCATATCAAATAAGTACTTATGGCATTTAAAAGGCTTTCCGAACAGGAAGTGAATAAGAGGTTGCCTGTATATCGTAAAATCATCGTTGGACTTTGGACACTTTTAGTAGCAGGACTGGTTGGAGTGATTGGAACATTTGTTTTGCTTTCCTTCACCGATCTTCCAACTATTGAAGAACTCGAGAATCCCAAAAGCGAACTTGCCTCTGAAATTTTTGGCTCGAATGGGGAAGTCCTGGGAAGGTATTATGTTGAAAACAGAGTACCGGTAAACTTCAGCGAGTTCAATCCTGAAATCGTAAATGCGCTGGTTTCTACAGAAGATGAACGTTATTTTGATCATTGTGGAATAGATTTCAGAGCCTTAGGTCGTATTGCTTTTAAAACGGTTTTGCTTGGCCAAAAAAGCTCCGGAGGAGGTAGTACCATTACCCAGCAGCTTGCCAAACTGTTGTTTACAGAAAAACCCGCTTCCGGTCTGGAAAGGGTGGTTCAGAAGCTAAAGGAATGGATCATAGCCCTTCGACTTGAAAGAAGATACACGAAGGAGGAAATCATTGCGATGTATCTCAATAAGTTCGACTTTTTATATGATTCAGATGGTATAAAAGCTGCAGCGGAGACTTATTTTGGAAAAAACCATAAAGATTTAAATGTAGAAGAAGCTGCTGTATTGATAGGGATGCTTAAAAATCCATCCCTTTACAATCCTAAAAGCAGACCTGAAAGTGCCAAGAACAGGAGGAATGTAGTTTTTCAACAAATGATTCGGAATGATCATTTGACAAAGGCTGCTTACGATACTCTGAAGACCAAACCAATTGACATGACCAGCTTCAAAAGAAGCAATCATGCCACCGGATTGGCTCCTTATTTTAGAATGGTTTTAGCGGAATACCTTAAAAACGATATTCTAAAAAGAGAAGAATGCCGCAAAAAAGACGGCTCCGTTTATAATATCTACAGAGACGGTTTAAAAATTTATACCACCATAGATCCCCAAATGCAAGCCATTGCAGAAAAGACGATGGTCGCTCACATGAAAAATGTGCAAAAGTCTTTTTGGGAAACCTGGAAATGGAACGACCCATGGAAATATAAAACAGACTCGGAGACTGAAATTCCAGTTGAGATCAGAGAATCCAGTCTTGAGCGTTTGGTTCAACAAACAGACAGGTATCAACAACTTCGTGATGAAGTCCTCTCACCGGTTTTTGAAAAAATAGGGCAACAATTCGATGGCCTGAAAGTGACAGATTGGGAAATGGAACTCATGCTGTCGGAGGAGAAAAAAAGTGGCGCTTTTTCAAGAGAAATAGCCAGAAAAAACCTTAGTCCGGAAAACGGCTCCAATCTTAAAGCCTTGATGGAAGATCCACTTTGGAAAGAGCTAAAGACCAAATACAATGTATTCAAAAAGCAGGCAGATGAAATGATGAACAAAAAAGTTCCCATGACTGTGTTTGCTTACAACGATAAGATGGAAAAAGATACGACCATGAGTCCGCTCGATTCCATCAAATACCACCGAATGTTTTTACAGACCGGTATTTTGGCCGTCGATCCGGTTGGTGGTTACGTGAAGGTTTGGATTGGGGGTATCAACCACAAATATTTCCAGTTTGACCATGTTCAAACCCAAAGGCAGGTTGGGTCGACATTTAAGCCTTTTGTTTACGCAACTGCCATCAATTTGCAGGGAATTTCTCCTTGCTTTACCGTTTATGACCAACCACAAACCATTGCTCCGGGAGATGGAAACTTTGGTTTGTTAGAGCCCTGGACTCCCCGAAATTCGGATGGGAAATATTCCGGTGAATTGATGACTTTGTATACCGGATTGAAAAAGTCGATTAATACCGTTTCTGTTTATTTAATGAAGCAGTTGGGCGATGCCAACCATGTCATTCAAACCTGTCGCCAAATGGGAATTGAGTCTTCTATTCCTGCACAACCTTCTATTTGTCTGGGCGCTTGTGATTTACCGGTTTTTGACATGGCAGGTGCCTACACCACTTTTGCAAATAACGGAATTGCCAACAAACCGATTTTCCTGGTGAGAATTGAAGATAAAAACGGGAAAACCATCTTTACACAACTTCCGGAAGAACGCCAGGCTTTGTCACCCAATGCGAATTACGTGATGGTGGATATGCTAAAAAATGCAGCGGCAGGGGCCTATGGGTTTGCAGGTGTTAAAAGTGAATATGGTGGAAAAACAGGAACTACCAATGATTATGTAGATGGTTGGTTTATGGGCATCACGCCTGACCTGGTTGTTGGAACCTGGGTTGGTGGTGAGGACCGATGGATTAGATTTCGATCTATTGAAATGGGCCAGGGTGCCAGAATGGCCAGACCATTTTTCTCCAGCTTTTTGAAAGCGCTTGAAGAGACAGAAGGTGTTGATTACGATCCGGAAGCAAGATTTTATGTTCCTCCGGGTGATATTGGTATCGAAATGGATTGCAATAAATATAGAAATCCTGAAGAAGAAGAGGAGGAACCTCAACAAAACGAACTTGAATTTTCAGAAGACCAATTTGGTGTGAGTACCAAACCCAAAAAGGATCCTTTGAAGGAAAATTCTGAAGACTTTTAAAATGAGTAAAAACAAACTAAAACGGATTTTACATTTGGCAACCAGCATCGCTTTGGTGCCTCTTGGAACATTGGGCTTCTTTTTAACCCAGCCACCAAATGCTACTTTATTATTGCCTGTTTTCTACGGAATGGTTTTCCTAATTGCCTTTCCAATTTGGAGCAGAGACCTGAAGTATACGGCGCTTACCATCGCATTTTTATACCTGACCCTTTTGCTCGGAATAATGGATCCCCTGGAGTGGAGTTTCAATAATGAAAAATGGATCGTGTTTGGAATTTGCCTTGTAATTGTAATAGCCATTGCTTTGAATCTGTGGCAACAAATTCCTTTCGTATTTCAAAAATGGAAATCCTACAAAGAAAATAGGAAAAACAAAACAGAGATTAGGACTTCACCAGAACAGCATTCTTAAGTTTGTACATCAATCGATTGGGATCTTCATCATTCAGTTCCAGCGTACCTTTAATAGTAATGACTTCAGCAGTGTAGGTGATAGACTCCTTGGATTCTACCTCCATAACTGTTTCAGGTCCGGCACCTCCACAAAAGAAGCACATATTGTAGGGAAATGCTGAAAAGACAAAATCACTATGGCTTTTATATCCGTTGGTCGGTACGATATACCCACGCACGGTGATTTCTTTCCCATTCATCGATTTAACTTCTTCAGAAAAAACAGGAATGTCAATTTTGAAGCCCAATAAGTCATCATATTGCTTTTTAAAGGTAACTTTGGATAGCTTTTTCCAGGCTCCCTGGGTATCCTGGGCTTGAACATTAAAGGCAAAAAGACTTGTTAAAAAGAGAAAAGTTAAAGCGTATTTCATTTCAATGATGAATATTTGTATTCTAAATTAAGGTTGATTCAAAAGTAGGTTCCTTATTATTAACATCCTATAATTGAAAACTATTTTATTAATTATTAACTTCTGACAATTATGAAAAAATCAATTACACTATTTATGATGGTATTTATGGTTACCATGGGATTTGCCCAAATTACCATAAACTCTTCTGATGTGGTTGCCATTGGAGCCACAGCTACTCAGGCTTCTGATACGACCATGAGATCATCAAGTATTATAGGTGCAACAGGAAGTCAAACCTGGGATTTTTCAGATTTAGAAACACATACACAAACCAGCATCGAGTTCATAGCTTCTGCCGGGACTCCTTATGAGGCATCTTTTCCAGATGCAAACCTTGCAGCTGTCCAGGATGGTAGTTTTTATGTTTATATGTTGAAGGATGCTGAAAAGCTGGCCATTTTGGGTACAGCAGGTGAGGTTGATTTAGGGATCGACACCCTGGATTTAAATCTGACTTTTGATCCTGCAGATATTCTAATCCAGTTCCCTGCTACAAATGGAAACAGTTATTCCTTTTCCACCAGAAATAAAATTCAATTGTCCGGTGGAGATTTGGGTTTCCCTACTTTTGATTCTGTAAGGCTTGTATCTTATACAAATTCAAGTGTAAATATTGATGCTTTTGGTAGCGTAACTACTCCATTGGGAACCTACGATTGCATCAGATTAAGCCAACAAAATATTTCTTTTGACACTACAGATGCCAAAGCATTTGGAATGTGGATCAATGTAGATGCTTCTGATGTAGGAGATACAACTTATTCTTACGCATGGTGGACCAATCAAAACGGGCTTGGATTTCCAATTGCGAATCTTGAAGTTGCTGGAGGAGCTGTTGTAGGTGCTACCTGGTTGAGTGAATTTACCACTTCATCCAGAGAAGTATTTAAATCAATCAGCATGGATGTTTATCCAAATCCGGCTGCCGAAAGAATCAATATTGCCACTGAAGAATCTTATGATGGAATTATCAATATTATAGATTTCAATGGGAAAAGGGTGGCTAGTCAGGCTTACTCCGGAATCTTTGACACTGTTGAATTGAATGGTTTTTTGAATGGCCAGTATTTGTTGACCTTACAAGATAAAACAGGGAAACTTTTAGGATTCAAAACTTTCCAAATAGCCAGATAATTTAATTTTGGCTATCATAAAAAAAGGGTCCGACAAATTTGTCGGACCCTTTTTTTATTTCAATTTAGCCACGTCTGGACTTATTCTTTTTATAATCCATGAAGATAAACTCACCAAGACCATCAAGACTGCTATAAAACGCTTTTCCATTATTGGCTTTGGTAAACTGATCCACGAATTCTACTAAGTATGGGTCAGTTGCAATCATAAAAGTGGTAATGGGAATATGTAATTTGCGGCATTGTTGCGCCAAATTCATGGTCCTTCCCAGTATCTTTTTATCGAGACCGTATGGGTTTTTATAATAGGACTTCCCTTTCTTGATACAAGTAGGTTTTCCATCGGTAATCATGAATATCTGTTTGTTCGGATTTCTCCTTTTTCTTAGAATATCCATAGCAAGCTGCAATCCTGCTACCGTGTTGGTATGATAGGGGCCTACTTTTAAATAAGGTAGATCTTTAATTTCAATCTGCCAGGCATCATTTCCAAATACAATTATATCGAGTGTATCTTTTGGGTATCGGGTAGTTATCATTTCAGACAAAGCCATTGCCACTTTTTTGGCAGGTGTGATTCTGTCTTCACCATATAAGATCATGGAATGGGAAATGTCAATCATTAAAACCGTACTCATTTGACTCTGGTAGTAGGTTTCGTACATTTCAAGATCATTGGTTGTCATCTTGAAATCATCAATTCCATGATTTATTTGGGCGTTTTTCAATGATTCTGAAACTGCCATATTATCCAGGCTGTCGCCAAATTCGAAAGGTTTCAGTTCAGAAGTAAATTCATCTCCACGTCCGGTAGTTTTGGTGGTATGATTTCCGCGCTTAGCTTTTTTCAATTGTCCAAAGATATCTTCCAGTGCCTTTTTTCTAAGGGCTATCTCCATTTTTGAAGAAGGTGAAAATCCGGCATTTCTGGGATCTTTTTGCTCAATATATCCTTTATCAATTAAATCCTGAATAAAGTCTGCGATTCCATAATCCTGAGTGGTAAGGTTGTATTGCTTGTCCAATTGGGTAAGCCAACTTAATGCTTCGGTTACATCTCCGGAGGTATGCACCAGCAACTCTTGAAACAACTTCAAAAGCCGGTCAAAAATAGAACCTCCTTCAGGTGAACCTATGTAATCTGAAAATCTCCAGCCAATCATATTCTACTCCTTTTTTAAAGACAATAAACGTCTGGATGTAAAAATCGTTTGTTTTCACTAAAAATAAAGGTAGAAGATTGAAGGTTTGCAATCAATAAATAAAGGATTTTATAAGATTCTAATGTCTTGTTTTAACTTTGCGCGACAAATGGTGAAAATGGGGAAAAAAGTCTGCCTGATTTCGATGTTGTTTTTGATGGGATGGACCCTGGTCGCTCAAACAGGCAACCCCTTTGATCTCACACCCCGTCTGGGTCAACAACCAGACACAAGTATTCAAACCATTCAGAATACAGGAAATCCATTTGATATTCAACCAGGTGTACAGGAAAACAAACCTGTTGAAAAAAGGGAACCAAGTGCTCCGGTTTTTAAAAAGCCAAAAGAAATAATCAGCACACCTGAAGGGAAATCTACCAATAGCCCTTTCCTTTTTACGCTGATCGTTAGTATGTTGGTTTTGGCGGCCATCTTTATGACTCTGCTTAGAGAATTCATCGGTAAAATATATACGGCATTTTTAAACGACAACTTATTAAATCAGCTGCACAGGGAACAAGGTCCCGTCGCTATGTTGCCTTATCAGTTGTTGTATTTGCTGGCGTTTATCAATGAAGGAATTTTCCTTTATTTACTGCTCAAATATTTTGGGCAACTTCCATATGAAGGCTCCTGGGCCAACCTTTTTGCCTGCATAGGTTTAATTGCAGGAATTTTTCTTGGAAAACATCTGTTGTTGAGTTTTCTGGCCTGGTTGTTCCCAATTGAGAAGGAATTGAAGGTTTACAGTTTTACCATCATGGTATTTAATATCATGGTAGGTCTGCTTTTAATAATATTTAATGTGATTCTGGCTTATGCGCCGGATGAAATTATAAGTATTGCAATTTACATTGCTCTTGGTATGCTGGCCCTTGTGTACCTGTTCAGGCAACTGCGCAGTTTATTTGCAGCGAGTAGATTTGTAGCTTTTCATAAGTTACACTTTTTGTTGTATCTTTGCGCCGTCGAAATCGCGCCTGTTCTGGTACTCATAAAGATGATAATGCTAGCCAGCGGCGCAAATGAACATTGAAAATAAAATTGAAGGTTGAATGGCATCTAATGGTAATGAGACCGGAGAAAAGTTGAAACCAGTGCGTACCATATTGGTATCGCAGCCCAAACCAGAACGTTCTCCATACTACGACCTTGAGAAGAAATACGGATTGAAAATTGATTGGCGGCAATTTATTCAGGTAGAACCCCTTACAGCAAAAGAGTTCCGTAAGCAAAGGATTCGCCCGGATGAGTTCTCTTCTGTCATTTTTACTAGTAGGAATGCAATCGACCATTTCTTCGCCTTGTGCGATGAAATGCGCGTTAAGATGTCGGCTGATACCAAGTATTTCTGTCTTTCTGAGGCAATTGCAAACTATTTGCAAAAGTTCATAGTATACAGGAAACGGAAGGTTTTTGCAGGTAAAAAGACCATATTGGATTTACGCCCTTACCTGATGAAGCACAAGGAAAAAGAAAATTTCCTTTTGCCTTGTTCAAACCTGGGAGCAAAGGAAGTTGCAGATTTCCTTAGTGAAAGTGAATTCAACTGGCAGGAGGCATTGATTTACAGAACGGTTAGTTCTGATCTTTCTGACCTGAAAGATATCACTTACGATGTATTGGTATTTTTTAGTCCATTGGGTATTTCTTCTTTGTATGAAAACTTCCCTGATTTCAAACAAAACGAAACCCGTATTGCTGTTTTTGGAAAAAGTACTTTAGCAGCAGTTGAAGAACATCAGTTGACAGCCAATATCAAAGCTCCTATTCCTGAAGCTCCATCCATGACCATGGCCTTGGAATTGTATATTCAGGAATCTAATAAGGATGTACCGGCAACTTCGTAACTAAGAATTTTTTCTTTTATATATCGCTGAATAAGCCCTGGCATAAGTACTTGTCAGGGCTTTTCTATGCAAAAAACCTTTTTTAAAAGAAGCTGTTTGTTCTGAATGGGAACTTCCATATTACAAGTTAAATAGCATGAGTGGAGGGACTTCCACTTATATTCTTGATGTTTACGATTTACGGTTTACGGTTTACGAGGGTTTAATGAGAAAAGAGCGAACATCGAACGGCGAACACCGAATAGCGGGTTTTCAAAATAGGATTAGATGAAAGAATTTATTTCAGACCTGGAGCTGAAACTTAAAAATGAACTTCCGGGAAGAGAAGCGCAGCTGGATATGGCTCCTTCAGTTAGGCGGCATTATATGGAGGCACCTGATCATGCTTCTGTTGCAGCAGTTTTAGCTTTATTTTATCCTAAAAATGGTTCTGAACATCTGGTTTTGATAGAAAGGCAAACCAAAAATAAAGCAGACAGACATGGCGGACAAATTAGTTTTCCCGGTGGCAAAGCCGAAAAGGAAGACAATGGTCACCATGAAACTGCCTTGCGGGAAGCCGAAGAAGAAGTAGGGGTTCGTTCGTCTGATGTACAACTAATTGGCAGTCTTAGTGAATTATACATCCCCGTCAGTAATTTTCAGGTTTATCCTTTTGTAGGGCATTTGGATTATGCCCCTCAATTTATTCCTCAAGAGTCAGAGGTGAAATCCATCCTTGAAATTCCTTTTGAAGATTTTTTAAAAAAGGATTCTAAAAAAAGAATGGACATGCAGGTAAGCAAACTGATGGTGATGAAAGAAGTACCCTATTTTGACATCGCAGGAAAAATTATCTGGGGAGCTACCGCCATGATTTTAAGTGAATTGGTGACAGTAGCAAAAAAGTAATGCATGCTCAAAATAGCCTGGTCACCCATTTATAAATACCAACTTCCGGAAGGGCATCGATTCCCAATGGAAAAATATGAATTGCTACCCGAGCAATTGTTGTATGAGGGAACCGTCAACAATGACAACTTTTTCCAGCCTGAGTCTTTGGATGAAGAAATCATCTTGTGGACCCATGAAAAGGAATATTGGGAAAGTCTGAAAAACCTGACCATAGGAAAAAAGGAAATCCGCGCTATTGGTTTTCCTATGTCTGAAAATCTGGTTCAAAGAGGCCGTCATATAGCAAAAGGAACCATCGATTGTGCTGAATTTGCGTTCAAATACGGCGTTTCATTAAACATTGCGGGCGGAACACACCATTCTTTTATCCATAAAGGGGAAGGATTTTGCCTTTTAAATGATGTGGGAATTGCAGGAAATTATCTTTTAAAAAAAAGACTCGCTAAAAAAATACTGGTAATCGATCTGGATGTCCATCAGGGAAACGGAACTGCACAAATCTTCAAAGATGAGCCGGCAGTTTTTACGTTTAGCCTGCATGGTGAGAAAAACTATCCGCTTCGAAAAGAAGTCTCCAACCTGGATATTGGCCTACCGGATAAGACAGAAGATGACCAATATTTAAAAATACTAGCGGAGACATTGCCCCGACTATTTGATCAGGTAGAGCCGGATTTTGTTTTTTATAATTCCGGTGTTGACATTTTGGAGTCTGATAAATTGGGGAGGTTGAGTTGTTCCATTGCAGGCTGCAAGGAAAGGGATAGAATGGTTTTGGAGATTTGTAAGAAAAACAAGGTTCCTCTGGCCATAAGCATGGGAGGAGGCTATTCCAAACAAATAGCGCATATCATTGAAGCACATGCCAATACTTACCGACTGGCGCAGGAAATATTCTTCTAACTTTTAACTTTGTTGGAAATCGACTTTTATGAGAATTACCATACTTGGTTCAGGTAAGGTGGCTACCAGACTAGGATTAAGGTTGTTTCAAAAAGGAATAACCATCAGCCAAGTGTATAGTCGAAAGGAAGCGCATGCTAAATTACTGGCCGGAAAGTTAAGTGCTGATTATACTGATAAGGTTGAAGAGGTCAAAGCAGGAACCGATTTGTACTTATTCGCAGTATCAGATGATGCCATCGGAGAACTAGCACTAAAATTAGCAAAGCAAGCGGGCCACCATGCATCATTTGTTGTGCATACTTCCGGTGCTACACCTTCTACTGTTTTTAAAAATAGCTTTAAAAGATACGGGGTGTTTTATCCACTTCAGACCTTCAGTGAAGAGGTGGAACCCGATTGGGAAAAAATTCCGATTTGCATAGATGCCAGCAACCTGACAGATATGCACAACCTTTCCGATTTGGCGCATAAATGTAGCAATGTGGTGGAACCGCTTACAGACGATAAACGTGCTGGATTGCATGTAGCGGCTGTCTTTGCCAACAATTTTACAAACCACATGCTTCATCTGTCTTCGGAAATTACAAGGAAGTTTGGGGTGCCTTTTGAAATTCTGCTACCATTGATACAGGAAACCATCAGGAAAATAGAAAAAGGAAGTCCGGAAGAAATGCAAACCGGTCCGGCTATTCGTGGAGACCAGGAAACGATACAACGCCATTTAAAGCTTTTAGAAGATACTCCCGAGATAAGGGAAGTGTATGATTTAATAACAAAAAGCATCAATCAAAATATAACGAATCAATGAGACTAGTTGGAGAAATTGAGCATCCGGTTATGAAGATTTCCATTTTTAAAATGGGAGAGCGGTTTTCAGTAAAATTTGAGCACAAGGGTGTTGAGGTAACGTATAAATTTTCGAATGAAGAGGGTGCTAATGACTTAGCCAGATTGAAGGAAATGATGGATGAAGATTTTATAAAAAAGGTAGGAAAGCAAATTCATGAGATGATACCCATACGTCTGGAAAAGATCCGTGAATACCTGCCGGAACCTCTGGAAAATGAATTCGATGAGATAATTTGAATTTCCAATACGAATTGAATTAAGACAGGCAGCAAACTGTTAATACCTTCCGTTTAACTTTAAAGTACTGTCAGTTAAAACACTTTATTTTTTGACTGTTTGCTTGGTTAAGCGGTGGATTCGGGCTACATTCGGAATATGAAACCGGTTATAAATATAGCCCTGCCCCTTGATTATGCGGAAGAAAACTTCATCAAGGCCTGTGCCCGAAAAGAACTTTGGGCTCAAAAACGTCTGTATGAAGATTACTATCCAACTATGATGGGAATATGTTTGCGGTATTCCAACAATCAGGAAGACGCACTTGATATCCTTCATGAAGGGTTTATCAAAGTTTTTAAACATATTGGAAAATACCAGCCCGGAACCTCCCTATCAGCATGGATTCGACGGATTATGGTCAATACAGCCATAGATTTTTACCGAAAAAACATCCGCCGAAGAACTGAATCGATAGAAAATGCTTACCACGTTAGTTCAGATGATGCTGACGCCATCAGCCAGTACAGCGAACAGGAAATTTTAAAAGCGGTACAAGATTTGACCCCCGCATACCGAACTGTTTTCAATTTATACGTAATAGAAGGTTATTCGCATAAAGAAATTGGAGACATGTTGGGAATTACTGAAAGTACTTCCCGTTCTAATCTGGTAAAGGCCAGGGTCAAATTACAGGATTCTTTGAAATCCTCGGCTCAAGTTAAAATGCCCGATGGTACAAACGGATAAAAGTGAGGTGAAAAAATAATCAGGTGAAAGACGACAATAAGAAACTGGATCAGGAAATCAAAAACGCGCTCGATAGCTTCGAGGTGCCTTATGATGGTAGTTCCTGGGACATGTTGGCGAGTAAGATGGAAGGGGAGCCTGATTTATTCGAAGACAATGAAAATGACCAAGCATTCGATGCTGAAGTAAAACACAAACTTAGAAACAACAACCCATCCTATAATCCTGCACATTGGCGGTTAATGGCCGAAAAAATAAAGCAGGAATTCTCTCTTCAGGAAAAACTTATTAGGTACAAGATTGCAGAAATAGCAGTAATGCTTTTGGTTTTGTTGACCTTGTATCAATACCAACCACTCAATGAAGGAATAAAAAATAAGTTGATTCCCGGAATCGAGCGTATTTTAAATGTAAATGAAGCGGCTGCAGAGGAAGCTCAAACTGCAGAAAACGAAAATTCTATTCATACCATAAAAGAAAATAATCTACTGCCTGGAAATTCCAGAGCAGAGATTACGAATGTGACTCTCAAGTCAGGTTTTAAGAAAAATGGTGGATTGGCACTTACAGACCAGGAAGAGGATTTGATTTCCAATCCCTTTGAATCAACCTTTGGGTACAACAGACTTCCTCTTGAGTTGAAACAGAAAACTGCTTCTTCAAGAAATTCGAAATCTTCCATTCAGGAAAAAGAAGTTTTGAGGCAATCCGCCAGCATGGCTTCTCTTGAACAAAGCATTGCTGATATTCAGTTAATCGACTTTGAAGATGCTAGCAATCCGCTTGGTGTGGGGCCTATAACCAATCCTCAATCCAATTCCAGACTTCGTGTAAGTATGTTTTCTGCTTCAGAATACAATTATATCAAAACTCCTTACGACCCTATTTATCCTCTGGAAGAATACAGCAGATATGCTCCCGGATATGGTGGAGGTATTACCCTTGGGATGAGTTTTGGAAAATGGGAAGTTGAAACAGGAGGTATTTATGCTTCCAAAGAATACGAACCGCGTGTTCCGGATGAAGTTGTCGGAGGTTTGTTGACAACAGGTTTATTTACCCTTTCTTTTGAAAATATCCAGTTGAATATGCTGGAGGTTCCTTTGAATGTCCGTTATAATTTTGGACAGCTTCAGAAATGGAGATTTTATGGGCAGACAGGTGCTTCACTTCACTTGGCGATGCAAGCCCATTATGACAAATTTCCAAACAATCTTTACAGTGGGTTTGCCAGACAAGCAATCGATAATAGTTCGCTTGGACAAAAGAAATTCCCGGACGGATTGCTTGAAGGAGGTAATTTTGAAGAGAATTCTTATTTCACTGCCAACTTAGGTTTGGGTGTAGAAAGATTACTTTCTACCCGTTGGAGCCTGTTCTTACAACCTAGCGTTCAGGCCTATTTATTACCTGGTTACAACAATGGTCTGGGGCCAAATCTGGATCGAATCAGTACTTTCTCTATTCTTACCGGTGCTCGTGTAACACTTTGGTAGGATTTTCGCTTTTAACATATTGCTGTTTTTTTAATTCGTTTTACTTAACTTGACGCTTTCTTGTTTTGGTAAACTGCTCCAATATGCAAAAGGTATTATCCTTACTTCTCTTCTTGCTGGTTTTCAATTTGACCTATGGCCAAAGTCCTGCCCTGGTAGATGAAATGCCTTATTTTTCAGGTTGTTCTGATTTAAAATATGGCTCAGAGGAAAAAAGGCAATGTTCCAATGAGAATCTGGTAGTCTATATAGCAGATTACCTGGAATATCCTGATAGCGCCCGCAATGCAGGGATAGACGGAACGGTTTACATCAGTTTTGTGGTCAATCAGAAGGGTGAAGTAAAGGAGCCCAAAGTAGTAAAAGACATAGGATTTGGCTGTGGAAAAGAAGCGCTGAGAATTGTCTCTACCATGCCCAATTGGGAGCCGGGAAAATTAAAAGGAAATCCTTTGCCTGTCGAGATGAGTTTGCCCATTCGATTTTCTCTAAGTGGAAATGCCGGAAAAGAATATCAGGTTTACTGGGGTGGATTAAAAGAAAAAAAAGTCACAAAAAAAGAACTAAAGCAAAGTTTGACTCAGCCTATAGTAGTCAGAGACTCAAAGGGAAATGATTATGAAGTGCAAGAGCTGATAATGGCTTACCGAAGAAAAATTTGGAAAAAATACGATTCCAGCCGTGGTGAGTTGACTTCGAAAATGAAAAGAATGGTAAAATGGTCTCACAAAGGTGGTGAGCTGGCAGTAGTTGCCACCATTCAACACAATGGAAAGTTTTATGAAATTAGTCGTGAGTTTGAGATAGTAAAGGACTAAATCCCCTTTCTTTTTTAAAAATTGAGCTTTATTATTTCCCCGAATTGGTTGTGACCATTCATAGCTTTACCTTAGTTTCGCAACCAACTAACCAAAACATCAAAATAATAAAGCCATGGCCGAAAAAATAATGAACTATGCCCAGGGACAATGGGTAGCTTATGAAGACGATAGCCTTCCACAATACAATGCAGTCAATGGAGATTTGATTGGAACTGCCGGTGAAAAAGGACTGGACTTTGAAGCCATGTTGGAATATGGTAGAAAGGTCGGAGGACCTGCCTTGCGTAAAATGACTTTTCAGGAAAGAGGAAGAATGATTAAAGCTCTGGCTCTTCATCTCAACGATATCAAAAAGAAATATTATCCGCTTAGTTATTGGACCGGAGCTACAAAAATCGATAGTTGGGTAGACATCGATGGGGGAATCGGAACCTTATTCGCTTACGCTTCTTTGAGAAAGAAATTTCCAAATGAATCTTTCTACGTTGATGGAGAAGCAGCCAAACTTTCCAAAAACGGAACCTTCATCGGACATCACATCATGGTGCCCAAGCATGGAGTAGCCGTCCACATCAATGCTTTTAATTTCCCTATTTGGGGTATGCTGGAAAAAGCAGCGGTGAACTGGTTGGCTGGAGTTCCTTGTATCATCAAGGCTTCTGAAGTGACTTCGTTTTTGACGGAAGCCATGGTAAAAGATATTGTAGCTTCTAAAATTCTACCCGAGGGTTCTATTCAATTGGTTACCGGTTCCGGAGTAGGAATTTTGGATCACCTGACTTCTCAGGATGTTGCTTCTTTTACGGGTTCTGCTGATACCGGAAGAAAGCTAAAAGCCCTTCCCAACATTATCAACAATGCAGTTCCTTTTAACATGGAAGCAGACAGTTTGAATGCAGCTGTATTTAGGTACCGATGTAGAACCTGGCTCTGAAGAGTTTGACCTTTTTGTAAAAGAAGTCAGAAGGGAAATGACCACAAAGCCGGACAAAAATGTACGGCCATACGAAGAATTATAGTTCCGGGAAAACAGATTGGAAGCTGTAAGAGATGCAATAATCGCCGAGGTCTATCCAAAACCACTATTGGCGACCCTACAGTTGAGGGTGTAAAAATGGGTTCTTTGGTATCCAAAGCTCAGGTGGAAGAAGTGAAAAGAAGACTTGAATTGCTTACTGCCGAACAGGAAGTTGCCTTTGGACTCAATGGAGACCTAAGTTTGATGGGCGCAGATCGGCGAAAGGAGCATTCATGGCACCCACCTTATTTTTAAATGATAATCCTTTTAAAAAACAAGCTTGTCATACCATGAAGCATTTGGTCCGGTAAGTACCATCATGCCTTATAAAGCCAGCATGGAGGAAGCCATAGAATTGGCGAATATGGGTAAAGGATCTTTGGTTTCTACGGTTTGTACCTTTGATAATAATGTTGCCAAAGATTATGTGATGGGCTCTGCTGCTTATCATGGTAGAATCCTGGTTTTGAATCGTGAATCTGCCAAGGAAAGTACCGGTCATGGTTCGCCAATGCCGCTTTTGGTGCATGGTGGACCGGGTAGAGCAGGAGGTGGAGAAGAAATGGGAGGAGTGCGTGGTGTCAAACATTATTTGCAGCGAACTGCGATTCAGGGACATCCGAGTATGATTACCCAAATTACGAATCAATATCAGGTGGGTGGTGCTCAAAAAGAAGATGACAAACATCCTTTCCGCAAGCATTTTGAAGAACTGGAAGTCGGCGGTACGCTGATTACCGCCAAGCATATACGGTTACTGAAACCGACATCACCAATTTTGCCAATGTTAGTGGTGATAGCTTTTATGCACACATGGACAGCTGCCGCTGATGGAAGGGCATCTTTGAAGGCAGGGTAGCGCATGGTTATTTCATCCTTTCCAAGGCTGCAGGACTTTTGTAGAAGCAAAAAAGGTCCGTATTGTTGAATTGGAATTGACGAATGTCGCTTCACCAAACCTGTTTATCCGGGAATGACCATCGGCGTAAAGCTTTACCGTGAAGAAAAAGTAGATCAGGAAAAACGAAGTGAAAGAAGATATTGCAAAAGGTATCGTTCGATGGTTGGTGGAAGTATATAGCGAAACCGGTGAAACTTGTGCCCTGGCGACTATTTTGCCATGGTTAGGAAGATTGATCAGAGTGCTTAAATTAAAAATGGCCATCAAACTAGGATTTGGTGGCCATTTTTTCATGATTCCAACTTTTTATATCCTGCTAATCAGCAGCCGCCATCAAATCCGGAAACAAATCCGGTGTACAAGCAAAAGCATGAATTCCCAAATCAGCAAATCGATTGGCCATGTTGCGGTCAAAACTCGGAGCTCCTTCGTCACTCAAGGCTAGCAGACTAATAAATTGAACACCCTTGCTTTGAAGAGCGGCAATCCTTTTTATCAACGTGTCATGACTGCCACCTTCATAAAGGTCAGAAATCAAGATTACAATGGTTTCAGAAGGATAACCAATGATTTGATCAGCGTAGGCAACCGCCTTTTGAATATCAGTTCCTCCGCCCAATTGGGTTCCGAATAAAAGTTCAACCGGGTCATCCAAATGTTTGCTCAAGTCGACCACTTCCGTGTCAAAGGCTATCAATTGTGTTTTCAGAGATTTTAAAGAAGCGAGTACTGCTCCAAATACGGCTCCATACACCACAGATGCAGCCATGGATCCGGATTGGTCCATCATCAAAACGATGTGTTTGAGTGACTGCTTCATCTTGCCATAACCTATCAGTTTTTCAGGAATGATGGTACCCAGGTCTTTCTGATAGTGCTTGAGGTTGGCTCGGATGGTTTTGTGCCAGTCGATCTCGTTTGGCTTGGGCCTATGGTTCCTGACGGTGCGTTTCAAAGCCCCTTCTATGGCTTCCTGAAGTGGTTTTTTTAGCTTTTTTTCCAGATCCCGAACTACTTTTTCCACCACTCTTCTTGCAGTGTCCTTTGTTTTTTCGGGCATCACTTTATTGAGGGAAAGCAAGGTAGCTGCCAGGTGAACATCCGGTTCTATTGAGTCAAGCAACTCCGGTTCGAGTAGTAATTGGGTAAGCCCGAGGTTGTCGATGGCATCTCTTTGCATCACTTGAACCACCGAAGTCGGAAAGTAATTTCTGATATCCCCCAGCCAGCGATTGATGTTGGGAGAAGAACTTCCCAATCCGCCTTTTCGGTCAGAATCGTACAATGCTTCCAGTACATCGTCCATTTTCTTCCGGGTAGGTTTCAATTGAACCTGTTCGGAAGGATCAGATTTTTGACCCAGTATCAACCTCCATTTTTCCAACTTCTCTTCCATCGGGCCCGCTGATTTTATCTTCTTCTTTTTCCTCCTTTATCGGCATAACCAAAGGCCCAAAGCGTAAGCAATGCTCCTGCCAGGGCAGTAATCAAGGATCCGGTAAAAGAACTTTCCATCTTAATGCCTAAAAACTTGAAAACCCATCCACCAACAACGCCACCAATTATTCCCACCAGAATGTTTCCTAAAATTCCGAATCCGGAACCACGCATGATTTGTCCGCCAATCCATCCGGCAAGTCCGCCTACAATGATGTAATAAATCATATTCGAAAAGATTTTTTTATAAAATAGCTTGAAAAGAAAGCATTTGCTAAACTTTCGGGTAAAAATAAGACCTTTATTGAGTCTAAGGGGTTCCTGAAAGTAAAATTTAAAAAGAAGAAAATGACCTTTGATTTTAATGGTAAAAATGTGTTGATTACCGGCGCTTCACGAGGAATAGGAAGTGCAATTGCCATCATGATGGCAGCAGCTGGAGCAAGAGTAGCGGTTCATTTTCAAAAAAATAAAAAGGCTGCATCAGAAACGCTTTCAAAAATGAAAAAAGCTGAACATGGTCGACATTTTGCGATTCGGGCAGACCTGGCTGATGCGGAAGCAGTGAAAGAAATGGCTGACGCGGTAGTAAAAGAATTTGGTGAAGTCCATATACTGGTAAACAATGCAGGAATATTCAAACCTCAATCTGCAGAAGACATGGATTTTGCTGAGTGGAAAAAAGCCTGGCAGGAAACCATGGAGACAAACCTCATGGGTTCTGTAAATCTGACCTATCTGGTCTTGCCTTCCATGCTGGAAAACAAGTCTGGTAAAGTCATCAACATCTCTTCCAGAGGTGCCTTTCGTGGAGAGCCGGACCATCCAGCTTACGGAGCAAGCAAAGCAGCAATGAATGCTTTTGGACAATCCATGGCGGTAAAATATGCTGCTCAGAATATTCAATTCTATACCGTTGCTCCTGGTTTTGTAGAAACCGATATGGCTTCAGAATATTTAAATGGAGAAGGAGCCAACGAAGTTTTGAATCAATATCCGGGAGGAAAAGTGGCAAGCCCTGAAGATGTAGCGAGAACGGTTTGTTTTTTAGCTTCCGAAGGAAACGAAATGATAACCGGCGCCATCATCGATGTCAATGGCGCCAGTTATTTAAGAAGTTAATTGGCTTCGGTAGCCGTTATTTTTTCCTGATAAAAGAATTTTTCTTTACCAAAGGCAGGTTCAAGTTCGTCCAGCCAGATGGCATCCGGGTCGTATTTTGCAAAGAAAGGTCTATGCACCCAGTCGGGATTTCTTCCCTGAATAAATCGAAGTGCAAAAACCTTTTCATCGGCTATTTCAGTAACACCCAGGACCTGTACTTTTCCGGGACCGGCACTCATGCTGGGACCTCTAACCGTTCTGTTCAAACCGCTAACTTGTTGATATGCTTTCCTGAAAATATTCCAGCATTTTTCCAGCGGAACAGCAAAATAATCTTGCGCTCCGGTATCTCTGGCTATAAACATGTAATAAGGTATGATTCCCAATTTTACCTGGGCCTTCCACATGTCCCTCCAGACGTCCGGTCGGTCATTGATTTTTCTCATTACAGGAGACTGACTTCGAATTTCAACTCCAACGTTTTGTAATCTTTGAATAGCCTCTTTCACCATATCTGTCTTCAATTCAACCGTATGATTGAAATGCGCCATCAGGGCTATTTTTTTTCCGGCCTTTTGTACCTTTTCAAATAGCGCTAAAAGTTCATCAGCATCCTTATCGTTTACAAATCGTTGGGGCCAATATCCCAGTGCTTTGGTTCCAATCCTTATATTTCGAATATTGGGTGCGTGTTCCAAAATGGCATTGAGGTATCCTTCCCAGATCTTCGAGCGCATTATCATCGGATCGCCACCTGTAAACAGGATATCAGTTACTTCGGGATGTCTGTGCAGGTATTCAATCAAAAGTTCGGTTTCCTTCATTCCAAACTTCATTTCGTCCATACCAACAAATTGCGGCCATCTGAAACAGAAGGTGCAATAAGCATGGCAGGTTTGACCTTGTTTTGGAAAAAAGAGTACCGTTTCCCTGTATTTGTGCTGGATGCCTGTAAGGCGTTGCCCATCCAGGGTGGGTACATTTTTGGACATTTGTCCGGCAGGATGTGGATTCAATGAAAGTCGGATTTCATTGACAATTTCCTGCATTTCGGTTTTGTTGGCGCCAGATTTGATGGCTTTGGCTACCGTCAGGAAATCTTCTGTGTCCAACATTTCTTTTTGTGGAAAAGTCAGAATAAACATCGGGTCATTTCTGAAATTTTCCCAGTTGATAAGACAATCGACAACGTAATTGTTCACTTTGAAAGGAAGTACCCTTCCTACTACTTCAATTTCAAAGCATTCTTCTTCGGTGAGGTAGGTTTGTACCTGTGGAATTTTTCGAAAATTGTGAACGCTGTAAGCCTTATACTGTATTGGTTCCTCCATAATCAAATTTTAAATAGTTCAACAATGACAGTATCCTCCCAGAGCATCGCTTGTGCACGAAAATAAACAGGCGGCATCCCAGCCGGGGTTTATTGAATTGTCCACATAAGGTTAATAGAAACTTGAAATCTCTGAGAGATAGGAATAGACAAGTTACGAAAAAATAAGGGCACAAGCAAAACAGAAGGCGAACTCTGCCATTTTTTAAACTGAAAAAGGTCCTGTTTTTTTGTTTTAGTTTTGTTTTTTTATTTAAAAATAGGATTTTCAAAATGATATTTCGAAAAGAAACCTGTTAAAACAGAGGCTTTATGACCAGATATGGGTAAAATTTACCATCCAATAATTTTTATTCCACAGGTTTCATTTTTAAAATATCAGTACTGAAATTAACTACGCTATCCAGAGGAGTTTGGTAATCTACCGGGTAATGTTTGGAGATAAATACATGGTGTTTTGCATCAGGAAATGCAATTTTCTTAGAAAGACTGTCAGGCGTGCTGATGTTTTCCCAAAACCACTGAATTTTTGGAATGGATATTACACCATCCTGATAATGTTCATCTTTAAAATAATAACCGGTGAAAATGGGTTGGTTTATTCCGTTAAAGGTTTCTTCAGTCATGGTTTGTTGCACCAGGTCTTTGAGGCAGATCAGCCCTTCAATACGATACTTCGTAGTCCAATAGTCAGGCACATCTCCGGGGCCATACCAAATCCTATAATCGCTACCCAGTATTTTTCTGGCAATTTGTAATCCCCAAGGTCTCGTAAGCCACACAGAAGATTCATCCGCAATATCAATATTTGGACTAAAAGCGATGAGCGCGTAGATATCAGGATTGCCTGAAGCCAGATAAAAAGCAAGGGTGCTTCCGGTAGAGCAGGAAAGCAAGATGACTTTTTTACCAAGGACTTTTCCTATTTGAATGGCTTCTTTGGCAGATTCCACCAGGTCTTCAGGGGTAATGTTCTTAAAAACATTTGAATCGCGAATTCCATGTTCAGGGAAACGGTGGATGTATAAATTGGCGCCAAATTTTTTTGCATACAAAGTGTGGAAGGGATCGCCTTCACCCGGACCTCCGGAAAAACCATGTAGGTAAACAACCGAATATTCAGTCTGTCGTACCGAATCTGCCCAAACGATTTTGGCTTCATTTCCAGGTTTGAGCAATTTGACCGTATCTTCTTTTTCTTTAATATAAGCATCCAAATCCTCTAGGGGAATATTGAAAGCGGAAAAACTTCTATTTACAGGTGAAAAATCCGGACGAGGACCCATTAAAAAGACCACCATGAGTAGTAAAGGAAGTGCCCAAGCCAAATGCCATAATTTCTTCATGCAGATAAATTAGCTTGCCCTAATTTCTTACAATTTTTTTGATGGCAAAACCATTCTCAGTTTCTATTCTTAAAATATAGATGCCGGGAGCTGCATTTGTTAAAAGGCTTACATTTTGAAAATTGGAACCGTTACCTCTTTCACTACCAATTTCTTTCCCGTCAAGTGTCGAAATATTTAACGAAAGGATGGGAAATGGACTTTCCAAATTGAAAGCTCCTTCAACCGGATTAGGGTTGATTTCGAATTCATTTGGATTCAAAATCAATTTGTTGTTACTTGTACATTCGAGATCTGAAATTCTGGCCCACAATTCATTGTCAAAACTCGAAAGGGTGGGATTAAAACCTCCGGCACTTTCGCCCATTCTTACGACTACCATATTTTGAGAAGGAACCACATAAATTTTTTGGTCGTCTTTTCCCAAGGCTGCAAACATATCGTCTGGCGCATTGGGGATTAGGGAACCTGGAAAATCAAATTGCAAGCCGGGAAGTTTTGCACTTTCTTTTCCATTCAACCACCACAAATAGCCGTAGGATTTATTCATGGGTTGAGAGGTATTCACCATGTCATTGTAGTAATCCAGGTCAGGCATAATTGGATTGCCATCCCAATTTCCTTTGGCAAGGGTAAACAAACCAAATCTGGCGGCATCTCTAACCCGGCCATACAATACATAATTGAACCACAAACCAGACATGCCAATCTTACTCGCCAAAGCCTGTCGAAAATAAAGATTGAAATTCTGACCACTGGCAGCTGCCAATACATCCTGTGTCAATCGATAGGGGGCATTGAAATAATCCCAACGGGTTCCGGGTGTAACCAAATATTGAAGACACTCCGGATCCAAACAGTTTTTATCAGGCGTGTTTTTTTCTTCATCCAGTCCGGTGGTCATGGTGATTTGATGCCAGATGGTGATCGAATCCTCCTGTTCAGGTGTACATTCTGTCCAACCAGTTCCCAGATACTCATTTGTAGCGTCATGAATGTCCAAAATACCCTGGCTTTGGGCAATTCCGGTCAGCATGGCCACGACACTTTTTCCTGCTGATGCATAGTACCAAATTGAGTCTTTGGTAAAGCTGTCAAAGTATTTTTCAAGGACGATTTTACCGTCTTTCAAAACAATAAAACCTTTAGAATTATGGACATCCAAAAAGTCATACAAGCTGTCAATTTTCTCCTGACACCAATCCAAATCATCCGGTGAAATAGTTTCCCAGGCATCTCCTGTCAAAGGGGGGAAATACAGATTTTGGGCAGAAATATTTATTGTGAAAAAAGGAATGGCAAGGAGGGGTAGTAAATTTCTTAGCATGGCTTTTTAGACTTAGACTATCAAATATTTAAAGGTTTAAACAAATGTCGAGAAATATTTTAATTGTCTCATTTTAAAGTAAGAAAGGATGAATTTTAGCAAAAATTAAACTCTACCTTTGGGGGTTTGTTTGTACAACTTTGTCAACCCCAAATTGAAAAAAAGCCCGAGGAATAGACCCATGGAGAATAATAATGGCCAAACTTACATTGCTGACCTGGATTATATAGAAGTGACCGGTGCCCGCGAGCACAATCTGAAGAACATCGATGTCAAAATTCCACGAAATAAAATGGTGGTGATTACCGGTATCAGCGGAAGCGGTAAATCATCGCTTGCATTCGATACCATTTATGCAGAAGGTCAGCGTCGATATATGGAAACTTTCTCTTCTTATGCCCGACAGTTCATCGGACAAATGGAGCGCCCGGAAGTAGAAAACATCAATGGCCTGAGTCCGGTAATTTCCATAGAGCAAAAAACGACCGGAAACAATCCTCGCTCTACTGTAGGTACGATTACAGAAGTTTATGACTTTATGCGTCTTTTGTTTGCCAGAGCCGGTGAAGCCTATTCTTACATGACAGGTAAGAAAATGGTGCGCTACACGGAAGAGCAAATGATTGAACACATCCTTGAAAATTTTTCCGATAAAAAGATTCTGTTACTGGCACCCTTGGTAAGAGGAAGGAAAGGTCATTACCGCGAATTATTCGAGCAAATTCGCAAACAGGGATACACAAAAGTCCGTGTTGATGGAGAAGTTTTGGACATCAAACCAGGAATGCAGCTGGACAGATATAAGGTTCATGATATTGAAGCTGTAATTGATCGATTGAAAATAGGTCCTGACCGTGCAGATCGTTTGAAAGACTCCATGACCCTTGCTTTGAAAATGGGAAATGGAATCATATTAATCATGGATTCCGATTCTGGAGAAGTTGGAGGTTATTCCAAGTCATTAATGGATCCTGAAACCGGCCTTTCTTATGAAGAGCCTTCACCCAATGCTTTTTCTTTCAATTCACCTTATGGTGCATGTCCAAGTTGCAATGGATTGGGTTCTATCAATAAAGTGGATATGGATCGCGTCATCCCCGATGACAGCAAATCCATCAATGATGCCGGGATTGTTCCCTTTGGTGAGGTCAGGGACAACTGGACTTTCAAACAATTGAGGGCATTGGCCAAGAAATTCAAGTTTACCTTTTCTACTCCGATAAAAGAACTGCCGGAAGAGGCATTAAAAGTAATCTTGTATGGTGGCGACGATTCCTTTGAGATGAACTTGGGTAATAGTTCACATGATTATGTATACAATTTATCGTCGGAAGGGGTGGTCAATATGCTCAATCGCTGGTACAATGACACTACCTCGGAAAAAATCCGTCAATGGGCAGAAGAGTTTATGATGGTCGATACTTGTCCGGAGTGTGAGGGTGCAAGATTGAAAAAGGAATCCCTGCATTTTAAAATTGCAGAGAAGAATATTTCCGAGCTTGCGGACATGGATTTGACCGATTTGTACAATTGGATGAATACGGTAGAAAAGGATTTGAGCGAAAGACAAAAAGCCATTGCGAAGGAAATTTTAAAGGAAATCAGATTAAGAGTAGGATTTCTGCTCCATGTAGGACTCGATTATTTGACCTTGAATCGTCCTGCCAGAACCTTATCCGGAGGAGAAGCCCAACGTATCCGACTTGCAACACAGATTGGATCTCAATTGACCGGAATTACTTACATTCTAGATGAGCCAAGTATTGGTTTGCATCAAAGAGACAATCAAAGGTTGATTGAATCCTTGAAGGAATTGGCAGAAATCGGAAATACAGTTTTGGTCGTAGAACACGATAAAGACATCATGTTGGCCAGCGATTACCTGATTGACCTGGGTCCTGGTGCCGGAAAACACGGTGGTGACCTGGTCGCCATGGGAACGCCTGAAGAGTTTCTACAAACAGAAACCCTGACAGCCGCTTATTTGAAAAATTCCCTTCAAATAGAAGTTCCTAAAAAAAGAAGGGAAGGAACCGGTAAGTTTTTAAAGCTGAAAGGAGCGACCGGAAACAATCTCCAAAATGTAAATCTTGAAATTCCACTGGGCACTTTTACTTGTATAACCGGAGTCAGTGGTAGTGGGAAATCAAGCCTAATTAACGAGACTTTGTATCCGATTTTGAGGAGTCATTTTTATAAAAGTCTTCAAAGACCATTGGAGTATAAAAAAATAGAAGGGCTCGAACATATCGACAAGGTGATTGAGATTGATCAATCTCCAATTGGAAGGACCCCACGTTCGAATCCGGCCACTTATACCGGCGTTTTTACTGAAATCAGATCCCTGTTTGCCAATTTGCCTGAAGCAAAAATCAGAGGATACAAGGTGGGCAGATTTAGCTTTAATGTGAAAGGAGGACGTTGTGAGACTTGCCAGGGAAGTGGTATGCGGACTATTGAGATGAATTTCCTTCCAAACGTTTATGTAGAATGTGAGACCTGCCTGGGTCGCAGGTACAACAGAGAAACATTGGAAATTCTTTATAAAGGCAAATCCATCAGCGACGTTTTGGATATGACGGTGGAAGAAGCCGTAGAGTTTTTTGAGCCGATTCCAAAAATTTACAGAAAGTGTAAAACCTTGTTGGACGTGGGTTTGGGATATATCACCTTAGGCCAGCAGGCAACTACGCTTTCCGGAGGAGAGGCTCAAAGGGTGAAGTTGGCTGAAGAATTGTCGAAAAGAGATACCGGAAATACCTTTTATATATTGGATGAGCCGACTACCGGTTTGCATTTTGAAGATATTCGTCACCTTTTGCATGTTTTGAACCGACTGGTTAAAAAAGGAAATACCGTTTTGGTTATCGAACACAACATGGACGTAATCAAGGTAGCAGACTGGATAGTGGACTTGGGGCCGGAAGGTGGTTCTGGCGGTGGTCAGATACTTTGTAAAGGCACTCCTGAGGAAGTAGCGAAGGTGAAAAAGAGTTATACCGGGCAATGGCTGGCCAAAGAATTGGCTTTGCCTAAGAAATCCTAGTTTGGTATTCATTCTTTTTCAATACCTTGCGCCCGATTTTAAAGAAAGTTAAGGATGCTTTGAACCAAGTGAGGTAGACTGACTTTCCAGATTAGAATTAAAATTAAAAAACAATTATGCGATTTTTAAAAACCCTTGCTTTCGCCGGTTTTGTTTTGGCGCTTGCATCTTGTGACCAAAAAGGGGGAAGTGGTGAAGCAACAACTCCTAGTGGTTTCAAATACACCCTACATACCAATGGAGATGGTCAAAAACCAAATGTTGGCGATTATGTCCTTTTCCATATCAGACAAATGAAAGGTGATGAGGTAATGTTTGATTCCAGAAAATCTGGTGATGACCAAATCGTTCAGATTTCTGAAGGAAAAAAAGACAATCCTATTGAAGATGTTTTGGCGATTTTGACTGAAGGCGATAGTGCTACCGTTGAGGTAGTAATTGATACTGTTCCAGATCTTCCACCAGATTTACAAGGCGTAAAATCTTTGACCTTCCATATCAAAATCAATGAAGTAAAAACGGAAGAAGAGTTCAAAGCTTATCAGGATGAGAAGATGGCAGAAATGCAGGCTGAGGCAGAGAAGTACAAAGGAAGAGAAGAGGAAATTGCTGCTATGGTCAAAGAGACTGTCAACAAATACAACAATGGTGAATTGAAAGACCAGTTGCAGGATACGCAGTTTGGTTTGAAGTACATCATCCATGAAGAAGGTACCGGGCCGATGCCTACACCGGGTCAGCTGGTGAAAGTAGCCTATTATGGTGTTTTGAAAGACGGAACCATGTTTGACAACTCTTTCAAACGTGGAGAGCCTTTGAAATTTCCAGTAGGGGAAGGAAGAGTAATTCCGGGTTGGGATTACGGTATTCCATTGTTCAAAGAAGGTACCAAAGCAACCTTGTTTATTCCTAGTGATTTGGGATACGGTAAAGATGGTTCGCCTCCAAATATTCCGGGTGATTCTGAGTTGATTTTTTATATTGAATTGGTTCAGGTTATCTGATATTTTATTTAAAAAATAGCCTAAAAGGGCATTTGGATTCTTCGGAGACCAAATGCCCTTTTATTTTTACGGTATGAAACGATCCATCCTTTTGTACGGATTGGCCATGGCGCTTTTGCTTGCAATGCTCAAGTTTTTGCAATTTAAATTTTTAGTGCGGGACCTGGGTATTGAGGTCTATCTCAGCATCATTGCGGTAATTTTTATGGTGTTGGGTGTCTGGGCCGGATTAAAATTGACCAAACCTTCCAAAAAGCAAGAAGAATTGGTCAGCCTGAATCCAGAAAAAGCCCTGGAAGAACTTGGCCTCAGCCAAAGAGAATTTGAAGTCCTTCAATTGATGGCTAAGGGATTTTCCAATCAGGAAATAGCCGACGAATTGTTCCTTTCTTTGAATACCATCAAATCTCATTCGAGTAATATTTTTTCTAAAATGGATGTGAAACGCCGGACCCAGGCCATCGACAAGGCCAAGTCTTTGGGAATCCTTGGTTGATGGACTGGTACTAAAGTGTGAAATGAGCATTTTCAAGCCTTTTGGTACTTTAGTATGAAAGGAATTTTGCTGCTTTGGTATTGATTTGTGGCATTATTTCACTTAAAATCTAAACAATGAGAAAACTGGTTTTAACCTTTGGAATTATAGCCGGAATCATCAACACCATTTTAATGCGTTCCTTCCAGCCCCTGTATATGCAGGATGGCCAAATGGACATGGGCAAGGGAGAATTGCTCGGTTACATTTCCATGATTGTGGCTTTGTCGATGATCTTTTTGGAGTGAAAAGCTACCGCGACAAACACCAGGAAGGCATCATTTCATTTGGAAAGGCTTTCAAAGTAGGATTCTTCATCACTTTAGTCGCCTCCGTCATTTATGTAACAGGATGGATGATTTATTACAACACCGACGAGACCGCGCAGCAATTTCCCGAACAATACCTTGAATACATGATAGATGAGTTAAAAGCAGAAGGAGCTTCTGATGAAAAAATAGCCGAAGAAAGAGCTGCATTTCAATCCCAAATGGAACTCTACAAAAATCCACTGGTCATGATAGCCGTCACCTTCATGGAAATTCTACCTGTTGGATTGATAATTAGTTTGTTTAGTGCGTTGATATTGAAGAAGAAGGAATGATTTGAATGTACGGTTTACGATTTACGTAATAATCTCGTAAATCGTAATTCGTAAACCGTACATTTTTCCTACACCCTTCCCTCAAAAACCATCTCCGCAGGTCCACACAACCAGACATTTTCAATGGTCTTTCCTTTGTGGTCAAACTTGATGAGCAATTCGCCTCCTTTGGCCTTGATGGGTACTTCGTAATGACCGTTTGGTCTATCCTGGTGAAGAATGTGGGCTATGGCAGCGGCAGTTACACCGGTTCCGCAAGATAAGGTCTCCCATTCTACGCCTCTTTCGTAGGTTGCTACGGTTAGTTCTCCATTGTCGCCGGGTTGAACGAAATTGACATTGATGCCTTCGTTCTTAAAACGGTCATTGTAGCGGATGGCTCTTGCATCGTCTATGATGTTTACAGCTTCGATGTCTTCTACAAATGCGACATAGTGGGGAGAACCGGTATCCAGGACAACGGTACTGCCATTCAATTCAAAATGATCGATGTCTTTCATTTTTAACTCGACAGTTCCATCAGGATTTACTTTTGCATCGTGGGGACCATCGATGGCAAGGAAGGTGGCTTCGTTTTGAATCAAGCCTAAGTCGTGCGCAAATTTGGTGATGCATCGACCGCCGTTTCCACACATACTGCTTTCCCTTCCGTCTGAATTGAAATAAACCATTTCAAAATCATACCCTTCCTTCAATTCCAATAAAATCAAACCATCTGCTCCGATACCAAAATGGCGATCACAGAGTTGTTGGATTTTGTCGGTATTTTCTCTGCTCAGGTATTTGTCTTGTCGTTGATCGATCATGACAAAATCATTTCCGGTACCCTGGTATTTTTTAAAGGGAATCATTGTGGATATTTTCATAAATGCCGGTTGTGTCTTTTGGGACAAAAATAGAATCAATTGGATTGTAATCAGGTTCATATCCCGAAGGAGTGGTTCCTGTTTTCCAGTGAAGGTAGGCCATCCATATGATAAAAAACAGGATGATGCCAAGTGAAATATAGCTCAACTTCCATCCCCAGATGTTTCCCAGATAGGGATTTCCATCCTGCTTGTCCTCGCCCTTTTTTTTATCGTCTTCCATTAAATCTCTAAATTTTTCTTTTCCTTACACTTAGATTATTAATATCACGTTAAAGATTTTCCCGTTTTAAACAAAATAAAACTTGGATGTTATCTTAAAAATCCTTTTAAAAATTGTTTTCGGTAAAATCTTTGCTTAGGTAAATTACTAAGCCTTTGCAAAGTTGAGCAAATTGAAGAAATTATTCACCCGTTTTACCAATAAGCTCTTCGGAGTAGCTTTAAATCAGCGACCTTATGAAGAATTATGCACTTGTTATCACGTCTTCTCTTTTAAGTGCCGTTTTGGCCATTTTTCTTTACCGTACCGTCGAAGAGCCTCAAAAGGTGCTCATCAAAGAAGCAGTACCGGTTAGTTATACAGAATACGACAATCTGACTTCCTTTGCTTCCAAGCCTGATTATTCGGCCATGAGCAGTTCTACAAGTGGACCTGTAGATTTTAAAAAAGCAGCCGCAGTGGTAACTCCTGCTGTGGTCAATATCAAAGCCAGCCAAAAGAGCGATTATTTTTGGGGAGGAGGATCCTACGCAGCCTCTTCAGGTTCCGGAGTCATCATTTCAGCTGATGGGTTCATCGTGACCAACAAACATGTAATCGAAGACGGAGACAATATAGATGTGACCCTTTTTGATAAAAGAGATTATAAAGCAGAAATAATCGGAATTGATCCAAGTACCGATTTAGCCCTTTTAAAAATAAAAGCAAACGATTTGCCGGCCCTAAGCTTTGGAAATTCCGATCAGGTTTTTGTCGGCGAATGGGTGCTTGCTGTTGGAAATCCTTTCAATCTTGAATCAACCGTGACTGCCGGAATTGTAAGCGCCAAAGGAAGAAACATCAACATCCTTGAAGACCAATACAGCATCGAATCTTTTATCCAAACCGATGCAGCAGTCAATCCGGGAAACAGCGGTGGAGCCCTGGTAAATGCAGATGGAGAATTGATTGGAATCAATACTGCCATCATTACCCGTTCAGGAATGTATGAAGGATATTCTTTCGCAGTTCCTGCCAACCTGGCCAAAAAAGTTATTTCCGATCTTAAAGAATATGGCGAAGTACAAAGAGCCATCCTTGGAGTAAATATTGAACCTGTAAACAATCAAATGGCCAAGGATTTGGATTTACCTGCAGTAGAAGGCGTTTATATTTCAAAAATAACTCCATTAGGAGGAGCTGATGAAGCAGGTATGAAAGCAGGCGATGTCATCGTTGCTATCAATAGAAAAAGAGTAGCAACCATGCCTGAATTACAAGAACAGATTGGCCGATACCGCCCTGGCGATGTAGTTACTGCTCAGTTTTACAGAGGAGGTACACTTCAGGAGGCTAATATTACTTTAAAAAATAAAAACAACTCCATAGCATTGACAGCAGCAGCTCCCAACCAGTCTATTTTATTGGATTTGGGATTTGAGTTGCGCAATTTGATGCCTTCTGAAAAGAAAAGAATGCAAGTGGAAGGAGTGAAGGTTATTAGCATTTACCGTGGAAGTAAAATCGAAAGGACAGAAATGGATCCTGATTATGTGATTACCAAAGTAAATGACAAAAGAGTAACCAGTATCGAACAGGTAATTGCTGAATTGGAAAGCGCCAGAGATAAAGTTTTACTCGAAGGATTTTATGAAAATTATCCGGGCGAGTACTATTACACCTTTTCTAAAAGACGTTAGTAGATTAAATGATCTTTAAATTTTTGATGTGAAATAGCTATCTTGTTTGATGTTTTAAAAATTGAACATGATAACACAGCATAAAAAAGAAATACCCGGATCAAGCCGGGTATTTCTTTTTTAATTTTGCAAAAACCCAACACATGATAGCAGGACTACGCGCGGACTTCAATGCAAAATTCACTCAGGAGAAATACCAGCAATTTCTTCAATCCATAGAAGAAGGATTTGGAGAAGCACCGACTTTTCGGGTTTGTGAAACACCGATTTTCATTCCCAAAAGTTTAAAACTGCAATTGCTGGATGCCTGTGCACACATCAATGAAGTGATCACCCAGCCTCATTTCACTGAAGAAGCACGTGCTGCCATCAAATTGCCGGAATTGCTGGTGCCCAATGAAGACCACCATCCCCTGTTTTTGCAATATGATTTTGGAATTTGTGAAGATGAAAATGGGAATCTGATTCCCCAATTAATCGAATTGCAGGGTTTTCCTTCCTTGTACTTTTTCCAACATTTGTTGGCCAATTGTTACCGGGAGGCTTTCGAGATTCCGGACAATGTCAATCATCTTTTCAACGGACTCAACAACGAATCCTACCTGCAATTGCTTCGTGATGTAATTGTCGGAGACCAGGCGCCTGAAAATGTTATCCTGCTTGAAATCGAACCTGAAAAACAACATACCAGAATCGATTTTTGGGGCGTGCATAAATTATTGGGCATTAAAATCCTTTGCCTGAGTAAGTTGAAAAGAGAGGGAAAGAACCTTTTCTATTTCGACCACGATGGAAATAGGGTAGAGGTAAAAAGAATTTTCAACCGGGTAATTTTTGATGAACTCCTAAGAAGAAAAGACTTGTACCGCGAGTTTAATCTTACCGAAGAAGTCGATGTAGAGTGGGCCGGCCATCCCAACTGGTTTATGAAAATCAGTAAATACACCATGCCATCTCTTGATTCACCATATGTGCCCAAAACCTATTTCCTTTCAGACCTGGAAGAATACCCAACCGACCTGGAAAATTATGTTTTAAAACCACTTTTCTCCTTCTCGGGTGAGGGTGTGAAATTCCATGTGACCATGGATGATTTACACCAGGTGGAAAATCCTGCAGATTACATTTTACAACACAAAGCGAAATACGCGTACTGCGTCGAAACAACCAATCCGGCCGAATCCTCCAAAGTAGAAATCCGCATGATGATGGTATGGCCTCAAGGCACTGAACAACCTATGTTGGTTAATAACCTCGTTCGCCTTACCAAAGGAGAAATGGTAGGCGTGAAATACAACAAAGACAAGGACTGGGTAGGAGCAAGTGTGGCGTTTTTTGAGGAATAGGGGGTAGGCTGTTAGCTGTTGGCTGTTGGCCGTTGGCATTTTGAATTATTCGTTTAAAAAATATAGTACTTATTTTTAAACATATTATCGTTCCAGGGTTGGCGCAGCCAACCCCTACAGAGGCCAACGGCCAATAGCCAACGGCCAATGGCTAAGAGCCAATGGCCAAGACGAGATCATCTTGCTCCACTAAAGTTTTTTCGGAAAGATGGATTTTTTGCACTTTTCCAGCAATGTTGGAAGTGATGGTGCTTTCCATCTTCATGGCTTCGATGATGAAGAGTGGAGTGTTTTTTTGCACTTCGTCTCCTTCTTTCACCAGTATTTTTGAAAGGCTTCCTTGTAGTGGAGAACCTACCTCGTTTGGTCCGGAAGCTTTTTGATGGACTACGATGTTGGTACTGGCTTTTTCGTCTTTGATTTGAACGGAACGGGTTTGTCCGTTGAGGCGGAAAAAAACCAGACGGACACCTTGGTCATTGGGTTCGGTCATGTTGAGGTATTTGATGGAGATGGTTTTACCGGGTTCTATCTCTACCATGATTTCTTCATTGGGTTTCATTCCGAAGAAGAAGGCTGGAGTTGGCAGATTTCTTACATCGCCATTTTCTTCATAATGCGCAGCAAAATCATCAAATACTTTTGGATAAAGCAGGGAACTCAAATAATCATTTTCATTAAAATGATCGCCGTACTTTTCTAAAAATTCCTGATAACCGGTTTTGAAATCTATGGGTTCAAGATGGGCATTGGGACGATCGGTAAATGGTTTTTCATCTTTCAAAACCATTTCCTGGAATCCGGCAGGGAAGCCACCTTTTATTTGACCCAATTCTCCTCTCATAAGGGACTTCACACTATCCGGGAAGGACAAGTCAGGTCCTTCTTCTAAAAGTGATTTTTCATCCAAGCCGTTGGAAGTCATGAACATGGCAAGGTCTCCTACCACTTTAGAACTAGGGGTTACCTTTATTAAATCACCTAAGACTTTATTCGCAGTGCGATAGTTCTTTTTAATGGTTTCAAATTTGTCTTCCAGGCCAAGTCCACGTGCCTGAGGTCGTAGATTGCTATATTGTCCTCCCGGAATTTCATGATCGTAAACTTCGGCAGTACCGGCTTTTAATTCTGATTCGAAAGGATAATAATATTGCCTTACAGCTTCCCAGTAGTGGCTGAAGTCGTTCAAACTGTCTAAATCTACCTTAGAGGCCCTCGGATGCCCTTCCAGCATGGCTACAACTGAATTAAAGTTGGGTTGCGAAGTCAAACCGGACATGCTCGACAACGCCACATCCATTACATCTACTCCACATTCCACTGCCTTTAAATAAGTGGCAGATTGGATTCCTGAAGTGTCATGTGTGTGCAAATGGATTGGAAGGTCTACTGCTTCCCTTAATGCAGGAATTAGTATTTCTGCTGCCTTTGGTTTCAAGAGACCAGCCATGTCTTTTATGGCAAGAATATGTGCACCGGCATCTTCCAATTCCTTGGCCAGAGTAACATAATATTGGAGATCAAATTTGGTCTTGTCGGGATTGGCAACATCTCCTGAATAACAAATGCAAGCTTCAGCGAGACTGTTGGTGTTTTCGCGAACTGTTTTGATGCTTACTTTCATATTTTCAACCCAATTCAAGCTGTCGAAAATCCTGAAAATATCAATTCCGGTCTCTGCTGCATTTTCAATAAACTTTACAATCAGGTTGTCGGGATATGCTTTGTATCCAACTCCATTGGAACCCCTCAACAGCATTTGCAAAAGTGTATTGGGAATCGCTTCTCTGATCAGTCTCAATCTTTCCCAGGGAGATTCTTTCAAAAATCGCATGGCCACATCAAAAGTAGCTCCACCCCAAACTTCCATGGAGAAGACCTCATTACCGTGGTGATGCGAAAAGCTTTCGGCCACCTTCATCATATCATAGGTTCTCATTCTGGTGGCGAGCAAGGACTGATGAGCATCTCTGAAAGTCGTATCCGTATATTGAATGGTGGGTTCATTTTTAATCCATTCTATAAACTTCTCCCTTCCTAATTCATTCAATTTTTGTTTGGTGCCTGCTGGAGGAACATTTTTAGCATTGTAAGCAGGTACCTGAGGTTGTCTAAATAGCCCATTGAGCCTTTCGTCTCTGAATTTTATGTCTTCATTTCCATTCACAACAATTCCGGCCAGGTAATTCAACATCTTGGTACCCCGGTCTTGCCTGCGTGGCAGGTTGAATAGTTCCGGATGTTCTTTTATAAAATTGACAGTAGCTTCACCCTTGACAAAAGTCTCATCCCTTAGCAGGTTCAAAAGGAAATCAATGTTGGTTTTAACCCCTCTGATTCTAAACTCACGCAATGCCCGGTGAAGCCTGGTTGCTGCTCCATCCATCGTACGACCCCATGCAGTTACTTTCACCAACAAGCTGTCGAAGAAAGGAGAAATAACTGCCCCGGGAAAAGCTGAACCGGCATCCAATCGTATACCAAATCCACTGGCAGATCGGTAAGCGATCAAAGAACCGTAATCGGGTTTGAAATCATTTTCAGGATCTTCAGTGGTTATTCTACATTGGATGGCACAACCACTGATGGTTATATCTTCTTGTTTGTGCAATAAAATGGTTGGATGATCCAATGGATACCCCATAGAAATTAGAATCTGTGAACGTACCAAATCCACACCGGTAATTTCCTCAGTAATGGTGTGTTCCACCTGGATACGGGGATTTACCTCAATGAAATAGATGGACTCGTCTTCATCTACCAAAAACTCTACGGTGCCCGCATGGCTATAATTTACAGCTCTCGCTAGGGTAAGGGCATAATCATAAATTTTGTCCTTGGTTTCCTGAGAAAGGGTAAGACAAGGAGCGATTTCAACTACTTTTTGAAAACGCCTTTGTACAGAACAATCCCTTTCATACAAATGAACCAGGTTGTGGTATTTGTCCCCAAGAATTTGAACCTCGATGTGTTTGGGATTGGCGATGTATTTTTCTATAAAAATGGTGTCATCTCCAAAAGCGGTTAGCGCTTCTCTTTTAGCTTCTTTATAAGCGCCGGGAAGTTTTTCTTCATCCAAAACAATCCGCATCCCTCGTCCACCTCCACCTGAAGCCGCTTTAACTACCACCGGAAATCCGATTCTTTTAGCCTCAGAAAGTGCTATGTCTTCACTTGTTATTGGAACCTGATTGTCTTCAATGATGGGAACGTTTACTTTTCTGGCCAATTCTTTTGCCCGAATCTTATCTCCAAGTTGATCCATGGTCTCTGGATCAGGACCAATGAAAATGATACCTGCCTCACGGCATTTTCTTGCAAAATCTACATTTTCTGAAAGAAATCCATATCCGGGATGAATAGCATCTACCTTATTCTTTTTGGCCACTCTGATAATTTCATCGATGTCCAAATAGGGTTTCAATGGCTCATCATCGGGCCCGATTTGATAACTTTCATCTGCTTTAAAACGATGAAGGGAATATCTGTCTTCGAAAGTGTAAATTGCAACGGTTCTCAAGTTGAGTTCAGAAGCAGCACGGAGAATTCTAATGGCAATTTCTCCACGATTGGCAACGAGGAGTTTGTTGTAGCGTTGGTGGTTCATTCTGGATATTTTATGTATAAGCCAAAATTGGGAGTTTCCTTTGGCAAGGGCAAGTATAAATCAATAGCATTTTTTAACATAAAGTTTGGTCAACCCTCTTTTTTTTAAAAAATTTTTCAAAACAAGGAGAATATGCGGCCAAACCAAATAATATATTGAACCAAGGGCATGGTTACTTTGTATAACCAATGGATTGTGGTAATTTTGCAGGCCTTAACCAAAACCAAATCAATAAATCAAAATAATCATACATGGCTCAGGTAGAACTGATAATGCCCAAAATGGGTGAAAGTATTATGGAGGCGACCATCCTTAAATGGGTGAAGAACGTGGGAGATGCTGTTGAGGTAGATGAGACCATTCTTGAAATTGCTACTGATAAGGTAGACTCAGAAGTTCCTTCTCCGGTAAAAGGAGTAATCAAAGAAATATTATTCAAGGAAGATGATGTAGTTCCAATCGGGACTGCTATTGCGATGATTGCAACGGAAGGAGAGGATGTACAGCCTGAGTCGACACCAAGTGTGGCGGAAGCGCCTTCTGCTTCTTCAAATGGAAAAGCTGATTCAAACGGTCATGCACCTGCTCAGGAGAAAAAAGCTCCGGCAACTGCTACTGCAACGGCCGAAATTCCAAAATCTACCAGCAATAAATTCTATTCTCCTCTTGTGAGAAAAATTGCACAGGAAGAAGGAATCAGCCTGAATGAGTTGGAAAATTTGGATGGTACAGGTATGCATGGCAGAGTGACCAAGCACGACATCCTTGGCTATGTTGAAAATAGAGGATCAGGTGCTACAACAACTGCTCCTGCACAGAAATCGACCATGCCTGCTCCGGATGCTCCGGTTTCCAAGCCAGCAACCAGCGTTTCTGGTGCTGTTGAAATCGTGGAAATGGATCGCATGCGCAAGCTGATTGCAGACCATATGGTGAATTCGAAGAGGACTTCTCCACACGTGACTTCTTTTGTTGAAGTAGATGTTACAAATATGGTGAACTGGAGAAACAAGGTGAAAGGTGAATTCCAGAAAAAATACGGTGAAAAAATCACCTTTACTCCATTGTTTATGGAAGCAGTAGCCAAAGCCCTGACAGATTATCCTATGGTAAATGTTTCTGTAGATGGTACCAATATCCTGGTGAAAAAGAATTTGAATCTTGGTATGGCTACCGCACTACCTTCAGGAAACCTGATTGTTCCGGTTATTAAAAATGCAGAACAGTTGAACCTGGTAGGATTGACCAAACAAGTGAACGACCTAGCCAATAGAGCCAGACAAAATAAATTGAAACCTGAAGAAATCCAGGACGGAACTTTCACCTTAACCAATGTTGGTACTTTTGGTAATGTAATGGGCACACCTATTATCAATCAACCGCAGGTTGCTATCATGGCTACCGGTGCTATCAAGAAGAAACCAGCCGTTTTGGAGACAGAACACGGAGATGTAATTGCCATCAGACATATGATGTACCTTTCATTGTCTTACGACCACAGGGTAGTAGACGGAGCATTGGGTGGATCATTCTTAAGAAGGGTAGGCGATTATATGGAACAATTTGACAGCAACAGGACCGTTTAAAGCATACCATCAAACACCCGATTTTAAGATATAAAGCATGGTTAAAGGAACTTGCACCTAATATTTGAAAAATTTACGGTTTACGAATTACGATTTACGTGGCCTTTTAAAAAAGAAAAGGCGAATGTCGAATAGCGAACGTCGAATAGCGTAAATTTCAAATATTCAGTGAATTCTCCGACCTGTTTTTTGATAGTATTAAGGTGTTTTCAGGTTTGCTAGCTTTTCAGGTATCTTTGGATACCTATCTAAGAATTTGTTTATGATGCAAAGGGGCTTATGGCTTTTCTTATTGGTTCTGCTTTTCCAGGTAGTGGATGCACAACCTTCCAGACGTGTGCTCAAGCGTTTGGCAGATGAATATATTGCTGCAGAACGATGGTTTGATGCCAAAGAAGCCCTCGAAAATCTTGAGAAACAATCCTCAAATCCTTCCGATTACCGCCGAACCTTGGGTATAGTTTATTATCAAACAAATAAACTTGATAAGGCCCGAAACTACCTGATGGCTATACAGGAAAAGGAAAGAAATGAAGATCCTGAGATTCAATATTACCTGGGGGCCATTGCTCATTCTGACCATAAGTTTGCCGACGCCATTCAGTATTATAAAAATTTTCTGAGGCTAACGGATATGGATCATCCATGGAGGCCCAGAGTGAAAGAGGAAATAAGGAGATGTGGTTATGGTGTTTATCACTATGTGCAAAAAAGGGAGGTACAGGTTCATAATCTAGGTCCGAATGTAAATTCAATCGGAGATGACTTTGCTCCTGTGGTTAGCCCTAATTTCTCTTCCAAGATTTATTTTTCTTCTTCCCGCGAAGGTAATCTGGGCGATAGGAGAGACGAATACGGCCTAATCAATCAAAGGTCTGGGAAGTATTGCTCAGATATGTTCTCCTCCGTTGCAGACGAAGCCGGAAGATGGTCTCAGGCAAGTCCTTTAAGTTATCTTTTAAATAGTCCTCGCCATGAAGTATTGCTTGACTTCAGCAACGACGGCAAGAGGATGTACCTTTTTAAAGGTCTTACCCTGTTTGGAGGTGAAATCCTGGTAGATACCTTTAAAAGAATCCAGGAAAAAACACTTGATAAGGCCGGATTTATGAGCCCCATGAAACCGGAAGAAGGAGATATTTCCCTTTATTTTTATGATGATAATACCCTTTTGTTTTCTTCAAGAAGAGGCGGAGGATATGGTGGGCTGGATTTATACATAACCAGATTCAATGGAACCTATTGGTCCTTGCCAATGAATCTTGGTCCTGAAATCAACAGTCCTTACGATGAAACCTGTCCTTTCCTGACCAAAAACGGAAAGGATATCTATTTCAGCAGCAATCGAAGCGACCGTTCCTATGGTGGTTTTGACATTTTGCATTCACGATTTGATCCATCCTCTGAAAAATGGTCTCAACCTGAAAATATGGGCGTACCCATCAATTCATCAGAAGACGATGATTTTTTCAGGTTGGTTGGGGATGGTACAAGGGCTTATTTTTCATCAGCCCGGAAGACCGGTATTGGAAACAGGGACATTTATCAGGCAATTTTTGCAGAGCCAAACAAAACGATGGCTGATGCTGATGATTATGAATCATTTTATGACATCATCAATCGTACAGCAGGATATGAAGCGCCAGACAATCTTTCTAAAAAAGAAACTGCACTGAGCACAGAAGAAGAGGTCTTTAATGAAATTTATTATCAAAATATCATTGAGCTGGCCAATAGCAGAAATACAGCGATCATTGAAAAAATAGGAAACTACCTCGTCAGAAATCCCGATGTTTCTCTTTTGATGATGGGTCATACTGATTCTGATCAAAACGGAGTAGACGGACTTTACGCTTCGATGCAGGCTTTGGAAAAGATTACCATACAGTTGAATGCATTTGGGATCAATCCCAAAAGGGTTCAGCTCAAGGCTTGTGGTTATAATTATCCGATAGTTTATTCTCAAATAGGCGGTGAAGACAATCAACAGGCAGGAGAATACAACTCACGGGTAGTTTATTATTTTTTAAATGCAGATAAAAAAATAGTTCCGGTAAACTATAAAAGGAAAAATCCACCTGAAGTAATCCTGGATCAAAAAGGTGCTTTTTTTGAAGAAGCAATTAAAGACCTTTCTTATAAAATAGAATTGAACATTTCACCTAAACCTTATGAAGGTGAATTTTTTAATAAGGTACCCAATCCAACTGTAGAGAAAAGCCTGGATGAAGATTTTTACCATGCAACAGTAGGATTGTACCAAACTTATTCGTCAGCAGACGAATTGAGAAAACAGCTGGTCAAAAACGGTCTGAATGACGCAAAGGTTGTCGTCTATAGAAATGGTTTCCGACTGGATGAAAAAACTGTCAATCAACTTTTAGAACAATATCCGGATCTCAACAATTATTTATCCGGAATAGAGCCCTAAACATAGAGAAATGCCATTAACCAAAACTCAAATTAAAAAAGACATTCTTAAAAAAGCATTTCAAATCATGGCCACTGCCAAATCCATGACTGAAGTGTATGAAGATAATTTCAAATTTGTTTCAAAATACGTTCATGCTACCTCAAGGGGACATGAAGCAGTGCAAATTGCTACCGGTCTTTTATTAAAACCACAGGATTACCTTTCTGCATATTACAGAGACGATTCAATTCTCCTTAGCATTGGAATGCGACCTTATGATTTGATGTTGCAGTTGATGGCCAAAAAGGAAGATCCTTTTAGTGGAGGAAGGAGTTATTATTCGCATCCAAGTTTAAAAGATGCCGATAAACCCAAAATTCCTCATCAGTCTTCTGCAACCGGAATGCAAGCCATTCCGGCTACAGGTGTCGCCATGGGTTTTCATTACAGAGAGCAGATTGGGTCTTTAGATCATGATTCATACAAGGATAAAAAGAACCTACCAATTGTGGTTTGTTCTTTGGGTGATGCTTCCGTTACAGAAGGCGAAGTAGCCGAAGCTTTCCAAATGGCTGCATTGAAACAGTTCCCAATTCTATACTTAATTCAGGACAATGGCTGGGATATTTCTGCAAATGCAGAAGAAACCAGAGCCATGAATGCAGCAGAATATGCAGAAGGATTCAAAGGAATTGAAACCAGAAGCATTGAAGGAAATGACTTTTTTGAATGTTATACAGTTCTTGATGAGGTTATAAAAACCATCAGAAAAGAACGGAGACCATTTTTGGTACACGCCAAAGTTCCTTTGTTAAATCACCATACCTCAGGTGTTAGAAAAGAATGGTACCGGGATGATTTAGAGGAACATCAAACCAGAGATCCTTATCCGATTTTCTGGAAACAATTGTTGGAAGAGGGATTTTCTGAAAAAGAATTGAAAAAACTGGAATCCGAGGCAATGAAAACCGTTTTGGCGGATTTTGATGCCTCGAGAAATGCCGAAGATCCCAAGCCTGAGGATTTGTTTACCCACGATTTTGCTCCAACTCCTGTTACAGAAGAAAAAGGCGAAAGAAGTCCTAAAGGAGCAGAACCGACGGTTATGGTAGACTCTGCTTTATTTGCGGTGGAGGAATTGATGCGAAAGGATAAAAACTGTTTGTTGTATGGACAGGATGTAGGTGGAAGATTGGGTGGTGTTTTTAGAGAAGCAGCGACTCTGGCTCAAAAATTTGGCGACCAACGAGTTTTCAATACGCCTATTCAAGAGGCATTCATAGTAGGAAGTACGGTTGGAATGAGTGCAGTCGGACTGAAACCGATTGTTGAAGTTCAATTTGCAGATTATATCTGGCCGGGATTGAATCAATTGTTTACAGAGGTTAGCCGCTCTTGCTATTTATCCGATGGCAAATGGCCGGTTAGCATGATCCTGAGGGTTCCAATCGGAGCATACGGAAGTGGTGGACCTTACCATTCTTCATCTGTTGAGTCTGTAGTCACCAACATCAGAGGAATTAAAATCGCTTACCCAAGTACGGGAGCAGATTTGAAGGGATTGTTGAAATCTGCTTATGCTGATCCTAATCCGGTAGTGATCCTGGAACATAAAGGATTGTATTGGTCTAAAGTTAGGGGAACAGAGGCTGCAAGAACGGTAATGCCGGATGAAGAATACACCATTCCTTTTGGAAAGGCACGTGTATTCCTGGAGGCAGAGCAGGAAAAAGTGGACGAAGGCACTTCCTGCCTTGTGATAAGTTATGGAATGGGAGTTCATTGGACTTTAAATGCGGCCAAGAAATTCAAAGGTCAGATTGAAATCCTGGATTTAAGAACACTTTATCCTTTGGATGAGGAAAAGATCTTTGAATTGTCAAGAAAGCATGGAAAAATCCTGGTAGTAACTGAAGAGCCGGTCAATAACAGTTTTGCTCAGAGCATTGCAGCAAGAATTCAGCAAAATTGCTTTGAATATTTGGATGCTCCGGTGATGACCTTAGGTGCCGAAAACCTTCCGGCAATTCCTTTGAATGAGACCTTGGAAAAGACTTTTGTACCGAGTATAGAAAAAGTAGAGGCAGCAATCGATAAAATTCTTTCTTATTGATGGTTAAAATTGCTTTTAACTGACTGATTATTATCGAAATAGAGTTTTAAAAGTATTTTCGCAAGAAATTTCACCTATTCAATCCAGCGGTATGAAGAAATTCAGCTTATTGATCACTTTTTTAATGCTCTTTTCTGCAGCATTTTCTCAGGATTCTCCGGTTGGAGTGTGGAAGACAATTGATGATGAAAGTGGAGAGGCTAAATCTCATGTAGAGATTTATAAAAAAGACGGAAAATTTGAAGGCAAGGTGGTTAAACTTTTGAAGGCAGCAAAACAGACCACGTGTACAGAATGTTCCGGCGACAAAAAAAATAAGCCAATTGAAGGTATGGTGATCATTGAAGATTTAGAACCATACAAATATTACTGGGCGAATGGCGAAATCCTGGATCCTAAATCAGGCTCAATCTATAATTGCAGCGCCTGGTTTGAAAATGACGATCCGGATAAATTATATGTCCGAGGAAAACATTGGACAGGTCTTTACAGAACACAAACCTGGTACAGGGTTAAATAAGCAGTACCAAAAGAATGGCAAAAAAAATAGCAATCTTCGCTTCAGGCACCGGTTCGAACGCTAAAAAAATCATAGAATACTTTCAAGACAACGAAAATATCGTTGTCGATTTGGTTCTCTCCAATAAAAAAGACGCCCCTGTTCTGGATATGGCAAAATCGTTTCGCATTGACACTCAAGTCATTGACAGACAGTATTTTTATCATTCAGAAAAATTAACACATGTTTTGAATGAAAGAGGGGTGGATTTGCTTGTTTTGGCGGGTTTTTTGTGGCTGGTACCCAACTATCTGGTAGATGCTTTTGAAGATAAAATTATTAATATCCATCCGGCATTGTTGCCCAAATTTGGTGGCAAAGGAATGTATGGTATGAATGTACACAGAGCTGTAAAAGAAGCAGGAGAGACTGAAACAGGGATTACTATACATTATGTAAATTCAAAATATGATGAGGGAAAAGGAATCTTTCAGGCTTCCTGTCCCGTATACGATTCAGATACGGCGGAAGATATCGCCAAAAGAGTACTTCAACTTGAGCATGAACATTTTCCAAAAGTGATAGAAGAAGTATTAACAAACAAGGTTTAAGTTAATCAAACTATTCCCAATCCGAGTAAAATTGTAGACCATGAAAAATTTACTCATTCTGGCTTTCACAATCCTTGCTTTGCCATTGATGGCTCAGGAAGTTATGAACTGGAAGGCACATGTGAAGCTGGCAGACGAGTTATATGCTAAATCTTTATACGCTGATGCAGCTGAACACTATGAAGCAGCCTGGAGACAAAAACCCAAGAAGGATGATTTGATCCACAAAGCAGCTGAGTGTTACTACATCATCAAAGACTATAAAAAAGCGATTTCTGCTTATCAGAATATCAAAGACGATCATAAAAACTTCCCTTTGGCAGGTTTGCGATATGCAAGATGTCTTAAGCAGGATGGAAATTATGATGAGGCCAGCCGCGAATTTGTGTATTACCTTAACAATTACAATGAAGGTGATAAAGCCATCATTACAGAGGTGGTTCAAAATGAAATTCGCGGTTGTGAATTGGGTATTAAATTGTATTCAGAAGATGCACCTGAAAATGTAAAGGTTTTACATCCTGGTAACGAAATCAACTCTCCTGAAACTGAGTTTGCACCCATTCCTTTCAATGATGATGTGCTATATTTTTCCTCCACTGTTTCCAACAAAGCCCGCATTTATTTTACCATGCGCGATAAAAGCGGAAACTGGAAAAAAGCAGGTCCTCCTAAGAATTTCCCTGAACTACCTGATAAACATTATGGTAATGGAACCCTTACTCCTGATGGAAAAAGATTCTATTTCACTATTTGTGAATCAGAGGAAAACTGGGGTGGTTTGACAACCCGTTGTGAAATCAACGTTATTAAAAAAATTGGAGATACCTGGACCACACCTCAACGCCTGAGAGATTACATCAATCTTGCAGGATCTACTACCACACACCCATATGTTATTCACAGAGACGGCAAAGAAATTCTTTATTTCTCTTCAAACCGCGAAGGCAGTATCGGAGGAATGGACCTTTGGTACGTAGAGCGTGATGTGAATAGTGAGGATATTGATTTTACATTCCCAATCAATCTGGGTCCTCAAATCAATACCCTTGGAGACGAGATTACACCATTTTTTGATGAATCAGAAAATGATTTGTATTTCGCTTCTAACGGTCATACTTCTATCGGAGGCATGGATATTTTTAAATCAAAAGCTAAAAGAACTGATTGGGGAATACCAGAGAATATCGGTTTACCATTCAATTCAATGGCAGATGATTTTTATTTTGTAAAAATGCCTTCCGGAAATGGTGGTTATGTAGTTTCAAATAGAGTGTTTGGAATGGAAAAAATAACCACTACTCATGAAGATATTTTTGAATTCCGATATGAAGAAACTCCGGCTGTTGTGGCAAATAAGCCTGCGGTCAAAAAACCGGAGGAAAAACCTGAGCCACCTGTTACGGAAGCTCCGAAAATCAACAAGTCTTCAACAGTGCCACCTGAAGTAAAAGAAGATGTGGCCGACAATACCAAAAAGGAAACAGAAAAGATTACAACTCCTGCTCCTCCTAAGGAAATCAACCTGAAATTGACGGGTGGAGTTTATGATAAAAATAGTGACGAATTGGTAAAAGGCGTAAAAGTTTCATTGTATGAAATCACTGAAAACGGCAAAAAACGCTTATTGACCAATCAGGACTTTAGTGCAGGACGCTATGAATTTGCTTTACTTCCTAACAGAAGCTTCGTTGTTGAAGCAGAAAAAGTTGGTTATCTGAGTGGTTCTTTCCAGTTTACAACTACTGATGACGGTGATGTAGTGGAGGATTTGTTTATGGAAAAACTAATGAAGCCGGAAGACATAGCAGATGTTGACGTACCTGTGACTGAAGAAGAATATAATGATTTGGAAGAGGAAGAAGTGGATGAGCCTCAGGTACAGCAAAAACAAGAAAATGATATCGCTGATGCTACCAAGGAAGCACAAAGAGCAGCCATGGGAGAAAAAGAAAACCGCGATATGAAAATCAATACTTCTCCAAAAAATGATGTAAATCAAAATACGACTCCACCTGTTGAGGAAGAGGAATATGTAATGGAAGAAGAAGAGGAAGAAAATGAAAATGCCAATTATACTGACAATAATAAGGTGATAAACATTACCAGTGATCGTGCGAAAGAAAAAGAACTGGACGCACCTAATTTTGACAATTATGAAGACTCATGGTATATTGCCAGAGGTCAAAGTAGTGCAGACAGGGTAGAATTCAGAACCAATTCTCCACGTCATCAAGGTGTTTATTATAAAATCCAGATTTTGGCGATAGATGAGTTTGACAAATCATCTTCCCGATATGATTGGGTAAGACGCCAAGGCAGAATTGATGTAGAATTCATTCTTAACAAACGCCTAAACCGTGTTTTGCTTTCAGAATATTTCTCATTCGACGAAGCAAAGGAAATGCTGCGTAAAGTACAGGGTCAAGGCTTCAACCGCGCTTTCATCGTTAAATATGAAAACGGCGAGCGTTACGGTATGATTTATAGGTAAAAGATATTTAAAGCATAAAAAAGCGGCTGCAGGTAATACTTGCAGCCGCTTTTTTTTAACTAAACTTTCTTTCCGGAAATTCAGTTGCTTCTCTGATTCTTGCTTTAACCTTCTCAAAAGTTAGATCTTCTTTTAATGAAGGAGGATCGTAAAGAAAATCAATTTCTTTAAACCAGGTCAAAGCTTTTATCCCTATTATCTTATGTGCGTTTTTATACTTCGACTCATAAAAATCTAAAATCTTTGAAAGGTTGAAAAATTCTAGAAGAAAGTAAATGTCATAAAAATCTTTTTGTCTTTTTCCTGAATGTACGATAGCATTAATCTTCATAGCTGCAATATCTTCAATTGATGCTAGCCTTAAATTATCATCCTCCAAAACTGGGTATATCCAAGGGTACCCATGTTTTAATAAATCAATTTTTACTCCATTTATAACCCCACTTAAAGTGTTTTTGGCAACATTGTCTGTAATGAAATCAAATTTTGAGGATAGGTGATTTAATAAGGCCTCTGTATCAAAATCTTCCTGTGTAAAAAAGTCTAAATCGATAGAGTGTCTGTGGCCAATTTGTAATGCTAAAGCAGTCCCACCAGCTAAAGTGAAATTATCAAGAATGGATTCATTCTGTAAGTCATTTAAAAGCCTTAAAGTCTTAGGAAGTATAATATCTTCATTCTTATAAAGCATGCATTAAAGGTGAGTTTAGGAAGATGGTAGTAAAATATTTGTCCCTTTCAGATAGTCTGGTGCTTTTTTCCGCAATTTCTAAAATGAGGTCTTGTGGATAAAATGCTGCCATTGCTTGCCAATCCTTCTCATTCCCTCTTTCGATGACCCTTTCAATAACCACTACAGCCATCTTTTGAAAATCAAAAGTATCCAGGTTGTATTCCCAAAGTAAATGCGGCCTTATAGCAGGGTTTTTCATTCCTAATAAATTACAGTTTGAATAAATCCTTGATTATCTGTTGGTTACGCTATTCGCTATTCGCTATTCGACGTTCGCTTTTCGTTTTTAAAAGGCCACGTAAATCGTAATCCGTAAATTCCACAAATACCAGTTGAAAAGCTCCTTTAACCTGTTATTTTACTTGTAATAGGGGAGTTTCCCATCCAGAACTAAAACCTAGCTTATTTTTAAAATCTTACCAATTTAATTTTTCTAATCCAATTATCAATTGAACCTTAAAATCTAAAATCTAAAATCTAAAATCTAAAATCTCCTATCCCCCTTTCTCCCAAACCTCATATCTCCCTCTCCCTTACAGCACATTCCCAGCCTGCTTATAAACCACAGCAGTCACTACCTGGCCAACTGCTCTTAAAGTTCTAGGGTCGATAATATCCATATTGTCATTATGAGTATGCCAATGGGCTCCAAAGAATTGATCTTCCTTGTCGGAAAGGTGGATAATGTCAATCATTGGAATTTTAGCAATAGTTCCAATAAAGTAGTGATCATCTGTAGCAGGTCTCCCTCTTTCGTTTACAAAGTAATTTGAATACCCCATTCCTTGGGCTAGTTTCCATATTTTATCCTGGAGAGAAGGTGCCATTTGAGCTGAAAATGCTTCTTTAGGAAATCTGGCATTTTTTGCTCCAACCATGTCCAACAAGATCCCCCATCCGGCACGGTAGCCTTTTTTATGAGGATTTTTGGCCCAGTATTGAGAGCCAAGACACCAGGTACGCATACTTCTAAGTTCTTCTTCTTCTGTTTTGGGATTGGAATCATGCTCTCCATTGTCTTCTGCATCAAATAAAATGATGTCGATTCCTAAGTCTTCAATCGGATTTTCCTGGATGAGGCGTGCAATTTCAAGTAGAACTCCTACACCACTTGCCCCGTCATCTGCTCCATCAATTGCCTGATCTCTTCTTTCAGTACTTAGTTTAGAATCTGCCCATAATCTGCTGTCCCAATGTGCAGCTAGGATGATTCTATTGCCCAATTCAGGATTGATTTGTCCTATGATGTTGGTGAAATTATAAGATTTTCCAGTATATAAGGTCGCTTCAAAGTCTTGTTCAATAACGCTTGTTCCATATCCGTTCAACTGTTCCACCAACCATTCTTTGCATTGTTGATGTGCATCACTACCGGGTACACGGGGCCCAAAACTCACCTGTTTTTCAACAAAACTGTAAGCAGAATCCATGTCAAACTTTGGAATCGGCAACTGCTTTTTCTCCGGAGCAGTTTGGGTATTGGAGTTCTTAGGGGTCTTTGGAGTATCAGTTCCACATTGTGTGAATAGAAACAAGCCAGCAATAGAAAGTGCAAGAATTGCCGACCGTGTAAAAGTTATTTTCATGTTGGATGGTAAATTCAAATGGGTAAATAAAAATGGTCAAAAATTTATTGAACGCCAAAGGTAAAAAAAACGCAAAAGTGCAGCCTATAGTCTTTGGAGCCGCAAACCCTTATTTTTTAAATAAAATTCAGATTGCACTCCCTGACTGATTATATGACTTGTTCAAGCATGATGCTTTCCTTATTTTTGCCGCTTCCTGAAAATCAGGCAGCCTTACTGAATCATTTCTGTGCAAAACGGGTTAATAATCCTGCAGAAATTAACTAAACGAATATGTACAAAGAGTTTAAGGGACTTGACCTCCCGACCATCGATAAAGAGATCCTTTCTTTTTGGGAAAGTGAAAAGATCTTTGATAAAAGTGTAGAACAACGTCCAAAGGAAAATAGCTTCATTTTTTATGAAGGTCCTCCATCAGCCAATGGTATGCCGGGTATTCACCACGTAATGGGTCGTACCGTAAAAGATATTTTCTGTCGTTTCCAATCCATGAATGGAAAAAGGGTAGAGCGAAAAGGTGGCTGGGATACCCATGGTCTTCCTATTGAATTGAATGTTGAAAAGGAATTGGGCATCACGAAAGAAGATATCGGGAAGTCTATCACCGTAGATGAATACAACCAGAAGTGTCGTGAGACCGTAATGCGTTTCAAAGACAAATGGGACAATATTACCCGCAAAATGGGATATTGGGTTGACCTTGATCATCCATACATCACTTTTGAGAACAATTATATTGAAAGTGTATGGTGGTTGTTGGGTCAATTGTACAATAAAAACTTATTGTACAAGGGTTACACCATTCAGCCCTATTCTCCAGCTGCCGGAACGGGACTAAGCTCTCACGAATTAAACCTACCGGGCTGTTACAAGGAGGTAACAGATACTACAGTGGTGGCGCAATTCATCGTTCAAAAGAATGATCAAAGTGCATTTTTGTACGAATCGGAAGATGAGGATGTACGCATCCTGGCCTGGACGACTACTCCATGGACCTTGCCTTCAAACACCGCTTTGACCGTAGGACCAAAAGTGAAATATGTCAAAGTTAAAACTGTAAATAAATACACAGAACAACCTGTAAGTGTTGTCTTGGCAGAAGACACGGTTAAAAATTGGTTCGGGGCGAAAAATCAGCCGGAAGTCCTTGAAAAAAGTGAAGCTTTCACCGGCGACAAACTGGAAGGAATCCGATATGAGCAGTTGCTGGCCTTTGGCAATGAAATCGAACCTTTAGATGGTGCAACGGATGCTTTCCGCGTAATTTCGGGAGATTTCGTGACTACCGAAGACGGTACCGGAGTTGTTCACACTGCTCCTTCTTTTGGTGCAGATGACCGCAAAGTGGCCAAGATGAATGGCATCGGAGCACTTACCCTTGTTGATAACTCAGGAAAATTCATCGACTCTGTGGGTGAGTTTTCAAACAGATATGTGAAGGATTACAAAGACGATCCTGATTTTGTAAATGTAGACATCGACATCGCCGTAAAATTGAAGTTGGACAACAAAGCTTTCAATGTGGCAAAGTACAATCACAATTATCCTCATTGCTGGCGTACTGATAAACCGGTTCTTTATTACCCGTTGGACAGCTGGTTTGTGAAAGCTTCTGCTGCCAAGGAGCGTATGTACGAACTAAACAAAACCATCAACTGGAAACCAGCGTCTACCGGTGAAGGAAGATTCGGAAAATGGTTGGAAAACCTGCAGGACTGGAACCTAAGCCGTTCGAGGTATTGGGGAATTCCATTGCCTATTTGGAGAAATGAAGATGGTACGGTTGAAAAATGTATTAGTTCAATTGAAGAATTGGATAAAGAAATCCAATTGGCCAATGAAAAATTAGGAATGGACCAGTCTGTTCCAAAAGATTTGCACCGTCCTTACATTGATGAGGTGGTATTGGTGGGTGAAAACGGTGAGAAATTGACCCGCGAATTGGATTTGATCGATGTTTGGTTTGACAGTGGTTCCATGCCTTATGCACAATGGCATTATCCTTTTGAAAATAAAGAAGTTTTTGATCGTTCCTTCCCTGCAGATTTCATCGCAGAGGGAGTGGATCAGACCCGTGGTTGGTTTTACACCTTGCATGCCATCGCAACCATGGTTTTTGATTCGGTTGCTTATAAAAATGTAGTTTCCAATGGTTTGGTGTTGGATGCCGAAGGAAACAAGATGTCTAAAACCAAGGGTAATGTAGTCGATCCTTTTACCACCATCGACGAATATGGTGCAGATGCTACCCGCTGGTACATGATCAGCAATGCTCCACCATGGGACAACTTGAAGTTTGACTTGAACGGAATTGATGAAACCAAAAGGAAGTTTTTCGGAACCCTTTTCAATACGTATAATTTCTTTGCAATTTATGCCAATATCGATGGTTTCAGCATGGATATTTCAAAGGCAGTCGCCATGGAAGATCGACCTGAGATTGATAAATGGATCATATCGAAATTATACTCTCTGGTAAAAGAAGTAAGTGAAGCTTTTGGCGAATACGAACCGACTAGAGCTGCCAGAGCAGTGGAGTCTTTTGTAATTGATCACTTAAGTAACTGGTTTGTTCGATTATCCCGTCGCCGTTACTGGAAAACGGATATGAGCAGTGACAAACAATCTGCATTCGAAACTTTATATGAGTGTTTGGTGGTAACGTCTCAATTGATGGCGCCGATTGCTCCGTTTTTTGCCGATTGGTTGTACAAAAACCTGACGGATCCGGTTCGTTCCGCAGGTAAAGAAGCTTATCCAAACGAATCTGTTCATTTGTCAGACTTGCCAAAAGCGAAGGCCGATTTGATTGATAAAGAGCTGGAGCAACGGATGGATTATGCGCAGAGGATCTCTTCTTTGGTACTTTCATTAAGAAAGAAGGAAAACATCCGAGTAAGACAACCGCTTCAAAAGATCCTGCTTCCGGTTTTGGACGAAGGTTTCCAGACTCAGGTAGAAGGCGTGAAGAACCTTATCCTGCACGAAGTGAATGTGAAGGAAATTGAATACATCACTGATACGGAAGGAATCATCAAGAAAAAGGTAAAACCTAACTTCAAGACACTAGGAAAACGTCTGGGTAAAAACATGAAAGATGCAGCTCAGGCCATCGCAATGTTTGACCAGTCAGACATTGCTGCGCTTGAAAAATCTGGTGAATACCGTCTTAATGTAAACGGTGAAGTATTTACCCTTGAATTGGAAGATTTTGAAATTTCTACAGAAGATATTCCAGGCTGGTTGGTTGCCAATGATGGTGATCTGACCGTCGCTCTTGATATTACACTTACAGATGAATTATTGGACGAAGGTACGGCCCGTGAATTGGTCAATCGTATTCAAAACATTCGTAAGAATTTGGATTTGAATGTGACGGACAAAATTGCCGTTCAAATTAGCAGCCACGAAAGCATTACTTCTGCAGTAGCAAATTTTGGTAATTATATCAAAAATGAAACCCTCACCGAATCCCTTGACCTTGTCGAAGGTTTGACGGAAGGTGAAGAAGTGGAGTTGCTGGAAGAAGTGAAATTGAATATCAAAGTAGGTAAGATTTAGGATTTTTAGTATTTGATGTTTGATTTTTGAAGATATCTTAAATCAAACATCAAATACCAAAAATCAAAAATCATTTCAGATCCATTTTCACCACATACATATCCGAAGTCATAAACAATGTTTTATGATCTGTATCGAAGCAGCAATTAGCGATAGCTTCGCCTGTTTCGATGGTACCCAAATGTGTTCCTTCGGGTGAAAATACGAGTACTCCACCAGGTCCGGTTCCAAAGATGGTACCGTTGGGATGAACTTTTAATCCATCTGGAAGTCCTTTGCGGCTGGAAGTCCATTCTGTGGCATCAAAAAATATCTTTCCGTTGGTGAAATTTTGATTTTCATCCAGGTCGTAAACCATCCAGATGGCTCGGTCAGGGTCTGAATTGGCTACATAACATTTGGTCTTATCGGGACTGAATGCGATGCCATTGGGTTTGCTAAGGCTATCGACCATGAGTGTTACTTCTCCATTAGGGGATAGTTTGTAAACTCCCTGAAAGTCTAGTTCTTTATTGGGATCAGAATCAAGGCCAGGTAATCCATAAGGTGGATCCGTGAAGTACAAATTTCCACCCGAGCCATAAGCGGCATCGTTGGGCGAATTAAATCTTTTGCCATTGTAGGTGGCAGCTAGTGTGGTGTATTCAGGTTTTGGAATTGAGATGGGGGCATTCATTTTGGCCATCCTGCGATCTCCATGTTGGCAAAGCAATAAATTGCCCTCCAAATCAAGTAATAATCCATTAGAACCTTCCAAGGCAGGGTTTTCACTAGTATTGCCGGACGGTTTAAGGTATGTTTTTACTCCTCCAGACTCTGTCCATTCAAAAATGGTATTCTCCGGAACGTCTGACCAGATCAATTTCTGCTCCTTTTCCAACCAAAGTGGCCCTTCCGACCAATTGTAACCACTATCGATTATCTCGATTACGGCGTTTGAATCTATTAAGGTGTAAAATTCAGCGTCTTCGACTGTAAATTGTCCGAAGCTGGGAACTTTTGAATTAGATTCTTCGGCTGTAGTTTTTTCTTGGGTATTGCAGGCTACCAGCAATAATATTAAAGCAAGGTTTAGGAGAAGTTTTGTCATAGTGAGTATGTGTAATTATAATAAGCTTAAACTTTGGAGAAATCTTATTTGTATATAATCGTACCAAATTTTTTGTGATAGCAAAATAGAGAAAAGCCATTTGGCTAGTCATTGATTCTATAAAATAAATTATGTTTTGAATAGTTTCTTAATCTATAAACAAAAGATTTCCCATAATTCACAATATTGAAAAGAATTAGGTAAAAGATTAAATTGCAAGAAAAAGTAAATCATGAAGTTGATAAATCTAAAAACAACGGAAGATAAATTTTTAATTTCCATTGATCGCAGTGCTATGGACAAAGAATCACTTATGCGCTTGATTGAAAATATTCAGATGGAACTTTTGGCTCAGGAAGCAAACATTGATCCTTCAGTGGTAGAAATTGGAGCGGAGATTAAAAGTAGTTGGTGGGATAAGAACAAGGAAGAATTTTAAACCAAAAGGATGAAATGGGTAGTAGTTGATACCAATATTATTTTCTCTGCTTTATTGAAAAAGAAACGCGGATTAGAGATTTTAGATGAATCTTCCATTCAATTTGTGCGCCTAATTTTTTAATTGTTGAGATTTTTAAACATCGAAATAGGATAGTAGCTCTATCTAAAACAGATGAAGAAACGTTACAGAATTACTTACCTTCTTCTATCAAGAATTAAATTTGTAAACGAAGAATTTATACAAACTTCAACATTTATAGGTGCATATGAATTATGCAAAAACATGACGAATACTCCATTTGTCCACTTTGTTTGGAATTAGATGCACCGTTTGGACTGATGAAAAACTAAAAACCAACGCTTGTTAAAAAAGGATTTAAAATTTTTTCCTTAAATAAATGGTTTAGTGAAAATTAGTGGTGCAATCTCCTTTCGAACCTTGATTAATTGAACAAAACAACGAAATTACAAACCCACAAACCACAATCAAGGTCGTCATGACCGTCCAACTGAAAAGGTTTGTTTCTCTGTAGGCCAGGTATTCATGGACCAAAATCCACTGTCATTCGTGAGTAGGGTAGTGGCCCGGAAGCATCACGATTACCAAATCTGGCCAGCTGGAGGCTGCTGGCTTCACTGCCAATTAATGGGCTACTAAACCGGCGGCAGTTATCATGGCATTGCTGATCCTTGTAAAACCCTTACAGCCACAGCACACAAAAAGGCAAAAAGCATCAAGGAAATCAAATCTGCAAGGCTGTTGGCAATCATTTCCGCAACTGCTGTCGACCAATACTTGTTTGAAAGCTCCACCTGCTCCAGTCAATAAGATGATTGAACCGGCTGCTTGCATGCTTTTAGAAGATACCTTCATCAATTCCTTACCGGTATAGCCTTTTTTCAAACCTAAAAAATACCAGGCAAGGAGGTTGGCAATGATCAAGGCTGAAAATGGGTGGCCTATCAGCAATAGAAAATTTCGAAATCCACCTTCGGCAATATTCAACATACCGGACTTGATTCCTGTATTCAACAAAATCAAGATAATTGGAACAAAGATGATGCTGCCAATGGAATATGGCGAGGGAAGGTCTACTTTTTCATCTTCAAGGCTGTCAAATTTGGGTGCAACAAATATTCTATTCCCAATGTATTTTCCAAACCATACTCCTGCAATTAAAATAGTAGGAATCCCGGTTATGATTCCTCCCAGGATCACCATGCCTAAATCTGCATTTAAAATATCTGCTACTGCCACCGGACCCGGAGTGGGAGGAATAAAAGTATGTGCCACTGCCAATCCTGCCAATAATGGAATAGCATACAACAACAAGTGACTTTCCGGTTTGCCGAAACAAGGCATATAAGATGGGTATGAAAATGATAAATGCTACGTCGAAAAAAACAGGTATCGCTACTACCAAACCACATATACTCATGGCAATTGGTGCATTCCCGGTTCCAAATTTTTTTAAAAGTGCCTTGGCAATCGCCTGCGCTCCCCCTGATTTTTCCAAAATTCCTCCAAAAATGGCTCCCAAACCTACAATTGTCGCAACATAACCCAAGGTGGAAGCCATGCCTTTTTGTACCGTATCCATAATGCTTGCCACCTCCATACCGGCAAATAAACCTGTTAGGATTCCTGCAATCAATAAGGCAATAAAAGGCGTAATGCGAAGCCAGATAATCAAAGCCAGCAACACTCCAATTCCTCCTAATACGGACAATAGCAGTTGTAACTCCATCTTAATCTTTTAATGCTTCCCAGTCTGTATGAAAGTTTTCATCCAATGGTTTGTCATTGCGTTTATAAGTATGCGCTCCAAAATAGTCTCTTTGCGCCTGTATCATGTTTGCCGCACTCTCTGCCATAGAAAGACTGTGATAATAATCTAAAGAAGCCTGAAAACAAGGCAAACTCCATCCATTAAAAATGGCTTCGCTTACGATTTTACGTAAAGCGTTTATTCCTTTTTCTACTTTTTTAAAAAAGAAATCCTGAAACAAAAGACCATTGTCATTTTCATAATGCAATGCAATCTCTTCCATCAATCCTGACTTTATAATACATCCGTTGGTCCAAACTGAAGCCAGACTTTTTAAATCAATATTCCAATCGTAAGTATCTGAAGCATTTTTTATCAAATCCAATCCAATATGATGATTGATAATCCTGGAGGTACGATAAGCTGCTTCCAATTCCTCAATACTGAAATCAAATCTGAACCTCTTACTTTTCGTTTTGTCGGCAAATGTTATCCTTTCAGTCTTTTTTCCTGACATGCTTCTTGCATTTAATGCGGCCGAGATGGTCGGAATGGGTATTCCCAATTTTGCGGCTTCAATTACCGTCCAGGTTCCTGTTCCTTTTGAACCAGCTACGTCCAGAATTTTATCCAGTAATAACTCTTCCCCTTCATTTACCAATAAAATTTCTGCAGTAATTTCCAGCAGGTAGGATTGTAAGTCATTTTGTTGCCATTCTTTAAAAACACTACTTATTTCAGATGGTCGAAAACCGCTTGCACCCCTAAACAAATCATAGGTTTCTGCGAGTAATTGCATTTCAGCATATTCGATTCCGTTATGAACCATTTTTACAAAATGGCCACTTCCCCCATTCCCAATCCACTTACAACAAGATTGATTTTGGAAATCCCTGGCTGCAATTTTTTCTAATAATGGAGACAACAAGTCATACACTTCTTTTTTGCCTCCAGGCATCATAGATGGTCCTTCCAATGCTCCTTTTTCACCGCCTGACACCCCCATTCCAATGAATTGAATGCCATTTTTTTCCAGCTTTTCCTGTCTTAAATTGGTGTCAGAAAAAAGTGAATTTCCGGCATCAATGATTATGTCTCCAGCATTTAAAAAAGGAATTAAATCCTCTACCACGGCATCTACTGCATCACCGGCATTGACCATCAACAGTACTTTTCTTGGTAATTCTAATGACTGGACAAAAGATTTCAAATCCTCGAATGCCAATGCATGATTCAATTCCGGGTAGGCTGCTTTTCTTTGCTCTGCTACTTTAATTTCATTAGGCGGATAATGACGGTTGTAGATGGAAACGGCTATTTCGTTTCTTCCAAAGTTTCGTGCAAGGCTTGTACCCATCACTCCCAATCCGATGATTCCGATTGCTGAGGCCATTATAATTCGAGGTAATTGATGATTTGTAAAATGATTTCTTCGGGTTTGTTTTCAATTGAAATTGTAAGAGCGTTTTCAGGTATTTCCAAAGTATCGTATTGGGATTGTAATAATTCAGATGGCATAAAATGTCCGGTCCTTTTTTGCATTCTTTTTAAAATTAACTCATGATTTCCGTACAAATGAATCCACTTCACGCTTTCCTCAATTCCATTGGACAAAATATCACGATAGGATTGCTTCAAGGCAGAGCAAGCTATGATCAGGCTTTGTGAATTCGCTTTTTCAAAAGCAAAAGTCCGGATAGAATTCAACCAGGGCAGCCTGTCTTCATCAGAAAGTGGAACTCCGGACGCCATCTTCTCTTTATTGGAATTTGTATGGAAATCGTCTCCATCATAAAAAGGAATTTTGACCTTTTCGGCAAGCAATTTTCCAATAGTGGATTTACCACTTCCAGAAACGCCCATGATGTAAATGACAAGGTTTTCCACGAGTAAGGCAGATGTTGTACTCTGTAAATTTTGAGAAAATTAGGCAGAAATCCATATTTCAAAAGGGATATGTGTAAAATTTACAGTTAGTAGTGTGGTCCTGGATGACAAATCTTCATTATACAGTGCGAATTACCGGGTACTCGCTCTTGCCTTAGTGAAATTTACGGATTACGATTTACGGTTTACGGAGCAGAGTCTAAAGAATGTACGTTTAAGATTTTACGAAACCCTTCACACGTCTAAGACAGGTCTCTCACAGAGAACCCGTCGAGCACAAGCAGCATATATTTTGTAGAACCTTAGACCCTGCTGGAAGGTGAGGGTCCTCTCCGAGAGACCCTCACTAGACGGAAGCATTTTTCCTATTTACATTAAAAAAATCTCTCGCCTTAAAGAATGTACGATTTACGATCTTAAAAAAAACGAAAAGCGAAGGCCGAAAAGCGAATAGCGAAACCTACCCTAATCTAGGTAAAAAGGCTGGTGGTATTCCTGTTGGAACAAATATTGTCTTTTTCAGGAGTACATGCCCGTAAAAGCTTGAATGGAAGATAGCGTAACAACAGAAAACAAATCAATCGGGATGGTTGGTTTAGCATTAAGTGGAGCCCTAAGCTCCATCTGTTTGGCTATTTTCATTTGGGTCCTAGGACAGTTTCTCACAACCAATTTCTTCGATTTAAATATTTACCGGGCGCTTGATTTGGAATCTCCGGAAATCCTGGCGCTGATTTCTCTGGTTCTGGGGGAATATCTATTCTTTTTGTTTTTTAAAAAGTACATCCGCAATTGGATTTTGAATCCTATTCCGGTTAAAACAAAAGCCATTGTTGCACTTATTGGTATTGTACCAGGTTTGATTTTAAATCAATTGGTCTGTTCCATTTGCGAATGGTGGATATTTATCGGTTTAAATATTGGAATTTACCTCGCATTTTATCTCGTCAACTGGTACAGAGAATCCCTTTTTCATAGCTCTCTGCTGATTATTATACTTGGAGCCAGTATGAATTCATCGGTTGCTTTTGGGTTGCATGAGGAAAGCAACAGGGGCATGCATCTGAAATATGCTAAGGAGCTTTCAGAACCGCGTGACAGTCTTGCTGAAAAAGCCATCAATGAAATGGTTCAGCAATTTCCACCATAGTTCCAAAGGTTTACACAGGATGATCTCTTTGCTTATTAAAAAATCTGGATGGAGTCCGTCATTCGTCATCCATCATGAACTTTGAATTACCGGTTGCGATGCAGACACCATGCAATTTTTTAAGAACACTGCTTTTATATTTAAGGCCAGATGAGGTACCGAAAATACAGGGTTCATTTTAAAGAAAATTATTGTCTGCAATTTACTTTGAATAAAGCCACCTTTAAAAGTGTGTACCTGCCTTTGGAACCTTACAAAGAAATGGATGGGCTTAGGGATTTCAATTACGCTGTTTTTTCCAATGGGAAAATAATCAGGGCCAATTCACATGATTTCGATTTGGGCTTGGAAGCAGAAGAGCTTCCCAAAGTTGGTTCCTGGGAAAAGATTGAAAAGGAAAATTATGATATGATCGTTTTCCGAAAAGATGCAGACACCTATAATGATAAGAGCCTTTATCGGAAGTATTGGTATGGATTTCAATTCTTACATTTCAGTTTTCGCTTTTTCTTATCCTGATTACCTTTTTAAGAATAAGCGGGTGGTTTTTTCAGAACGAAAGAATCCCAAGGAAAAATGCCTACACAAAGCAGGATTCAGATTACCATTTTTGCGGGGATGGTATCTACCTTATTTCTCATTATTTCAGCTGGAACTTTATTGTTTTTGAATCGGAATAATAACAATGCCTTTTTGAAAGAAAGCCAATTGAGCAATTCTGAAAATCTGAAGGATGAGTTGGAAGAAGAACTTGAAAGATTAGATTGGAATGTCAATAATGTGTCCTCTGATTTTTTAAAGGATTATGCCAGCAGAAATTTGGGTGATATCGACGTTTATAATTTAAAGGGAAAACTGGTTGCCTCATCTCATGCCAGTGCAATAAATAGCCTGGCTCCAACCCAAATTCCTGAAGCAGATTTTAAACCGGCAATAATTAATCCTGCTTCCATTTTAATTGGAAAAAATAAAAAGGGAAACAACTTTAGCCTTTTTGCAATAAGCGATAAAGGAAAGCCGCAGGGATTTGTTATTTCCTCATCTCCATCTTCTAATATCGGTACCGCCCATGATATCCCGATGATCATTGCCGACTTTTTAAATATTTATATATTCCTGATGTTTTTCGCCTGGGGTGTGGGTTTGTTGTTGATTTCCATACTTACCCGACCTTTAAACTTGTTGGCCAAGAGGCTTCGGTTGTTTGAATTGGGCCAGGTAAATGAAAAATTGGAATGGGAAGGCAATGATACCATTGGACAATTGATTCAGGATTACAATGGCCTGGTTGAAAAACTGGATGCAAATGCAAAAGAGTTGGCCAAAGCTGAAAGGGAAGGTGCCTGGAAAATGATGGCTCAACAAATCGCCCATGAAATCAACAATCCATTAACTCCATTAAAATTAAACATTCAATACCTGACCTATGCCTTTGGACAAAAGGAAGGCGAAGACAAAGAACGATTGGATCGAATAACCAATGGACTGTTAGAACAGGTAGATCGATTGAGTAAAATTGCTGGTCAGTTTAATCTTTTTGCACGGATGGATACCCCTGAATTGCAAAAATTGCACTTGGATAAATTCCTGGTTGATTTCATGTCAACATATCAGGATGGACCTGAGGTTTCCTACGATGTTGAATTATGTTTTGAAAAAGATGATATTCCACTTATCAAGGTAGACCCCAGTCACTTTGGACAGGTTTTGAAGCATTTAATTCAAAATGGAATTCAATCCCTTGATGGTGAAAAAGGAGGATTGATAAAAGTAAAAGCCTACACAGAAAATGAGGTAGCCATGATAGAAGTCAGAGATAACGGAAGTGGAATTCCTGAAGCAATGCAATCCAAGCTATTTGAACCCAGTTTCTCCACAAAATCTTCCGGTACAGGCTTAGGACTGGCGGTTTCCAGAAAGATAATTGAGTTTTTTAATGGAACCCTTAGCTTTTCAACCGAAGAAGGTATGGGCACAACCTTTATTATCAGCCTGCCCATTCATACCTGATTAATTTTTTGCTTTGATGGAGCCTGATCCTGAAATGTTGGAAATGACATTGGAGGGATTTCCATAATAAAAGACATCTCCACTTCCGGAAACTTCTGCATCGATAGATTCTTGAGCAAATACATATGCAGTTCCGGAGCCACTTACTCTCACCCTTGAATTTTTGGCAACCAAGGCTTCAGAATGGATGGTTCCTGATCCGGATATACCAAAATCCACATATTTTGCGGCTCCTTTCACACTTAATTCCCCGGAACCAGAAATTCCGATACGAAGCTGTTCAGCACCCAACCATAAATCTGATTTAGAAAATCCACTAAAATTAAATTCTGCTTCAGGTATGTAAAATGAATCTAACATGGATACTATTGAACTTCCGTTAATATTTAAATAGTTAAGGTCAGGAATACTAATTTTTATAATGGGTCGTGAATTAAACCTATAGGTGTCTTTTGGATTCAATTTTAACTTCAATTCATTCTTATCTACGTCAGTTAAAATATAAGGGATCAAGTTTTCTTCTGCTTCAATTTCCAATTTTTTTAGACCTTTTCTTATTTCAATTATAAAAAAATCATTGGCGTTTAAACCTGAAAAATCATTTAATTCCCTGGTTTCTTTAACTTTATTCTTGTTGCCTACAATCGCATTCTCTTCAGCATTTTTTAATCCTGACTTCAAACTAAAAATGGAATAAACTCCTAATAAAATCAGAACTCCCACAATGACTAATAATGCCTTATTGCTGTTTTTCATGACTATTGTTTTAAAGTTGTTTCGGGTTTAGGATTTGTATTTTTTCAGATCGTCGATGCTTATGTTTAGATGGTCCATTCTTCGGAATAATTCAGGTAAAAAATCCCGAATGAATTCCTGTTTCTTGAGTTCTTTGATTTTATCAAAGGCATCGTCGGCTACAAAATAGCCCACGCCTCTTTGATTGTAGATGATGCCCTGATCCGTCAAAAATGAAAAGGCACGCATAACGGTGTTGGGGTTCACCTGGACGTGTGAAGCGAGATCTCTGACCGATTGAATTCTTTCACCAGCCAGAACTTCTTTTTCCATCACTGAGTCCATGATCATTTCAGCGATTTGCATAAATATCGGGTGTTGGTTATTAAAATCCATCTCAGGCTTCTTTTTCACTTAGTTTAAAATAGGTAACTATCCACAAAGCTGGTGCAAACAAAATGTTGAAAAGGGTTTCAATCAAATCTCCAAATGCTTCAATCTTTCCTTCTATCATCACAGGTCCCCTCATTCCTTCCATTTCACTAAATGGTCCTGAGTCTGGAAAGTGATCTGCAAATGTTATCCTGAAAACCAGAAATAAAACTGCAGCTACAATGAATAGTATGATTAAAAAAGCCAGTAATGTCATTGGTAAGGAATACTTGGGAAAGCTTACTGCTCCTAACAGGAAAATAGACTGTGTTATTAGGTACACCTTTATTACCATCCAATTGGTACTGCTGAAAGGTTCAAAATTGTTGATTTTTAAATCCGTAAGCAGGTAAACAATACCGTTGTTGATGTAAGAAAAAACTGTGTAATACATCAATGTTACAAGTGTGAATATCACGCTGGTAATCAATAATTTACTCACTACTTTTTCCAAATTGGAAGCAGGTAAAGCCAGATAAAAAGATCGCTCAACCGGTGTTCCCAATTCCCTGAATATTATGGAAGTAAAAAAGAATCCTCCCATCAATAATCCAAATGGAAAAAAATTCAAGTGCACGGTAGACAGGTCATTGTCATTATCGTAAGCATAAATCAAACTGGTGGCCAGTATTATTCCTGCATACAATCCTGCAAACAATGCATAGGTCTTCCAGTATTGTTTGAGGTCGCGCAAAACCAGACTCCCAAACCTTGAAAAATCGAATTGAAATATATGTTCCATTGTCTTTATTTTTTTAAAAAAGAGGCTGACCTGTTGGTTTGATTTCATTTTCCACAAACCGCAAACCGTAAACCACATCTCCCACAGATCAGCCCCAGCTTTAGGTGATTTTTAAACTAATCCGGGTGTTTTTGATACAATCGCATTGAAGAATGCTTCAATATCTACTTCGGTGTGTTTTCCTTCCTCGTTGTGATTAATGGTCAGGTATCCACCCGGTACGGGCTCAGCATATAAGGCATCTTTGGGGGCTTTCAGAGAAGGTACCAGTTGAAACTGATATTTTCGGGCGATTTCTTCTATGCTCATTTGGAGCAGTACCTTCCCGTTTTCAATAATGATAATAGGGTCCATCAAACTAGCCAAATCCCGTACCTGGTGGGTGGATATGATGACAGTGACTTCATCACTGACAGCATCAGTCAATACTTTTCTAAATTGTGATTTGGATGGAATGTCCAATCCGTTGGTCGGCTCGTCTAAAATCAGCAACTGCACATTGCTGGCGAGCCCAAAAGCAAGAATCGCCTTCTTCTTTTGCCCGTAGGAAAGAGCATCCATTTTGTTTTCTGCACTTATTTCAAATACATCCAGGTATTTATCAAATCGTGCTTGATCAAACCTGGGATAAAATGGTGCATAGGTATTTACAAATTCCTTTATTTTAACCGAAGGAATGTACAATTCTTCGGGTACGTAGTACACTTCCGACAAAAACGATGGCAACCTTTGTCCCGGTTTGTGGTTGATTACATGACAGGTTCCTTGTTTAGGAAAAAGCAAACCGGAAATAATTTTCAACAGTGTAGTTTTACCGGCGCCGTTTTTTCCAAGGAGTCCGTAAATGGCTCCTTTTTGAAGGTTGAGGTCCAGGCCTGAAAAAACAGGTTTGTCCTTTTTGTACCAAAATGCGATGTTTGTCAAATCAATCATTGTTGTTCTGTTTTAGTGTACTACTGTACTAATACACTGCAAACTTAAACTTGTTTTGATAACATTTGCAAACTTTTGTGTTGATTTATTTTTTTTAAAATTAAATCAAGGTCCCGAATGACGGGAATCATAGGTTTAAATAATTGAAAATCAGATTTTTATATTGAAAATTTTATTTTTCAAAAAAATCTAAGAAAATGAGTGAGACTGCTGAAAAATTCGATAAAAAAGTAATCCTTGAGATACTGGAACAGGTAACAGATCCTGAAATACCTGTATTAACTGTGATGGATTTGGGGGTCATCAGGGATGTAGAAATCAGTGAGGATGAAACCGTAAAGGTCATTATCACCCCTACTTATTCCGGTTGTCCTGCCATGAATATGATAGAAGTCAATATTAAAGCAAGCCTCCAGGAAGCCGGATATCAGAAAATAGCCGTTGAAACAGTTTTGAGTCCGCCTTGGACCACAGATTGGATTTCAGAAAATGGTAGAAAAAAGCTCAAGGAATACGGAATTGCCCCTCCACAGGAAAGCTCCGTTGACAAAACGGCTCTTTTCGCAGAAGAAAAAGACATCATTTGTCCTCATTGTGAATCTACCAACACGGTAATGATCAGCCAATTCGGTTCAACTGCCTGCAAATCCTTGTACAGATGTAAGGACTGCCTGGAACCTTTTGATTATTTCAAATGTCACTAAGCATCCAGAGTTGTGAATTCAAACCTCCATCACCTTTACAAAATCGGCCAAAAGCCCTTTCGAAACATCATCGGCCTAATGTCGGGTACCTCCATGGATGGTTTGGATATCGCTTACTGTAAAATCACCGGAAGCGGTTTTGATACCCAATGTGAACTGTTGCATTTTGAAACCATACCTTATTCTGAAGTGGTTAAAGAAAAAATTTCTCTGGTCTTTCCAAAAAAAGAGGTTTCTCTTGAAGATTTTAGTCTTATGAATGCCTGGTTGGGCACTTACCATGCCTTACTTATTTTAGATTTTTTAAAAAAGAACGGGCTTTCGAAAGAGGATGTTGACTTGATTGCGAGTCATGGTCAAACGATATTTCATGCTCCAAAATCCATGCATCAACGACAAGATTTCCCAAATGCTACACTTCAAATCGGCGATGCAGACCACCTGGCAGTAAAAACCGGAATCATAACACTTTCTGATTTTAGGCAAAAAAATATTGCAGGAGGTGGAGAAGGAGCTCCCCTTGCCTTTTATGGAGATGCCTTGCTTTTTCATTCTGAAAAAGAAGATAGAATCCTTTTGAATATTGGCGGGATTGCCAATTTTACTTATTTGCCTTCCAGAGGATTGGAAGAAGCTTTGGTGACTGATACCGGTCCAGGAAATACCCTGATAGATGCTTACGTGAAAAAGCACTTTGG
>JAWKLG010000032.1:0-69450 GCA_041392845.1 Saprospiraceae bacterium | reverse complement strand
CTCGGTATTTTCAGTATTCAATTCATTGATGTTGATGCTGAATTCTACCCGAAGTCTTTCAGAAAGAGAACTCAAATCAAGTCGAACATCTGATAATTTATCCTTAAGATTATTGATAAGTATTTGAACGTCGGTCCTTGATTTGTTGAGTTTGCGGAGTTTGTCTTCAATTTCGTTGATGCCACCTCTCGCCTGGAAATAATTTTGTTCAGCTGCAGTAAGTAGTGATTCCCTTTCCTTTCTTTCCGCATAGGCTTCTTGCAATTCTTTTTCAAGCTGGGCAATATTGTCCTTTATAGTAATGTCCTCTTCTGAAGCCTGTTCCAGGTTACTGCTGTCTTTTTTGACTGAGCTGGCGATTTCTTCGTAAGATTTTTCTCTGAAATTCAACTCACGTTGGAAGGCAGAAACTTTGTTTTGTTGCCTGATGAAGGCAATGTTTTTCTCATTAAAGGCACTGGAAGCTTCGCTCAATTGGTCGGACATCTTTTTAAAAGAAGCATCCACTTCAGAGATTTGAGCCTTGGCCGTATTGATTTGTGCAGTTTTGGCTTCAAGGTTGTTTTCAATCTCCTGATTCGCCTGAATCAATTGGGTAATTTCTTCAATGATTCGCTGCTCTTTATCGCCGCTTTCTTTTAAAACATTATTTAAGTTCTCCAATTTGCTTGAAATGGAGATCCTTTCCTGGGTTACCTTGCTTAGCGATTCTCGTGCATTATGAATTTTTCTGTCATCTCGTTCGGTTTTGAGCTGCTCGATTTTTGACTTCAGATTATAGAAAGAGGTAGCAAGTTTATCTTCTTCTTTCTCGAGTTTCTTGATGGCTGTTTCCAGCATTTCAAGATTCTTCTTTCTACCAATTTTTTTGCCTTCAAAAAGTCCGATACTTCCGCCACTGATGCTGAATCGTCTTTTGATAAATCGGCCACTTTTGGAAAGTAAAACAAAATCACCTTCCTGCTGTACTTTGGTCACGTCTTCATCTTCCGTTACCAATACATTTTCGAGCAGGAAAGAACATAAGTTTCTGTAAGCAGGATCGGTATTGACCAATTCATAAGCATTGGTGGTATCCGGCAAAAGTGTCATCGGTGGATTGTAATCCTTGAAGGCATCCAACACGAAGAAATTAGCCTTTCCTTTTTGAGATTGACTCAATAATTTGATGGCCTTGTATGCATCTTCTATGGTAGGAACCACATAATAGTTGAGGTATGGTTCCAGATAGTTTTCAATTGCTACCCGGTATTCCTCATGCACATATATTAGGTCAGAAAGCAAAGGCGCTTTTTGGATCCATTCCTTTTGAGTGCTAAGGAATTTAATGGACTCCGGAAATCCTTCCATGCTTTCAACCATGCTCTGCGTCAACTTGAACTCATTCTTTTTAGCGTCCAATTGACGGTTGAGGGCAGTCATTTTCTGGCGAAGCTGATCCAATTCTTGTTCTGCCTCTAAAATTGCAGTCTGACGTTGGTCGGCTTCTTTTAATAAAACCTCCAATTCATTTTGCTGCAGTTCTTCCTTTTGTTCCAAATCCTTAAGGCTGGATTTGAGGCGAACCTGCTCTTCAATTCTGGTATTGTTGGAACTTTCGGATTGGGCTTTGTCAAACTCAAGGTTGTCCAGGCGGTTTGAATTGATGGCTTTCCTTTTTTCAAGTTCGAAAAGCTCCCTTTCTATTGTCTGCTGACCTTTTAGAATTTCATCAAGATCTGATTTGGCACTTCCGTGTTCAGCGCGAACAGACTTTAGTTTATCTTCAGCTTGATTGAGTTCAATTTCCATTCTGGCCTCAATGCGTTTTTCATCGTTGAGGTCTTCGCGGTAATTCTGAATTTGAACTTCCAGCTCTTTGATTCTGGAATTATTAGCCAGGATTTGTTGTTCCAGCTTTTGCCTGTTTTGATTGATAAAATCAAGGCGTTGTTTGAGCATGGAACGCTCGTTTTCCTTGTTCCTGATTTTACCAACCAGGGCATTAAGGTCTCTTTGTCGATCAGAAAGTGCCTTTTCCTTATCAAGATTGGCTTTCTTTTCCGCTTCGAGCTGAGATTCCAGCTGAGTAGTTTCGACATCAAATTGGCGGTAACGATCTTCTTCCTGCGTAAGTTGACCTTTTATCTCTTTGTGGCGATCCTTTAATCTGCCAACTTTGATGCTTGCCAGTTGGATGCTGAATCCTTTGTACTGGTCTTTTATTTCGAAATACCTTCTTGCTTTTCTGGCTTGTTGTTCAAGGGTCTTCAGGTTGCCTTCTATTTCAAAAAGAAGGTCCTCCACCCGTTCCAGATCTGCGTCGGTATTTTTAAGTTTTAATAAAGTTTCCCTTTTGCGAATTTTGTATTTGGAAATCCCGGCCGCCTGTTCCAACATTTTAAGGCGCGAATTTTCCTTGTCGTTTAGAATGTCATCCACCATTCCAAGAGCAATGATGGCGTAAGAGTTGGAGCCGATTCCGGTATCCAAAAACAGTCCGGTTATGTCCCGCAATCGGCAGGTTACATTGTTGAGTTTGTATTCACTATCACCACTTTGGTACAATATACGTGTGATAGATACATTTTGATATTCAGTCGGTAAGAGGTTTTTTGTGTTTTCGAAGGTAAGTGAAACGGAGGCGAAAGGAGCCGAACGACGTTTTTTAGTTCCGTTGAAAATCACGCTGGCCATCGTATCCAAGCGAAGCTCTCTACTACTTTGTTCGCCCAATACCCATCGAATTGCGTCTACAATGTTCGATTTACCACTCCCGTTGGGCCCGACAATGCCGATTACATCCTCACCAAAATGGACCACGGTCTCATTGGCGAAACTTTTGAAGCCTTTTATCTCGAGAGTTTTTAAACGCATAGCCCGCAAAGGTAGAAAAAGTTGAAATGTCAGGAATAGTAGCCTGGCATTGTGGGCCGCCTTTTTTTCCACATTCAAATGTTGAAATACTGTGCAAAACCCTTGCTTTGATTTTTTTGAGCCGTTTGTCTTTTAATTTCAAGCATCCATCAAGGAATCTTTCAAAATGATTGGAATGCATCTTACATTTGAAAAGATTTTCTCATTTTTACATTATTCAAAAAAAATAATCAGCTTTTAGAATGGATACACCACAATTCAAGCAAAAATCATTTTGGCAAAAACCTGAAGGAATTACCGGGTTGATATTTTTAACAGCCTTGGTATTAGGAGGCGGATATTTATTATACACTGCTTTGCCAACTTTGATTACCCTTGCTCAAAATACCCTTTATCTGGCCGGAATGTTGGCGCTTTTGGGTGCCATCGTTTACATGGTTCTTGACCCCAAAATGAGAAACCTGGTTTGGTACATGTATAAAAGTGTAATGAGGTCAGTGACTGGTGTTTTTGTAAACCTTGATCCAATTGGTATTTTGAAATCCTATGTTGAAGATTTGCAAGACAATTTGGTAAAAATGAGCAAGCAAATCGGCAATCTCAGAGGTCAAATGCGCAAGATGAAAATGGTGATGGAAGAAAACGAGCGCGAGATTGACAACAATATGAAGCTTGCCAGTGTAGCCAAAAGAGAAGGTAAAGATTCTCAGGTTGTTTTGGCAACGAGAAAAGCAGCTCGTCTACAGGAGAGTAATCAAAAATATCAGACCCTTCACAACAAAATGGAGGTGATGTATAGAATCCTGGATAAAATGTATCGCAATTCAGAAATCCTTCTGGAAGATACCAAAGACCAGGTGAAGGTAAAAGAGCAGGAAAGAAAGGCAATCCGTGCCAGTCATGGTGCCATGAAATCTGCCATGAGTGTGATAAGCGGCGACCCTGACAAAAGAGCCATGTTTGATGCGGCCATGGAAAACATCACTGAAGATGTTGCCAGCAAAGTAGGAGAGATGGAACGTTTCATGGAAATGTCTGCCAACTTTATGGATTCCATCGACCTTCAAAACGGCGTTTTCGAAGAAAAAGGCCTTGAGATGTTGGAGGTGTGGGAAAAAGAATCCACCCTTATGTTATTGGATCAAAATACATCTACCACATCTTTCGACCTTGACAGTCCACGTCCGGAAAGACAAACCAGAAGTAATTCATCCGAAAAAGGAAATAGCAATTACGACTCATTATTCGAATAAGATTTTTTGTTTTAGATAGCAGAGGCCCTCGTACAGTGATGTGCGGGGGCTTTTGTGTATTAGGAGTCTTTGCCTATTTACCAACCCTTTACAAATTGTAATCATTATAATTTTCAATGAAATACCTGGTCTGGGGAAAAATGATATTCGACCCTCCGGGTCGTGGATGGATGGTGTTGCCTGGGCTACGGAGATTGGACCCTGCGGGTCCGTAGGAGTTATTTGATCGTTCGTAGCCCCCAATTTTTAAGACTTTTGGGTCCCGTGTGGTTTTAGGACCCATAGGTTCTCATCTCCGTAGCGAAAGGACGAGGTGGGGCGAAATCGACCCCTTGGGGTCGCATATTTTTATTATTTCAAAAGCGAAAAATCAAAGGATTTCGCCTTTAATCAAAAAATGGTTTTCTCCCCAAAATTCAGGTATAATTCTGATCTGGGTAAAAAAGATATTCGACCCTCCGGGTCGTGGATGGATGGTATTGCCTGGGCTACGGAGATTGGACCCTGCGGGTCCCGTAGGGGTAATGCGATCCTCCTTAGGCTCTATTTTCAAGACCTTTTTGATCTTAAAGTGCCCTTTGACCCGAAGGGTCTCATCTCCGTAGTAAAATAAAAACATGGGGCGTAATCGACCCCCTTAGGGGTCGCATATAATTTTTGCGAATTGCATTTTTAAATTCAAATATTTAAAAGGTGAAAAATTCCCAAAGTCTACACTACGAATTCATTTTTCTTGATAAAAAAATGGAAAACTTGATACCTTTTTGAAAAAAATGGTACTAATAGGAAAGCTTAAACTATGACGTATTCTACGATTTACATTCATATCGTTTTTGGAATCAAAAGAAATTTTAGTGTTCCAATTGACCCGGATTGGGAGGTTGATTTGCATAAATACATTTCCAAAATAATATCAAATAAGGGTCAAAAATTAATTGTTATTAATGGGATGCCAGATCACATTCATATTTTAATAAATATTAATCCTGATTTATCAATCTCAGCATTGGTAAGAGAAATTAAAAAACATTCCAATAAATGGGTCAACGAAAAATTTGTAACAAAGGGAATATTTAAATGGCAAGAGGGATTTGGAGCTTTTTCACACTGTAAATCATCTATTAAAAATGCAATAAAATACATTGAAAATCAAAAGCAACATCATGGGAAAGTAAGCTTTGAACAGGAATACAACTCTTTTCTAAAAGTCCATGAAGTGTGCTCGAAAGAACCCATTAAAATTAAACCATAGAGAAGATTTTCACTTTTCGACATTCGCTAAAGGTCTAATTGAATGTCACCTAATTCGTAAGTCGAAGATTCAACAAATATTAATGCAAGTCCAGCATTTAGGTTGTAAAAAGGGAATTACTCTTCAAGGAATGAAAGGCTTTCAGGTAGAATCTTGGTCTGGAAAAGAATGATATTCGACCCTTCGGGTCGTGGATGTATGGTAATGCCTGGGCTACGGAGATTGGACCCTGCGGGTCCGTAGGAGTTATGAGATCGTCCGTAGCCCCCCAATTTTCAAGGCTTTTGGGTCCGTATAGTTTCATGGACCCTGCGGGTCTCGTGTGGTTTTAGGACCCAAAGGGTCCAATCTCCGTAGCAAAAGGATGACGTGGGGCGAAATCGACCCCTTGGGGGTCGCATATTTTAATTATTTCAAAAGTGAAAAATCCAAGGATATCGCCTTTAATCAATAAATAGTTTTCTCCCCAAATTTTAGGTAGAAACCTGGTCTGGGAAAAAATGAGATTCGACCCTCCGGGTCGTGGATGGATGGTATTGCCTGGGCTACGGAGATTGGACCCTGCGGGTCCGTAGGAGTTATGCGATCGTCCGTAGCCCCCAATTTTCAAGACTTTTCGATCCCGTGAGGTTTTAGCACCCGCAGGGTCCCATCTCCGTAGCAAAAGGACGACGTGGGGAGAAATCGACCCCTTGGGGGTCGCATATTTTTATTATTTCAAAAGCGAAAAATCCAAGGATATCGCCTTTAATCAATAAATAGTTTTCTCCCCAAATTTTAGGTAGAAACCTGGTCTGGGAAAGAATGATATTCGACCCTTCGGGTCGTGGATGTATGGTAATGCCTGGGCTACGGAGATTGGACCCTGCGGGTCCGCAGGAGTTATGAGATCGTCCGTAGCCCCCCAATTTTCAAGGCTTTTGGGTCCGTATAGTTTCATGGACCCTGCGGGTCCTGTGTGGTTTTAGGACCCATAGGGTCCCATCTCCGTAGCAAAAGGACGAGGTGGGGCGAAATCGACCCCTTGGGGTCGCATATTTTTATTATTTCAAAAGCGAAAAATCCAAGGATATAGCCTTTAATCAATAAATGGTTTTCTCCCAAAATTCACATATAATCTGGTCTGGGACAAAAGGATATTCGACCCTCCGGGTCGTGGATGAATGGTATTTCCTGGGCTACGGAGATTGGACCCTGCGGGTCCTGTATGGTTTAGGACCCAAAGGGTCCCATCTCCGTAGCAAAAGGACGACGTGGGGAGAAACCGACCCTTGGGGGTCGCATATTTTGAATTCGAATACAATTATTATAAAGCGTAAAAATTTCTCAAGTCCGTACCTTTATTCATTATCCGGTAAATCCAACAAAAATCAATTGGTTCCACATAATGAGCCAACAGCCAACAGCCAACAGCCAATGGCCAACAGCCAACCGCCTACCTCACATTGTTCACAATCAACTCGGCCAAATCATACACCATTACTTCTTCCTGTTTGTCGAAGTTTTTAACCCCGTCGCTCATCATGGTAAGGCAAAAAGGGCAATTGACGGCGATGATTTCAGCGCCGGTTTCTAATGCTTCTTCGGTTCGCTCAATATTGATTCTTTTGTCGCCGGGTTCGTCTTCTTTCCACATTTGAGAACCTCCGGCACCACAGCATAAACCATTGGTGCGACACCTTTTTAATTCAACCAATTCATTGTCAAGGGATTGGAGAACTGCTCTGGGAGCTTCATAAACGCCATTGGCCCTACCCAAATAACAAAGAGTCGTGATAGGTGATTTTCTTTCCTTTAAATTCTCCTCCTTCTTGCATTTTGATTCGGCCGGCATTGATCAACTCCTGTAGGAGTTGGGTATGGTGGATAACTTCATAATTCCCTCCAAGTGCTGGATATTCATTTTTCAGCGTATTGAAACAATGTGGACAGGTGGTAACGATTTTTTTAATTTCGTAACCATTCAAAACCTGAACATTTTGAAGTGCCGTCATCTGAAAAAGGAACTCATTTCCTGCTCGTCTTGCCGGATCACCTGTACACATTTCTTCATTACCAAGGATGGCATAATTCATTTCTACTGCATTCAGAATTTCGCAAAAAGCCTTCGTAACTCTTTGGGCTCTGTCATCATAAGAGCCTGCACATCCGACCCAAAAAAGGATTTCCGGAGTCTTTCCCTCTGCTGCTAATTCTGACATTCTAGGTACATGCATGTATTTTGATTTTACTTTTTATATCGATTAAGGTTGAACCATCAATTTATTCTGCGCACTAATTTTTCCACCTTTGATTACGGTAAGTAGGTACATTCCAGGTTGCAAATTTTGTCCCATTTCAATCTGACCCGCATAGCGTTCTTTATGAATAATTTGTCCGTTTAAATTGGTCAAAACCCAACGGTCTGGTTGAAGTAAATCCAATTGTTCGCATTGAAGGACTTGACCGGGTTGGACAGGATTAGGAAATTTACAAATATCTTTTAGAAGCTCTTCCGTATTGATAAATGTTCTTAAAGAATAATAGTAATCACAATATTCCAACAACCTCCAGTTACCATTTACAAACAACTCGCTTTTTTGATAAATTAGATTGCCATTGACATCATAATTTCTGATGAAACGGAAATAATTGACCATACTAACGCCATTCCAGTTTCTGGAATTTAACTCTATAAGATTTGCATCGCCATCATAATATTGAGTCTGATCACCAGTAATAGTCCAAACTGAATCAGAAGGATTCCACGATTCGTTTAATGTATTTTCTAAAAGGTTTTGTGCATTGTAAGTAAAAGTAGACCTTGAACTATTGCGATAGGTCATACTGCCAGAACCCCAGGTTTCGCGCTTGGTTTGGTAGGGTAGACCATTACCGTCAAAAGTGGTAAAGGTTCGGTTTACATTTTCCCAGTCATTGAGGTCCGGGTTCCATTTTTGGTAATTTGATGAGTTTTCAAGGCCATTTGAATTGTAAGTGTAGGTTACCCTAAAATCATTTAACCAAGTACCGTTCTCCCACTTTTGACCCAGGAATTCATCAGGGCGATTAAAATTGCTGTACGAATAAACGTTTCTGGATTTATTAACCCAGCTTTGGTTGTTTAAATCAAAACTCTGAACAGTAACATTTGTAAACTGTCCATTGGTCGAATATTCAAAAAGTGAACGCTCGTCATAATACCATCCCATTGTCGTGCTATTCCAAATCAATTCAGCCTGGGCTTCCAAAACTCCCAATTCGTCCAGCGTGTTTTCAATCCTTTTTTCATTTTCCCATTCACCATTTCTAAATACCTGGGTTTCAGATACTAAAAGCGCTCCGCTTGGGGAAAACTCCTTATTGTAGGTTCTTGAGGATGGATTGGTTTCACCGGTATTGTCGTCGTAGGAATAGCAATATACGGAGTCATTGATCCAGACATCCGTTTGAAAAGCATAAGGGTTGAATTTTTCCCACAGGTTTTGAGGAAGCTGATTTTCAATTTCCTCAGATTGGGAAATTGAAAGGAAAGGAATTAATAAGGCTGTGAAAATTAATGTAAAACTTTTCATGGTCAGAGATTTTATGGTTTGCACCGGTTATGATTCCATGTCTACAGCCCATTTATCCCTGTCGTCTGGGATTTGCCAGGCAGAACCTCCATTTTCTATGCTATTGAAAAGTGGAAGCCATTCTCCGGGGCCTGCAGATTCGGTTAGAATTTCGTAGCGTCTTAATTTTAAAATAATATCGAGGGGATTGATTAAAACAGGACATGCTTCTACACAGGCATTGCAAGTCGTACATGCATGAATTTCTTCACGTGTGATGTAATCAAAAAGCGACTTACCATCGTCAAAGTTTTCAGCGGTCAATATCGTTTCAGACTCCTTTTTTTCAGCTTTGATAAACTCCTTCGATCCGCCGTCCAATTTTTTTCCTATCTCATCTGCACGGTCTCTTACATCCATCATGATTTTTCGCGGAGAAAGTTTTTTACCCGTGATATTTGCAGGACAAGCTGCCGTACATCTTCCACATTCAGTACAACTGTAGGCAGCCAAAATGTTGGTCCAACCTAGATTGGTAACATCATTGGAGCCAAAAACGGGTAATTCTCCACCTTCTGCCATTTCGCTGGGAGGAGCATCCGGAAATCCCATCATGCTTTTTACTTCATTCATAATGGAATCCATATTATCCATTTCACCCTTGGGCTGAATTTTGGCGAAATAAGTATTAGGGAAAGCAAAGAAGATATGTAGATGCTTGGAATAAGGAAGGTAATTTAAAAAGGCAAATACAACCAAAATGTGTAGCCACCAACCAAATCTTTCTATTACGATTAAAGTGTCTGCATCAAGACCGCCAAATAATGCGGGGCCTAATTGGCTGCTGACTAATAATGTTCCGGTATCTGGATAATGGGGATGGTTCAAAGATTGAAGCACTACGTCCGCACCATTCATGCTGAAAATTCCAATCAGTAGGAGTAATTCCAATATCAAAATAAGGTTTCCGTCTTTGAAAGGCCAGCCTTTCATTTCAGGTTTGAAAAATCTTGGAACTTTCAGCAGGTTTCTTCTTGAAAGAAAAACGATAGTGGCAACAAGTGCCAGTACGGACAATATTTCAATAAAATTGATTAAAAATGTATAAAAGCCTCCTAAGACAGGAGCAAAGAATCGATGATTTCCTGAAAAGCCATCAATTAAGATTTCTATCAATTCGATCTGAGTGAGCAAAAAAGCTGCATAAATGAAAAAGTGGAAAACAGCAGGAATCCAGTTTTTAAACATTTTCTTTTGTCCGAATGCTACAAGCAACACATTTTTCCAGCGCTCGCCGGTATCGCCTGTTATTTCTTCAGATTCTCCTAACAGAATGTTTCGTCTAATTTGCAGGAATTTTTTCCCGGCAATGGCAAATGCAGCTATGGTTACAAGTCCAAAGATGACCGATTGAATCATACAAGTGTTGGTTTTGATTTTGCTAAAATACAACCTTCGGCAAAGAAATGAAATTCTGCACTAATGCATAATAAGCATTTTTGACTTAAGTTCAAGAATGATGAACCAAGGTGGCTTCCTCTTGTTTGGAAAAAAAATAAAACGATACATGTCTGGAACATCCATTTTTTGGTTTAGAAGAGATTTGAGGTTGGAAGATAACGCGGGGCTTTATCACGCGCTCAAATCAGGCAAACCCGTACAATGCCTTTTTATTTTTGATAAAAATATACTGGAGAAATTACCTAAAAAGGATGCCAGAGTGACCTTTATTCACGAGGAAATTCAAAGACTTTCCGAAGAACTGAAGGACTTAGGAAGTAGTTTGCTTGTAAAGTATGGCTCACCTGAACAGGTTTGGAAAAATCTACTAAAAGAGCAAAAGATTGATGCTGTTTTTACCAATCGGGATTACGAACCTTACGCGAAGAAAAGAGATGAATCCATAGAGAAATTATTGAAGGAAAACGATATTGAATTTTCTACTTTCAAAGATCATGTAATCTTCGAAGCAGAGGAAGTTTTAAAAGACGATGGGGATCCCTATGTTGTTTTCACACCCTACAGCAGGAAATGGAAGGAAAGACTCAATGCAAAAGAAATCGAAGTTAATGGAGTTAAAAGAAATGGGGACTTCTTTTTTAAGGAATATCCGACTTTAAAGTATAAAGATGCTTTTATTCAGAATAAGCAGCTTTCGATTCCTACTTTAGAAGAAATGGGATTTGTTGAAACCTCGCTTGATTTTCCCGACAGGACTGTCAAGCAGAAGGTCATCAAGGAATATGATAAAAAAAGGAACTTTCCGGCTGAAGAAGGGACTTCCAGATTGGGGCTGCATTTTCGATTTGGAACCATCAGTATCCGTGATAAAGCAAAAAAGGCCAGAAGTTTAAATGACACATTTTTGAATGAGCTGATATGGAGAGACTTTTACAGTATGATTTTGGACAGCTTTCCATATGTGGCAGACGGACCTTTTAGAAAGGCATATGCAAATATCGAATGGCGCAATAATGAAAAAGAATTTGACTTGTGGTGTCAGGGAAAAACCGGTTATCCAATGGTAGATGCAGGAATGCGTCAGTTGAATGAAACCGGATACATGCACAATCGTGTAAGAATGGTAGTGGCCAGTTTCTTAAGCAAACATCTTTTGATCAACTGGCAATGGGGGGAAGCGTATTTCGCTGAAAAATTATTGGACTTTGACCTTGCCAGCAATAGCGGAGGTTGGCAATGGGCAGCAGGTTGTGGAACGGATGCAGCACCTTATTTCAGGATATTCAATCCCGAATCGCAGTTGAAGAAATTCGACAAGGACGGAAAATATGTAAAAGAATGGGTGCCCGAATGGCAAACGGACGATTATCCTGAACCCATTGTTGACCACAAGGAAGCACGGGAAAGGTGTCTCGCGGCCTATAAGTCCGCATTATCAGATAAATAAAAATGTATAAATTGTTTAATATGAGTTTGAGAGGAGCTAAGGTTTAAAATTAGGTTAAAAATGCATGGATGTGGCAGCGTATTTTTATATTTGCCGTAACAACAATCCCAAAAAGGCCATAACAATCTGAGATTCAGGGAATTACTTAAAAACTAACCTTAGTGGAAAAGACGGAAGCGTTTCAAAACCTGGCAAAGTCCGTTAGAAAACATTGGAAGAAATCACTCCTGCCGATTGGACTTTTAGCTGTATTTTTTATTGGAAATAAATTGTTTGACAACAACCTCGGTTCTGCTTCGATACATGAAGCGGGTGAAGTGAAGTTAGGTTCTTTTCCTATCGTTGCTCCAACCTTGAAATGGGGTTTTGCCATCGATACATTCACAGTTGAAGAAAACGTCATTGAAAATAATCAATTCTTTGGTGACATCCTGAATGAAAACGGGATGGAATACAGTGCTATTGAAGCAATGGTGCAATCAGCCAAAGATGTTTTTGATGTAAGGAACTGGAGAGTTGGTAAACCATTTTTTCTCCTTAAAAAAGATGAAAAAAGTAAACCTGACTTTTTGGTGTACGAACCATCTGTTTTCGTTTACTACGTTTTTGATTTAAACAATAAAACCTGTGAAAGGGTAGAGCGCCCAATCACGACTCAAAGTAAAAAATCGACCGGCGTTATCGAAAGTTCTCTTTGGAATGCCATGATTGATGGTGGCATGTCTTATGAGCTGGCTGATAAGATGGAAGATGCATTGCAGTGGTCTATCGACTTCCACCATACACAAAAGGGAGATCAGTTCAAACTTCTTTACGATGAGCAAATCATCGATGGTGAGGTAGTAGGAATTGGCAACTTGCATGCAGCATTGTACAAATCAGGTGATACAGAATTTCAGGCCGTTTATTTCGAAGATAAAGACCATCCCGGTTTCTATGATTTAGAGGGCCGTCCTATGAATAAAGGTTTCCTTAGAGCGCCTGTGAAGTTCTCAAGAATTTCTTCCCATTACAATCCTAAGCGTTTCCATCCTATTTTAAAAAGGGTTAGACCGCATTTGGGAACTGATTATGCGGCTCCATATGGTACACCGATTTTAGCAATTGGAGACGGTGTAGTTTTGGAAGCGACAAGAAGAGGAGGTAATGGTAATTTTGTAAAAATCAAACACAACGAAACCTATTCGACACAATACCTTCACATGCAGAAGTTTGCACAAGGTATTCGTCCGGGTGTTCATGTAAAACAAGGTCAAACCATTGGTTATGTAGGATCAACCGGCCTGGCAACGGGTCCGCACGTTTGTTTTCGTTTTTGGAAGAATGGAAAGCAGGTCAACCATTTGAACCTAAGCTTCCCTCCACCGGAACCACTTCCTGCTGAGACCATGCCTGAGTTTGAAAAAGTGAAAAATGCATATTTGGAACAACTTGATGCATTACCTTTTGCTGAGTTGACTAAAGATGAAGATGACAAGGAAAATCCTTGAAAAAAGGGACTTGGAAAAATACCATCCTTTTAGTGGATTTTTCTTTCAAGAAATATTCGAAAGAAATTTATGAGAAAATAATAATGGGGAACCAGGTCATTTCAATCGAAGCCTGGGTCCCCATTTTATTTAGTATTAACCAATTTGAAAATTATGGCTGCCAGACGCAAATCCAGAGTACCCGGTAACAAGCCAAACTACTTTTACAGTATTTTGGGTATCACCCTTGTACTGGTTTTAGTCGGTGTTTTTGGATTGTTGATGATGCATGCCAATGGATTGTTTCACTGGTTTAAAGAGAAGGTTGAAATCATTGTTGAAATTAGAAATGATGTAAGCAGGGATTCAATTTCGGTCCTGGAAACTCAACTAAAATCAGATCCTTACGTAAAGGCAGGTTCTTTAAAGCTTATTTCAAAAGAGGAAGGAGCTGAGATGATGCGCAAGGAGTTTGGGGAAGATTTTTTAAAATTGGACATGCCAAACCCCTTATTTGATATTTTGACTTTCAACGTGGTGGCTTCTTATCAAAAGCAGGGAGAGATGGATCAAATCATCGCCGGTTTAAAAGCCAAACCCGAAGTTAGGGATGCATATTACCAGGAGGGAATGGCAGATTTGATAGCCGGAAACCTTAAAAGGATAGGATGGTTTTCCCTGGGCATAGGAATTGTCCTGTTTTTTATAACCTTGTTTTTGATTCATAATACCATCAGGTTGGCCTTATATTCCAATAGGTTTTTGATTAAAAATATGGAACTCGTCGGAGCATCCTGGTCTTTTATAAGTAAGCCTTTTTTAAAAAGAAGTTTCTGGCACGGATTGATAGCAGGATTGCTTGCCATTATCATTTTACTGGGTCTTCATTTGATGGCAGAGCAGGAATTTCCGGAACTTCAGAATATTTTAAATTTCCAGTGGCTGGGAATCATGTTGGGCAGTTTGGTTTTATTTGGTATCCTGATTTCCATAGCAAGTACCTGGTTTGTTGTGAATAAATATTTGAAAATGCGGGTAGATGACCTGTATTAATACTTTATACACCAAAGGCACTAAGAATTACATCTTTTAAATACCTTTGCGTTGCTAAATTTGAAATTTATAATCTTACCATAATGAGTAAATCTAATTCAGGGAAAAAAAGAGTGGTTGTTTCAACTGCTACAGACACCCCGAAACCAACAGTAAGCAGAACTAAAAGCAGTACTCCAAACCCTGCCAATGAGCATGTATTGATTTTTAAAAGAATGAATTACATCCTTATGGGAGTTGGGGCAGTTTTGGTATTGTTGGGTATGTTGCTGATGGCAGGTGGAAGCATGCCGAGCCCTGATGTATGGGATGAAGACATCATTTACAGTACCAGAAGGACGGTTATCGCTCCTATCGTTATCCTTGCAGGTATTGGTGTAGAGGTTTACGCTATTTTTAGAAAGTCCTAATTCAACATGTCGGAAATACTTCAGGCCATCATCCTTGGAATTGTCCAGGGATTAACCGAGTTTTTACCGGTGTCCAGTTCCGGTCACCTAGAAATTGTCAAGGTTTTAGTGAATGACCAATCAGTAGGAGAGCAAAGCCTGCTCATGACAGTGGTTCTTCATTTTGCTACTGCACTCTCAACTGTTGTTGTTTTTAGAAAAGACATAGCAGAAATTTTCAAAGGTCTATTTCAATTTAAAAATAATGAGGCCTTTACCTTTTCGGTGAAGATTATTCTTTCCATGATCCCTGCTGCCTTGGTGGGGGTATTATTCAATGACCAGATAGAAGCCATGTTTGATCGCAATCTTCTTTTGGTCGGAGGTGCATTGATTTTTACTGCATTGCTTTTGTACCTGGCAGATAGAATAAAAGATACTACAAAAAGTGTCGGTTTTAAGGAGGCTATTATTATTGGGATTGCGCAAGCCATTGCCATAACTCCGGGAATTTCAAGATCGGGTGCAACCATTTCAACAAGTTTGCTTTTAAATATTGACCGTGAAAAAGCCGCAAGGTTTTCCTTTTTAATGGTAGTTCCTCTTATTTTTGGAAAAATGGCCAAGGACTTGATGGACGGAAGTGTGGTCTGGTCAGAAGCATCGCTAATTCCTTTAGGTGCGGGTTTTATAGCTGCATTTATTACCGGATTGGTAGCTTGTGTTTGGATGATTCAACTGGTGAAAAGGGCAAAGCTAACCTGGTTCGCACTTTACTGCCTGGTAGTTGGTTTGATTGCTATTGCTTATCAATCTGGCGTATTTAATTAAATTGGTTTTGGAAGAATTAACTGTACTCAATAAGGCAAATCTGTCTAACGTAGACTTCCTGGAAGGCACAGTAATCTTGGTGGATAAACCCAAGGACTGGACTTCTTTTGATGTGGTGAATAAAATAAGGGGTACCTTAAAATATAACCTGAAGATCAAAAAAATAAAAGTCGGTCACAGTGGAACTTTGGATCCAATGGCAACTGGACTTTTGTTATTGTGTACAGGTAAATACACAAAAAATCTCCACCTTTTACAAGACCGTGATAAAACCTATACCGGTAGTATGACACTTGGAGCTACCACACCTTCCTACGATGCTGAATCCGAAATTGAAGAAACCTTTCCGACTGACCATATTAAAAAAGAGGAGTTATCTGAAATAGCTAAACAATTTCTTGGGGAAATTCAGCAAGTTCCGCCTATGTTTTCCGCTATAAAGGTGAACGGTCAACCGCTTTACAAACTCGCCAGAAGGGGAGAATCCATAGAACTGGAACCAAGGAATATCAGAATAGATAAATTTGAAGTGAAGGTTGGAGAATGGCCAAGGTTGGAATTTGAAGTCGATTGTAGTAAAGGAACTTATATACGTTCACTCGCTCATGATTATGGAAGGGCTTTGAATTCCGGTGCTTATCTGGATGCTTTGCGAAGAACTAAAATCGGAGAATATAGTATAGAAGATGCATGGAACCTTGATGACCTCATCAAGGCCATCAAGGAACGTTATAATGCTAGTTAAATAGATCGTCCATATCTTCATCTCCAAACATATCAGCCAATAAATCCTTGAATGATAATTTGGAATCCAACATCTCTTTGCTGACTATCTCAAATTCGGCAAGTCCGTGGACTATCAATTCCATCATAGGATAAATATCAGCCTTGTCGACCCCACTGGTTTCTGCCAATTTTTTCAATCCGGCAACTTTGTCCAATTCTTTTTTGAATTCCTTATCAGAGCAATCATTGAAAATATTGATTTCATTGCCTCCTGCAAACCAGGCACGAAGGGTACCATACGGATCTGACTCTTTGCCTTTTTTGAGTTTGTCGGGATTGCTGAAATATTCTAAAAATAATTTCTTGATGGCTCCACTCAGTAAATGCAATGCTACATTGTAAGGGCCTTCCTGCTCACCTTCATAAACCAATTCTACTTTTCCGGTAATGGCAGGAATGACACCCCAAAAATCACTCACTCTGGCAGTCGTTGATTTTTCCTTGTTCATAAGCATCCTTCTCTCGGCGGTAGAAACCAGATTTTCATAACCGGAGATACTCAAACGAGCTGAGACACCACTTTTTTCATCGATCAATTCACTTTCACGGGCTTCAAAGCTGATCATCTCCAAGAGGTCTTTCAAGACTTCGGGCACTTTTACAGCTTTTTCCTGTTCCGGGCTCAGTTTTGCTTCCTGCGCAGTAATAACCTTGGCAATGTCGACAGAAATAGGGTAATGCGTCAATATTTGACTTTCAATCCTGTCTTTCAAAGGAGTGATGATGCTTCCACGATTGGTATAATCTTCCGGGTTCGCAGTAAAAAGGAATTCTATATCAAGTGGTAATCTGAGTTTGAATCCACGAATCTGCATGTCTCCTTCCTGTAGAATATTAAACAAGGCCACCTGAATTCTTGCTTGCAAATCCGGCAATTCATTCAACACAAAAATGGATCTGTGTGCTCTTGGTATTAGACCAAAATGAATAACTCGTTCATCGCTGTAAGGAAGTTTAAGGGTAGCGGCTTTGATTGGGTCCACATCGCCAACTAAATCAGCAACCGAAACATCCGGTGTAGCAAGTTTTTCTACATATCGGGCTTCTCTAGGAATCCATTCAATTGGCGTATCATCGCCTTTTTCTGCTATAAGGTCTTTTGCAAATCTTGAAATAGGTTGAAGTGGATCATCATTCAGTTCACTTCCAGCCACGATGGGCATTTGCTCGTCCAAAAGGCTGACCAACAAACGGGCAATTTTGGTTTTGGCCTGACCTCTCAATCCCAGCAAAAGAATATTGTGTCTGGATAATATGGCCCTTTCAATATCAGGTAAAACTGTATTGTCAAATCCAAGGATTCCTTCAAATACTTTTTCACCTGATTGAATTTTTTTAATAAGATTTTCTCTTAGTTCTTCTTTGACAGAACGGCTTTTGTAACCTGATTTTTTAAGTTCTCCTAAGGTTTTTATAGTAGGCATAGATTGAGTTTACTTTTTAAAGCTAGGAAACAGGATGAAAGGTAAAATGTTTTAGCCGTCTCTCATAAACCCATAAAGATTTCCGGTTGATGTTTGTCATACGATTTTTTGACCCAGGTCATTTCAAATGAGGTAATTCAACAGATATATTTGAAATGTTTTTAAACCAATTGTTTCACTCAAAATTTTCGTCATGTCATTAATCAAATGGAGCAATGCTGATTTAGTCCCCAGGTTCTCCGGCATGGTGGAAAACCTCTTTAGGGATGACGACTTTTCGGGAGAATTTTGGACCAAAAAATCTCTCGTACCTATGGTCAACATTAAGGAAACTGACGAATCCTATGAAATGGCATTCGCGGTTCCCGGAATGAAGAAGGAAGATTTTAACATCGAACTGAAAGACAACATGTTGTGTGTTTCTTGTGAAAAGGAAGTTTCTGACGAAAAGAAAGAAGAACATTTCACAAGAAAAGAATTCAGTTACGAAAGTTTCAGTCGTTCTTTTTGGTTGCCTGAAAATGTGAAGCCTGAGGCAATAAAGGCCGAATACATGGAAGGTGTTTTGAAGGTGTTAGTACCCAAAATGCAACCAAAGGAGCCCAATCCTTCTAAGAAAATCGAGATTTCATAGGTTGGTCGCCTTGTTGGTAAGTGGAGGTTTTAACTCCATTTACCAACATTTTTTAAAAAAATTAAATTTTTAGCCATGATCAATACCGCTCAAATCACCATCGGGAACATAATGACCACTTTGCCGGTCACAGTTGAACCCAACGACACCCTTTTAAGAGTCAAAGAGATTTTTAAAAGTATGAATATTCACCATATTCCGGTTGTCAAAGGCAATAAGGTTGTAGGAATTATTTCTAAAAATGATTACCTCGCCATTTCCAATGCATTTCCGCTTTTCAATGAAGAAAAAAGGGAAAGTTACAATGACAAATTATATGCAACCTTGCTGGTCGATGAGGTCATGACCAAACAAGTAGCCAAGGTAAACCCTGAAGATTCTATTGAAATTGCTGCAGGCATTTCCGTGAAAACTTGTTCCATGCACTTCCTGTTGTCGACAGTACAGGCGATCTGGTAGGAATCATTACGACCTTCGATTTATTGAATTATTTTTTCAATGAAAGACCTGCGTTGACTTAAACGAATTGTCATGAACAAACAAACGCCTCTCCGGGAAATAATGACCACAAAAGTGCAGAAGGTTCAGGAACTGGATACACTTGAAAGGGTAGCTTACTTATTTGAAAAATACGACTTCCACCATATTCCGGTAGAAGATGAAGAGGCAAATCTGGTAGGCATAGTTAGCAGGGCTGACTTTAATACACTTTCTTATGGACTGAGTTTGTTTGGTAATCCTGACAAAGAAATTTACAATCAGGCTTTGTATAAAACAACCCTGGTCAGGGATGTTATGACAAAAATAGTCGTCAATCTCCGACCGGAAGATCCGGCATCATTTGCAGCCAGGATATTTGGAGAGAATCTCTTTCATGCACTTCCTATTGTTGAATCCGGTAAATTGGTGGGCATCGTAACTACGTTTGACTTGTTAAAAATGGCTTTTAGATGAGCGGTGAATAGCTATTTTTAGTACAAAATGCCTTCAGGGAAAATTTCCTTGAAGGCATTTGTCATTAATGTAAAATACCCATTTATCCAGTTCCCTTTGGAATGGTTTTGGCAACTTGTACCTACTTGGAGCAGCGATTTCAGGGTGAATTATTTTGAGAAGAAGGCTGCCGCTACCATGGACAATTATGATAAAAAGTTTTCTATCCATAATTGGATTGATGATGGTCATCTTTGGTCAGTTGTCTGCACAAGACAACCTGGAGGTGAATTTTTTGTCCAATGGTATTCCTGATAGATTAAATATTTGTGGAGACCCGGATACGGTTTCATTAAGAATCAGGCTAAAAAATCCATCTATTTCATTGAGTAATGTTCAAGCTGAATGGAATTTATTTGAAGGAGTAGAGCTGGTTGAAATTCTTGACCAAAGTACAGCAGGAATCCTTCTTCTAAATCCTTCAAATCCTACTTTACCTCTCCTCGAACTTCCCGAATTAAATTCAGCAAATCCCGAAATATTCCTTTATGCTGCCATTCGGGCCAATTGTTCTCTGGTAGACACCTTGGAACGAAACAATCTTTTACAGGTGCGAGATGAATGGATTTTTAATTATGATACCGGTTCCCAACAGGATTTGCTGGAGTCAAAATATACAGTTTCCTATCGTGATGCCCTGTCCGTTCCATTTTTTACCATGGATCTTAACAGGCCCCAATCTGCTTTGAGAGTAGGTGACTGCTTCACCAGAAATCTGGAAATAAGCAATTCTTCGCTGGATGCATATGTAGACACACTGGTGTATTCCAATGTTCAAAACCTCGGGGTAAGTGTAGATGACGTACTTGTAAACGGTGTTTCTATTCCTTTCACTAGTACTCCTTTGGGGCAGGATCAGGTACGAATTGAAGCAAAGATATCCGGTGCCTTTTTTCAAAATAATTTATTGGCAAATGGGCAGCCTGGAAATGGTGATTTCCGTTTCGATAATGGTGAAAAAATGACCATTACAGAAGTAGTTTGTCTTCAAAGTTGTGATATATCTGCCAATTCTCAACATAATATTTCCTGGGGTTGTGATGGTGTGAATTGTAATATCAATTCTATAAATGACTTTATTTCTGTTGGACAAGGCGAAGCAAATATTTGTATCAATAATACCCAAAATCAGGATGCCGGTTATTGCCAGGTTGGTTTCACCACACTTCAAATCTGTAATATGGGATTGGAGTTTGATCCAGGCTTTGGAGCAATGACCGATATGACTCTTGCGATAGGATTTGGAGGAAGTTTTGCATCTGATATTGCCGGGTATCACATCACCGGAATCAATATTGGAAGTCAATCCATTGCAAATTGGAGTTCTGAAATGGATCTGGATAATCTACCTGAACTGGCAACAGACCCTGATGGTCCGGGTGGATTGGAAGATTTGGATGGCGATGGATTTTTTGATGATTTGGGAGTAGACCAGACTTATGAGTTGACTGCTTTTTATGAATTTGACTGCACACAGGCCAATACTTTTTCGCCGGCTGATAGTTGTCTCAATAATTTTTCTACCAGTTTTAATGCAAGAGTAGATTACACAGATGCCTGTAATGACAGGATTAACAATCTGGTGAGTAGTTATTACCGTCCCACCAATGGCAATTCCGGATTTTCGAGTGATACAGATACAGATGCTTTTTTAGAAGGAGATGTATTCTATGTTCGTCATAGAGAAAATCGAGCAGTACGTAATTTTTCTACCACCTGTCCAAACGGCGGGGTCTTTATTGCAAAAGTAGAATTGCCGCGAGGAATTCATCCGGTAATGGCTGAGACACGACTTATTAAAAACGAAGCTTCTTCTTTTAATTTGTTGAGCAGCAGTATCGATACCAATGTTCTTACCATGACCTTTGGAGGTCCATTGACCCAGTTTTTGACAGGAACTTATGATTTGGTGCTCGCTTTTGAGGCTGATTGTACTGCCGAATTGGGAGAAAGTTCTTTCCCTTTAACTTTTGAATTTTCGTGTCCCGATTGTGATTGTCACCATATTTGGTTTTGTGATGATTTGGACGGACCCTGGTTGCATTCTACCAGTCCTCCTTGTCCGATAGACTCCTTGCTTACTTGTGATGACGGGATCACCATTCTTGATTTTTCAGTAGACAGGACAACTTTTGGTTTTTTGGACAGTGCTTTCACTGTTCCTTTTCCAGCGAATCAGGCCAATACCAAGGTTGCCATTCCTTGTGATGAGATTGAGGCTCAGATTAGCGCTAAAGTTGGTGATTTGGCAGTATCAGACAGCCTTGGAGTGGCCATTCAATATGAAAATCCGGATAATTCGATTTCCAATACTTCGCTTTTTCTTTTCAAAGAAGGAAATGTGACCTTTTATAAAAATGGTAATCCGGTAACCTGTATGCTGGATCCTGGAAATATAAAAATGGATACCAGTTCGACCTTGAAAAAAATCTATCTGGATCTTTCATCCTGCTTGTTGGATCAAGGAATTAGCCTTGAACCGGAGGATTCTATCCATGTTTCTGGAATTTTTAAAATCAACGAAACAGGACCGCTTCCTTTTCAATTTAAAGAAATTCCTTCCTTCAGAGGATTTGCCTATGCAATAAGGAATGGTGAGAAGAAAAGCTGTGATTCGTTTGGAGAGCAATTTACCGTAGCAAAAACCAATACTGTAATTGATTTTCCGAACTCAAACGATTTCCCGGAAGGCTGTGATCCTGTGGCGCTTGATTTTAAAATTGTTACTGTAAACAATGGTTTTAGTGATTATTTTGGAAATGAGCTGCGACCTTCTGTAAAAATGGATTCTATCCGAATGGTTTTTGATACAGCGATTTTTGAAGCTTATACTGATTTTAGTGTGGAGGTTTTGATCCCTGGGCACAGAATTCATGGAAATGCTTTTTTTGAAATCGCGCCTTTAACTGATTTTTCATCAGGTATTTACACTGCTTATTTTGACACCCTGGTGCGCACCCCAGTTTTCAATACAGCATCCAATGCGCCTTTTACTTTAAGGCTGAATCTAATTCCAAGTTGCCGGTCCCGAAGTGGAAGTAGTCTTGTAAATAACCAATATCATTTCAATACCACTGTTGGATTTCAGGATAGGTATTATGCGTCATTTATTGATGATGGTTCATGTGTGGTGGAAAGGACAGAACAGATTGACCAAAATATCAATTATCAAAATCCACCTCAACTTACATTTACGCCGCAAAGTCCTACAGATTTCGTTTTACTTGGAGATACTGCAATTTGGACTTTCCAACTTTGTAATAATTCTTTTATCGGTTCAGCCGGTTTAACCTGGTTTTCACTTGAAAGTCCAAATGGAGCCGTACAAGTAGTTCGTGCAGAGGATGTTACCAACCCTGATAGCATTGTTGAACTTAACCTGATTCCATTTGGCACATCCGGGAACAATACTTTTTTCTATGCAGACGGATTGGAAAAAGCGAGTGGACAGAGTTCATTGAATGATGTTTGTAATAAAATTAGGGTTAAAGGACTTGTAAGCGTTTGTGGAACATCTCAACTCACAGCAAATGCAGGATGGAATTGTACGCCTTTTGCGGAAACGGATTGGAATCCGGAAGATTATCCACCTTGTACCGAATTGACCATTCCTCTAACCATTTCAACGAGGGATCCATTCCTTGAAGCAAATGTGCAAAACCAGGCTGGACTCAATCCTGAGATTTGTGATACTTCTTCGATTGAAATTATTTTGAGGAATGTTGATTTGGGATCAACTTTCGATTTACAAAGTAATTTTTTCTTTCCGGAAGATGGAATCAAACTCATTCCGGGGAGTTTTGAAATAGCTTATCCTTCGTCGGCGGTGTTTCAACCTGTCTTGACTGACCCGCTTGACCTCGGAGTTTCCGGGGGAATCAGGACTTACAATTATAATGGATTTGAGTTTTTACATCCTTACCTGTTTGATGAAGGATTAAGAGGTTTTAATCCTTCGAATCCGACTGATTCCAATGAATTGGTTATAAGGTTTAAATTCATTACCGATTGTAATTTTGAAAATGGTTCTGTTGTAGAATTTAATTTCCAGGGAACCAAAGGGTGTGGAGGTCCGACCAATTTTGAAGCAGGAGAAACTTTTCCCATCAATGTCAATGGTGCCGTCTTGCCCTCTGATAAAGAGTTTGAAATTGGCCTTGTACCGCAAGTTCAGGTTACAGGTGCAAATACTACAAGGCTCACCTCCTTGGTTGAAAACGTCGAATCAGGTTTATCTGATTCCGGAGATAAAATGGTTATCCTTTTACCTGTCGACTATCAATATGTGGCGGGTTCTGTTGTACCTGATTTTCCAATGTCCTGGGTTCCCGGTGAACCTGATATTCAGGTTTTAAACGGTGGAAGGGAGGAGTTGAGATGGGATTTACCTGTTGGTTTACAGCAAAATGAAATGGCACAGTTGTCTTTTGAAATAGAAGGCGCTTTGCAAAACTGTGATGCCGGATTATTAGAATTAGACCTGATGACCCTTTCTCAGGATGTAGTTTTCTGTGAAATTTCAACTGATACTTGTAAAATCAATTTGGTATCCAGCTTCAATGATCCGGTCAACATTATTCAACCTACTACTTCTTTATCTTTTACTCAGACCGGAATTTCTTCTAATTGCAGCCCTAGCGGCGAGACTATTAGTCTTGATTTTGAGATTGAGTCTGATGGTTTTATTTTTAATAATGAAAATATTAGTGTCAGGTTATATGAAGATGCGAATGGAAATGAAGTTTTTGATGTTGGAGAGAATAATGAAACTATAATTTTAAGAGCAGGTACTGGAAATCTGGTAAACCTGAGTTTTAATTCCAGTCAGGAATTTAGGTCTCTTTGCCAGTTGCGTTTAGAAATTGATTCAACAGGATTGCCAACTTGTGAGGTTTATGATTTTGAAATTACAGGACCTGAAATTATAACTTCCACTCAATCCCAGTCAATTTGCCTTGGAACCGGTTCAACTTCCCTGGTTTTAAATAATTCTGACTGTGAGGTATGGACCTATTCCTGGACTATGGATCCCATGCATCCGGAAGTGGATATTTTAAATGCCAATTCTGTAAATCCTGAATTAGACTTTGGACTGCTGAATGAAGATGTAACCATTAATTTAATTTCAGAAGTTAGCAGAGCAAATTGTTCAGATATTTATACTGATACTTTTATCATTCGATTTAATAAGGCTCCTGAAATTTCAGTTTCCTCACCAATTACCATTCAGATAGGAGATAGCACGGAATTGGTAAGTGTCATTTCAGGCCAAGGGCCATTGGATATCAATTGGACTCCAAATCAGGATATTATCGGAACCAATCTTTCCAATCCTACCGTATTTCCTGATTCGGACAGACTTTATACCATTGGGGTAGAAGATATAAACGGATGTGAGGCCAAGGCGGATGTCCAGGTATTTGTGGTGGTAGAATTTGAATCTGAATTGAGCTTTTCGGATACATCTATTTGTAGAGGAAATGGGCCTTTAAATCCTGTCATAACAGGTGGAGACCAGGTTTTATGGCAAGAATTATCTGGTAATCCGGAATTCAATGCTTTGGACGATCTTCAAAGTCTTAACCCTACTTTCGTAGGAAATACACCAGGAACCTATAGTTTTCTTGCATTGGTTAGCCGTGATGATACGCCCGGATTTACAGACTCCTTGTATTTGAATATTGTTGTAAATGCCATTCCTACTGCTGATGCAGGAAAGGATCGTTGGGTTTGCCAGGGAGATACCATAACCTTCGATGGAAGTGCAAGCGGAGGAGACGGAAATTATACTTTTAATTGGACAGGAAACTATTCAGAAATGAATCCGGAAATTCCGGTCCTCCAAAGCGGATATTTTCACCTGACTGTAACCGATGGAAAGGGATGTTCTGCCGTTGATTCGGTTTTGATGAATGCCTATTATTGCCCTTGCAGGTTGCCGGAAGTTGCCGCTACCATTGAGAAACATCCGGATTGTATGAAGGACAATGGTAGGATTCGGATAGACATGGTGGGTCGTAATGAAGATTATGATTTTGACTGGACTCCAAATGTTGGAACGGTTGTTTCTGAAAATGAAAGGACGGATTTGCCTGTTGGCATTTATGATATCGCCATTACCAAGAAAGGAGATTCATTTTGTAAAATTATTTATTCTGTCTTTTTAAATCCTAAAGCAGTTCCGGACATCGTCATCGATTTTGAGGATGCTAGTTGCGGCGCAAGTGATGGAAGGGTAGGGCTAACTCCGATAAATTATAAATTCTATTGGCCTGATGGTAAGCAAGCTTTTGAAAGGGATGATCTTGCTGCAGGCTCTTATGATGTTACAGTAGTAGATCCTGATCAGCCAGATTGTCCATTTTATTTAAATATCCTTTTACCGGGTCAGGCCGGTTTTACGGTGGATGTTGTTGTCAATAATCAACCCGATTGTGGTCAAAGGAATGGATCGGTAACCATAGATGTAAACGGGGGAAGTGGAGATTATAGGTATTCATGGTTGGGAGGTCAGGCAAGCAGGAACGATTTGGCAGAAGGGATGTATAATTTGACGGTTACGGACAATCAAAACCCGGATTGTACTCAGGAAATAAATTTCCAATTAACCTCTATCAATCCGTTCGTGAGCTTGTCTATCACTGATACCATTCCTGTTTCTTGTGCCGGAAATAGTGACGGTGGAATTAACTTCGTAGTCAACCATCCGCCTAATTTTTCAGGTCAATTGGATACCATCATCACTGATGGATTTACAAATTATAGCAATTTTAATCTACCCGCTGGTCAATATTGTCTTCAAATTTATGACAATGCAGGTTGCTTGATTGAAGGAGCCTGTTTTGAAATCAAATCTCCGGATCCGATAAGTCTTAGATTATCAACCTATCCTGATTGTGATCAGGATGGACAAATTGAAGTTGATAATGTAGGTGGAAATGGAGGTTTTCTTTTCGATTGGGCAGATTTACCAGGTTCTGATAATATAAAAGACAGGACTGGTCTGTCAGGTGGTTTGTATCAATTGACTGTGACAGATATTAACGGTTGTTCTATTTCTGATGATATCCTGGTTCAGACTTGTGAAGGTTGTACCATTTGGAATAACCAGGGAGAAGAATTGCTTCAAGCAGATAATTGTAATGGATCTGCAAGGCTATGTATCCCGGGAAAGGAATATGGACAAGATTCATTAACCATTCGGGTGAACGGACAATTGTATGAAGATCCGCATGGCTATTGTGATGCTGAAGTGGTAAGTTTTTATAGTTTCAGTAATCTTTTTGACCTGGGAAATTCAGGTCCCTATGAGGTAGTATCCTGGAACATTAACGGTCAACCGCATACTGGAATTTTTACAGATCTTGACAGTCTTACCCGCTTGATGAATAACTGGAATCCGGATGCAAATTGGGAACTGGACACTTCAGCTTTGGCAATCGAAGCGCCTAAAAATAACTACAGCTATTCTGATTTAAGAATCAGACACGTTGCTTTTGGAATTAATACCACACACCGTTTGTCTTCCATTACCAGACCTTATGGTTATGGAATTGATCTTGGCGTGGGTATCCATGAGGTGGTTGTCATTGACAGAGAAGAAAACTGTTTAGACACGCTTGAGGTCGAAGTGGTTTGTACAAATGTTGATACCATTTTTGAAGAAATTGATATCCAGGAGTCCGATACCATTTGCTTCTCCGGAGCTGAATTGGTTGGTCCAATTGATACCATCTATATATCCTGCAATTTACCTTCCAATGCTTCCATTCTCCTTTTGAACGATTCGTGTTTGCAGGTAAATGGTGGAATTGCCGGCCTAGACACGACCTGCGTAGTGGTTTGTGATACTTTTGGAATATGTGATACGACTATTTTAATAATCGAGGTAAATGATCCGACCCCACCATTTGAAGAAAAAGTTTGGAGGGATACCATTTACACCGGAGAAAGTCAAACCATTTGCTGTGATGTGAGTGAATTGACGATAAATGGGCCTATAACTTCTATACAAAATATTTGTCCGGATGAATCAGGCGAGGTGATTGAATTTGAATTGGATACCAGTACTTTTTGTGTGACTTATACCGGGCTCCTGGCGGGACAAGACACAGCATGTATTGTCTTTTGCGATACTGCTGGAATGTGTGATACGGTTCCTTTTTATATCACTGCATGGATGAATGAAACCATTTACGATACCATTTATCAATTTGTAGATACAGTTGAATATTGTTTTGGTGCGGCTGAGATGGATTTTAATCCAACAAGTTTTTACAATGATTGCCCAAATGCTGCTTCCAATAACGTCAACTTTTTATTAAATGCAGATTCACTTTGCATTCAATACGATGGATACAATGTAGGACAGGATACTGCCTGTATGGTAATGAGCGATACCTTCGGCAATCAGGTTAGAATGACCTTCATAGTGACCGTTATTACTCCTCGAAAATCAATCTATTGTGATACCATTTATGATGGAGAAACCATTTATTTCTGTCCTGAAACCGATGAATTACCAGGTGATGAGATCGTATATTTCTTGAATGATTGTGGTAGTATTTCAGAAGGGAATGCAGAGTTTTTTGAAAATACAAGCATAAACTGTATTGAAATTACGGGACTGAATCCCGGTCATGATACTGCCTGTTTGGTAATTTGCGATGAGTTTGGTGTTTGTGATACGACCGATATTTGTATAACCGTAGAAGAATATTTGGATCCTCCGATAGCAGTGGATGATTGCGACACAACAGAGACTTTATTGCCGGTTGTCATCAATATCCGCAAGAATGATATAGTCTTTGGGACTAGCGGATGCCCAAGAATTATTACTGATCCATTGAGGGGCGAAGTTCGCATGAATCCCGATTGCTCAGTTACTTATATGCCATTTGAGCAATTCTGTGATGGAGCCGATTCTTTCCAATATGAGTTGTGTAACGGTTTTGGATGCGATACAGCTATGGTGAAGGTATTTGTCCACTGTTTGGATATCATGATCTTCACAGCTGTCTCACCTAACAGGGATGGTTTAAATGATGTGTTTTATATCGGTGGAATTGAAGATAAACCCGATAATCATCTTCGAATTTTTAACCGTTGGGGTAATCAGGTATTCGATATGAAAGGTTATGATAATTCTTTCGATGGAACCTGGCAGGGTAAGGAATTACCGGATGGAAGTTATTTCTATATTTTCGAAGTAGAGGATCAAGGAATAAAAAGAACCTTCAACGGTTACCTTGAAATATTCCGTTAATTGGAGAAAAGCCAGGAAATTCCCCATCTGAATGTCCTGTTGGCATATGGAGAATTGGCTAATTGGTAGAAATATTTTTGACCAAACTTATCAGTCATATAAGAATCTCCAAAATAAGACAGCAAGTTTTCAAAGTTGAAAAAGGCGGTGAATTTTTGAACCTTCATGGACATGAAAAAGTCAATTTGGGGATACGCCATGGCTACAAATCCTCTTTGTTGTTTAAATTGACCGGTCAAAGGAAAATATTCCATGGGTTGATATTGGCTATAAATCCTGCCATCAAAACCTACCTTAAATCTCAAGTTATCCTTAAAAATATCATCCTGGAAGGCGAGTAAGTGTCTTGAAAAATATTGGGGCAGTTGAAGGAAATCTTCAGATAAAGTTTGAAGTCCAATGGTGTTTTCTAAATGTATTTTCCAAAGCTTGAGTTTACTACTCACAAAGATTTGAAGCATGTTGACGGGCACACCAGTTTGAACCGGTAATCCAAGACTATCATAATAAACAAGGTTGTTTACCAAATGATAGGTCAATCCTCCTGTCAATCCAAGTTTAGGTATTTCAAGTGTCCCTCCAAAGGTTGTATTCAATATTTTTTTAAAATCGTTGTTCCAGGTGTTTTGAAAATTAACCGAGAAAGTTTCAGCTAAAAGACTAGGCTCGTTGAGCTGATTGATGAATAGGGCATTTAACTTACCCCATTCTCCAAAATTAAGAAGCAAGTTTCCTTTTACTTTATAATCACCGGCATTATCTGCCAAGCCAAAATGCCCATAAGTGTTTAGCGCTAAAAATTTTCTGGGTTGAAAATCCCACCTACCTAGAAGAAATAGATTGTTTCTATCCAGGTTTCCATTGTCAAATTCTATGGAGTGATTGTCAAATACAGCCCCAACTTCCAGGAAATCCCTGCTATTCTTTGTCCGGTTTCTAAAGGTTTGAATGGTTACTTTATTGGAAAGTTTATTGTAGGCCATATAATACCTTACCCCACGTTCATCCACAGGGAAAGCCTCATAATATAGGCTGTCAGTATTGGTGAAGGTTCCCTGGTCTGAATATCTGTAATTAGACCAGCTGTAATTTATTGTGTGGGAAAGAGTATAGGCTCTCGGATTTCTTCCTGCATTGTTTTTGCCAAAAAAGCCCAAATATTGGGTGTATTGTAAGGCTTTTATTCTTTGAAGGGTCGCTGCATTGCTCAAGGAAACGGTCTCTTCAAAAGGCCTTTCAGCTTCAGGATTTTCAAAAACTATTCCGCCGTTGTCCTGAACATCTGAAAAATTGGAACTATAAGTTAGAAAGGATTTGTAATTCGAAAATTCCGGGTTGTAGGCCAGACCCATTTGAAAATCAGAATGCCTGTGATTTTGACGAAGGAACCTAAAGGTTTGAGAAGTCTGGTTAATCCTGTGATGTTCAAGTGAAAAGGTTATGCCATTTTCAAACTCTTTGCTGAATATCAAATCCAGTTTGATATCGGACTGTTCGTTTCCTGTTGAAAATTTTGCGTGCGTGAATCCCTTTTTAGTTTTGAAATATTTGATGTTATCTGAATTCAAACGATAAATGTCAAATTGATGAAAACCAAGATCCAGACCTCGTCTTTCGTATGGTTCCCAAAACAAAGGCATGGCTGCACCTCCCGGTACTCCTGTTGTCGCGTATTCCAGGGGAATTCTGGTAGCAGGAAGGTACCTTTGAATGTGATAATTCCCGGTATCGGTATAGGTGAAGATTTCGCCTAAATTGGAGGCATAGTAATATTGAATCTCGTTTGTATCTAGTTTTACAGTATGAACCGGAAACAAAGGTTGACTGCTCAAATTGGGGGGAGGCGTTTTATCTATTCCCATGGAATCTATGGCTTCTGCAATAGAATCAGATTCCAGATCATCCAATAAATCAAGTAGGGGAGTATCAATCTCCTCAGGTATGGTATCATTTTGAGCATGAATCTGCACAGAAATGCAAATCAGGCCTACAACAAAGCTTAGTTTGAGTAGATTATTACATTCTTTTTTTAAAAAGGCAGATACCAAATTATTGACCGATTTCTATGAGTTGACTAAAGATTTTGGTTCCGGATGTATATTGAACCACATAAGTTCCAAATGCAAGCTTGCTTGAAAGATTGATTGAAATCCTGTTTGAATTTAATCGGTTTTCCAGGTTTTTTTGTGTATAAATAACCTGTCCTAACAGATTTTTAATTTCTAAACTCCCTTCTGAGCCTGAATGCGGTACAATAATTTCAAAGGAACCATTTGAAGGATTTGGAAAAACAGTTAGAGAATTTTCCTTAAAATAGTCCTTGAGTGCTGAGGTTTGATCTTTGCAGGATTCTAAATTAGCATTGGGTTGGCAATTGTCTCCCAAACCTTCCAAAACAAACAAGCCATTTTGCATGTCACTCACTAAAATATTTCCACTAGGCAAATAGGGGAAGACACCCCAGGCACCTCTGTAATTTTGAATCTCCGGTTCTTCAGAAGTGTCATAATATAAAACCCTTTCCGGAAATACAGGATTCGAAATGTCATAAACCTGCAGTCCTTCGTGATAATAGGACACGTATAAATAATTACAAGCAACCAATTGGTTGTGGGGAATCGCATTGGCATTTCCGGATTCGGTATCAAAATAGGTAGGAACCTCCAAATCTGGAATTTGCCTCAAATCCACCGTTTTGATGGCTCTTCCCCAGTTTTCATCGGCCATAAAGTAAAATTTACAATCATCAGATGGCCAACCTGAATGGTTGTAACCTGATTGTAAATAGTTGTTATGGGAAAGAATGCCTAAGATTTCAGGATTGTTGACATCTTCAAAATCAACCACTGCCATCCCCTTTGTTTCGCAATTTAAAAAGGCAACATTATCGCGCACATATCCATCATGCATATGACTGGGTTGTATACTGCCAAATTCTCTGTATGATTTTAGGTGAACCGGATTCAAGGGATTGTTGATATCGAAGATGGCAACTCCACGTGTTACTTGTGGTATAGGACTGAAAGTCGCAAAGCTGTATAATCTGGCATTGGCTGTGTCAATAAAGATATTATGCGACGTGCTGATAACCTGGTTGTCATCGTAAACCATTGAAACGGTATCAGGGAGACCAGAAATATCAATGATTTGTAATGAGCTGTTTCCTTCATCGCAAACTGCGTACAAATACCCTTTGTAATCATGGTAATCCCTATGTACGATTTGAGCACCTGATGCTTTACCTTGAAATCTTTTTCTTTCAAAAATAGCTGAAGGATCAGTTACATCGATGATGTGGGTGCCAAAAGTAGAACCAATAACCGCATACTCATGACCATTTACGGCAAATCCCCAAATCTCATTGTAAACGTTGTCGTGGTAAACAGAGCCCGGAAGGCTTGGATCCGACCAGGTGGCGAGTAGATTTGCTTCTGGAGCCTGAGCAAAACAGGCTGCTTTAATTCCGAATAAAAACAAGATGATGTATAACCGCATTCCTTTTTGGTTTGCAAGGTTGGTAATATTTTGAATCAAAGCAGCCCCGGTTTAGTATTAAAAATAAAATGGTCTTTTAAATTACATGTCCAAAATAGCAGGACTCATTCCCATATTGCTGAATCCGCCGTCGTGGTAAAGATTTTGCATGGTCACCATCCTGGTTAAATCTGAGAAAAGACTTACACAGTAATCAGCGCAAGCCATCGCATCGGCATTACCCAGTGGAGACATTTTGTCTGCGTAATCAAAAAATTCTTTGAATCCTTTTACTCCGCTTCCGGCTGTCGTCCAGGTAGGAGATTGAGAAACGGTGTTTACCCTTACCTTGTTTTTAATACCAAAATGGTATCCAAAACTTCTGGCAAAAGATTCCAACAAAGCCTTGCTCTCTGCCATCTCATTGTAATCAGGAAATACTCTCTGAGCAGCAATGTAAGATAGACCCAAAATTGAACCCCATTCATTCATTGCATCGGTATTGTACAATACCTGCATGGTTTTGTGGAAAGAAATAGCGCTGATGTCAAAGGTTTTTAACATCCACTCGTGGTTCAGGTCGGTATATTCTTTTCCTTTACGGACGTTGATAGACATTCCGATTGAGTGCAATACAAAATCAAGTTTTCCACCCATGATTTCCTGAGCTTTTGAAAACAGATTTTGCAAATCTTCCATGCTGGTGGCATCAGCAGGAATGATTTCAGCATTGATTTTTTCGCCAAGTTCGTTGATTTTACCAAAGCGCATCGCAACAGGAGCATTGGTTAAAACAACTTGTGCGCCTTCTTCGTGGCAGCGTTCGGCTATTTTCCAGGCCATTGATTGTTCGTCTAAAGCACCAAAAATAACTCCCTTTTTTCCTGCAAGAAGATTGTTTGCCATCGTCTTATTGTTTTGTTTTGAAATGATTTTAAGTATGAACAGCAGTCGCCAAAAGCTCTTTCGCATTCTCCATCGCAGCTTCGCTTGGCGGATTTTGGCTCAACATGACTGCCAAGGTATGAATCCTTTCCTTTTCTTCCAGTAATTTTACTTTGGTATAAGTCTTTTCCTCAGATTCCTGCTTGTAAACAAAATAATGAGCATCTGCCTTTGCTGCAACCTGTGGAGAATGGGTTATCACGACTACTTGGTGTTCATTAGACAGGTTTCTTAAAATGGTCCCCATTTTTAAAGCTACATCACCGGAAACACCACTATCAATCTCGTCAAAAATGAGCGTAGGAAGTGGAATGGAACTCGCAACCAATGATTTGGTTACCAGGGTCAATCTGCTTATCTCTCCTCCTGAAGCAACAGATTTAATGTCATTCAATTTCCCACCTTTATTAGCAGTAAATAAATATTTTACATGGTCTTTTCCTGTCGGCAATAATTCTTCGGCCTCTTGAATGTCGATTTTTAATTGAGCACTTCCCATAGAAAGTTGAGCCAATAAATCCATGATCCTTTGCTCAAATCCCGGAGCAACTTTTCTTCTTGCTTCTGCCAGTTTTTCTGCAATTTCCTCCAGTTCACCTTCTTGCTGGCCTACCAAGTCATCCAGCTCACCAATCTCAGCATCCAAACCTTCCAGGGTTTCTAGTTGACTTTGAAGTTTTTCCTGTATTTCAAGTAATTCAGCAATACTGATTACCTGATGCTTTTTTTGAAGGCGGTAAATCAAATTAAGTCTGGTCTCAACTTCCTGGATTCGCTCTCCGTCATATTCCGTATTTTCGGCAATATCTCCTATGCTTGCGCCAAGATCTTCCAGCTCGAGTGTCAAGGCATCCAATTTCTCATTCAATTCCTGAATAGATTTTGAAAACTTCTCTACGCTGGCAATATTTCGATGAACATCCTTCAATTGGGTTGCAATAGCTGATTCATGCTCGGTAAGTTGCATAAAACTTGAGGCCAGAGTCCTTTTGATGTTTTCAGCATTGTTCAATTGGTTGAGTTCTTCTTCCAGTTCTTCCTGTTCACCTTCCTCCAGATCTGCTTCACTGAACTCCTCCAATTGGAACTGAAGGAAGTCCATTTCCTTCATCGAAGCCTCGTTTTGTTGAATTAGGGCTTCCAGCCTTTTGGTGTTTTTTTGATAGGCTTTATAAGTCAAAGCATAATTTTCCAGGAGATCATGATTTCCCGCAAGGGCATCCAACATTTTTAATTGGAAAGAAACCTGGTGGATATCAAGGGTATCAAACTGCTGGTGCAGGTCAATCAAGGCACCACTTAGTTCTTTAAGAATATCCAGCGTTACCGGAGTATCGTTGACAAATGCCCTGGATTTGCCGGAAGGAGTGATTTCCCTTCTTACTACCAATTCTTTGTCGTAGTCCAATTCATTTTCTTCAAAAAATGGCTTGAGCTTATATTTTCCTATATCAAAATGACCTTCAATGATGCATTTTTCATTTTGGTCGTAAAATTTCTTGAGGTCCGCTCTTTCTCCCATGATCAATCCCAGGGCGCCAAGCAAAATGGATTTTCCGGCACCGGTTTCTCCGGTAATAATAGTCAGACCCCTTGAAAAGTCAATTTCAAGGTCCTCGATAAGGGCATAATTTTTAATCGAGAGTGTCTTTATCATATTGCAATTTTTGCGGCCGTAAAATTAAAATAACAAGCGGTAAATAATTACCTATCTATAAAATGTTTCTAAACAATCCTGATTTAAATGCTTTTTATTACCATTCAAAAGGACAGTGAATATTCATTTTTAATAGAATATTTTCAAAAAGCACTTTAATTACAGGCAAAACCAAATACTTTTGTCTCCCCATTGTGGAATTTGAACGCATTCAACCAGTTTATGTCGCAGAAAAATTACAAGGTCAAAGAAATGTATTATACCCTGCAGGGAGAGGGAGGCCAAGCCGGCAGAGCTGCCGTTTTCCTCCGATTCTCAGGATGTAATCTTTGGTCGGGAAGGGAAGAAGACAGGGAAAAAGCAATTTGTAAGTTTTGTGATACAGACTTTTGGGGAACGGATGGCGTGAATGGTGGTAAATATACAGCCGGGCAATTGGCTGAAAAAGTAGATGATTTATGGAAGGCAGAGGTCAGTTCAAATGATGGCCAACCACTGGTAGTTTGTACCGGAGGAGAACCTTTATTGCAATTGGATCTTGCTGCAATTACCGCACTGAAAAGTAAAGGATTTGAAATAGCAGTTGAGACCAACGGTACCATAGAACTGCCGGAAGGATTGGATTGGGTCTGCGTCAGTCCTAAAGCCGGTTCTGAATTGGTTGTAAAAAAAGGAAGCGAATTAAAATTAGTTTATCCACAATTACCATTTGACCCGCAGGCGTTTTTAAGTTTAGATTTTAAATATTTTTTCCTGCAACCTATGGACGGTTTGTATCGTTTGGAAAACACAGAAAAATGTGTGGAATACATTAAAAAGCATCCGAAATGGAGGCTTAGCATCCAAACACACAAACTGATAGGCTTGCCATAACTTTAGATTATGAAAAGACTTTTTCTTTTTTTCTCCCTGGTTTATCTTTTTTCTAACATCCTGTCTGCTCAGGATAGAACCTTTGATGCCGGTTTGGTAGTCGGTTTCAATATGTCACAAATAGATGGCGATGCTCTTGGTGGCGTTTGGACCGGGTATAATCGGATAGGAGTGGCAGCCGGAGGAAGGGTGCAATTCGATTTTGCAGAAAAGTGGAAAATGGGATTTGAATTGCTCTTCAGCCAATTGGGCTCTGCCAGGAATAAATACGACGGAGGGTCTGATTATGATAAAATCAGATTAAACATGGTGGAGGTCCCTGTTACCATCAGTTTTATGGATTGGTTATCTGAAGGCAATGATGAAGATTTTTATCGTGTTGGTTTCAACGGAGGCCTTACCTATGGAAGGATTATCAATTATGAGGTTATTTTATTAACAGGAGAGGATGTTTCCGAAAGAAAGGATTACAATAATAATTTGTTGATGTTACATCTTGGTTTTACTTATAATATCAATGAAAATTTTGGCATAACAGCTTTGTGGACAAAAGGCCTCAACGATATTGATAAAGACGAAGGTGAATACTTGATATCCAGACAAATTACACTGAAGGGTGTTTATTATTTTTAAATAATTATCTCAAAAACATATCTGATGAAATATTTTTTCCCTTTGATTTTTCTTTTTGCATTGATTTTAAGTTGTGCTCCAACCGAAAATGAGCAATCTTCCAATACCGTAGCAAGTAAACCACAGAAAAGTCCGGAACAAATCAAAAAAGAGTTATTGGAAAAACTTGGAGGAAGATCTGAATTTAGCGCAGGAAGTCTTGATACCATACCTGGTGATATGATGTTCGAAATGTGGGATGAAATTGGTAAAGTTGAGGTATTTCTTTACAACCAGGATTACAATATGACGCTGGGGGATACCAATTCTTCCAGAACCATTCTTAAAATGATTTCAACTGAACCGGCGGGTCCAATTTTAAACTGCCCGGCCGAAGGACGCTTGTTTTTTCATGACAGAAATAATGACGATGTAATCATTGAGGCGGACCTACATTATGCCAATGGTGGTTGTAATTATTTGGTATTTTATAAGGACGGACAAGCTTTATATGCAAATAATCTGACCATAAAGGGAACGGAGTACTTCGGAAACTACCTTTCCAAAAGTTACAAACAGGTGTCAGAGCAAGAGCTCAAAGAATCAAAAGGAAAAGAATAAATTTTAATGATAAAGCCTTTTTTACGGGCTTTTTGAAAATAAACTGAAATGAAAAAAGGCTTTTCATCTGCCATGTTTTTGGTAGTGCTATTAATGATTTTGATTGCTGCATGTGGAGAAAGTAACAAAAAGTGGAAACCCGGACCCGGTGACAGTTTGTCTCAAAATCAAAAGGACCAGGCAATTTCCGAATTGAATCAGGTAAGACAATCACAACTTCCACCTCTTTCTAAAGAATGGGCAAATCGATTGTTTAATTCTACAACTTACCTGGACTTTATTTTTTATAATGTCAGTTACACCCTAAGCATGAATGAATCTCAATCCATTAAACAATTCATTAGTGGTATTGGTACCAAACATGTTTTTCAGGACAAAAACTGCCCTTCTCAAGGGAGAATTTTCTTTCAGGAAGAAGGGAATGTTTTTATGGAAGCTGACATCCATTACATTGAAAATCAATGTGCTTATCTAGTATTCTTTATTGGAAATAAGGCAATGTTTGCCAATGAGTTGAATGATTCCGGTAAAGAAATGTTCCGTAATTACCTGGGTAGTGGTCAGCAAAATATTAGAAATCAAGTGCAGGGGAATTAAATCCCGACCTGTTTAAGAATTTCCATTTTTAAATGTAAAAGAGCATCACGCGTGCCTTTATCGGCCCTTTTTATTTTTGAAACGGGCTTCAATTTTTTATGCATTTCTCTTTCCATCAGGTAGGCGAATGCCAAAATTGGAGCCAGGATCAACCAAACCAATGACCATTTCCATCCAATAAAACCTAATAGGCCTGCGACCATCAGGTAATAAATTGCCCAACTAAATATTGCGACGCCTAAAAAGACAGAAAGTTTGAACTCTAACTGTTTAACCTTACTATGGGTTAGTGACCTGGCAAAATAAATAGGTCCTATATTTATTAAAAAACCTAAGAGTGATGGCAGTTTCAATAAGAAGGAAACAAACTTAAATCCAGGTGTTTTATCTTTAAATGGAAGAAGGGTATCTTTCAGGTGATTTTCTTTCAAGATTTTATAATACCTGGTAACCAATTCCTGAAGATGGAGCTTTTCAGATTCTTCCATCTCAGAAATAATTCGGGCCGCCATTTTCTCCCTTTCCAACTGGTCGTTGTTATAAGAAACAATAGGTAGCACTGGCTCCGGATGCTGGCTGCGAATTAAAGGTAAAATTGCTTCGACCAAATCATCATCTTCTTTATTGGGAATATTTACAATGCAATTATTCATGCCATCCCGCAAGGCATTGGTAAGCTGTAAAACCGCCTTATTGGTAGGAACGCCTTCAAAAAAGGATTGTACCGGAAGCGGATCACCTACTTCAATCATCACAGTAGTTCTGGCCTTATCTGCGTAAGTATAATTTGCGCCGACAGGTATGATTTGTATGTCAAGTCCGGGATATTCTTCCAGTGCTCCCGCTACAATTCTTGCCAGTCCTTTTTTAATTGGACGAAGCCTTTTTTCCTGGATGGTGGTACCTTCAGGCAAAACCACCAGGGTTTTTTTATCATTTAATGCCTTATTGCAATAGGTAAAGGTCTCGTAGTTTTTGGTAAGATTCTCGTAGCCATCTTTTTGTCGGTAGATAGGAATGAGATGAACCCCTTCCATTAATTTATTATAAAAAGAGTTCCCCCAAATGTCTCCCCGAATAAGAAAATTCAAATTATTGTCCTGAAAACAAGCCAATAAACAAGGCTCAATAAACGCTGTAGGATGATTAACTGCAAGGATAACCGGTTTGTCCTTCGGTATCTTTTCCTTCCCGGTTATATGTATTTTATTAAAATGAACCTTAAATGCTATCGTAGCAATGGGCCTTATAAACCTGTAAATCATCTTCTAATGATAAAATGCAAAAAGTAGGCTGTAAAGGTAGATTTTCTTTTGATATAGTAAGTAAGGAATGAAGGAATGAAGGAATGAAGGATTGAAGGATTGAAGGATTGATTCATCCCCTCATTTCTTCAATCCTTCAATTCCTCAATCCTTCATCCCCCTTCCTACCTCGTCAAGGTCACATCACCTTTAAAGAGTTCAACTCCGCCATCTGCAAATTCGATTTCTGCGAAATAGGTGAATACTCCCGTATTGAGTGGTTCGCCCCTGAATTTACCATCCCAGCCGTGAGCCGGATCGTTAGGGTCAAAGTCGTAATATTCATGAATAACTTCTCCCCATCTGTCAAATACCAGGAAAGATTTAACCTTAACAACAGAGGGTGATGGATAAATCAGGAAGAAATCATTGATTCCATCATTGTTGGGTGAAAATCCGGATGGAATATATACCTTTCTTTCTTTCCTGATCCTCAAGGAATAATCGTCGCTGGCCATACAGCCATCATTGCTGATGATGGTAACAGAGAACATTGTATTTTCTACAGGTGTAATTACCTGCCTTAAACAAGTGTCACAGTTGTTGAATAACTCTGGAGGTGACCAGCCTACACTGTCAATTTCGTTTGGATCCAAATTGACAAAGGCATTCAATTCGACACTGTCTCCCAAGACGATGGTACCATCAGCATCTACATAGACTACCAGGTCGACTAGTAAGTTCTCAGGTTGTTCAATATTTACCATTATTTCACTTTGACAACCATAAGCATCTTCCACTGTAAGAGTGTACTGTGCAGGAGGTAGATTATTGAAAAAGTCGTTGGTGCTAAGTGCCTGGCCGTTTAAAGAAAATAAATAAGGCCCCATGCCACCGGTAACAGTATCAACCTGAATAATCCCGTCATTGTCACCAAAACAAGATACAGGAGCTATTGAAATTTCCGGGTTTGGATTGGTAACTCTTTCGATAACTGTAGTTGTATCTGTATTGATACATCCGGTCAGGGTGTCAGTTATTTGTAATTGATAAACTCCTGAGTCCGTAACATCTTGTAACAATTCAGTTCCAAGTATTGCTCCGTTTTCATCGGTCCATTGATAAAGGATGTTTGTCCCAACAGGATTGTTATTGTCACCCAGGCTGATTACATCTTCATTACAATCCAAATAATAAGGGGATTCTATACCTGCATTTACCTCAGGGAGGTCGATTATTTGAATGGCTACAGAAGTGCTTCCGTCAGGACAAGGAGATTCTCCGGCAACAGTATAGGTGAATTGATAGGCGCCAGGATTAAGGTTGTCTGTTGTAAACGTTCCGGCAGCAGGATCAAATTGATTTCCACCTGAAGGGTTGCTTCCGGTTTCTTGCCATACCCCGTTAGGAGTTTCACCTTCAATTAAATCAAACAAATCAACCAATTCCGTTACATTTTGACAAACCATTAAGGTGTCTTTAGATAATCCCGGCATCGCTGGTTGAGACAATTGAACGGTCACTGTAGCATCATCAGATGGACAAGGCGCATTGATGACGGTATATTGGAAATAAAAGGTTCCAGGAACCTGAATTTCAGTATCAAAAGTTCCATTCGCAGAATTGAATCCACCACCTAGGGTTGGAATCGGCGATGTTTCGCTCCAAATACCTCCCGGATCAGCTCCGGTTAACAGATCTCCCAATTGGATGAATGTATCTGTTGTTGCACAAACTTCCAGAGGGAAACCGGGCATTCCGGCATTTAAAGGCTGTCGAACTTCTATCGTAATTCCACTATTCTGTGGATAATCACAAGAAGGGAAATTTTGATTAATAATTTGATGAATCTGGTAATTGGTACTAGTTACAGGATTGACAATCCAGGTAAATCCATTGCTTACTCCCCTGAGTGTATCCATCACTCCATCAGCAGACCATATCATATCAAATGGACCGCTGGTTGCCGCATTCAAAGTTAAAAGTAGATAAGCAGTGTCTCCTTCGCAAATAGCATTGTTCAATGAAGAAATCTCTGCGGAAATTGGAGGACAGTCTTCTGTCACACAGGTGCGATTGGCTGTAACGGAAGGACAGGCATTTGAACTCAAAGCTGTAACTTCAATCATAACAGATACTCCCGGATTAAGGCCATTAATACTATAATCGCTATTGTTTTGATTTCCGATTAAAACATTATCTACAGTTACTTCATATTCGGAGGCATTCGCAACATCTTGCCAGTCAAAATCGATTCCCGAATTAGAAACCTGGCAAGTGATATTTGGCAAAGTCAGGGGCGGATCCACCTGAACATTTTGACTGAAAAGTTCAGAAGCACATCCATTTTCGGTTACCACCAATTCAACTGTTTTTATTCCGGTTGTAGCCCAGCTAACCAATTGAGGATCTCTTCCAGTACCAGGGTCTGCACTTCCACCATCAAATGACCATTGGAAGTTTGCATTTACTCCCGCATTGCCAATATATTCCGAAAGTGATAAATCACCCATACAAACCGGTGATTGAGATGTGAAATCAGCAGAAGGTTGGGCATTAACTGTCACCGTCAAAACCTCGGTTTCTGAACAATTTCCTTCTGTATAAGTAGCATTTACGAAAAACTGTCCCGGACCACTGATGTTTGGATCGAATATGCCGTTCAAGGTATCGGTAATTCCAGTTCCGGACCAGTCAAAACTTCCGGTTCCATTGCCTCCAATGATATTTGCCATTAAAGTGATGGCAGTTGCATTTGCATCCAGGCAAATTACTGGTTGTGTTGGAAAATCGATTACAAGATTTGGGCAATCAGTTGCAGTACAAGTCAGGCTGGCTTGTACATCCGGGCAGGCATTATTACTTTGAGCAACCACCCTGATTCCTACATTGTCACCAGGTTGTAGTCCAGTTACCTGATAACTCGTATTTGCCTGCGTTCCATTATTGGTGCCATTGATAAAAATATCGTAGCCACTGCTATTGGAAATTGTATTCCAGTTAAAAGCTATATTGTCCAATGCAGGTTGGCAGTCTAGTTGTATAGGTTCAAGTGTTGCATCTACTTGAATGATTTTAGAAATGGTAGTTGATGCACAATTATTTTCTTCAACCATCAATGTGACCGTTTTGGATCCTGCAGTGGTCCAAGTCACGGTATGAGGTCCTTGTCCGGTGCCAGGAACAGCGTTTCCTCCATCAAAATCCCAGATGTAATTAGCGTTTGCAGAAGCAGCTCCGGTATAGGTAAATAGCGCATCAGATGCAATACATATAGTGTCAGGCAGGGAAAACTCTGCAGAGGGTTGTTCCAAAACTGTGATGGTGATGTTCCCATTCTCACCACAATTTCCTTCTTCATATCGAGCCGTAATCACATGGTTGCCCGGTCCTGCAGTAGAAGGGTCAAAGGTGCCATTTGCTGCATCTGTGATACCGGTACCTGTCCAGGTTAAAGTTCCGCCTCCTGTACTTCCGGTTACAACAGCATTTAAATTAAATGCAGCTGCATTGGCATCCAGACAAATAGGAGTTACCGGGTCTATAGTAACGGTAAAAGTCGGACAGTTTTGAGCAGTACAGGTTAGGGTATTAACGGTGTTTGGACAGGGTGTTCCACTTTCAGCGATAACCTCAAAGGTTATTTGTTCTCCTTGTGTTAGGTTATAAAAACCAAAGGTATTGTTTCCAAGGTCAGATCCCATCTGTCCACTTATTACGTTGGTCTGATAACCGCTTGCACCTGGAACATTCATCCAGGTAAACAGGATTGAGTCCAAAAACTCCTGACAATTGATAATTGGAGGAGTCAAAGGAGCGCTTACTGTAACAGGATTAGTGCTCTGAGATGAGGCACATCCGTTTTGAGTTACCCTTAAGGTTACATTTTTAGGACCACTGTTGGTCCAGAAAACATTATGAGGCCCGATTCCAGTTCCTGGACTGGCCATCCCTCCATTAAAATTCCAGGTAAATGTAGCAGCCGGGCCAGCATTACCAGTATACGTTACTACCAGGGTGTCTCCCTGACATGCTGCATTGCTTACTGTAAAGTCCGAGCTTGGAACTGGATTCACAGTAATGGTAAATGAAGTCTCATCTGTACAGGTCCCAACGGTACTCAGCACATAAATCGTGGTGGTAGAACTACCAGTCCAAAAAGGGTCATTTATCTGATTTCCCGGACTTGCAGGACTAGCGGTATGGAATGAAATAGTTCCATTCGCATTATTTGCATCATCAATTGTCAATGAATTGAAAAATACAGTGTCCCCTGCACAAATGGTTGGTGGGTTGGCTACGCTAATATCCGGTTGAGGACTAACCGTAACGGTAACCGAGGTTTCATCGGTACAACTTCCACTCGTTGATAAAATATAATAAGTTGTTGTTGTCGTAGGATTAACTACCGGATTGATTTGATTACCAGGGTTTGCTGGTGTTCCTGAATGATAGGTCAGGGTACCATTAGTATTATTTGCATCTATGATTGTAAGTGTCGTCAAGTCGAAAGAAGTACCTCTACAAATAAGCGGTTGGTCGTTTGTTGATATGTCCGGTCCTAAAGCATTTCCGACAATAACCACCATGTCTGTATCACGGCATATTTGTTGTCCTTGCGTAACGGTTGCTATCAGGCTTACGGAACCGGGTTGATTCACTGTTAGGTTTCTTCCACTTCCAATATTTTGTCCGCTTTGGTTTAACCAGGTTAATGCAGCTCCCATCGTACTGCTGTCGCCGTTCAAATTTACACTGGTGGTGCTACAGGAAAGAGTAGGAGGGGGAGTTGGGTTTATTTCAGCATCGACAGGTATGATGTTCAACCGGATGGTTAAAATACTATCACAACCATTTTTTGCAGTTAAGCTTTGAACTACCGGACCAGGAGCACAAACTTGTCGGCCATTTACAGTAATACAGCCTCCTTCACAAATGGGAAGGGTTATGGTTCCTGCAGAAGGTGGAATGGGAACTACCGTTAAATTAACTACACTATCACAACCAGCGTTGGTTGTAAAAGTATATTGGTAGGAGCCAGGATTACAGACCGGATTTCCGTCAGGGCCTGTAATACAATCTCCCGGACACAGTTGTTCTACCGGCAAAAATGTAGGAGGAATTGGCGGACCAATGGTAACCTGAATACAATTATCTGATACATCACCACAAAATAGAGGAGAGGGACCACTTAAGGAGGTTCGGAGATTATTTACATTTTGCCCAATCACAGTAGGTACCAATGCAGCATCTGCCAATTCATAGGAAAGTCCACAAACCATATAAGTTCCAGGAGCAGTGGAAGTCATATTCGGGCCCATATTGGTAGATAAAACAGTACCACTAGGAGTACAGATTAAATGGGTGTATCCATAATCTGCCACTGGTGGAGCAGAAGTTCCGTAAGTCGGAAATAACTGCAGGTTCAAGGATGGATCTCCAAAACATGCTTCTATATCATCATAAACCAACAATCCTCCATCTGCGCGACAAGGTGGAGAACAACCAAAAATGGTATTTGGCCCCGCCGGGTCAACAGCAGAAATGTTGGTAGGCATATTTGAAAAGTTGGTTATCATTATCAAATAAACCTGGCCGGGACTTGATGCAGGGAAAACAATTACTTCATTGGGAGCCGGTGAATAACTACAAGCAGTTGGTGGACCTAGACTACCACAATTTCCTAAGGCAGCATTCAAGCTGGGAAATGGACCCCACATTGCAAAGTCAATATCTACATTGTTTGAATTTGAAAGGAAAACAACTGCTGACCCCGGATTGGCTACCTGAACAAAAAACCAGGCAGGATTGGGGGTCGTAGCAAGACATCCATAATTATTTCCGGGTTCAGCAGAACCGGCATTTGTGCTTGCATTATAAGTAGTTGCACCCTGGTCAGGACATATCTGATTAGCGCCAACACAATCAGGAGATTGTCCGTATAAGTTGTTAGAATTTATTGCTAAAAAAAGAAAGGTGAAAAATAAAATTTGAACCTTATAAGATAAGGAAACAGTGTTGGAGGTTCTTTTCATTCTCAACGGGTTTGTCGAAATATTTAATTTAATCAGAGGTTATTTTGCAAATTTAGTTTTTCTAAAAAGAAGCAAAGCAAAATACCACTGTTAATTTTACCATTCTTATGATATTTCTGAACCTTTTACCTGTAATAGGCGTATCCAAATGAATACATATTAAAAAAATTAATAACCTGTTTTTGCAGGGAAAAAGTAGCTATCTTTGTGGCGTGTTTTTAAATAAAAAAATTTAAAACACCCCCAAAACCGAATGTTGCGAGCTGTATGAATATTTGGAAAGTAATCCCGTGGCTGACATTTCTTCTGATTCCAATCTTGAACAAGGCTCAAAATTGTGGCTGCTATGATTGTAATCTTGCCATTCCTGCCAATACTGTAGATACCTTTGAATTTGATTTTACCAATGTAATTAACGATGATCTTTCTGATCCTAATCAGGGGGTTTGTGGAGTAGAAATCAGATTCAATCAGGATAGAATTCGAGGAATGGAGATGGTACTTATTTCTCCATCCGGACAAGAAATAAAATTGATTGGTAGTAATCTGGTTAGTCAGTTAAATACAACTACCATTAATACCGAATGGAATATCACCTTTGTCAGGAGTATAGATCCTGCAAGCCCTGATAGTGGATTTCCTTCCGTCTGGTCAAATGCAAATAATTGGGTTTTAGGTGGTCTTTACAATGGTACCTATTATCCCAACATGGGAAATCTCGAAGACTTTAATACAGGGCCGGTTAACGGAACCTGGAGATTGGTCGTTAGGAATTTCAATCCTGGATTTACAGGGTATGAGGGAAACATTGTTGATTTTCGCATAATATTATGCGATCCGGATGGTATTGAATGTTGTTTTGCAAACGGAGGAGTGCTTTCCGGAATCCAATTTTACAATCGCTGCCTTGGTGATTCCACCCTCAGATTTACACCTCAAATTTTTCTAGGCAACAATATTCCTGATACCAATTTATATGCTTATCAATGGATTTATGCACAGGATACAGTTATTATAAAATATGACTCCATTGTAGATTTCAGGAGTTTTCCACAAGGGAATTATGAATTGTGCGGGATGTCCTATTTAATTGAAGACCTCGATTCTCTTCCCCAACCGGATGGTATGCTGCGTTGGGACAGTCTTGACTTTACCTTAGAATACCTGGATCCAAACTACTGTGCTGATGTTACCAATAAATGTGTAAAAGTCAGAATTTCTCCTCCTCCTGCACCCGTGAATATTTCCGGAACCATTTGTCAGGGGGACACCTTTCCAGTAGGAGATTCGCTGTTTACGAATACGGGAACTTATATGGTCCCTATTCGATTAAGTACCGGCTGCGATAGTATAGTTGAGTTGGATCTAACAGTGCTTCAACCAGACACTACTTTTTTAAATGAAACCATATGTGAAGGTGAAAACTTCATGGTAGGGGACAGTATTTATTCCGAAGCCGGAATCCATATTACCGGGATTTCCATAGGTGAAATATGCGATAGTATAATCAAATTGGATTTGAATGTCTTACCGCTAAAAGATACAACTATAAATGTTGCAATTTGTCAGGGAGATACCTTGTTTGTACTCGATACCATCATTACCATGCAAGGTAGCTATCAGGTTACCAGAAATGTAGGGACCAATGGTTGTGATAGTACGGTTACCGCAAATGTTACCGTTTTAAATCCTCAGTCCGTAATTGCGATGCCAGATACATTAAATTGTACACGGCCTGGAATCACTGTGTTTGGAAACGGTTCCACTCCTTCTCAGATAAATTATTTTTGGTTTACTCCCGATGGAAATATAAGTGGCCCCTCTAATCTGGATTCAATAACTGCACTTAGTCCGGGCCAATATTACCTCAGAGTTAGTTTGGATACTTTGGGTACTTTTTGTGCAGATGAGGCAAGTGTAATAGTAATTGAAGATAATAACAGCCCGATTGCAGACATTATTTCTCCAGATACGCTTACTTGTAATAGAACCTCCGTATTTGTAAATGGATTGAATTCCTCTTCTGGTCCTGAGTTTGAATATGAATGGTATGAAGCTGGTGTTGGAATATTAGCAGGAGAAATTACAGGTCGAATTACAGTTGACCGTCCCGGCTTTTTCAAACTTATCGTTAGAAATACGCTTAACGGTTGTTTGGATTCGATGGAAGTTGAAGTGGTTCAAGATACCTTGCCTCCATTCGCTGATGCAGGGCCAACCCTTGAATTAAATTGCCGTTTTACCCAGGATACTTTAAATGGTTCGGGTTCTTCTCAAGGTTCTGATTTTCAATACAGTTGGACTGGTCCCGGATTTATTTGTTGCCAGAATACTGCTTTTCCTGTCATTCAAAATCCCGGAACCTATCATATTCAGGTTCTAAACAACCGAACCGGCTGCGTTTCTTCCGACTCCGTGGTAATAACCAGAAATATATTGGTTCCTTCAGCAAATGCCGGAACTCCTGATACCTTAAATTGCCTCATCAATCAATTGGTCTTAGGGGCAACCGCCTCTGCAGGTCCCAATTTTTCATATTTATGGACTACTACTGACGGGCAAATAACTTCAGGGGAAACGACAGTTGCCCCAACGATTTCAGCTGCCGGGACTTATGTTTTTACCGTTACCAATAATGTGAATTTTTGTGAAAATACAGATTCAGTCCTAATTGAGATTGACACAATTCTTCCGGAAGCACATGCAGGACCGGATTTAAATATTACATGTCAAAACGATACGGTTACCCTGTTTGACGTGATGACCAGTACCGGATCGAACTTTGTTTACCAATGGTCTCGTGATGGTTCAGTATTCGTTCCCCAGGGTTCAGCCGGACCTTCTTTGGACACGGATTTGGGTGGAGCATATGTTCTGCAAGTTTGGAATTCAAAAAATAACTGTGTTTCCAGTGATACTACCCTGGTTGGTTACGATACGGTACCTCCAGTGGTTGATGCGGGCATAGGTTTTGAAATAAATTGTACGGTAGAAAGAGATACACTTTTTGGTACGGCAAACAGCAATGGAAACCCTTTGAATTACAATTGGTATACAAATTCAAACTGTTTTGAATCAGATACCACAGCTCAATTTGTAATTGTAAATTGTGAAGGTTGGTATTATCTCGAAGTGACAGATGTTCTGACTGGATGCTTGAACCTTGATTCTGTTGAAGTAACCAGGGATGCAGCAGCACCTATCGCTGACGCCGGGCCAAGGGATACCATTAATTGTAATCAAAGTCAGGTGCAATTACAAGGAAATGCCTTGCCTATTCCACCTTCAACAACGATTAATTGGACAACGCCGGATGGGAATATCGTAAGTGGTGGAAATACTACTCAACCAGTTGTCGATCAGGCAGGGACTTATATAATTTCAGTTACAAGTTTGGCCAATAATTGTGTAAAATTTGATACAGTAGAAATATTCATGTTATTGGATACTCCTGTTGTAGATGCCGGTCCTGATAAAGAAATTAATTGCGATACCTTGCAAGTTGATCTTTTTGGGGCAAATTCCAGCAATGGACCACAATATTCCTTCCAATGGTTGGATGGAAGTGGAAACCCTATCTCAGGCGCTAATCAGCTTAATTATTCAACCAATATTGGTGGTACCTATATTCTTGAAATCACCAACAATCTGAGTCATTGCTTCAATCGTGATACTGTAGAGGTACGCGTCGATACGCTTTTGCCAACTGTTGATGCCGGTCCGCCAATGACTATTGATTGTCAAAACCAGACAGTTTTTCTGGATGGTACCGGATCAGATACTGGACCTCAATTTAATTTTGTTTGGCAAACCGATACTGGAAGAATCGTTTCTGGCGGCAGCACACTTATGCCTGAAGTTGATGCGGGAGGCCTTTATGTCCTCACCATTTTAAATAGGAATAACTTCTGTATCAGTATGGATTCTGTATTGGTCAGCCAAGACGCTTCCCTGCCAAATGTAGTAGTGAATCCTAATGAACAATTGGATTGTAATACTTACGAACTAACATTAGATGGTACTGGATCCGCCATGGGGCCAAATATTACCTACAATTGGACCACTACCAATGGGAATATTTTATCAGGCGCCATGACCCTCAATCCAATGATCAATGCTCCGGGTGTTTATCAACTTGAAGTGGTTGATACAGATAACAATTGTTCAGCAAGAGCGATTGTTACTGTCCAAGATACAGTTGGTGTATTGGCAAATGCAGGACCAGACGTAATTTTGGATTGTAATGATTTGAATACAGGTGTTTATCTGGATGGTAGCAATTCCAGCCAGGGAATTAATATTGTTTATGAATGGTCAACTTTTGGTGGTAGTATTGTAGGCAATCCCGATACCATTAGTCCATTGATTAACGATGCAGGATTATATGGTTTAGTGGTCAGAGATACAATAACCGGTTGTAGAGATGAAGATGAAGCACTGGCAAGTATAGGCGGTGCTATTCCAATTGCTGAGGCCGGGAATACTCAAATACTGCCATGTGGAGTTGATACTGCAACTTTGGACGGTACCTCGTCGACACCAGGAATGAATATTCTTTTCCAATGGACTACTTCGACCGGAAGCTTTTTAAGCAATTCAGATTCTTCAGTGGTCCTGGTAGATTCTTCAGGGTGGTATATATTGACGGTTCAGGATACAACATCCGGATGCATTTCAGTAGATTCAGTTCAAATCAATTTCCTCCCTTGTGGACCGGGTGCTTTTGCCATTGCTCCGGACACAGTCAACTGTTTGGTGGATACTGTCCGGCTGGACGCTTCTGGATCCAACCAGGTCAATACGGTATTCTCCTGGACGACCACAAATGGAAATATTTTAAAAGATAGCTTTTCAATATTCCCACTTGTAACAGCAGGGAATTATCAATTAGAAGTTAGAGATACCATAACTGGTTTAACGGGCACATTTGATGTAGAAGTGCCGGTAGATACTTTATCTCCAACAGCCATAACAGCTCAGGCAAATGATATTTCATGCCGCGACACCCTAATCCTTTTAGATGGTTCCGGTTCTTCTACTGGTAACAATATTGAATACCAATGGTCTGGCCCTGGAAATATTCTTTCGGCAGATTCCATTCAAAGCCAGGCAAACACTGGGGGAACTTTTAGGTTTATTGTTCGAAATATTATCAATGGATGTGCGGATACAAGCAGCGTAGTGGTAAATTATGATACAATTGCACCCATCGCTGATGCCGGATTACAAAAGACATTTCCTTGTGATACCAGTTTTATAACCTTGGATGGTTCCGGTTCTTCTCAAGGCCCGAATTTTATTTATCAATGGAGTAATAACGTTGGTGCCTTGATGACCAATGTCCTCCAGCCCGGTCAATTTTGTCTGACCGTAACTGATACTACCAACGGTTGTTTTGCAATAGATTGCGTTGATGTAATTCCCGATCAAAATGCACCGGTTATCGAAGCAGGAATGGACACCCTTCTTACCTGTCAAGATACCTTGGTAACACTGATGGCAAATGTCCCAAATGGTAATTTTTCCATAAACTGGTCTACTCAGGATGGTTGTTATACAGGTGTAGATACTACAGCCAATCTGGACGTTCATTGTACTGGAACATACCTGCTGACTGTGGTAAACAATGACAATCGATGTGTATCAACTGATCAGGTAGTGGTAGGGGACAATTTTACCTTTCCTCAAAGTGAGGCAGGTGCGCCTTCAACATTTATTTGTAATCAGAATTTTGGAACCCTTGATGGGACCATGTCTCAAACCGGTTTGGAATTGGTTTACAATTGGACAGGACCAGGAGTGATTTCAGATGAAACGACTTTGACTCCTTCTATTACTACGGTTGGAACCTTTTATTTAACAGTTACTGATACCATTACAGGTTGTAGCGGCATCGACTCAGTAATTGTTTCATATGATACCATTGCACCAGTGGCAAATGCCGGAGCAGATCGTGAATTGAGTTGTTCCACCACTCAACTTAGCCTAAGTGGTTCTGGGTCTTCCCTGGGGCCTGATTTTCAATATTTCTGGCAGGAACCGAGACTTGGAAGCATCGTTTCCGGCCAAACAAGTTTAAACCCTTTGATTTCAAATGGTGGTATGTATGTGCTGGTTGTTACTGACACATCCAATAATTGTTTAGCTGCTGATACTGTCTTGGTAACAAGCGACACAATAGCGCCGATAATCGTTTTAAATGACCAAAATCCATATCAGGTTGACTGCTCGAAGGATACAGTTCAACTGAGTGCTGCCAATTCAAGTCCTTCAGGTTTGCTTGCATTCAGATGGTCTACCTTTTCGGGGAATATTATAAGCAATCCAGTTCAAGCCAATGTGGTTGTGGACGAGCCGGGCTGGTATTTTGTTTCTGTTGAACATACCAGAAATGGGTGTTCCAGCAGAGACTCCGTTGAAGTGACGGGTGATTTTGCAACTCCATCACTCAGCCTTTTGCCTCCTGACCCCATAACCTGTGATTCCATGATCGTTTCGGTGGAGGCCGTTATTCCGGCAAACCTTACTAATTATTCCATTAGTTGGGTTAGCCAAAATGGAAACATTTTATCAGATACATCCCAGGTTGGAATCAGGGTGAATCTTGCAGAGCGATATACTGCCACACTGACAAATAATTTAAATGGTTGTCAAACAACCGAATCTATTAGAGTTCCCATTGATACCATGCCTCCTGTCGCCATGGCCTCAGCTTCGGATGAGATTGATTGCTTTAATCAAACAGTTAGTCTAAGCGGACAAGGTTCTTCTAATGATGGAACCAACTTTTTATACAATTGGACTACATCAAATGGTGGAAATATTAGTGGAGGTTCCTCTCTAAATCCTGTGGTGGATGCCACCGGATGGTATGTATTAACGGTTCGTGATACCAGAAATGGTTGTACCCAAACGGACTCAGTAGAAGTAGTTGAAAATGCACCTCCAATTGGTGATATCAACATAATTTCCAATAGCCCAAGATGTTATGGTGAGCAGAATGGAAGCATTTTAATTGACTCTGTCCAAGGTGGAACTCCTCCATTTTTATATAACTTTGATGGACAAGGATTCCAGCCTTTCGGGTCTTTGAACAACCTGAATCCGGGTGTCTATCGGATTAGTATTCAGGATGCTGCAGGTTGTGAAGTAGATACCGTTATAATAGTTGAAGATAAAATTGAACTGGTAATTGATTTAGGAACTGAATTGACCGTTGCACTGGGCGACTCAACTGAATTGGAAGCTTTGATAAATATTCCGGCTACTGAAGTGGATACTTTAATCTGGACACCGGAAAACCTCATCAATTGTCCAGGTTGTTATGTTCAAATAGTTAGTCCTCCGGTTACTACAATCTTTACCGTAACATTGGTTGATAAGGACGGTTGTCGAGCAACAGACAGGATAGAGGTGGTTTTGGATAAAACCAGACAGATCTATATTCCTTCTGCCTTTTCTCCTAACGGTGATAACATCAATGATAAGTTTATGATTTTTGGTGGAAAGGGAATTTCACAAATTGACCTTTTCCAGGTTTATGACCGATGGGGCAATATCCTTCATCAGGCTGAAAATTTTGATCCAGGTGATCCTTTTTATGGTTGGGATGGCACCTTCCAGGGTAAAATGATGAATGAAGCAGTCTTTGTTTATATGGCAAAGATTACCTTCCTGGATGGCAGAACTGAAGTTTTCAGTGGTGATTTCACGCTTATTAAAAATTGATTTTTAATAATAAGGCCAGTAAGCAGTGTTTCTTAGGATGGTAAATGCAAGTGTCAATCCAATCAACAATCCAATCATATAGGGGGAAATTATCCAAGCCCAGGCCTTTTTTATAAAAGGCACATTTGTCTTTCCTAAAAGCCAAACAAGAATGAGTGGAATAAGCAAAAATACAAAGGCGTTGTAATAGATTGCCTCAGTAAAATTTAATTTGAACAAGGCTAAAATTGCTCTTTGTCCACCGCAGCCTACACATTTAATACCTGTAAATTTGTAAATAGGACATTTCCAAAGAAGGGAACCACCAATAATGTAGTTTACTACAATCCAAATAATAATAAAGGCAAGAATAAATATCCAAGCAGATGTAGAGGTGGACTTATCTTTTGGCTGAAGATTCACTTTTTAATAAACTGCATTGTTTGACTATCTATCTTCAAACTATACTTTTTCGAGCGTAAATCCAAAAGTTGAACCGAGGCCAACTGTACTTCTCACATTAATGGTTTGTTTGTGGGCCTCGATGATGTGTTTAACAATGGCAAGCCCTAATCCTGAACCTCCTTGTTCTCTGGAACGGCTCTTGTCGACACGATAAAAGCGGTCGAAAACGTGGTTTAAGTGCTTTTTATCAATTCCGATTCCACTGTCGGCAACTTCAATCAATACATTTTTATCCATATCATAAAAGCCAACCTTGGTATGCCCATCTGTTTTCCCATACTTGATGGAATTTAAGATAAGGTTCATCAAGACCTGGCGAATGGTTTCCCTGTCACCTCTTACCTTGTAATGATGTGCCGCTCCTTCTTTGAATTCCAACTTGATGTTTTTTTCACTGGCTTTAATTTCCAGATCATCAAATACCTCGTCTGTCAAATCTCGGATGTCAAAAGTCTGCAAATCAAGCATTAATTCGCCTGATTCTAATCTGGCTATGGCTTCTAAATCTTCGACAATGGTATTCAATCGCTCCACATTTCTGGCCGCTCTTTCCAGGTAGTTTTGACACCTTTCAGGTTCATCTTTGGCTCCATCCAGCAAGGAATCAATGTAACCCTGAATATTGAAAATAGGGGTCTTCAATTCGTGTGAAATATCTCCCAAGAATTTTCTTCGGTACTCAGCGTATGATTTCAAATCCTGGATTTCCTTTTCTCTGTATTGGGTCCATTCTTCTACCTCTCTTTCTACCTGATCCATGATGTTTACATCAATGTCCACCACATTGCTTTTTTCGAGCGGATTGAGTTTATGTTTGTGAATGGTCTTATAAATCAATTTGATTTTTCGGTAGATATATCTTTTTAAATAATAAATAGCCACAAAATAGCCTACCATTAAGTTGATAAGCAAAATGGCAACTATAGAAAGATAGGGCAGACTTAAAACTCCTGCGAGTTTTAAAATCAGCAAAACGATAGACAATATGATGGATATTACCAGGCTTGAAAAGAATGCAATTTGCCTGGGCGTTGGATTTTTGAGCACGGCCATGCTTAACGGTTTAGCTAAATATACCTTGAGAGAATCGGGAAATTAGAATTCAAATTTATATCCGATTCCTTTGATGGTTTTGATGTAATTGTCTCCAATTTTTTCCCTCAATTTTCTGATATGTACATCGATGGTACGATTTCCAACAATCACATCTGAACCCCAAACTTTATTAAAAATTTCTTCCCTTGTAAATACTTTTCCAGGTTTACCGGCAAGAAGGGACAATAGTTCAAATTCCTTTTTAGCCAGGTCAATGATCTCGCCATCCCTTTCTACCGTAATGGAGTCTTTGTTGATTACCAGGTCAGCAATTTCCAGGATGTTTGAATCATCTTCACCTTCTTCATTCCTTCCACCTCTTCTGAATAATGCCTTGATTCGGCTGGCAAGAACTCTGGGTCTGATGGGTTTGGTGATGTAATCGTCTCCACCAACATCCAAAGCTGCAATTTGGGAATAATCCTCTTCTCTTGCGGTAAGGAACGCGATGAGCGTGTTGTTGAAATCTTTCTTGCTCCTTAAAACCCGACAAACTTCCACACCGTCCATTTCTGGCATCATGATATCCAAAACAATCAGGTCAGGTTTTTCTCTTTCTGCTATCTTAATTCCTTCGTCACCATTGTTTGCAGAAAAGATTTCGAAACCTTCCTTTTCCAGATTGTATTTCAGGATTTCAATGATATCGGGCTCGTCATCTACAACCAGTATCTTTTTTTTACTCATAAAGATTGATGTTGGTTCCTAGTTGCCGCAAAAATAACGGCACAGTGTGTTCTGAGGACTATTTTATATTAAATTATTGTAAACTTTTGTCCTTGTCCGGAGGATAATTGTCATCCCATTCCTTCACTTCAGGTTCCCCAAGCATTCCAAAAGAATTGGCTACTATCATGGAAACTGCTGCGTCGCTTGTAACATTCGCCACTGTCCTTACCATGTCTAACGGGCGGTCTATTGCAAAGATAAGTGCAAGCCCTGCTTCAGGAATTCCTGCCTGTCCTAAAACAATAACCAGCATAACCATACCGGCACTCGGCACAGCGGCAGAGCCAATACTAGCTAAAGTAGCCGTCACGATGATCATCAATTGGGTCGTTAGGCTTAAGTCCAATCCCATTACCTGGGCAATAAAAATGGCAGCGACTGCCTGATAAAGGCTGGTCCCGTCCATATTAACGGTGGCACCGATTGGGAGGACAAAAGAAGTGACATCTTCATCTACTCCAAGGTGTTCCTCCACTCGTTCCATTGTAACCGGCAGGGTAGCTGCACTTGAACTGGTGGAGAAAGCCACCAATTGTGCCGGTGAAATTCCATTTAAAAAGGAACGATAACTTCGGCCGGTGAAAATTTTCACCAACAATGGATAAAAACCAAATATTAAGAGCCCTAAACCAAATAAAACGGTTAAGGCATAGCCAATTAATGCCGTAAAGAGATCTGCACTTGGAGATTCTACTACCAAAGCTGCCAATAGAGCAAATACACCTACAGGTGCAGTAAGCATCAAAAGGTCGATTAGTTTTAAAATTACTTCATTAAAACCATCAAAGAAATCCTTGACGGGTTTCGACTTTTCTTCGGGAATAAGAATAAGGCCTACACCAAAAAAGAGTACAAAAATGATTACCTGGAGCATGTTCCCATTGGAAGATGCTGCTGAAAAAATATTTTCTGGAACCAAATCAATCAATGGCTGCAGTGGACCTCTGTTTTTTGCAGAAGCAGCCTGGTTGATTTTTATATCAGCATCACCCCCAAATTGAGTGATCAAATCGTTTTTGGTAGATTCATCAATCAAGGAGCCGGGCTCTACAATATTGACCAACAACAAGCCAAGCGTGACAGCAGTAACGGTGGTAAAAAGATAAATACCAATGGTCCGGCCACCCATTTTGGAAAGCTTAGATATATCTTTTAAATCAGAAACGCCTTTGATTAATGAGGCAATTATCAAAGGAAGTGCAAGCAACTTAAGTGCATTGATGAAAATGGTACCAAGTGGTTTTATCCAATCACTTACCAAATCATTCCATCCCAAATTGGCTGCCAATAATCCAAACAGGATTCCTCCCACCATTCCAATAATAATCTGCCAGTGTAAAGCCAGTTTTTTCATGTAAGTGTTTTTCGAATTTGTTAAGGGTGAAAATAGAAGAAATTATGGAGAACTCGATAAGGTCGATGGGATGGATTTTTAAAATGGATGTTCTGTTTCTAGTTGGAGAGAAATAAAGGTACCTTTATATTCAATTTTGCATTTGAATTTAGAAAACTAAAATTTATGAAGTTGATTAAAAATTCCTCCGTTTTAATTCTGCTTTTCTTTAATTTGACTAGTTTTTCTCAGGATAAACGTCCATTGGGTGCTTTTCAACACACTTCAGTTTATTTCGGCATTGTGGAAGATGCAGCTTGGTTTTCCTTAAATGCAACCTACGACATGATTACTGAAGGATATTTTGGTTGTAGTGTAAAAGCAGGTATTGGGGTCAATCATGATTTTGATGGATTCATATTTAGTAATGGAGTAGAGGACCCGGGACCTTACCTGGTTTTTCCATTCAGGATTTCAGCATTGTACAGCAAAAACCGAGAGCACTTTTTGGAAGTTGGAATGGCTACTTCATTCTTTTTTAGTCAGGACAGCAACGGCAAGGAAAGGCAGGATCTTTATTTCCTACCAGTTATTGGCTACAAGAGGATAACCATTGATTCAAGGTTTACTGCAAGGGTTTTTGTAACCTGGCCTGTTTATGATACGAATCCAAAAGATATTTATCTTTTGCCGGTTGGTGGTTCCCTGGGCGTTAGACTTTGGTAGGCAACTTTGGAGATTCCCGGTTTGCTTTTTAACAAGTAGGACTCCGCAATGATTTGAGCGTAAATCTTTATAAATCCCAAACATTTATTTTTAATCGGATTAATTACCGATATTGATCTATGAAACTACACATTCTTCAATGCTATGAAATCCATTTTCTTTTTCCTCCTATTTTTTTCTGTTTTTACCGGCATGGCTCAAGAACAATCCAGCTTAAATTCTGAAAATCATGGTTGTATATATTTTGGATTGATGGAAGATGGAGCTCTATTGTCTATCAATTTAAATTATGACATTTTTTCTAAAGGATATTGGGGGTATGGTGTGAAGGCCGGCTTTGGCATAAATCGGGATTTAGGGGTTACCTCTTCAAAAATGGTGAAGAGATCCCAGACTTTATTGGAGTGTACCCTTGCGGATTACAGCACTTTATAGTAATAATCGTAGGCATTTCTTAGAAGGTGGATTGGTTTCTTCATTCCAATTCAGTGAAGAGTCAATAGGCCTTAGGCATCAGGATCTTTTATTATTCCTATTTTGGGTTATAAATATCTTAATCCAAATTCCAGGTTTACTTTCAGGGTAACCTCCTCTTGGCCTATTTATGATTCCAACAAAAGGAATGTGTGGTATTTGCCTGTTTCACTTTCTTTTGGAGCAAGGATTTGGTAAATGATTATTCTTTTGAAACCCTTATCATCTCCCTCTTACCAGGCGGTCCCTGCAAGGTTTCTAAAGTAAATCCCACTTTTTTGAAGGTTCTTTTTACTACCCCCTTTGCACAATAGGTAGTAAGCAATCCACCCGTTTTCAAGGCGGCAAACATTTTAGCTAACAGTTCTTCATTCCAAAGCTCCGGCTGGGATTCAGGAGCAAAGGCATCAAAATAAATGATGTCATAAAGATCTGTATCGTTTATGGTTTGAAAAGTTTGATTGATTTTTTGAAACTGGAAATTTTCGTTGATAAAGTGTTGTTGGTTCCAGTCCAATTGGTGAAGATGCATGAAATTGGAATTTCCCATTTCAGGTTCTAATTGTTCGTGATAATTCAGGGAGGCGGCTTGGTCTTCACTAATTGGGAAGGCTTCATAGGTGGTATAAACTATTTTTAAATTCCGTTTAACCGCATCCAGTAAAGTAGCATACGCATTTAAACCTGTACCAAAACCTATTTCCAGGATTCTAATGTCTTGTTGAATGGCAGCTTTAAATCGAAGGGCAGCTTCTATAAAAACATGGTTGGTTTCCGTGATTGCACCGTATTTGGAATGATAGGTTACCCCATGCTGTTGGGAAAGTAGGGTATGAGAGCCATCGTGGGTATCCAAAATCTCGTGCATACTTTTTTGCCACGAATATAAGAGAGGGGAGATGAAAATTTATCTCAAGAGGAAGGTAAGTCATATTAAAGTGGAAATGGCAGACCTACTCAGAAAGAAGCAATGCCTTTAAGTTCATCAGCATTAATACCGAAATGGGAAGCATCATAAATAGCTTCTCCGTTTTTAATTAAGATAAGTTGAGGAGATTCGTGTGGAATGCCAAAAGCTTCTACAATGTGGTTGGAGATAGGACGGTACCGGATGAGATCAAGATAATGAGGAACGATTTGGTCCTCCGAAAAGGACCAATTTCTTTCGAGTCTGTTTTTGGCGGTTGAGCTGATACTACATCGAGTACTATGCTTAAAAATCATTTGTAAATTTCGGTAGGACTCTTCTTTGATACGCTCTATTTGAGACATATCTTCTATCAATCGCCAGTCTAACATGTATATTAACGGTTCGTAAATGATGAAATAGCTGTTTTAACTACTTCAACCGCATTTTTGTTCACTGAGAAATTGTTTGGACAACCGTAGCCTCTGTTGCAAGAAGAAAGGGAAGCTGCGAATGCTAGCAGCGCGAAAGCTGCAAGTACTTGTCTTAATTTAAGTTTTTTCATTGGATCAAAGTTTTTTTCTTGAATATGTGGGAAACGTAAGCAAAAAACGGAAGTACATTCCGATTTATTATTAACAATTTTAAAAATTTGTGCAAAGTTAGGGACTTTTAGCAAAAAAGATACTGCTAAATAGATCGAAGAAACATTTTTTGTCCTTTGGTGTTCAAGTGCAGGTTATTATTTTTGCAGCTTCAATTCTATTAAAACACTAATTTGTAAATATCATGCCAAGAGTTTTGCAATTAAGAGAAGCCCTCAAAGAGGCAATGGCGGAAGAGATGCGTCGCGATGAAAATGTCTTTTTAATGGGTGAAGAAGTAGCCCAATACAATGGTGCTTACAAAGTAAGTAAAGGTTTATTGGACGAATTTGGAGCCAAAAGGGTAATTGATACTCCCATTGCAGAGCTTGGCTTTGCAGGCATTGGAGTAGGAGCTGCCATGAATGGCTTGCGTCCTATTGTTGAATTTATGACCTGGAACTTCGCAGTACTTGCTTTTGACCAGATTGTAAACAACGCAGCCAAAACCCTTTCACAGTCTGCCGGACAGTTTTCCTGTCCAATCGTGTTTAGAGGACCCTCCGGTGCTGCAGGACAATTGGCTCAACAACACTCCCAAACTTTTGAGAGTTGGATGGCCAATACTCCAGGTTTGAAAGTAATCTCTTGTATTGATCCGGGAGATGCCAAAGGATTGTTAAAATCTGCCATCCGCGACAATGACCCGGTTTGTGTGATGGAATCGGAAATGATGTATGGATATGAAGGGGAAGTTCCTGATGGAGAATATACTGTTCCTATCGGTGTAGCTGCCGTAAGGAAAGAAGGAACAGATGTTACCATTGTTTCTTTCAATAAAATGGTGAATGTATCAATGGATGCAGCAGCTGAATTGGAGAAGGAAGGAATTTCTGCAGAAGTAATTGATTTGAGAACGATTCGTCCATTGGATCATCATGCAATCGTTAAGTCTGTTCAAAAGACCAATCGATTGGTGGTGGTAGATGAGTCCTGGCCATTTGCCGGAGTTTCTGCCGAGATTGCATACGAAGTTCAAAAATATGCTTTTGATTATTTGGATGCGCCGGTTACAAGAGTCAATGCAGCAGATACTTCATTGTCATATGCACCTACTTATGTAGAAGAATACATGCCTACTCCTGAAAAGGTTATTAAAGCAGTGAAGTCGGTAATGTATATTGATGCTTAAAAGATTAGGAAATACTTAATAAAAAAGCGGTTTAGAATTGTTCTAAACCGCTTTTTTATTAAGTATATTTTTAATTCGAATCCCGTTCAGATTTAGCTTTAAGAATTGATTGGTCTATGGTGTCAATTTTTTCATCTTCAGGACTTTCTTTAGCACTGCTAATATTCGCCTTCTGCCTCGAAATCTCATCGATAACTTCCTCGTAAATTGCTTCCATTTCCTTGGGATGATCTTTTAAAGTTGTCATCAAGGCTTTCAATTGCTCCGAATCAATATCGTGGATTTCATAAATCTGCTGATAATAGATTTTAGATATCGAATCTTTTACTTCTCCAAACAATGGTTGAAGTGCCGCTTCTGATACATGGACGTCTGCGAGGATGGCAACTACTTTTTCTCTTGGAAAAGGCAGTTCAACTGCTTCCTGTTTGTTACAAGCAGAAAGTATGATTAAAAAAAAGATAGAAAAGATCCCGTACCTGTTATTCATGCTAACCATTACAAAGGAATATTTCCATGTTTCTTTTTAGGAAGATGTTCCACCTTGTTTTCAAGCATGGAAAAGGCCTTGATCAATTTTCTTCTTGAATTGGATGGAATGATGACCTCATCAATAAATCCTCTTCTGGCTGCTCTGTAAGGATTGGCAAACTTGTCCTGATATTCCGATTCCTTTTCAGCAAGCATTTTCTCAGAATCCTCTGCCTCGGCAATTTCTTTTTTGAAAATAATCTCACTCGCTCCCTTGGCTCCCATTACCGCAATCTCAGCCGATGGCCAGGCAAAGTTCATGTCTGCTCCAATATGCTTTGAATTCATCACATCGTATGCTCCACCATAAGCCTTCCTTGTAATAAGCGTAACTTTAGGTACAGTTGCTTCACTGAATGCATATAATAGTTTTGCTCCATTCAAAATAATTCCATTCCATTCCTGATCCGTACCTGGAAGGAAACCTGGAACATCCACTAAAACTAGAAGTGGAACATTGAAACTATCACAAAATCTCACAAAGCGGGATCCTTTTTTTGAAGAATCTACATCCAAAACGCCTGCTAAAACCATAGGCTGGTTGGCAACTATTCCAATGCTTCTTCCTCCGATTCTTGCAAATCCTACCACTATGTTTTCAGCATAAGAATCATGAATTTCAAAGAAACTATCCTTGTCAGTTATTTCCTTGATCACTTCGCGCATATCATAGGGTTGATTGCTTGAAGGAGGAATAATACTATCTAATTTTTCCCTGGTCTCATTTCCTAAGGCATAGGGATACATAGGGGCACGTTCTTCACAGTTTTGAGGAATGTAACTCAACAATTTTTTAAGTTGCACGATGCAATCCAAATCATTTGCCGCAGTCAAATGCGTTACTCCTGATTTGGTAGCATGGGTTCTGGCTCCACCCAATTCTTCAGCTGTGACCTCTTCATTGGTAACCGTTTTTACCACATTGGGTCCGGTAACAAACATGTAAGAAGTATTTTCTACCATGATGGTAAAGTCAGTCATAGCCGGAGAATAAACTGCTCCTCCAGCACAAGGTCCCATAATGGCTGAAATTTGAGGAACCACACCTGAAAATTTCACATTTCTGTAAAAGATATCAGCATAACCTCCCAAAGAAGCGACTCCTTCCTGAATCCTTGCGCCTCCGCTGTCATTTAAGCCAATGAGTGGTGCTCCGTTCTTAGCGGAAAGATCCATCACCTTACAGATTTTTTCAGCATGGGTTTCTGAAAGGGAACCACCAAAAACCGTGAAATCCTGTGCGAAGACATAAACCAATCTTCCGTCAATGGTTCCGTATCCAGTTACAACACCATCACCCGGATAGATCTGGTTTTCCATTCCAAAATCTGTGGATCGGTGGGTCACAAACATTCCGATTTCTTCAAAGGAACCTTCGTCCATCAAAAAGTGTATCCTTTCTCTGGCTGTTAGTTTTCCTTTTTTATGTTGACTGGCAATTCGCTTTTCACCGCCACCTAATAATGCCTTTTCTTTTCGCTGCTGTAGTTTTAAAAACTTATCCTCCATGAATCAATCTTGAATTTCGGTATTTTGCGACCTGATAGTTATGGTCTTGAATTATTTATTTTCAGCGCTAAATTTAGCCAAAACTTCAGGAGAACGGATTTGATACCTGACTTTTTTACAAAACTATTTTTGTCAACCCTAAAAAAAACACCTTTGGAGAAGCACGCTTTGGATGAATTGGATGAAGCCTTTGCAGACAGATTGCCCGAGTTTCCGGAACTAAGGGATTATCTTGAATTAATTTTGCCTGAAATCAGGCACTACAGCGAAGATCTCAACGAAGAGGAATTCTACCTGGAGCAACCATGGAAAGAAATCACGGATGAAGAAGGTATATTCCAGTCCATTCTTCATTTTTTTAATAAAGAAAGCGAATACCTTAAATCTGTAGATGGAAATGTAAGTCGCGGTACTTGGAGAATAATGCCTGGCGGCACCAATAAAATCCTGATTGAGATGCAGGAACCTGGTGGATTTTTAAAAAGTGAATTATTCGACCTTAGATATTTGGATGAAGAATTCTTTATCCTTCAAAAAAATAGTGAAGGCATACATGGAGCTGGCTCAAAATTCCTCATGTTGGGGGCCGAACAGACCATTCAGGGACTTAATTGGAAAGAGGCTGCAACTTTGTTATATACCAATACTAGAGTTGATAGTTCAGCCTATATTTATTTGGTTTATCTGGTTGTCATTTTAATAATTGCTATTTTAATCTTCTCATTATCTTAATATTATGGATATCCAAAACTTGATTTTGAACTATACTGAATACAATTCCTGGGCAAATAACACCATTGCCGGCTTTTTAAAAAGCGAAATGAAGCAAGAAGATTTTACTAAACCAATGGGGAATAGTTTTTCATCTATTGCGGATACCATTCTTCACATTTGGGGTGCTCAGGAAATATGGCAAAAACGCCTGGAAGGTTTGGAGAATCCTCCTTTTCCAACAATGGAGGAGAAAAATAAAATCACGGTATTGGAAGTCTTTGAAAAAAGCAGCCAAAATTTTGAATCCTTTGTAAGGAAGGGTGGGGAGGAGATGCTTTCAAAAGAATTTGAATACAAAAATATGGCTGGGCATGTTTTTTTTAACAAGGGCTGGGAGATGGTTCACCATTGCATGAATCATTCTACCTTTCACAGGGGCCAAATTATTACCATGTCCAGGCAACTTGGTTATGATAACCTTCCCGGAACAGACCAGATTAAATTTTTCAGGATATAAAAAAGCCGGGCATGAAGGCCCGGCACTTATAAAATCTTCAATATCTTAACTCGAAGATTACCAGATTAAATACTGGAAATGAAAACGAGTAAATATTTAAATAGCTGCCTGGGATTTTCTCAAAGCTTTTATTTAATCTTTTTCTGCTCAGCTGCATTGACAAAAATGATGTTTCCAAGGGAACCGTAACCGTTGAAAATTGCTTTTCCATCGTGTTTGATGGCTTCATCTCTGAATCCAACAATGGTCAAATCAGCATCTTTAGATTTATCGCAGATTATTTGTCTGGTATCTTTGTCTGAAACAGATTCCTGAAAAGAAATATTTTGAGGTGAAATCGGCAGCTGGCCGTTTTGTATCAATTCAAATAGTTTTTCTTTTTCTTGTTCAATGGTAGTTCCCGGATGGATAGAGAAAATTTTGATTTCCGATCCTTTCCAATCCCTATGACCATTGATGATGTAACCCAACAAAATCATCAGGTTGGCATTTTCATAATCGTTGGCAGTAATCCAAATGTGAATTTGTTTTTTAAGACCATAACCTCGCTCAGAACTGCCAAGAATTATTACATCAAATTCAATGGATTTGATCAATTTGAAGTTGTCGACTATCTGTTCCAGTTTGGATGGGTCATTTTTAGAAAATTCGAATATCAAAAGATTGTTTTCGGTTCCGGCAATACCAGGTAACTGGATAACCTGGGCCACTGCTGAAGTGAAAGACGGACTAATAAGCGTATCGACATAAATATTACTTTCAGTTGATTCCGCCATTTTGATGAGCCGGTTTTTACAAATCCGAGCATCTTTACTGGATTGGCGTGATAAATAGCCGCTTATCATATGAATGTAAGTCCCAAAACCATATTTCTGAGAGATCCATCGTAATAAATCGAAGGAACTGATCCTTTCAAAAGAATTCTCAGACAAGGCAATGGCAGATGGTCGCCAGTTGCCGGTATTTTCCTTTTCTGCTTTTTGTAAAAATACCTGAAGCTGTCTGGAAAATTGGAAAATAACTCCTTGAAAAATAACTGCCAAAGTCTTTTTATCGGGATTGTACAGGCTGATGACCACGTACAAACCAACCATCATTATCAAGGCAATGACAGCATAACCTGTATTCATAAAAAACATTAAACCAAAACAGGCAAGTGCTCCAAATAAAGAGAAATACCATTTGGACTTAAATTTTGGTCGATAGGAAGGATCGGCCGCAAAATGCTGAAGAAAAGAAATCAAACAAAGAGAGCCATAGGTTACCATGAAAAACATGGAAATGACCTCTGCTACCGAATCAAGTGCTCCCAGTAAAATGAAAGCTCCAGCGATGATAATGGTTACCACCGAAGCATTGAAGGGTTCATCCGATTTTCCTTTTCCTCTGGATAACCAATAATTGATGCTGCTACTTGGGAAAATCCTGTCTTTTGCAATGGCTTGCAAAGTCCTGGGAGCCACCATTATCGAACCCAAAGCCGATGAGATGGTCGCTGCTGCAAGGCCTAAAGGTATGAGCCACCATCCCTGCCAGGCTATGTCAGCCATGACCAGTTTTGAAGTGTCTGCTAAATCCTGAGGAGAACTGGAGATGGCAAGTTTATAAGCTATGAAAAAATAAATGACCATTCCAAAAATGGTTGCTGATAAGGTTCCAAGCGGAATCGACTTTCCCGGATCCTTTAAATCACCAGATAGACCAACTCCGGCTGTCATTCCTGTAAAGGCTGGGAAAATGATGGCAAATACCGTAAAGAATCCAACCGGTAGTTCTGCCGCTCCCGGATTTGCAGGAGTTTTGGCAGGTTCTATGGTTGGAAATTGATTTAAAACCGACATGGAATCCTGAACGGTCTGTTTGGTATTAATGATAATGTCCTTGCCAATTTGTGTAGTGTTGCCTATATCGGCAAAGAAGTCAATGGAATGTGTCAAACTGTATTCAGTAGTTCCTAAAAAGAAGGCTACAAGAGAAACGGCAAGGGTAGCCACTACAATGTAAAGAGCCTTCACTCCGAGTGATGCTCCCTTTGTAAGCATAATGGAAGTCAATAGTAAAAGTGCCGGAATTCCTACAGTTTGTTTTTGAAGCATCAACCATTCAAGCCAACCCGGAAGGGCAAAATTATTTATCAAATAATCGAATAAAGAGGTGAAGGCCTCGGTAAAAGCCATGATATAAAAGGCTACACTTATTGCTTGAGACAAATACAGGGTTATACCAATTGCGGAGCCAATAACCAATCCAAAGGAACGGGAGATGATGTAATATTCGCCTCCTCCTTCCACTTTTTGGTTGGTCGCTATTTCAGCAATGGCCATCGCAGTTGGAATGGTTACCAAGTGGCCAATTAGAATGATGGCAAAAGTTCCGGCAAGTCCTACATTTCCGACGGAAAAACCAAAACGGAGGAACATAATTGCTCCCAGAATGGTCGAGATTGCTGTGAAAAAGACAGGGGCAGTGCCAAATTTTCTTGTCAGGTTTTCCAAATCCTTTTTTATTCTTTTGATTTTGTAATGGTCTGTTCGCAAGATATTATAATCCAAAACAATTACGACTGCTTGAGGAGGATTTCTGGATTATTGTCATTTTTTAAAAGAAAAGGCAAAATTTCACCATTAAAAACCATCACTTCCGGTTGAAAATAAGGGCAAATTTGGTCAAACCAGCCAAAGATGTTTTTTTTGTCCAATAAATTTAACGCAAATGAGACCGGAACGGGAGAAACGTTTCAGGGAAGTAGTAGCCAAAAGGCAACCCGACCTGACCGTCATTTTGGAAAATGTCCATGACCATCACAATATTGGTGCAGTGATGAGGACCTGTGATTCGGTGGGAATCTTTGAGATTTTTGTCCTTCAGTCTGAACCTCAGTTACAACTCATCAATATAACGCTTGGAAAACGGACTTCTGCAGGGACAAGGCGCTGGGTAGATGTTAGATACTTTACCGATCGCGAAGCATGTTTTAAAGCCGTTCGACAGAAATATGGACGCGTCTATGCGACACACCTTGATATGGATGCAAAAAGCTTACATGATTTAGATTTGGCTAACCCTGTAGCCTTGCTCTTTGGAAATGAACACGAGGGCGTAACTGCAGAAACGCTTGCCTTATGTGATGGCAATTTCATCAGTCCCCAGGTCGGAATGGTTCAGAGTTTGAATATATCGGTCGCAGCAGCGGTTTCTTTGTATGAGGCCTATCGCCAAAGAAAGGAAGCCGGTTTGTACGACGAAAATTCAAGATTCTCAGCGTCTGACAGGGAGGCATTGTTGGATACCTACTTTGAAAGACATGATTCAAAGCCTGAAAGGAAATATATACCAAAAGACATCAGGGATCCGAAAGCTTAGATTTTCAGCAGCTTTTCTGTGATCATTCCTTTAGAGGTTTCTATTTTTAAAACATACATACCATCCGGGAAATCACTCATTGGTATAACAGTTTGTAATTGTTTATCAATTTTCTGCTTCCAAATCTGATTGCCGGTCACATCGTACACTTGTAAATAGACGATATTTAATTTAGGGTTCCAACTAATCCGCATGTCATTTTTAGTCGGATTTGGACTGAAGTAGACCAGGCCTTTGATATTCAAATCTTTAATGGAAGACAGCTCATTTACTTCTATCGATAAACTTGCCACCTTACATCCTTTGCGATTGCTAACTTCTACAAAATATTCTCCCAGGTCAACAGGAACAATAGAAGGTCCGGTTGCACCTTGAATAACGGCTCCATTTAAGTACCATTGGTAATCAAAATAAACATCAGGTACACTCAAACCTTGGGCGGTAGAATCAATAACAGGTTTGTCAAAAACCTCATTGGTTTCAATCACTTTATAAATATTTCCAAGCCCGATTGCTGCTACAAATAATTCCCCATCTACATTTTCGCCAAAACTGACATATTGTTGATCTTGTAAATTAGCCACCTGTTTGGTTTCGAAATCATTGCTGCAAGTGTCAGTCGGGCATTTAAAAGTAGCCCAAAATTTACCTGTGCAATAATCAGTAAAGATATAATGATCATATAGTCTTGGATAGGAACAACCCTGGTATCTGTAACCTCCTGTAACCGAACAACCTTCTGAAAAATTATTCGCATAAACGAAAACAGGATCTGTATACAAACTGTCTGGTCCACAGCGATTTGAAAGGTAATCCACATATCCTTCTTTACAACTCCAGCCATAATTTTCTCCGCCATCAGAATCAGCTGCCTGGAAATCAATTTCCTCCCATGCATCTTGTCCTACATCTGCAATCCACATATTACCCTGACGGTCAAAACTAAATCTCCAGGGGTTGCGTAGTCCCAGTGCCCAAATTTCATCCAGGATATTGGTACTGTCTACAAAAGGATTGTCCAAAGGGATATCATAAGGCACATTTTCTATATCTACATCAATTCGAAGCATTTTTCCAAGCAATTCATTTCCATTTAGGGCATTGTTTGGCTGATCGCCTGCTCCTCCGCCATCGCCCATACCAATGTATAAATAACCATCCGGTCCAAAATTGATATCGCCTCCATTGTGGTTGGAACGGGGTTGATTGATGGTGATGATTGTTTTTGCACTGGCCAAATCTGCCAAATCCGGATTGTCAGCCAAAACCGTATATCTTTCTACTACGGTATGACCGTTTCCATTGGTATAATTGACAAAGAAATAACCATTGTCGATATAATCCGGATGAAAAGCAAGACCGAGTAAACCTCGTTCACTTGCCTGCGCATTAACCTTGTTGGTGATGTCCAGGAAAGGTTCAGGCTTTTTTTCTCCCAAAGCATCTACAATTTGAATGCGTCCTCTTTTTTCAACGATAAAAAGTCTATCGTCACCTGCATTGGCAATATCAGTTGGACTGTCTAAATCGTTTGCAAATAATTCCAGGCTCAAGTCGATTTCTTCTTGTGCAATTACTTGTAAACTGAAAAGAAGAAGGATAAAAAAGGGGAAAAATGCTTTCATTTTTAAAAAATTAGTGTTTTGTTGGAATCTTTCCATAAATGCGGAAACAATATGCGTTTTTTAAAATGTTATTATTTAAAAATAAGATTTATTTGTGGTCTTAATAATTGCAAGAATTAAAAATTGTTTGATTTGAGTTATCCGGTCTTTCAGCTTCACAGAGAATTTTTAGCTTTCCCACATCCTGCTCTTGCATCCAGGGAGGGTTTGTTGGCTTTGGAAGGAGACCTCTCTTCAGAAAGGCTAATTCTTGCCTATTTGTTCGGAATTTTTCCCTGGTTTAATCCGGGCGATCCCATTTATTGGTGGAGCCCCGATCCCAGGATGGTTTTATTTCCTGATGATCTTAAGATTCACAAAAGCATGCGTCCTTATTTTAATCAGGAAAAATACAAGGTGACGTATAATCAGGAATTCAAACAGGTAATGCGTTATTGTAAAACGGCTGGAGACAGAATTGATTTGGGTACCTGGATTACAGATGAGATGGAAATGGCTTATGGACGACTGCATGCTATGGGACATGCGCATTCAGTCGAAGTCTGGGATGGTGAAGAATTAGTTGGCGGATTGTATGGATTGGCTCTTGGCAAAGTATTTTTTGGTGAAAGTATGTTCGCCAGGAAGTCTAATGCTTCAAAATTTGGATTCATTAGTCTCGTTAAGAAGTTAAAGGAGTTGGATTTTTGGTTAATAGATTGCCAACAGGAAACTCCGCATTTGAAAAGTCTGGGTGCAAAGCCTATTTTGCGGAGCCAATTTTTGGAAATTCTGGCAAAAAATCGCCTGGAGTATTTGAAAGGTAAAGAAATTGAAATTGGAAAAAGACTTACAGAGTAATGGTCATGGACAGAATGGCCTGCATATTATGCGCGGCATGAAGGTTCTATTGGCATTTTTTTTATTGATATTATTACATTCCTGCTATGAAGATCAGGAAGGTTGTCTGGATTTGGATGCTACCAATTTTGATGTAACTGCTGATTTTGAATGTGCAGATTGTTGTACCTATCCGAGCATGTCCATTTCTTTCACCCATAAAGTCCATCCTTCCGATACCAATTCAACCAACTTTACTTTAAATAATATTTATCTGATTCCGCCGGATAGTGTCGCTTTTTTAAAAATAAAAAAGGTATTTTTCTATGTTTCCGACCTGCAGTTGATTGCAGCAGATGGAAGTCTGGTCAACGTGCAAGATTCCATTGAAATTGGATATACGAATTCAGGAACGGATACCTTGTCCAAAGACATAACCGATAATTTTGCAATAGG
>JAWKLG010000031.1:0-71068 GCA_041392845.1 Saprospiraceae bacterium | reverse complement strand
GGCAAAATATAACTTTCGTACTGTGCACTTAAAAGGAAATAAACAAAAATCAGACAAAGCAAAAAGATGTAGATGGATTGCCCACCTGCTTTTAATTCTTCCCTGGTCACTCCGGAATATTCATAGAAATAACCGGCTGGTAATTCGTTAGAAACTTCTGCAATAGCATTGATAGCGTCACCTGTACTGAAACCTTCATTGGGTGCTCCCGAAATACTAACTGAAGTATATAAATTGAATCGTTTGATGGCCTCCGGACCATAAACCCGCTCCATTTTTATAAACTCGGTAATCGGCGCCATTTCTCCACCACCTGTTCGAACATACACTTTATCCAAACTTTCAACATTGTCACGGTATGGAATATCTGCCTGAACAATTACGCGGTATTGTTTTCCAAAACGGTTGAAATTGGATGCATAAACTCCTCCATAATATCCTTGCATTACACTGATAATAGAATTGACCGGAACCCCGGAAGCAGATGCTTTAGGTACGTCAATGGTCATCATGTATTGGGGATAACTGGTTTTAAAAGAAGTGGTCGCATATTGGATTTCAGGTCTTGCTGATAGGGCCGCAATAAATTCCTGGGTAACCTGATCCAATTTTTTAATATCGCCACCTGTCCTATCCTGTAATTCAATGGAAAATCCGCTACTGAAACCAAATCCACGGATGGTTGGTGCCGGGAAAAATATGATTTGAGCCTCCGGGATATTCGCAACTTTCTGCCAAAGTTCCGCCGTGATTTCCTTGATATCTCTTTCCCGTTCACCCCATGGTTTCAGTTTAATAATTACCATCGCATAACTACTCCCCTGTCCATTAATAATACTGTTTCCAGCCATTTTCAGGGTATTTTGTACTCCATCGGTATTCTTTACAATATCATCGACCCTGGTTGCTATTTCTTCACTTCTCTCTAAAGAAGAAGCCGGAGGCAAGACTATATCAGCAAAAATGGTCCCTGTATCTTCACTGGGCACAAATCCGGTTGGCGTCTTCATGACCAAAATTCCAAGTAAGCCTAAAAAGGAAAGAATTAAAATACTCGTTATCCATTTGCGCTGACCCATGTATCTAAGCGAACGGACATATTTATTATTTAAACGGTCAAAATTGCGGTTAAAATGCATAAAGAAGCGTTCTCGAAGGCCTTTTTTATGCCCGTTTTCTTCATGTTGTTTTAAAAACAAAGCACACAATGCCGGGCTCAGGGTAAGCGCATTCACAGCAGATATGATAATCGCTGTGGCCAGTGTTATTCCGAACTGTTGATAAAAAACACCACTTGAACCGGTGATAAAAGTAACGGGTACAAAGACCGCAGACATCACCAAAGTAATAGAGATAATTGCTCCATAAATCTCATCCATTGCGGTCACTGTAGCCCTCTTTGGCCCCATACCGGTATCTTCCATTTTGGCATGAACAGCCTCCACTACCACAATGGCATCATCGACCACAATACCAATGGCCAGCACCAATGCAAATAAAGTCAACAGATTAAGACTGTATCCGAAAAGATTTAGGAAAAAGAAAGTACCTATAATGGCTACCGGCACTGAAATCGCAGGAATTAAGGTGGAACGAAAATCCTGTAAAAAGAGAAAAACCACAATAAAAACGAGTATAAAGGCTTCAATCAGTGTATGAATCACTTTTGTAATCGATTCATCCAAAAACTGGTTTGCATTTACCAGCTCCGCATAATGAACACCCTCAGGGAAAAGTTCGGAAGCATCTTCCAAAACTTTCAAGCAATCATTGATTACCTCTCTCGCATTGGATCCTGCAGTTTGAGCTACTGCAATTCCCGTCGCTAGTTTTCCATTGAAACGAAATGAACGGGTATAATTTTGAGAGCCCAATTCTATTCGAGCGACATCTTTTAAAAGAAGATTGTTTCCCTTTCCATCTGATTTTATAAAAATGTTTTCAAACTCTTTTTCAGTTTTAAATTTTCCGGAATATCGAATTACATATTGAAAAGACTGATCACCATTTTGACCAAATTGACCTGGAGCGGCTTCAACATTTTGTTGACTCAAAGCTTGAAATATGTCTGTAGGAACCAGATTGTAAGCTTTCATAACATCCGGTTTCAACCAAATTCGCATGGCGTAATTTTGTTCACCAAATGCTCTGGCACTTCCTACCCCGTCTACCCTTTTAACAGCAGGTAGAAGGTTGATTTCCGCATAATTTTGCACAAATACCTCATCAAATTCCGGATTATCACTATAAATAGCGAAAATCAGGATATTGTCTGACTGCTGCTTACTTACATCGACTCCGGCCAGAGTAACTTCTTGTGGTAAAAGGCTGGTAGCTCTTGCAACCGATTTTGAACATTGACGGCAACAATGTCAGGATCTGTACCTTGTTCAAAATATATTTGAATGGAAGCTGAACCATTATTGGTTGCGGATGATGTCATATAGGTCATCTTTTCCACTCCGTTGATCTGTTCTTCAAGAGGAATGATGACTGAATTCATGACTACGTCAGCACTGGCACCGGCATAATTGGCAGATACTCTTACTGTAGGCGGTGCAATGTCCGGATATTGGGAAACAGGCAAAGTCAAAAGGCCCAAGACTCCAAGCAGAACGATAATTATAGAGATAACCGTCGATAAAACAGGTCTTTGTATAAATCTTTCTAACATCAGGTTATGATTGAGTTTTTCCCGTTTTATCGGGTGGAATTAAGATGGTCAGGTTCAGTTTCAACCGGAATGATTTCGGTGTCATCTTTTAAAGCGTTTATGCCATCCAAGACAATTTTTTCACCCGACTGAAGGCCTTCTTTCACTATGAATAGTTTTCCGGAATCATCCGGATCTACCTTAATCACCCTTGAAGTGACCTTATTTTCTTCTTCTACAACATAAAGGATCCTCTTATTTTGGACTTCAAAAGTTGAAGACTGGGGAACAACAATAACCGAATCCAATTTTGAAGGAATTTTGATCGTAGCACTACTTCCACTTCTCAAAAGACCATCAGGATTTTTAAAAGTAGCACGCAAGGTTGCTGAACCTGTAGACTGATTTATCAAACCACTTATGGCATCAATTTTACCTGAATAAGGATATTCAGAACCATCGGCCAATACCAAATTTACCTTTGGAGGATTCTTGTCCGGCTTTTTGGTTTTCAAAACATCTTTTGATAATTCCAGAAAATCCTTTTCATTCACTGCAAAATAAGCCCTGACCTCGCTGATGTCTGCAATAATGGTTAATGGCTCTGCATTTGAGCTTCCAACCAGGGACCCTATTCGATAGGGAATGGTACCGATGATCCCATTGGTAGGACTTTTTACATTCGTATAATTTAAATTGGTGTAGGCATTGTCAAGGTTTGCCTTCGCTTGTTGTAGCTCTGCTTCTGCAGACTCCTGTGCAAATTGGGCAGCAGTTAAGTTATAATCACTAACAATTCCTTTTTCCACCAAAGGCCTTTGTTTTTCAACTTCCATTTTGGCTGTATTAACCTTTGCTTCTGCAACTGCTACACTTGCCTTTGCAACATTAACCTGTTGTAAAAATTCATCTCCATTTATTTTAAATAGAGTTTGTCCCTTCTTAACTGTGGCACCTTCGTCTACATAAATTTCTTCTAAATATCCGGAAACACGAGGTCGCAATTCAACCGTTTGGACACCTTCAATGGTGGCTGGATAGGACTGATGAGTAGTTACGGAATCTATTGCCACAGTGTAAACAGGATATTCTTTGGGTCCGGAATTATTGCTAGCGGAATTTGCTTTAAAGGGTTCTGAGCAAGATTGAAGGAAGAATAATGAAACAATTAAACTCACAATTATCCATCCCAGGGTTTGTTGGTTAGATATCATTTTAAATAAAAATTAAGGCGCAAATAAATTGAAAATGCAAGGTCATTGCGACCTAACAAAGAACACAAGGACAATTTTTGGAAAGGTCTGCCTACTTGACCGCCTTTTGTGACTATTTGTTCAGTGATTTTAAAAAATAAGGTGTATGTAGGCTCGAATTTTTTAGAAAAGGAAAGCTGGAAATAAATTTACCGGATAAATGAAAGGACAAACTATCATCACTCAAACACTCCAATTCTTTAGTTCGAGCAATATTAATGCATAGACAACCTTCAAAGTTTTACCGACCCTGAAATTTTAAAAAAAAGTACTGTTTAAGGTCTTTTTTTTGACGAAAAGTAAAAGGGTTAAAAGAAGGGTAGTGAGGTTTGATAAATGGGATGCTTTTACTCCTTTGATTACCCCACCTCATTCCTCAAAACCTCCAAAGGAGACTTACTCACTACTTCTTTCGAATTAAACAATCCAATCAACACTGTCAAACCTGTCACAATGAAGAAAATGGCAAGGATGGGCAGCCAGTTGATGTTGTAGTCCATCTCCAGTTGGAAAGTGGCTAGCAGGTAAGATCCGGCAATGGATATGAAAATTCCGGTGGCTGCAGACAGGGCTCCCAACAAGGCATATTCGGTAGCGTTGATGCGTAAAATTTGCCTTCGGCTGGCACCTAAAGTTCTCAATAAGACACTTTCTTTGATACGCTGGTATTTGCTCAACAGCAAGGAACTCAACAATACTATCAAGCCGGTCAAAATGCTGAATGCGGCCATGAACTGGATGATGTAACTCACTTTTTTCAGGATCTCTCCCACTGCAGCCAAAATACTACCCAAATCCACCACCGACACATTGGGGAAATTCTTCACCACCTCCCGTCTGTACTGAGCCGTAGTGGTATTGTCGGGCGACTTGGTGACCACCACCATAAACTGCGGTGCTTTCTCCAACACTCCGGTTGGAAAAACCACAAAGAAGCGGGTCGCCATGGAGCGGAATTCAATATCACGGAAGGCTCCTATGTAAGTTTTTATTCGCGTACCCTGCACATTGAAAACTACTTCGTCTCCAATGTCCAGATTTAATCCTTCTGCCCAGCCTTCATCGACAGAAATAAAAACCGAGTCGCCGGGATTTACATGTTTTGGCATGCTGCCCTTTACCAGTTTTTCACTTTCGTCCAAGGTATCGCGATAGGTAACCCTGGCTTCGCGGTTGGCCGCCCAAAAACGGGTTTTAGTAGTAGTATCCTGCAACCATTCCAGCTTGGACTTTCCTTTCCAGGCTTCTACTTTCATGGTCACTATGGGTACGTTTTGGATAACCGGCAAATCGTATTTATCCGTCAATTCTTCGACGCCCTGACTTTGACTCTTCTCTATGCCGTACAAAATGACATTGGGCTGTTTGCCCACATCCATTTGAGCTACATTGTTCAATAACAGTCCTTGTATAATAAACAAGGTCGTCAGAATTGAGGTGCCCAATCCAATAGATACCAATAAGGTCTGGGTCTGATTGTTGGGCCGAAACAGGTTGGACAGTCCTTGCCTCAATACAAAACTCCAATGCCTTGGGAAAAACTTCTTCACCGCCCAAATGATCAATTTAGACACGGCCCACAACAACAAAAAGGCTGCTATCAATCCGGCCGTAAATCCGGCAGCAGTCATTACTTCTGATGTCAGCCTCCACAAAAAGAGAAAGACAAACAAAACGATGGCGATGTTGATGATCCAGGTCAAAGGATCTCTGTCCTGGGTGTCGCCTTCATAATTGGTGCGCAAGGTTCGAAGCGGACTGATTTTTCTTACACTCACCAAAGGAAGCAAAGCAAACAAAGTGGTGATTATCAAACCAATGCTTACGCCTTCGCCAATAGCTCGCCAGGAAATATCAGTGGTAACTTCAAAGGGCAATAAATCGCTCAGCACCACCGGAATCAACAACTGTATAGCCGAGCCCAGAAAGGCACCGACCAGTACACCGATGGCTCCCAATACAAAAATCTGTAAAAAGTAAATGGTGAATGCCTGATTGCCTTTCATCCCCAGGCATCTGAATATGGCTATAGAATTTATCTTGGTTTTTACATAAATAAACACACTACTGGCTACGCCAATACATCCCAACAGCAGCGAAACCAGTGCTACGAGATTTAAAAAGTAATTCAAATTAGAAAAAGCTTCGCTGAGTTCCCTTTTTTGTTCGGCCAGAGTTGTAGACCGTAGACTGGAATTTCTAAAAGAAGTTTTCCTTGCCTCATCCCATTGATCGATTTCAAAATCTTTAGGAAGTTTCCAATAAAAATTATAATCCAACAATGATCCGGGTTGCACCAATTTGGTCGCTTCCAAATCATCGTAATCTATAAAAACACTGGGGGCAAAAGCAGCTGCAGCTCCGGTACTTCCAACCGCCGAAATCAATTTTCCTTTAATTAAAAAAGACTTGGAACCCAGGCGGATGCTGTCACCCACCTGCAAGTTGTAATTGATCATCATACCCTCATCTACCAGTGCCTGGTTACCACCTTTAAAAGATTGAGCAGCATTGGTGGGTTCGGTTACCATTTTTCCATAAAACGGATAGGCCCCTTTTACTGCTTTTATCCTTACAAATTGGGTTTGCTCTTCCTTCGGCATGAAGGACATGGAAAATAATTCTATCAACTTGGCCGTATCGCCTGGCAGAGAATCGAGCATGGACTTTACCTCATCATTGGGAAGGTTGTTGCCCGATACCACATAATCTGCTCCAAGTATCGACAAAGCCTGCTCGTCTACATCCTCTACCAGATTGTAATTAAAGGAATTGATGGCCACCAGGGCGGCGATTCCCAGTATGATGGAGGACATAAACATGGCCAGTTTGCCACGATTTCTTCGACTGTCCCGATAAGCTGTTTTTGCTAAAAAAGAAAATTGACTCATTGGGCAGTCTTTACATTTTGTGTGTCTGAAATACTGTGTCCACCTTTCAGGCGAATGATGCGGTTGGTTTTTGCAGCCAGTTCATTGTCGTGAGTAACGATGATAAGGGTGGTTCCGTTTTCGCGATTCAACTCAAAAAGCAAATCTTCAATGCTGCCGCTGGTATCGTCGTCGAGGTTTCCGGTTGGCTCATCCGCAAACAACAATTTTGGAGCATTGCTGAATGCCCTCGCCAAAGAAACCCTTTGTTGTTCACCACCGGAAAGTTGACTGGGATAATGGTCATACCGATCGCCCAATCCAACCCTTGCCAATAGCTCTTTGGCAGTTTTAGCAGGATGTGGTTTTCCATTTAATTCCAAGGGAATCATCACATTTTCAAGTGCAGTAAGGGTAGGAACCAGTTGAAAGTTTTGAAAAATAAATCCTACATATTCGTTTCTCAAGGCAGCACGTTCGTCTTCCGAGAGGCTACCTAATTTTTTGCCGTAAAGGCTCACACTTCCTAGAGAAGGAGTATCCAAACCCGCACACAAACCCAGCAAAGTGGTTTTTCCGCTTCCGGAAGATCCGACAATGGCCAATGACTCACCCTGAGCAATGGAAAAATTAATATCGTTCAAAACCGTCAGCTCTTTCGAACCAGATTTATAGGTCTTTGTTAAATTTTCAACAGATAGTACTTCCTGCATTTTTAAAAATGGTTACACTTGTAAATGAATTTGCTAAACTAAATAATCGGAACCCTGAAAGGTTGTACTGGTAGCCGATTTATGTACGAATCAACTCTTTTAATAGATAAAGAAAGAAAATGGTAAAGAATTGTTCCCGTTTCCCCCTTTTTAAAGTCCTTTTTTTCATAGGAATATTGTTCTTTTTTGCTTGTAGCAATGAAGCTGAAAAGCAGGAGACATCCGCTTCTGAAACTACATCAACAGAAGATTCTTCCAAAGAAAAACAAAGCAATGAAAGGGTCATTTTGTTTTTTGGAAACAGTCTGACCGCCGGTTACGGTCTGGAAGAAGATGAAACATTTACGCATATCATAGATGAACGCATCGACAGTTTTAATCTTCCGTATACAGTTGTCAATGCCGGCCTGAGTGGCGAAACCACAGCCGGCGGATTGGGAAGAATTGACTGGGTGTTGCAGCAACAGGTCGATATTTTTGTATTGGAACTCGGTGCCAACGATGCCTTGCGGGGTATAGATTTAAAATCTACCCGCGAAAATTTAAAAGGCATTTTAGACAAAGTAAAAAAAGCCAATCCTGATGTCGACATCATCATAGCCGGCATGTTGGCGCCGCCAAACATGGGAAAAGAATACACGGACGAGTTTAAATCTATCTTCTCTGATCTTGCCAAAGAATACAATGCAGGGTTGATTCCATTTTTTTTGGATGGCGTTGGAGGAATTCCTGAAATGAATCAGGACGATGGGATACATCCTAATGCAGCAGGTGAAAAAATCGTGGCAGAGAACATCTGGGTGGTGTTGGAAGAGTATTTGTAAAATTTGACCAAACTTTTACATCAAAGTCAACCCTTTATCACTTAGCGGGGTCCATTTATCTAAAATAGCACACCAATTAACTGTCTTTGGTGCATCTTGCAGGCCGAATTGAAATTATCACCAATAAGACCTGTATGAAAAGTTTAATTACCCTTTTAAGCCTTGCTTTCTGTGTGGCAGGCTTTTCCCAAAATGCCAGTATTAAAGGTCAGTTACAAGATGCCGATGGCCAGGCAATTGCCTTTGCCAATGTCGTTTTGTATAACACAGTTGACAGCAATCTTGTAAAAGTTGAAACCACCGACGAGTCCGGTATTTTTAAAATGGTTGGACTTCCTGCCGGTAAATTTTATATAGAAGCTACCTATGTTGGATTAAATCCATTTACTCAAGCTGATATCAACCTTACGGAAAATCAGGATTTGGATCTCGGCGTTTTAAAATTCAAGCCTGCCTCTATCGAGCTTGCCGAAGCTACCGTTACTGCCAGCAGAGCAATGGTAGAAATCAAACCCGACAGAACCGTTTTCAATGTAGAAGGAACCATCAACAGTGTAGGTTCCGATGGACTTTCCCTTTTAAGAAAAGCACCGGGCGTAACCGTCGACAACAATGACAATGTCAATGTATTGGGTCGATCAGGAGTTTTGGTTTATGTAGATGGAAAAAGACTGCCTTTGACAGGAACAGATTTGAGCAATTATTTACAAAACCTTACTGCAGAACAGATTGACCGCATTGATATCATTACCAATCCGGGAGCCAAATATGAAGCAGAAGGAAATGCCGGAATCATAGACATTCGTTTGAAGAGAGACAAAAGATTTGGAGCCAATGGATCTTTGAGTTCCACTTACAGTCAAGGAAGATACCACAGAGCGAATATCAACGGAACCGGAAATTACCGAAACAAGCTGGTAAACGTTTTCGGAAACCTGGGGTATGCAGATGGTGCTGGATTCAACAGAATGGTTTTCGATTCTTACCAGAATGGACTCAGGTTGGATGAAATCAACAACCACAACAACGATTGGGACAATCTTTATTATCAATTGGGTACTGACTTTTTCATCGGAAAACAGCATACCATCGGATTTTTGGTAGGTGGAAACCGAAATACCCGTCACAATACCTCTTTGAACAGAATCGCAATTTCTCCTCAGTCGGACATCAATAACATCGACAGTATCCTGGTGGCCACCAATACTGCTGATAACAGCAATATGCAAGGTACATACAACCTGAATTATCGATATGACAATGCCAAAGGAAGGGTTTTGAATGTCGATTTGGACTATGGTTCCTTCAACAACGATAGCGAGCGTTATCAGCCAAATTTATATTACGATCCAACTGAAACCACAGTACTTACGGAGATAATCAACTCTTTTGAGACGCCATCTGACATCAGTATTTCTACTTTCAAGTTGGATTATGAAGATAAATTGTGGGGAGGAACACTTGGTGCCGGTACCAAACTAAGCCAGGTGATTTCAGACAATACCTTTCTTTTTTATGATGTAATGAATGGTGGAGAAACGCGCAATGATCGTAAGTCCAACATTTTCAAATACGATGAGCGTGTATATGCCGGATATATCAATTACGCTGGATCTATTAGTAAAACGCTACAGTATTCAGCAGGTATCAGGGCAGAAAAGACCGATGCTACCGGAGATTTGCAGGCATTTTTGCCGGAACTGCAGGAGCCGCCGGTAATTTTGGATTATTTGAGTTGGTTTCCTAGTGCAGGTTTGACCTGGCAGGCAAAACCCATGCACACGCTTTCATTGAACTATGGCAGAAGAATCAACCGTCCGGATTACAATGTATTGAATCCCTTCAATTTCCAGATTTCACAATTGTCTTTTGAAAAGGGAAATCCCTTCCTGAGGCCAGAGATTGTGAACAATATTGAATTGGGATATACTTTGAAATACCGCTATAATTTTAAATTGTCTTTCAGCAAAACAGAGGACCAAATCACCCGACTTATTGCACCCGACTCTGAAGACAGCCGCGCAGGTTTCATCACCTGGGAGAATCTTGCAGAACAAAATTTAGTGAGTTTAAACATCAGTGCTCCTACTCAGATTACCGAATGGTGGAGTTTGTATGTAAATGCCGGCGCAAGCTACATCGACAATCAGGCAGATTATGGCAATGGCGCCGTAGTAGATGTTCAGGCTTTCACCTATTCATTTTACCAGCAGAGTTCGTTCACATTGCCCTGGAAATTGAAAGGAGAAATTAGCGGATACTACAGTGGCCCCGGTATATGGGGAGGAGTTTTCCGTTATGAATCCAACTGGAGTCTTGACCTGGGCTTGCAACGCAAGTTCTTGAATGACAAACTCAACGTTCGAATCGGAGTAAGCGACTTGTTTTACGAAACCGGTTGGGATGGCGAAAGTGAATTCAACGGCCTGAAAAGTTTCGGAAGCGGTCGTTGGGACAGCCGCAGAGGAAGCATCAGCTTAAGCTACAATTTCGGAAACGAAAATGTAAAATCCAGAAAACGCAAAACCGGTCTGGAAGACGAGAAGAATCGTGTAGGAGGGGAGTAGGGTTTTGTGGAAAAATGATGAAAGAAGAAGCCGTCAAGATTACCATTCTTGACGGCTTCTTCTTTATAGTACTACAAATATGTATGAACCTATTTAATCTAATTGTGAATTAAATGTGTAACTATTCAGCTTTAACTCCTTAAGAATTTAATTAAGTTTATATTTATAGGATGAAACTACTAAAGCAATGACCCTAAGGATTTTGGTTATATCGTTTTCAATTATCATGCTTGCCCGTTGCTCTGAGAATTCCACACATACAGTAGATTCTAAAGTTGGAATTAAAGTATTAATTGATTCTTTAGATAGTAATCCTCAAAATTTTGAAGAACAAATCCTGGAAAGTAATATTGAACTTAAAATCACCGAACCAGCTTCAGAATCTGAAATATTTTTTAAAAAATCCTGTCTTTCTTACAAAATAAAAGACTTTAACCCGATTCAAGATCTTGATTTACTAAAAATTGGAGAAGATGATTTTGGATTTCCAAAATACAAATTGACATCAAAAAGTTCTCTTCCTTCTTTTTTAAAATGGGAGTATCCCTCAAGGAAATTAAAGGATAATTCACCAGCCTTTTTAACAGGCTACGGGGGTGTTTATACAGAAAAAGATTATTGTATATCTGTTTTTAATATTGAAGTTTCAAATGAATCGCATGAAACAATTATAATTAATACTGTAATTGAAATCTATGACAAGGATGCGAAGAAATTAGGATCAAGTATTGTATTGCCTTATAACATGGAAAGTGCTCCAGCTATTACAAGTGATGGAAAATATATTGCTTGGAATTTCGGTGGTTTTATAAATGAAGATTTTGAAAAATTAATATCTGCTGGCACCTCAATTTACAATGTTAATGAGGAGAAAGAAGTTTTCAGAGAATTAATTGATAATTCAGATGAATTTTTATTTCCCGTTAGTTTAATTGGATGCAATGATATAATCCTTATAAAAAAGAAATATCACAATTTTTTTAAAGTTGATTCAATCCAATATAAAGTTTTCAACTTTACAGATAACTTTAAATGGGATACCATTGTTCCTGTTGAATTTGTTAAAGATAAAGAATTCGTTTGTAACGGATTTCAAATTAGGGATACTGATTCGATACTACATTTTAGAATTAATTAAATAGAAATTTTTTGCTCGTGAAAAAGATCAGTCTAATTCTATTGATGGCATTAATTTTTTTTAGTGCTTGTAAAAAAGAAAATGATGAAATTCCATTTCGTTCAAAACCTGAATTACCTGAAGATATACCGATAGATGTTGATAATGATGGTGAGGTTGACTTTACATTTGATTATTACGAAAACATCTATCCTGATCCAGTAACTCCTTACCTTATGGTGGGGTCAATGAAAACCTCCAATGGAAATGGTATTCTTTTTAAAAATGGTTTTTCAACTCTTTTCCTAGAAGATTTATCTGAGGTTAAAATAAATGTTACTGATCCGTTTTCGTGGGGAGAAAGTAGAGGCTCATTTAGTGTTTCTCTTATTGAAATAGAAAGTTTTAAAGATAGAAGTAAATGGCCATTGGAGTGGAATGTATTATCGGACACACAGAAAAGCAGCTATTTACTAGGAGTAAAGATTAAGAAAACCGATGATTCCGAGGTTCTTGGCTTTATTGAGTTTTCTGTTGATAAGCATAGTGGAGAGGCTACTATTCTAAAAGCAGAATTATTATAATAATGCTTTAAAGAAATTAAAAGGAAAAAACTTGACACCTATAAAACAAGAGACATGACTAAGTAATAAACTTCGGTAAAAAGTCACCTTTTAAAACAATTTTTAGCGCTTCAATATTGACAAAATCAAATGAAGACTCTATTTCCACTTTTAATATGCTTCACAATTTTCGGAGCAACGTATTCTCAAACTTATATCATGGAAGTAACAGCTCCAAGCGGGCTGAATCTTCGAAAGGGTCCAGGACTTCATGCTCCTATCATTAATAAAATTCCCTTTGGAGAGACAGTTACAGTAGATAGGGAAGCTCCAAAAACTAAGGATACAATTGGGTGGTATTTAACACCTGTTTTGGCTTCGGATTCTGCCATGGTACAAGTTCCATTAAATGGTTCTTGGGTTGAAGCAGACTATAAAGGTGAAAATGGATATTTATTTGATGTTTATCTAAGGGAACTTTATAATAAGGAATCAATGGATAAAAGGTACTATCAAAACGGAACCAACAGCAAGTTTAAATTGGTATTCCCCTGGTACAATTGTTTTGATAATTTTTGGAGGAGAAAGGAGAACAATTGGTATGGCGTCATTGAAAGAAATGGAAAATTCAAATTTGAACCTATGGAGTTGGAATATTATTCTTTTCATGATCCGGAATATTTTACCAAGATAATTGCTTCTTCTCAAGAGAATTATTCTTTTTTTATTTCCTTCCCAGAAAAGCCTGAGAGTTTAGATTTGAATAATTGGGCTTTAAAAGATTCGACAATCCAAGCTGAAAAGGGACTAACAATTACAAAAGGTCAGGTTATTATTTCAAGGAATGGTATTGAACAAATAATAGACCCTTATAAGTATGATGGTATAACGAGTGGATTGGAAAGTATCATCTGGTATGGCGATTTAGATGGAGATGGTTTTCCTGATTTGATAGCTAAATTCGGTATCAAAACAAATTACACCATCCTTTTCCTTTCAAGTGAAACTGATTCCGGCCAACTTTTAAAACCAGTTGCTATTTATTTTGGAGGATATTGTTGTTGAATTTATTCGAAAGAAATTTCTAGGTCCGATCGTTTACTTAACCTGACTTGCTTTAGAAATTTCTCTCCATTCCACCGGCGTCTTCCCAAATTCTTTTTTAAATGCTCGTGAAAAATAATCAGGATCATTGAAACCACAGGAGTAGGCGACATTGGATACAGAAAGTGTTTCATCCAACAATAGCATTTTTGCTCTTTTAAACCGAATATGTCGAATGAAACGGTTGGGAGAGTAACCGGTAAGCGCATTGAGTTTTCGTGCGAGTTGGGAATGACTGAGGTGGAGTTCTTTGGATAAAGTTTCCACGGTCAAGTTCAAGTCGTCTATTCGGACTTCTACCAGTTTCCTGACCTGCTGCACAAAAGGATCTTCAGCTTCCTCTACATTAGCCACTGAACCCGAATCTTCCTCTAAATCCTGGTTTTGATAGCGTTGTTGCAGCTTTTCCCTTAGCTGGAAAAGATTTTTGATCGTCAGCAACAGTTCCTTTTTTTCAAATGGTTTGTGAAGATAGGCATTAGCACCATGTTCAAGGCCTTCCAACTTGCTTTCCAGATCGGCACGGGCCGTTAAAATAACTACCGGAATGTGATTGGTTCTGGGATCTGTTTTTAAATGTTCGCAGAGTTCAAAACCGTCCATAATAGGCATCATGACATCGCTGACTACAAGATCCGGTATTACTTCAGTGGCCATTTCCAAAGCTTCCTGGCCATTGGGAGCAACATACAATTGATAGCCGGTCAAACAGGAGGATACATATTTCACCACATCTGGATTGTCTTCTGCCAATAAAATTACCGGGGCTTCTGAGTCAGTGCTTTGATCCGTTTCTTCCAATACGATAACAGGCGCTTCCTTTGGCCTTCCGTTTATTTTGATTTCTGATCCAGACTTTTGGTTGTAATCCATTTTAACCAAAGTAGCATTGGTATGAATAGGTAACCTTACCGTAAATTCAGTACCGCTGTTAACTCCTGTTGGCGGACTTTGAACGCTTATTTCTCCATGCATCAGGTTTACCAATTCGCGGCAAAGTGCAAGGCCGATTCCGGTACCTTCATATTTGCGGGTAGCACTATTATCAGCCTGATAAAAACGGTCAAAGACCTTTTTCAGGTCCCTGGGTTCAATACCCTGACCAGTATCTTTTATTCGAATAGCAAGCGTATTTCCTTCTTGTCGGATACCAAAATAAATATGACCATTTTCAGGGGTGAATTTAAAGGCGTTGGAGAGTAGGTTGGAAAGGATCTGCTGTAATTTGTCCGGGTCATAATCCATCAACAGACTATCCACCTCCGGCAAAAAGTGTAATTGTATGTTTTTATTTGCCGCAAAAGAGCGAAAGGACTCCGCTCGTCGGCGCAAAAACACCATAATATCATCTTGAATTAAATCCAGGGTCATTTTCCTATTTTCCAACTTGGAAAGACTCAACATTCGGTTGACCATCTCCAGCAGGTTTTGTCCATTGTCGATGATCATTTCCATTCCTTGTCGGAAATGCGCCTTTGGATCCTCTATTACCTGTTGTGCCATACCGAGGATAATCGTCAATGGAGTACGAAACTCATGGGTCATATTCATATACAGCTGGGTCTTCAATGTATCCAGTTCGCGTACTCTTTCTGCTTCTCTTTTTTGAAAAGAAAGTTGTTGTTGTAAGGTTGTCCGTCTAATAAAAAAGCGGAAAATCAACCACAACAGGCCCAGAAATAGCAAAAGGTAGGCAGTATAGGCCCAGCTTGTTTTCCACCAGGGCGGAAGCACATTTATTTTAAGGCTAGCAATTTTATCACTCCAGACTCCCTGACTATTTGAGCCTTGTACCCGAAAAGTGTATAGGTTGGGTGGTAGTCGTAAAAAGGTGGCACTACGTTGTTTTCCAGCTTCTATCCAGCCATCTGTGGCTCCTTCCAGTTGGTATCGGTATTGTACCCTGTCCGGTGCCTGAAAATCCAGAGAGGCAAACTCGAGGGTAATAATATCCTGCAGATGGTTCAGGGTAATACTACTGCTTGTTTCGATGGTACTTGAAAGGATGCCAGTCGGGTCCCCTGCTTTTATAGGCTGATTATTAATCAGTAAACCGGTAATGTAGACCGGGGGTGCATAGCCCGGACTCATCACTTCTTTCGGATCAAAAATATTATACCCGTTTACTCCGCCGAATGCCAGGCGTCCATCCTTCAACTTAGCAAAAGCATCTGTATTAAATTCCTCTTCCTGAAGGCCGTCTTCTTTTGAAAAAACTCTTATGGAAAACTCCGGGATTTCAGATGTTTCTTTTTTTTCAAAAAGGATACAAAACAAACCCTTATTGGTGCTTCCCCAGATGTTGCCATCCTGGTCAGAAAGAGTGCCATACACTACTCGGTCAGGCAAACCTTGTTCAGGCCCGATTCGGAGGAAGGTTTGGTTCACTTTGTCAAAGCGATTAAGTCCGCCGCCTTTGGTTCCAATCCAAACATACCTGTCAGGTGCAAAAGGGTCTTTCATAAAGCTGCTTACCTGGTTGGAGCTTAAGGAAGTAGTATCTTTGGGTTCGTTTTGATATTGTATGGTTTTTATGGTTTGGCTTCCCGGTTTCGGCCATTTACATTTGATAAAACCCATTTCACTTCCAATCCACCACCAACCTTCTTCATCTTCATATAGTACTGTAGAGTAATCCAAGGTTCTTTTAAACCGTGTAATTCCGGCATCAGGCAATAATTGGCCGGTTCTCAAACTAAAGGATGTGATTTCATCGGTTCTAGGGTCCAATCTTGTAAATACACCTTCATATCCAGCCATATAAATTGCCCCGTCCTTCCCCTCAACCATTGGTTGGAAGTCGATGTGATTCCAGGGTAATTTATACTTCTTTATTAAGTTTTCATTGGTGTCATATACCCGAACCAAACTATAGTTTTCCCCTTCCATATAATCCCTCATCCAGTGGTGCCCGGAACTCGATACCAAAAACATATCCGGGACTTCCTGGCATCCACTACAAGCGGGTGTTTTAATTTTTTTTCCACTTGGAAGATAAAAACCCGGTTGATATGTTAAAGCAAGGACACTCGTACCCTCCATATTAGTTTCAAAATGGCGTATTGATTTACCTTTCAGTCCATGACCAAACATCCTGCGGGAAGGATTAAGGGTATAAAGTCCATATCCATTGGTGCCCAACCATAATAAACCCGACCGATCGATATACATCGATTTGAACGGAAAATTTAAGCTGTCGCCATTCCTGATAGGAACCCATCGGAAGAAGCAGCGTTCATGGTCGGGAGAAAGCATCTGTCCGGATTGCCAATCGGTAAGGTTTAAGCCTAATAGTTCATTGCTCCAGCCTACCCACATATTTCCTTTCCCATCGACTTGTAAATCATTTACATCAAACACATCCTCCATTACACGAAAAGCCCGACTACCGTCCCATCTGAAAAGGCTGTGGTTGGAACTTGAACCCCAAATCGAACCATCAGGATGCGCATATGCCTGATCAAAAGAAAATCCTTCCACTACAAGTTTTAAACTTGCTTTTCCAACATCCAGGCGAAAGATGCCGTCTTCTCCACTTACCCAAATACGGTTATTCCGGTCTTTAATAATGCTACGTACTTCTTTTTTAGCAGCATTTTCCAACTGAGGTTGGTGAGGCAGCGGTACCCTGATTACCTTCGGAGGGGTATTATTTTTAAAAAAGGTTTGAGGTAATTGAAGCATATTTACCCCTACACCGGTGATGCTTATTATAAAATAGCCTGAGCTATCTTCTACAATGCCTCCGATATTATTCCCGGCTATACTGGAAGGGTCATTTGGGTTGTGCTGGATACGATGAAACCGGCCTGTTTTTTTATCATAAATACTGAGTCCTGCATTTTCAGAGGCGGTCCAAATATGCCCTTTTGAATCTTCATAAATAAGGTTAACGGTATTGCCTGCAATAGACCAAGGGTCGTTAGGGTCGTAGGTGAATTCCAGAAAATTTTGGCCATCGTATCGATTCAATCCATCTTTGGTGCCAATCCAAAGAAAGCCTTCTTTATCCTGAAAAATATCTAAACCAACACCTTGAGACAGTCCATCTGTTGTGCCGATTGCATCCACTGTATAGGAGGCTTGTCCCCACAATTGTGAGAAAGGAAATAAAAGGAATATCCAAAGGAGTGTTGCGCGGGTGCTCATTGCTTAAAAGTAGTCTGATTTGCGCAAATAATCCTGCTTGTGCGCAGTTTGTCCAGTGTTTTGCGCAAAATTTCCTGCTCGCTGCGCATTAGGTGCAGCTACCTAATCAGTGCAAATCTCACCTTTGGTCCATGTATTAATCATCTGCACCATTTTGAAAGGGCTTTCATCACATGGGCAGTTTTTGCCAATCTAAATTCATTATCATGAAAAATCTTTATACTTCCAGGTTTTACCTCATCTCAAAAGAAGTAATCTTCTCTTTTCTGTTCATTCTTTCTTTAGTTTCTCTTAATGGACAGCAATCCTTGGAGTTTGAGCTTCCTACTGCGTACAAAGTGAATGTAAGTAATTTACCCAATACCATATGCAGCACAAGTAGTGCAGTTGGTGAATACGTTCCCGGATTAGTTGTGAACGTGCCATTTTATGTTGGTGTAGGAAATATCCAGGACAATATGACCGGTAATATAAGTACCTATCACAGAGCAACTGCAGGAAAGGTAAACACGATTTATTTTGACATGCCAAATGTGGGCTGGCTCCCGGCTTTTAATGGTGAATTGAATTGTGCGATAGGGGATGTAAAATCTGGTCTTGTAGATAATTTAGAACACCTAAAGGCTCCACAGGTGGGTGGCGCTCCTTCCGGAATGATAAGGTATGCCATCCCGGTAAAGTTTCCCAGGGCTACCAAAGCGGGATTTTTATGTATTGGTGTTGGCGATAAGCTAGGAACTTTAGATTATGCATTTTATATAACCATCCCGTTTGTGGTAGAAGGACCTACCAATCCGGGAGCGCAAGTACCTGCCATCGACACCATAGTAGATCCCCAGATCCCCTATCTGGTACTACATGCTCCTCCAGGCGATGCCAGTAGCAGTACCTTCCAGGAAAGCAAAACAACCTGCAGAAAGTTTCAAACCAGTTATGCAGAAGATGGTTCCAACTCGGCCAACCTGGCAGTTAAAATCGGAATAGCCGGATCCGCTGGAATCTTCGTTACAACCGATTTTGAATTTTCCGTTACAGTCAGTGCAGGTCTTCAAGTTGGCGATATGCAAGTAGTCACCTCTGACGAGCAAACCTGTATTACAGTTAAAGAAGGATTTTCTACAGGGGCTCTGACCGATCCGGAGGGCGGCGGAGATGTTTTTATCGGATATGGAACCGATCTGGCCTTAGGGCTATATCAAATACTGGAAATTGATGAAAGTACGTGTTCTACAAAACTCGATACAGGCTTGATATATGCTCCTGTCGGAAACCCCAGAAATTTTATTTATACCAGGAAAGCGATTGAAAAGGACATAGCTGATTTGGAACTGATAGTTGGAGATTCCTTAAGCAAGACGGCACGGCAGGTGAATAATGCCTTGAATCAGATCGAGGTTTGGAACAAAGTCCTCGCTTTAAATGAAGCCAACCGTACCAATCCTGATAATGAATTTCTTGCTTCTACTTCCTTCAGCGGAGGGTTAACCTACGATAATGAGACCGCCATCAAAGTGGTGGAAACCAACACCATTGAATACAAGCATTATTTGAATTTCAATGCCGGTGTAAAAACGGTGGTAGAAGTCGGCGGTTCCGGTTTTACCGGGGGCTATGAATATAAAGGTTCGAAGACCTTTGGTGAAACGCAAAATGCGAGTGTCGATAATTCGAAATTGATAAAATATGTTTTAGGCGATGATGATGCAGACGATATTTTTAATCTTAAGGTCGTGCGCGATCCCATGTATGGAACTCCTGTTTTTCAGGTAGAGCCAGGTACCGAGTCCAGTTGTCCATATCAGGGTGGATACGCCCTTGACCAGCCAAATTTGAATCACGATGGGATCAACGATGACCATATTTTGATTGAAAATGTCCCCATTGGTGATGCTGCTACATTTAAAATCGACCTTTGCAATGAATCAAACCAGGCAAGAGATTATTTTGTCAAGCTCAATGCAGAGTCCAATCTCAACGGGGCCAAAGTTTCAGCAGCCGGTGTACCATTAAACGGAAATGACTTTGGACAATTTTTTACCATTGGGCCAAATACCTGTGTTCAGGATCTGCTGATTGAAGTAAGCCGTCAGTCTACCAACAGTCCACTTGGGTACCCCAACCTGGAATTATTCTTATACAGTGCTTGTGAGGAAGACATCCAATCCAGTGTATTTGCATCTGTATATTTTGAAGGCTACACTTCTGTAAGTACACCTGATGGTGGTCTAAGCAAAGTAGAGGCTTACCCTAATCCTGCCAAGGAAGACATCTATCTGAACTTTCAATTGAAAGAAGCGGGCAATGTTCAAATTTCAGTAGCGGACCTTATGGGTCGCCAGCATATAAGATATCCATACGAGTACCTGCCCGGTGGGTTTATAGAAAAACACCTGGACCTGAAAGCCCTGCCCACCGGCTTGTACCTTTTGCACATTCAAACAGCAACCGGTAGTGTTGCAAAGAAGATTCAGATAGTTCGATAAGTTTTTTTTAAAAAAATATAACAGGTTATCACCTCTGCGGATCGAAAGGTTGGTAGAGGTGTTTTTTTTATAAAATGCTAGAATTAATCTAATATTAGGAATTGAACTGCCTGAAAAAGAGAATATGACAAGCCATGTCGCTCTCTTCAGCAAGGTTCGCTCGTATTGTTATCACTTTCGTAATTTGGACTAGGTTAGGAGTACACCTTTATCACCATCCCAGCATCCGGGAAAAGATAAAATTGAGGGGTTGAATTTTGAAGGGTTGAATGGTTGAATGGTTGAATGGAATTTTGAAACATGAAGGAATGATGGGACATGAAGAGAACATTAAATCTCCCATTCTCCCCATCCTAACATCCAAATTAAACCAATTTTGAAGGGTTGAATGGAATTTTGAAACATGAAGGAATGATGGGACATGAAGAGAACATTAAAATCTCCCATTCTCCCCATCCTAACATCCAAACTAAACCAATTTTGAAGGGTTGAATGGAATTTTGAAACATGAAGGAATGAAGGGACATGAAGAGAACATTAAAATCTCCCTATCTCCCATTCTCCCCATCTTAACATCCAAACTAAACCAATTTTGAAGGGTTGAATGGAATTTTGAAACATGAAGGTTTGAAGGGACATGAAGAGAACATTAAAATCTCCCTAACTCCCATTCTCCCCATCCTAACATCCAAATTCAAATCAAAATTCAAACGTCTAAATTCAAAAATCCCTACCTTTGCGCCCGATTTTTTACGGCAGATAAACTGCAATTGTCCAACCGTAACCTTTTTGAATTATGAAATTGTACAACCGCGTCAACAACGATGAGTTGAAGCAGCGGATGCTTGAGAGCAATGAGCCTCGCATCACCCTTTCTTTTTACCAGTATCACAACATTGAAAATCCCAAAGCTTTTCGGGACGAATTATACCGCATCCTCAACAAGGATGGTGTGTTTGGACGTATTTATATTGCCTCCGAAGGGGTAAACGGCCAGATTTCGGTGCCGGAAAAGCAATTTGAGGAATTTAAAAAAGACCTGTATTCCGTTCCTTTTTTAAACGGAATACGACTCAACATCGCTGTAGATGATGATGGCAAGTCTTTTTACAAACTCAAAATAAAAGTGCGTCCCAAAATTGTAGCAGACGGACTCGACGATTCGACCTTCGACCCGACAGACCGTGGTACTGCACTCAATGCTGAAAAATTCAATGAGCTGACGGACTTGCCCAATACGGTGATTGTCGATATGCGCAATCATTACGAAAGCGAAGTAGGTCATTTCAAAGGAGCCATTTTGCCTGATGTGGAAACTTTCCGCGAAGCACTTCCACTGGTGGAAGACATGCTCAAAGACCGCAAGGAAGACAATGTAATTATGTATTGTACGGGTGGAATCCGTTGCGAAAAAGCCAGTGCCTACTACCGCCACAAGGGATTTAAAAATGTCTTCATGGTCGATGGAGGAATTATTGAATATGCCCGCCAGGCTGCTGAGAAAGGTTTGGAGAATAAATTCATCGGCAAAAATTTTGTGTTTGACGAACGTATGGGTGAGAAGATTTCAGAAGATGTCATTGCAAAATGCCATCAATGCGGCAAAGCCTGCGATACCCATATCAACTGCGCCAACGATGCCTGCCACATCCTTTTTATTCAATGTGAAGAATGTGCTGAAAAAATGGACGCTTGTTGTTCTACCAAATGCAAGGAATTTCATCAATTGCCTGAAGAAGAACAAAAAGAGTTGAGAAAAACAATGGAATTCAACGGTACCAAATTCGGCAAAGGAAGGTACAAAGCGTATAAGGGGAATGTGGATTTGGAGCTTGTGATGGAATAGGGAGAAATTTTTATTTACGGTTTACGAAGTACGATTTACGAATAGGAGTAAATGTCCATGGAGGGTCTCTTGGAGACAATGTCATTAAATTAAGAAATAAAAGTCAACCGTCTAAGGCGGGTCTCTCGGAGAGGACCCGCCGACTTCAGCAGAGTCTGGTTAAAAATGGTTTTCCATTTCTAGCTGCATTAAAATTTTGAAAAATTTTTCCTAGAATTGGGGGATGAAAAAAATTCTACCCTTTCTCATTTTTCTGAGCATTTATTCAGGGCTCAACACACAAAATCCGGTGTTGGACAGCCTGGAGCGTGAGATAAACGGGCTGGAAGGAAAAGAAAAGGTTGCTTACATCAACCGGCAATATTATAGTCTGTATTCTACCAATTTTAAAAAGGCACTAGAGCATCTTTCCTTTGCAAAAAAGCTGGCCGAAGAAAACGAGTGGAAACCGGAACTTGCCCTCACCCTTCGGCACCTGGGCATTGTCTATTTTTTACAAGGAAATTACGAGTCCGCGCTAAGTTCCTTCCAGGAGGCACTTTCCCTTTTCGAAAGTCTGAACGACCCGGTTGGCACCGGATTTACCCTCAAGGAAATGGGCAATTATTTCAAGCGCCAAAAACAACCTGAAAAAGCATTGGCATTACTTAATAGGGGGATAGAACTATGTACCCAGGCCAAAGATACCACCTGTCTTGCTGAAAATATGGACATCAAAGGAGTGGTACTATTGGAGATGGGCAAATTGGAAGAAGCCAAGGCCATTCTCACCAGCGAACTAGAAATTTTAGAGAAAACTAACAATGAAACTGGACTTAGTTATGTGTTGAATCATTTGGCAGAAATTGCCTTGATGGAAGGTCAAATTGAAAATTCGGTGAACCTATTGCAACGCAGTACCGATATCAGAGAGAAAAACAATGACCTTCAGGGGGTCGCCATCAACATCAACAATACAGGTGAAATATTGATGGGCGCCGGTCGTCCGGCAGAAGCCATTCCTTATTTTGAAGAAGCTTTGAGTGCATCAAAAGAAATTGGTTTTCCCGACCTGACCCGTCACGTCATGCAAATGCTTTCCGAAAGTTATTCGGCCATCGGAGATACCAAGCAAGGCCTTGAGTGGATGAAAAAAAGTTATGCCATAAAAGACAGTCTTTTCAATGTAAAGCGCAGTGAACAGTTGGCAGAGATGGATGCCAAATACGAGACTGCTAAAAAGGAAAAAGAACTGGCTTTGAAAGAAGCACAACTTCAAAAAAGAAATACCTGGCTGTATGTGACTATAGCCGGAATCATCTTACTAGCCCTGCTTTTCTTTTTCGTATTAAGACAACAACAACAAAAACGCATCAAGGCAGAGCTTCAAGCAGACCTAGCTGCATCAGAAGCTTCCAACAAATTGCAGGAAGAACGATTGCGGATTTCAAGAGACCTTCATGACAACCTCGGAGCGGAACTTACATTGATTGGCAGTGCCATCAACCGCAAAGTTTTTAAATCAGCTTCACCGGAAGAAAAAACCGAACTGGAATCCATCAGCAAAAATGCACGTGAAGCAATGGGGCAATTGCGGGAGACCATTTGGGCCATTCGAAGTGAAGCCTTTACCCTGGAGTCCCTTTCTCATAAAATCAATGAATTTGGCCAGCGTGCCGGTTCCATACATTTACATTTGGATGTTGATCAACCTCAACTGAAACTCAGTCCAAGTCAGACCCTAAACCTGTACCGCATAGCCCAGGAAGCCATCACCAATGCTGTCAAACACGGTGAAGCAAGACAGGTTTCTATTCATTTTTATAAAAAAGAAAAAAACAAGTTGGTCATGGCCGTCAAAGACGATGGTAAAGGCATGCAAGGAAATACCCGTTCAGGTGGATACGGCATGCAAAACATGAAAGCCAGAGCTGAAGAGTTGGGAGGAGAATTGAATTTCCTTTCAAAAAGTGGAGGGGTACATTTGGAAGTCCTTGTTCCGGTTTAATCAAAATATTATTTGAAAGGAAGAAGAGTGGAGTTTTTAGTTTACATGGTATTTAAATGAAAAAGAGTATTCCTGGAAAAATGAAAGAAGTAAAAAAGTGCAGTCTAAATAATTTTGTGCTGTTCGTGACAAATTCTTTATAACTTCTAAAGATTTGAAAATCAATTTCTTATTTTCCCATTTCTATTAACCCGAATTATTTAATTAATTTCTTTGAAATGAGGAAGATTTACTCTTCAGCATTCCTATTGCTATTTGGAATGCTGTCTACCACCATTCTTACGGCCCAAAACTACCAGAGGCCAAAAATCAAAAATGAATTATTAACTCCGGAAACTGCATCGCAATATGATGCAATTCATCAGGAAGAGCATTACACTCAACCTAAATCCACATCACCGAAAACACTTCGGTCCAGAGCATTGGGAGAGATTATTCTTGGAACTACTCAGTACGATTTACAAACGAACTCTTCGGTTCAAAACAGATTGAACAATTTAGGAAATGGCAAATTTGATGCTGCCTGGACTTACAGTAGTCAGGGTGCAACAGGAACACCTGATCGAGGAACCGGATTTGTGTCAAACAACGGAAGTGGTTGGGATCCTTCACCCAATGCCAGACTGGAAGCAAGTGTCAGAACAGGTTGGCCTTCCTTGACTAAAACAGCAGATGGTACTGAAGTTGTTATTTGTCACAATAATACGGCCTCATATCGTCTTCATGTTCTAAGAAGGCCTGCTGGCAGCTCCTGGACAGAATTTGACATTGATACGGATTTGCCGCTTGGTTCTCTTTGGCCAAAATCTGCGGTTGGAGGACCTGACGGAAATTCAGTTCATGCTATTGCAATGGCCACTCCCACAGGTACAACAACTAATGGTTCAGTATATGAAGGTGTCGATGGACACCTTTTGTACTACCGTTCATTGGATGCGGGAGCAACTTGGGATAAAATTGATGTAATAATTCCAGGAATTGATTCTACTGAATACACTTTTATGAGTGCTGATGATTATTCAATTGATGTAAAAGGAAATACTGTTGCCGTTTTGGTGATGAATCCTTGGGGAGATATCAAAGTTGCCAAATCAACGGATAATGGTGGAACTTGGAATATTTTAACAGTATATGATTTTCCGATTGGGCCTGGTTTCATGGTTGATGATCCTTATGATATTGACACGCTTCCACCAGATACATTTACCATGGCAGGGAATGCAATTAGAAGTAATGATGGAGCTGGATATATATTAATTGACGATTCAGGGAATGTTCATGTGTTTTATTCTGAGATATGGGTTGGGGATAACAATGCAGTTGATGATAGTTATACAATATATATTGGTTTAAACAGTATCAGGTATTGGAACGAAACCATGGATGATACCGGGGGAGTGGAAATTGCAGGCTATTTAGATGAAGATGGAAACGGAACCTTTGATGTTGAAGTTGATGCATATGGAAGTTACGGCGTAGGGTTTTCATCTTATCCAACTGCTGGTTTGGATGCTCAAGGCAATATTTACCTCGCTTATTCAGCTATTTCTGAATTGTATAAAAATGAAAATGCGAATCCTGGCGAGCAGCATTATCGTCATATTTATTTAACGCGCTCTACTGATGGAGGTGTTACCTGGTCTGATCCATATGATATTATCAATCCTGTTTATTCTGATCCGGATTTTTACGGATTTACAGAAGGTGTATTTCCAAGTATGGCCAAGGTGGTAGATGATTATGTTCACATCATTTATCAGCAGGATTTTGAACCCGGCCATAGTGTTTCTGGTGATGAAGACGACATTGCGGACAACTTTATGATTTACACTGCTATACCTGTCTACGAACTTACCAGTACAAAAAATGTGGTAAAGCCTTCTGATATTGGATTTAGGGCTTTTCCAAATCCGGCAAACGAATCTGTTACTTTCCAGATTGGTACTGAAATAGAAGGCGATGTAAGGCTTTCTTTATACAACAATTTGGGACAGATAGTTCAGTCGGAATTCAACCAAGGATTTGTTTCCGGGGCCAAGGAGTGGAATGTCCAGATTGGACATTTACCCAAAGGCCTCTATATAGCACGAGTTTCTATCGGCAGTACTTATTCGAGTTTGAAATTCATAAAAGAATAAGTTGATCACCCGTTGAAATTTTTAAAACCACCGAGGCAAAGATTGTTTCGGTGGTTTTTCTTTTTAAATAAATTACCGCAAATAGTTTACCTCCCCTTTTAGCTTTTCACCTTTTCAAGTTTTTGTATTACTGATGGATTCAAGGAAGATAAATAGTCCATCAAATAGCATCCTAATCACCATCCAACATTAATTTTCTACCCTTCGAAGCCTTTTTCAGGCTTTTTCGTTATATTTATAGACGATGCAACAGCAAGACCTGCATACGCAATTTCTTCAATCCCTGAATACCTGTAAAAAGCATACCGGGAAAAAGGAGGTGCATGCACTTCGGTTGGCCATCTACCTGATTAAAATGGTAGAGAAAGTCAATGGAAGAAAAGTTCCCAAACGGTATAAGCGACTTTATAAAAAATTGGGAAATGTGCGAGATTTGCAGAAGTCAGCCAGCATGCTTAAAAAATATATCGTACCCCGACAGATGGAAAAAGAACTTGAAAAACGAATTAAGGCTACCCGAAAAAAACTCGAAAAGTATTTTGATCGGTTAGATGATAAATCCTTCGCCAATTATGACGACGACCTGGTGAAAGTCAGTGCCCCCAGCGCAAAAAATGTAATTGGAACCTATCGCCAATATTCTCTGGAGTTGTTGCAGCATTTGAAAATAGCAAGAGATGATAATGCAAGCTGGCACGATCTGCGTAAAAAAATGAAACACATCTATAAATTGGAAAGTATCCCCGGTTTTGCCGGTGTCTATTATTCTGCAGAAACCATGGACATGCTTCGTTCATGGTCCTCCCTATTAGGTGTTTACCATGATTATCAACAATTAGAAAAGAACCTTGAAGAAGGTGAAAATGAAAAAGATGTCAAAAAGTTAAAAAAGCAAATTAAGGCTGGTCGGAAAATTTTCCAAAAGGAAATCAAAAAACAAATTCCACTTTGGTTAAGAATTTTTTCAGCCATTTATGAGGCCAAAAATCAACTTTCTAATTAAGCTGAAGCTAGCTCTGTTAATTTTGTAATAGCGTAACGCATTACCAGGTTTAATTGCTCATCAGGAGTTAAAAATGAATTGTCCACTACAATTGCATCTTCTGCCTGAGTCAGTGGACTGTCTTCTCTGGTAGAATCTATTCTATCCCTTTCCGAAAGATTTTTCTTTACTTCATCCATTGTGGTATCCCAACCTTTTCCCTTCAATTCGTCAAATCTTCTTTGTGTTCTTACTTCCTGACTGGCAGTAAGGAAGATTTTTAATTCTGCTTCTGGAAAAACCACTGTACCAATATCTCTTCCATCCATAACAATACCTTTATGATCGCCCATTTGTTGCTGTTGGGCCACCATCGCCTTTCTTACACTGGAAATTGCAGCAACCGGACTTACATTTTTCGAGACTCTCATGGTGCGAATTTCCTCCTCAACATCTTTTCCGTTTAAAATCGTCCTGTTACCATTTTCTGTATGGCGAAATTTAATGTCTATAACATCCAGTGCTTTTTCAACGGCATCCTTATTTTCAAAATCTATGTCCTGGTCCAAAAAATAAAGGGTCACTGCCCTGTACATTGCACCGGAATCAACATATGCATATCCAAGTTCTTTGGCAAGATCTCGAGCGAGGGTGCTCTTTCCACAAGATGAAAATCCGTCTATTGCAATGGTTATTTTTTGGTCCATTTTTTATTTTTTTCCAACTCCAATCCGCTCTTTTAATTCATATAATTCTTCCAATCGCAGCTTTATCAGAAATTGAGGTGTTTTTTTATAAAGGTCTTCATACAAATCAATCGCCTTTTGAATATAGCCATTCCCTGGTTCACCCAATCGGGCAAAATGATACTGAATGGCGGCAAATTGCCCTGGACCAATATCCTCTTTCAGAAGGTTATTTAAAATCTTTCCTGCTTTTTCTTTTTCTCCTGTAAAAGTGAAAATTCGAGCCCTTGTTACCCTGGTCATATACAAAAGGTCCGGGTTGCCTATTTCCTGAGCCAGCTTTTCACCTTTTTCCAGGTTTTCCATGGCCTTTTTCGGTTTTCCCATTGCCAGGAGAGCAGTTGCCAACTCAAGAAGACTTTCGCCCATTACCAGTTTGTGGTTGATTTCAGAAGTAATGCGAATAGCTTCTTCGTAATTTTTAACGGCTTTTTTATACTTGCCTTGCAGGTAATATACATCGCCCAGGTTGTTCACAGCCTTGGCAATTCCCTTCATGTATCCTAGTTGCTTGCAGATTTTGAGGGATTTCTTTAAGTGTTTTTTTGCATACTCAAACTTGCCCTCAACAGCCTGCAACTCCCCTACCAATCCATGTGCAATCGCAATACCTTGTTTGTCTCCCAATTCAAGTGAAAGGGTCAAATCCTTATCAAAATTTTCATGGGCGGCTTCGTATTCTCCTCGGTCTTTAAAAATGGTTCCCATGCAACCGGTAGCGATGGATATGAGTAGTTTGTTACCCAATTCTTCGCTTAGGTTCTTTCCTTCCACAAAGCAGGATAAGGCATAATTGTTATCGCCTTTTTCCATGCTTACAATTCCCATATTTACAAATAGGGTCGCCATGCCGGGTTTATCATTTCTATTGCGGCAATCATCCAACTGGCGCTTCATCCATTTCAAACCTTCTGAATATTTTCCCTGATTCATGAAGGCCAGTCCCAAAGAAGAAACAATTTGAGCATCGACTACCAAATCAAGCGCTCTGCTGAGTTCGATTCCTTCCATCAGGTAAGCCTTGGCTTCTTCGTATTGTCCTTTTCTGAAATAAAGGTTTCCAAGATTCCCTAAAATTTTACTTAAACCTTGCCCATCTTCCAGATCTTTAAATAGGGACCTTGCAGTTTCCAAATTTTCTCTGGCTGCATCATAATCACCTTTCAACATGGAAAGGCGACCAATCTCATTTTTAACCCTTCCTACTAAAAGGTTGGATTGAATCCTTTCTGCTCTTTCCAGTCCGTCATACAAGCAACCTAATCCTTGATCCCACTGTCCAATGGTCTCAAAAACGCCTGCCTTTTTAAGCAATACCTTGATAGCAGCTTCCTCGTTCTTGGATTTGATATACAATTGCAGGAGCTGGTCATAAAGCTCCAGTGCTTGTTGGTTTTGATAATTTGCTTTGGCCTGACTGGCTGCTTTGTTTAGGTATAAAATGGCTTTGTTGGTTACATTGGCCTGGCGATAATGGAAGGCAAGGTCAAGATAATGTTCCTCCAGTCGACCCTTGTAAACCTTTTCAATAGATTCACCAATGAGTTTATGCAGTTTCTTAAGGTGCGTCCTTAATTGCATATCATACAAGGCTTCCCTAAGAAGGGAATGCCTGAAAATATACCGCAATTCATTGATTGCCCGCCAGATTTTTACCATCTCGGCGGTCTTGATTTGTTCTTTTACCAGGTCTCCATTGCCTTTGTTTTCAAGCAATTCGGTCTTTTTCAAAACCTCGGATAGTACTGGTACTTCAAACTCCCTTCCGATTACAGCTGCAGTTTTAACGGTCTCTTTTACAAGGTTGGAAAGTCGGTCAATACGAGCCATCAGGATTGCCTGAATGGAGTTGGATACTTTTACCTCTTTATCCGGTACGACCCACTGCCCATTTTCTTTTCTTAAAATTTTACTTTCTAAAAAGTATTGTAAAATCTGATCCAGATAAAATGGATTTCCATTGCTTATCCTCCCAAAAAACTCTACCAAATTGTCACTGACCTTGTCTTCTAAAAGAGATTCGACTTTATTTTTTACCTCTTCCGATTCAAAACTTTGAAGTGTGATCTCTTTGATAGGAAGTTTTCTGTCCAATGTAGTTCCAAATATCAATGGCTCTGTTCCATCGTCTGCCAACCGGCCTACCACCAATACTAAAATCGGTAAATTGGGCAATCTTCTGGCAAATTGCTGGAGCAATGCCCTGGAGTTTTCATCCAGATTTTGAGCGTCTTCTATTTCGAGTACAATTGGTTTTAAAGAAGCTTCAACTGAAAGAAGATTGATAATGGCCCCAATGGTATTTTCATACCTCGCTTTTGCATCCAACTGATCCCAAAGTGTGCCTTTGCTGGGCAAACCTAAAATTCCAGAAAAGATGGACTTCGTTCTTTCAAGTTCTCTAAGTAGCTCAGGTTGAATTTTTACAACCTCACAGCTTTCTTTTAATAACAAATATTCTTTTTCGAATGCTTTTTCATTTTCTTCCAGACTGTTTTCAGGGTCTTGCTCAAAAAAGTCTTTTAAAAATTGATAAAACGGTTCGAAAGGCTTTTGTAAAATCTGATTGGCTCGCAGGGTATACCACTCTACATCATGATGTTTGGTTAGTCTTTTTTTAAATTCATAAACCAAGCGACTTTTCCCAATTCCCCCTTCTCCCCAAACTGCCATAACGGCTGCCCGTTCGTCTGAAAGTGCAGGTGACGAAAATGAAAACATCGTATCCAGTTCCTGCTGTCTTCCAATCATCGGACCATCAAAGGAGTGCAGGACGTTTTTTAGGATTTTTCCTTTTAAAATATAGGTCGGAATGGGATCTTTCAATCCTTTGTACTGTTGAAGTCCCTTATTTTTAAAATTGAAAACTGAATTTTTACTCAAAACATCATCTACCAAAATCTCACCCCAATCCGCTCTGACCATCAACCTTGCTGCCAGATTTACGCGGTTACCAACCACAGCATATTGTGATCTCGCCTGACCACCGACTACACCGGTAAATGCTTTTCCTGCCGTAAGACCAGCTTTGATCTGGATATTCTTAAACGCAGGAAAGGTATTTACGCTTTCAACGATGGTGCATACACATTCAAGAGCCCTTTCTTCCAGATTCTCGAAGGTTATCGGTGCGCCAAAAAAGCCAACCAGCACGCCTCCTTTGTCACCAAAATCTACTTCTTTGAAATAGCCCCCATAGCCATCAAAATTATCCAAAACCAGGCTAACAAAATCATTCATTTCCTGGTAAGAACGGATGCCTTCGAAAGAGAAAAATGCAGAAACGACATAGCGGAATTCACCAGCCAGTTCGTGATTCAAAATGGAATTGTGAAGAAATTGACGGGCAATTTCGTCCGAAGGCTGTTCACCAACCATTCTGGGTTGAAGAGAAATTCCTGTTCTGGGTATCCGATCAAGTTTGTAATAACCGTCGGCACCTTCAACCGGAATCAATTTGATATCTCCTGGTATGGTTCGCAGAATGCTGCTGTCGGAAATGATTTCCTGCTCTTTTGCTTTTTTCTGTGCATTGGAACTCCCATCAATGGCTTCTCCTTTAAAATAAAAATTCAAGGAATTTCCACCGACGATTCCCCACTCTACATTTCCCTCTGACAATCCGAGTTTAACGCCTACTCTAAATTGCTCAACAGGCGGTAATCCCCGCACAAGATCCCGCATCTCGTTGGCAACCTGAATAAAGTCAGGTATCTCAATACAATCTTTTTGAATAGGGAAAATACCGGTAAATGCATCCCCGGCAAAATAGGGCACGAAACCTCCATATTTATAGACCAGCCCCACCAAAGGACCGAAAATACCATTAAGTAGCACCGATAACTGCTCAGCTCCATCCTTGTCCTTCTGCATCATCTGCTCGGTAAGCGGCGTGAAGTCCGTCAGGTCGATGAACATTACACGAGCCTGAAAGGAACCGTGACGGGTACCTTTTTCAAACTGTTCCGCAATAAATCTTGGTATTAATGGTCTCAAATAAGTCGCTTTTGGCGAGTTGGATGATAATTCCCGGCAAAAATAAGGTTTCAATCCTGAATAATTGCAGCAAATAGCAGACTAAGAATTGTCGAAAAGGTTAAATCCTGAAAATGTGCTTTAACTTTTAAATAATAAGGCGGAAATCAAAACCTGTTTGACTGTAGATCGTTGTATTTTTTAATTTTTTAAAAGGCATTTTTAAAAAATCAGGCCTTTTTCCAAAAATAATTAGCTTTTATTGAAAATACTCATGCGATAGTGTGGGGGTTTCGATAATTTTGCAGCCCGAAATTAAAAAGCATAAAAAACCACCTTTTTAAAGGGCATTTTTTAAAAAATATAGATTTCTATATATTTTTGATTTTTCAAAAGGAAAACAACCAATGGCAGCAGATTATTCTTTCATTACCAATGCGCATCCTAACTACATTGAATCCTTGTACGAACAGTACGAAAAAAATCCGGAATCGGTAGAAGAGGGATGGAGGACTTTTTTTAAAGGATTTCAATATAGTATGAATGGAAATGGCTCTAACGGAGCTGTTACCGCCACACCTGACACTGCGCATTTCCAAAAGGAAATCAGCGTAATGGGTTTGATAAAAGCATACAGAAATCGCGGTCATTTGGTTTCGACTACCAACCCTATCAGACAAAGAAGAAACAGACAGCCACATTTGGATCTGGCGGATTTTCAATTGTCTGATGCCGATAGAAATACTGTTTTCCAAACCGGGATGGAAGTAGGCTTACAAAATGCTACGCTTGATGAAATCATTAATCATCTAGAAAGAGCTTACTGTCAAAATATTGGCTTTGAATACCATCATATTGACAATCGTGAAAAGCGCCGCTGGTTGAGAGATCGCATCGAAAACAGGTCTTTCGAATCTGATTTTGGTCTTTCCAAAGAGAAAAAACACAGGATTTTAGCAAAATTGAATGGAGCAGTAGGATTCGAGCGCTTTTTGCATACCAAATATGTAGGTCAAAAAAGATTTTCCCTGGAAGGTGGTGAAACAACCATTCCTGCTTTGGATGCGATTATCAATACCTCAGCAGAGCTTGGAGTGGAAGAGGTTGTAATCGGGATGGCGCATAGAGGAAGATTGAATGTATTGGCCAATGTGATGGGTAAAACTTACCAGCAAATCTTCAATGAATTTGAAGGTAATTCTGTTCCTGACCTGAGCTTTGGAGATGGTGATGTAAAATATCATCTTGGATTCTCTTCACAGATCACTGCAGCCAATGGGAAAATGATGCATTTGAAATTGGTTCCCAATCCTTCACACCTTGAATCAGTTGATCCAGTTGTAGAAGGATTTTCCAGAGCAAAAGCAGATATTCTTTACAACAGTGATTTTGATAAGATTTTGCCTATCCTGATTCATGGTGATGCAGCATTGGCCGGACAAGGCGTGGTGTATGAAACCGTTCAGTTCAGTCAGTTGAAAGGTTATTATACTGGTGGTACGCTACATTTTGTTATCAACAACCAGATTGGTTTTACTACCGATTTTGACGATGCCCGTTCTTCTACATATAGTACAGGAGTAGCAAGTTTGGTTCAAGCACCGGTTTTCCACGTGAATGGTGATGATCCTGAAGCAGTGATTTTTGCTTGTGAACTTGCTATGGAATACCGCCAGAAGTTTAACAATGATGTATTCATTGACATGGTTTGTTATCGTAAGCACGGGCACAATGAAGGAGACGATCCAAAGTTTACCCAGCCTCAGATGTACAATTTCATCAACAATCATGAAGATCCAAGAGAATTGTATACCAGAAGGTTGTTGGAAAGAGGAGATGTAGAGAAGGATATGGCTGAAAAACTGGAAAAAGAATTCTGGGACTTCCTCCAGGATCGTTTGGACGAAGTAAAACAGAACCCGCTTCCATATGAATATCAGGAGCCGGAACAGGCCTGGAGACAGTTGAAAAAGAAAACAGAATTTGCAGATTATCAGTCTTCACCTGAAACCGGTATTGAAGAGAAAGAAGTTCGTGGACTTTTACAGCATTTGATTTCTTTACCTGATGGTTTCACACCTTTAAGTAAAGTAAACAGGCTTTTGAAATCGACCAAGAAATTAGTCGATGATGATAAGTTGGACTGGGCTTTGGGTGAATTGTGTGCCTACGGTTCCATTCTAATGGAAGGAAATGATGTGCGAATGAGTGGCCAGGATGTAAAAAGAGGAACCTTCAGTCACCGTCATGCTATTTTCCACGACGAAAAGACTTTTGAAGAATACAACAGATTGACCGGTTTGAAAGAAAACCAGGGTCAATTCAGAATTTATAATTCCTTGTTGTCTGAGTTTGCTGTACTAGGATTCGAATATGGATATTCACTCAGCACACCTGATTCATTGGTGATTTGGGAAGCCCAGTTTGGAGATTTTTACAATGGTGCTCAAACCATCGTTGACCAATACATCTTTGCTGCTGAAAGCAAATGGCAGAGAATGAGTGGCTTGGTTATGTTGTTGCCTCATGGATATGAAGGACAAGGACCCGAGCACTCTAGTGCGAGATTGGAAAGGTTCCTTCAGGGAACTGCCAATAACAATGTAACAGTTGCAAATGTGACTACTCCGGCTAACTTCTTCCATTTGATTCGCCGTCAGTTGGCCAGGCCATTTAGAAAGCCATTGGTGGTGATGTCTCCTAAATCTTTGCTTCGCCATCCTGAATGTATTTCTGATGTGAAAGATTTCACCAAAGGACATGGATTCCAGGAGATTATCGACGATCCAAAGGTAGGACCGAAAAGTGGTGCTAAAGTGAAGCGTCTGTTGTTGTGTAGTGGAAAAGTATACTACGATCTGCTGCAAAAACAAAGAGATGACAAGCGGGATGATGTTGCCATTGTAAGGGTGGAACAATTGTATCCATTTGCAGACGACCAGTTAGAAGCCATCTTTAAGAAATACAAAAATGCTGAAATCTACTGGGTCCAGGAAGAACCGGAAAATATGGGAGCCTGGATGCACATGGCGATGCATTTTATGGGTAAAGTAAATATGAAAGTGATTGCAAGAGCTGCCTCGGCCTCTCCGGCTACCGGATTTAAAGCCAGACATGACCAACAGCAGGAAGAGTTGGTTACCAAAGCATTCGCTTAATCCTAATAAATCTTTCATAAAAAAAAGCCGCGATGGAATTCCATCGCGGCTTTTTTAATGATTTAGATGTCCCAAAATGAAGCGGGTTCTCTGTCTTCTAAAAATGCTTTATTATAAGTGATAAAAAAATAGAATATCGCTAAGGCAAATGGTGCTCCAATGGCATAAATTACCCCTCCATAAAAGAACAGTCCATCATTGATTTGAAAGTAATCGTACAGTTCAATTCCTGCCCATAAAATCAAAAAATAAGCAACGGTGGACAAAAGATATTCTAAAGTCTTTTTATCCCGGTCAACTATCAACCAGATGACAGCCGAAGCCAATTGCCAGGCACCAAGTGCCATGGCTCCATAGGGTGCTAAAATAATTGTAAGGCAAATAAGTATTAAGATTGCCTGAACTACAAAATCGAATTTTCTGATTGCTTTTGTGATCATGACTTTGAATTTTAATTCAATGTACTACTTATTTTCATAACTTTCAATAATTATTGAAAGATTTGTAAGTATATTTTGTCACACTATTATTTGCAGTCAAATTTTACCTTTAAGCCGAAAAAATGAAAATCGATGAATCCAAATGATTTAAATGAACTTATTGCCAAAAGAAGGGCAATATTTCCTAATGTTTATTCTAATAAACCCATTCCTACTGAAATTCTGCAACAGATTGTAGAAAATGGCAATTGGGCACCCACTCACAAAAGGACAGAACCCTGGAGATTTAGAATCATCAGAGGAGAAAGTCTAAAGCAAATGAGTGAGGTTATAACGAGCTGGTATACCACGAAAACCGCACCTGAAGATTTTTCTGAAATGCAATTGAAGAAAATGAATCAGAAACCATTGCAATCAGCTGCAGCGATTGCCATCGTGATGAAGCGCGATCCAAAAGAAAGCCTGCCTGAATGGGAAGAGCTGGCAGCGGTAGCAGCAGCAGTTCAAAACATGTGGTTAACTTGTACAGCCTATGGCATTGGAACCTATTGGGCTTCACCAAAATTTGCTTTTGATATGGGCGAATTCCTTCAATTAGAAGATGGAGAAACCTGCTATGGTTTCATGTATATGGGATACCCGGAAGGACCTGAGCCGGAAGGAAAAAGAGGTCCAATCGAGGATAAGGTAGTCTGGTTGGACTAATAAAAGAAAGCGCTCCGGGAAGCAGGTTGTGCCATAAATGGTAATTATCGCACAGTTTACTTCTCCGGAACGCCTCTCGAATTTTGGGAATGTCTGGTAATTAAAAGAGAATCATGGTTTAAATGGGGTTACAAAAAATTGAGACACTCTTTCTAAAGTATGAATCTGTCTGGTTATTTCGGTAAAAGCACAGAATCAACTACATGGATAACTCCGTTGCTTTGATAAACATCTGCAATGGTTACGTTGGCTTTGCCGCCATTTTCGTCTTCGATTACCAAACCATCTTTGCCGTTGGACATTACTGTTAGTTTACCTCCGGCAACAGTTTTGAGAGTGATGCTGTCTTTGTCTTTCAAATCTTTCATAATGACTTTGGAATCCAATTTGCCCGCTACCACATGGTAGGTTAGGACTCCGGTAAGTTTGTCTTTATTCTCCGGTTTCAACAAGGTTGGAACTGTCCCTTCAGGTAATGCTTCAAATGCCTCATTGGTTGGAGCAAATACTGTAAATGGACCCTCTCCTTTCAAGGTTTCTACCAATCCGGCAGCTTTTACTGCTGCTACCAGAGTAGTGTGGTCATTTGAATTAACTGCATTGTCAATAATGTCTTTGCTTGGATACATTGCCTCTCCTCCTACATATTTAACAGAAGTTTGAGCAATCATTCCTGCTGCAAAAAGGCATATTGCCACTACACTTAAAATTAACTTTTTCATTTTGTTGGCTTTTTGGGTTGTTAAATGATAATTGTACCCTTATTTACGAAAGGTTACTATTTATCGGATTCAACAATTTGCTTTTTGGAAAAAAAATTAAAGACTCTTTTATAAAAATGCTTTGTAGAGTGCAATGCGAAGGCCTATTCTAAGAAGGATAAAGATTTGCTGAAAAAATACAAACATCCAAACAAGTGCGGGACTTATCATGCCCCATTTCGCTTCCAATACATTATAAAGAACAAAGAACAAAATGGCCGGAAGGCTGATGAACAGGTATAGAAAAAGGTATTTTATTAAATTTTTTCCAAATTGCTTTCCACCCATTTTTATCGCTTTAAAAATGCCGGTATCCTGATTTTCCATTTTAAAAAATCGGCTCCTGACCGACCAGATGAACACCAAACTGAAAAAAATAATGGTGAAAAATATGGTGGTAAAAAAGAGCCAAACCAGGCTCGTTTCATCCACCAGCCATTCATTAATATTGATAATGTACATGGAAAATGGCAACCAAATTATAAGCATGCCAAGCAGAAAGAATATTAAAAAGAACAAGCCTATTTTTAAAAAAGAAAAATACCAGTGAGCTCCCTGTTCCCAGAAAGTCTTCCATTTGGGGCTGTTTTGAAAAACTGCTCCCATTAAACCAGCCTGCAAAAAGACTGCAATCAAAAGATAAAAAGGTACTATCCATCTCAATTGACCCAACAAAGGTGAAAGTGAGGCTCCATGAACATTCAACAAATCCATCCAAACAGTATGGTCGTAATCCTTAAGCAAAGTTTGAAGTGAAAGTGAGTTGCCAATGGAAGCATCCATTACATGATAAATCTGCATTCCGATTGGCAAGACCAGCATTAAAAGCAGGAAATAGACCAGGAAAATTAATCTCCAGGAACCAAGTGCAAACCTCCAGCCTTGATTGAATTTATCCAACATATCAAACCAACCAGGATAATGAGAGTAAAATTTGCTGCAACCAGAAAACAAATTTGGCTGCATATTTTTCCATTGCCGACTTTTCCTTTTCAAGGGTCAGGCTATTATTGTTTAAATCCAGGTCCAAATAAATCTTTTGTTTTGGATCCAAATGTGCTGAACGAATGGGAACTGATGTTGGAATTTTGAAAACATGTTCTCGAGATTTCCCATCCCAATTAAGCACCTTGGTACTGCCATCTTCAAAAGTCACTAAAAGTTCCATTGGAAAAATCAAACCTCCTTTTCTTTCAACTATCACATTTGAAAATGGAGGTTCCTGTTCCTCTTTTGCGAAAAACTGCTTTGAATCTCCTTTGTCAAAAATCCCTACCTGAGGAAGAGATCCTATATTTTCAATGGCAACAATTCCATAATCACAAACTTCTGTCCCATGAAGGAGAGGGTCAAAGTACCAATCTAAATTTTCGCCATACATATTGCCATGTTGAGCAATAACCACAGAATCTGCCACTGCTCTAAAATCTGCCTCCTTGGGGTGTTTGAATTTCCATTTTTTAAAATATGCCTTTAGTATAGCATCAAAAGTTTCCACCCCGACTATGTTTCTAAGTGTCTGGAGCATGGTGCCTGTCTTAGCATACACCAGTGGTTTATATCCACCGGTGAATTCCCATCCGGGTCTGGCGGTTTTTCCCAGGCTTGGATTCGACATGCCGGTATATTCCAATCTCGACATTTCAGCATTACCAATGTGCAAACCGGCAAAATCAATCAAACTGTTTTTGGGTGTATTGTAAGTGTTGGTTATTTCGTCTTCAAAAAAAGTAACAAATCCCTCATCCAGCCATGCTTCTTCTTTTTCGTTACTAGCCAGCATTCCCATGAAATATTGATGGCAGAATTCATGAACCATCAAGGATTCAATGCTTTTGATTCCTTCCGGCATATGATAAAAAGATCCACCAGTTATGAAGGTCGGATACTCCATAAATCCTCCTCTCAATCCGTGAAAAGGAGGGTCTACCATCGTCAGGGTATTATAAGGATACGGTCCAACATGTTTATCCAGGTATTCAAAGGCATTTTTAACGGCACCGATTAGCCTTGGGGCAAGCGATTGATGTTCGGGTGGCACCAGCATGCGAATGGAAACATGGTTCCAATGGTCTTCCACCACTTCATAATCAGGATAAGCCGTCCAGGCAAAATCGATTACGTCTTCAGCATAAAAGGTAGTAGTCTTCTTGCCTCCATTTGATACTTCCTCCAATATGCAGCCACTTCCTCCCAAGACAAGGTTATCTGTCGTAGTTATGGAGACTTTATAGGTTCCAAAATCTGAGAAAAACTCAGTACCTCTAAAAAATTGGTGACAATTCCAGCCCCAATTTCCCGATTTATCTTTTTCATAGACACCCACCTGAGGAAACCAGTGGGTGAGCATGTAAAAGTCATTTTTCTCATATCCGACCCGGACAAATAATCTAGGAATTTTCACAGTAAAGTTGCCATCGAAAATCGCAGTATCGCCCGGCAGGATGGGATTTTTTAAAGGAACGGAAAGAACAGTCTGATCTTTTTCATTTCCATCATCAGGTTGGATGTATTTTAAATTGGAGGTAAGGTCTTCGTCTCCCTTAAAAATTTCATTCATTTCAATCCAACCCCATTCTTCTTCCTTTCTTTTTAAAAATGGGTTTCCAAAAATATTGTCTACATCCTTTAAGAAAGTAGACTGGTTATTTTTGAATGCGTTGACGTACATGTACAGACGCAATTCGTAAATGGTATCGGGAGAAAGATTGATCCAGGTAATTTTCTGGTCTGCAGTCAATATTTTTTGCTGTTGATCCAGCAAGACATCCATTTCATAGGAAGCATTCCGCGGGCTGTGCGGACCACCCAGCACAGGATTACAATTTTGGCTGAACCCAAAATGTAATGAAAGTGCCCAAACTGCGATAGAAAGGAGAATCTGCCTCATTGTAACAAAGAAAAGCATTCCCACCTTTAAACTTTGCTTGTTACTGTCAAAATTTTGTAGGAATTCGACTAACCAATCATTCCGGTCTTATGAAGGATGGTTAATTGTGCTCCGTAAGCCTTGGAAATATTTTCTTCTGTGAAGGTAGCTTCGGTATCGCCATAGGCTATTAGGCGCTGATTAAGCAAGACTACTCTATCAAAATATTCGTTGACAGTCGACAAATCATGGTGTACTACCAAAAGGGTTTTCCCTGCTGCTGCCAGCTTTTTGAGTATTTGAATAATTTTTTCTTCTGTAGTGATATCCACCCCTACAAATGGCTCATCCAAAAGAAAGATATCCGCTTCCTGACACATAGCTCTGGCAAGAAAAACCCTTTGCTGTTGCCCCCCTGAAAGTTCTCCAATTTGCCGATCTGCCAAAAAAGCTATGCCTAAATCTTCAAGTGCGGATTTTGCTTTTTCCCGATCCTGTTTGTTGATGCGTTCAAAAAGTCCTTTATGGGGATAACGCCCCATTAAAACGACATCCATTACGGTTGCAGGAAACTGCCAGTCGATGTCGTCTTTTTGAGGAACATAAACCATTTCCTTTCTTACTTTTTCAACTGTCTTTCCTTGGATTAGAATTTCTCCTGTGTCACTTTCAACGAGCCCAAGTATGGCTTTAAAAAGCGTTGATTTTCCTGCTCCATTCGGGCCGATGATGCCATAAATCTGACCTTCTTCAATTTCAAGGAAGATATTGGTGAGTACTCTTTTTTTATCGTAAGAAACTGCCAATCCTTTGATGGAGATGGATGCAATTGGTTCCATTTTTTAAACTTTTACATTTTTTAAAACCCAAAAGAAAGCGCCGATAAATAATATTCCGATGGATAGCCAGATTAGCCAATCTTTGCTTTCATCACTTGCCAGGTTTTCTTCCAGTGAGCTTTCATCTTTATTTCCGGTCAAAGCAGCTACGATGGCATCGGTATTATGCTTCAACATATCCAGATAGGTGGGAGCTTCACTGTCTTTATCTCCAATGGAGTCCGAAAATAGCTTTCCACCAATTTTTACATTATTGTCTTTTGCAATTTGATTCAACAGTTTTGGATTGATGGTGCTTTCTATAAATACTGCCGGCACTCCTGACTCCTTTATAACTTTATTCAATCTAATTATATCCGAAGTTTGAACATCAGCATCTGTGGAAGTTCCTAAAACAGATTCCAGTCTCACACCGTACCTTCTTCCAAAATATTGAAAAGCATCATGGGAAGTAATCAATACCCGCCTTTCTTCGGGGATTTTGGAAATTTCTTTTTGGATATAGATATCCATATCCGTCAATTGCTGCTTGTACATTTTAAAATTGAACTCATAACTCTTGGCGTTTTCAGGATCGAGTTCCATTAATGCTTTCGTAATATTATCAATGTAAACAATTCCATTATTTGCAGCCATCCAGGCATGGGGGTCGGAAGCATTTTCATATTGGGTGCTTTGGATGGGAGCAATTCCTTCAGTCACCAAGATTGATTTTGCACTAGTTCCTGAGTTTTCTATCAATTCTTTTAACCAGCCTTCAAAAGTCAATCCATTCATTAGTATAAGGTCGGCTGAGGCGACAAGTGCAGCATCAGAAGGAGTTGGTTCATAAATATGTGGATCACCACCGATGGGTACGATGGTTTCAACATCCACCAAACCACCGGAAATATTTTCTGCCATGTCTGCAATCATGGAGGCAGTTGCTACTACTTTGAAAGGTTTTTGTGTTTGGGCCTGTAATGCAAAAAACAAAAGCCCTATGCATATTATTAGCTTCTTCATTTAGGGCGATTTTTTTAAAAAGATATTTTTATTGACCTGTTTGCTGATACTGAATTCAGATTTGCCATTCAAACGGATCACTTGCGAAGCATCGAATTCAAACACTTCTATAATTTCTACTTCTGCTCCCAATACCAAACCCAATTTATCCAGATGTTGGAGGAAAGAGGGGGAGTGTTCCTGGACACCGACGACCACTCCTTTATCCCCAATTTTCAAATCAGCCAATGGAACACGTTGCGAAACCGTAAATTTCCCGTCTGCATCTGGAATCGGATCTCCATGCGGATCAAACCTTGGATGGTCCAGAAAAGCATCCAATCTTTCTACCAATTCGTCCGATTGAATATGTTCCAATTGTTCTGCAATGTCGTGAACTTCATCCCAGGTGAATTGTAACTTTTCGACCAGGAAAACCTCCCAAAGCCGATGTTTGCGTACCAGTGCTTTTGCATGTTTCAATCCGGGTTTGGTCAGCGTTACTCCTTTGTATTTTTCATAATGAATCATCTCCTTACTGCTCAACCGTTGAACCATGTCCGTAACGGAAGCTGCGGAAGTATTCAATTCTCCGGAAATGGAATTGGTGCTGACTGGTTTTCCTTCATGTTCTGAAAGTTTAAAAATGGCTTTCAGGTAATTTTCTTCTGTTTGTGTGAATTCCATGTGCTGGGTGCTAGGTACTGGGTTCTGGGTGCTAGGCGCTAGGTTCTAGGTGCTGGGTGCTGGGTGCTGGGTGCTGGGTGCTGGGTTCTGGGTGCTGGGTGCTGGGTGCTGGGTGCTGGGTTTTTTCGGGGACGAAATTAATATTTTTTAGATTAGTCTAAAAATATTTTTAGGGAGTATTTTTAAAATGGGCCTACTTAAAATAAATTTTTACTTTTTTTTAATAAAAATTGGCTTTTAAATACTAATGGATATACCTTATGAGTTTATAGGGCATTCGATTGATTTTTATTCCTAAACTAAACAGGACAGCATGCCACAAACCTTTACACTAAATGATCTAATACGCTTTTTGTACAAAGAAACCGGACCTGCAGAAAGCCGGGCAATCCGTAGAGCAATGACAGAAGACGATGAGCTTTACAGAGAATACCAGCAACTGCTAAAAGGATTTGAAATCCTTCCAAAGGTCAAGTTCAGACCTTCACCTGCAACCATTCAAAACATTTTGAATTACAGTGCAAGTACAGCAATTGAACAACAAGTCTGATTTAATTCAACGGCGTAACACTTTTGGGATTTGATTCCCAACCCTGAAGGCCTCCCGATTTTTTATAATCGAGAGGCCTTTCTAATTTGCGGCATGGCAAAATTTTGTAATTTGTTTGCTCACCTAATACCTTGCCATGTCTCCTCAACCTTTAAAAACCCTTGCGCTTTCTTTATCCGGAGGTGGTTTCCGGGCTTCTGCCTTTCACCTTGGTGTTTTATCATTTTTAGATGACGTTTATTTCAAATACCATGACGAAGCAGTTGAAAGAAATCTCCTGGACCGATTACAAGTCTTGTCGACCATCTCTGGAGGTACCATTACCGGAATGATGTATGCTCAAGGTGAAGCCCTGGGTACTCCTTTTAAAGATTCCTTTTTAAAATTATACCAGTTACTTCAGGAAGATAAACTGGTGGATACTGCCCTTGAAAAACTGGACGGGAAAAAAGCCTGGGCAGATCCGGGAAAAACCCGTAATCTGATCAATGCTTTTGCTGATGTCTATCAGGAAAGTTATTTTGATGGAGATACTTTTTCAATTTTTCAGGGTATCGATAAAGTCTTCATTTTCAACGCAACTGAATTTCATGACGGACTTGCTTTCCGATTCCAAAACTCAGGGGTGTTTGGTAATAATGGATTCAGAATACCCGAAGAGGCAGGTTCCTGTACCAGGTTAGGTGATATTGTTGCAGCATCCTCCTGCTTTCCAATGGGATTTGAACCTCTCGTATTTCCAAAGGATTTTTGTGCAGATGAAGCATCCCCTTTATACCAATATTGGAAAGAAAAAGGCAACAAACCGCTTGCACTTATGGATGGAGGCATCATCGATAATCAAGGGATAGACGGCGTAAACCTGGCAGCTGATAGATTGAAAAAAGAGAATATCCATATAGAAAGTTATATCATTTCCAGTGTGGAATCTAAAAAGGTAGAAGGATATGAACCCAAACCTGAGAAAAAGCCGAATTGGATTAAAAGATTGAAACTTCAAACCTTAAAAAAGATATTGGTTTGGACAGGGGCAATAGGTTTACTGACTTCTGTTTATTTGTTTTTTGACAATCACAACCAGTCCAGCCTGACGCAAAATGCAGTAGCCACCCTTTTGGCTGTTTTAGGAATATTTTTACTGGGAATTTGGTTATTTATCGGGTTCCTTCAAGGCAAACTGGAAGATACCGTTCAAAAAATGGTTGACTCGGAAGACCAGAGTTTGAAGACCAGTTTAAAAGCTTTGGACAAAGCACAATTAGGAGTATTGTGGAATCTTATTGGTGTACGGACTTTTTCTTTTTTATCCATGGTAAATGGAGTTTTTCTGCGCAGGATCAGAAGATTGCAGTTTGAAGGAGTTTTCAACGGCCGGTGGAAAAACAAGGCATATGGCAATTTTATTTACCATTTAAAAGACAAACTTCCTCCCGGAGCTGATCCCAAATGGAAAACATACATTCAAAATGCCAATGCTATGCCTACCACGCTTTGGTTTAAGAAAGACCATGAATCGGGTGAGATGTTAAAAAGTTTGGTCTTGTGCGGGCAACTTACAATTTGTTGTTCCACACTTGATTATTTGGAAGACATTCAGGGACGTTCTGTTTGGGAAGAAATCGATACTGAGACAAAAGCCGATTTGCAAAAATTGAGCAGTGTTTTACTTGAAAAACGAGAAAAACTGTTAAAAAATCCGGATTTTCTGTTGAACAAGTACCCAAAAAGATGATTCTTACCAATGATTGCAAACCTTTGACCCCAGATTTATAAAATTGAAAAATAGAGTCCTATTTTTGTGCCATTCCCGATTTAGGTCGGGATTTGTCATTTTTAGTGTACCTATTACAACATACCATAAAAACTACCAAATAGATGGATTTATTCGCAAAGCTGGAAAAGCAAATGGGCCCAATCGGAAATTATATGAACCAGGCAGATGGTTACTTTACTTTCCCAAAATTGGAAGGACCGCTTGGCAACCGTATGCAATTTCAAGGTAGAGAAGTTATTTGCTGGAGTATCAATAATTATCTGGGATTGGCCAATCACCCTGAAGTGATGGAAGCCGACCGCGCTGCAGCAGAAAAATGGGGCCTTGCTTATCCGATGGGAGCGAGGATGATGTCAGGGCAAACTGATGAGCACCTGGCTTTGGAAAAAGACCTGGCGGAATTGGTGCAAAAAGAATCTGTCTATTTATTGAATTATGGCTATCAGGGAATCATGTCTGCTATCGATGCTTTGATTGGAAGAGCAGATGTGGTGGTTTATGATGCAGAGAGTCATGCGTGTATTATTGACGGATTGAGAATGCACCTTGGAAAAAGATTTGCCTTTGTTCACAACGATATGGAAAGCCTGGAGTCTTGCCTTGTTCGTGCTGAGCGCTTGGTTGAAGGTACAGATGGTAGCATCCTGGTAATCAGTGAAGGTGTGTTTGGTATGAGGGGAGACCAGGGTAAATTGAAAGAAATCATTGATTTAAAAAAGAAATTCCAATTCAGATTGCTGGTTGACGATGCGCACGGATTTGGGACCCTGGGTGAGAATGGAGCAGGTGCAGGAGTAGAGCAGGGAGTGCAGGATGGAATAGATATTTACTTTTCAACTTTTGCAAAATCATTTGCCAGCATAGGAGCATTTTTAGCAGCTGACAAATTTGTAATTGACTTTTTGCGCTACAATATGCGCTCTCAAATATTTGCCAAGACTTTGCCTATTACCATCGTTTCCGGTGCTCGTAAGCGTCTGGACATGATGATCAACCGTCCAGAGTTGAAAGAGAAACTTTGGTCTAATGTGCATAAGCTGCAGGCAGGATTGAAAGAAAGAGGGCTGGATATCGGAAATACCAATACTTGTATCACTCCGATTTATTTGAATGGTACTACTGAAGAAGCCATGGCAATGGTGTATGATTTAAGAGAAAACTTCGGTATTTTCTGTTCGATCGTAGTGTATCCGGTTGTTCCAAAAGGAATGATCATCTTGAGAATTATTCCAACAGCTGCGCATACAGATGCGGATATTGAAGAAAGTCTGGATGCTTTTGAAGCTGTTTCCAAAAATTTGAAAGCCGGTAAATACAGTCAGGCAACCCCACAGGTAGTTTAACGTACGGTTGTGGCAGGAGGGATCAGCTTGCATTTGGTTTGAATTTCTATGCATGAGCTATATAAAAGACCCTAAAAAAATCGGGCTGATTTTAGGGCCAACCCTGTTTTTCCTGGTTCTGTTTTTCTATCATCCTGAAGGAATGAGCAAGGAGGCAAATGCCGTCCTTGCATGCACCTTGTGGATTGCTACCTGGTGGATTACGGAGGCTTTACCCATTGCGGTTACCTCCTTTCTCCCTATTGTTTTATTTCCACTCACAGGGGCACTTGACCTTAGTGAGACTACTTCGTCTTACGGTCATAAATATATTTTTCTATACATCGGTGGCTTTATCCTTGCCATCGCGATAGAAAGGTGGGATCTGCACAAAAGACTTGCGCTCAACATTATCGACATTATTGGTACCAATGTAAAGAGCATCATCCTTGGTTTTATGATCGCTACCGGATTTCTATCCATGTGGATATCCAATACAGCCTCTTCCGTAATGATGTTGCCAATAGGAATGGCCATCATCAAACAACTAAAAGATAATCCGGAAACCATTGAAAACGAGAATAAGGTTTTTGGAAAAATCTTAATGTTAAGCATTGCTTACAGTGCTTCCATTGGTGGGATTGCGACTTTGATTGGAACGCCTCCCAATTTGGTTTTGGCAGGTGTTATCCAGGAACTTTATGGAGTGGAAATAACATTTTTTCAGTGGATCATTTTTGGTTTACCCATTTCGGTTTTGTTGATTTTTATTTGTTGGAGGTACCTGATTACCTACACCAGCTTTTTTAAACAGCAGTCCTTTCCCGGAGGTAAAGAAGAAATAAAAAGACAGTTGGAAAAGCTGGGTAAAATAGGTTTTGAAGAAAAAACGGTTTTACTTGTTTTTGCCATTACTGCTTTTGCCTGGATCACCCGTTCTTTTTTGTTGGAAAGGTTTATTCCCGGCATTGACGACACCATCATTGCTGTTGCAGCGGGGATATTACTTTTTCTATTACCAGCTAAAAAGGGAAGTGGAAGAAATATTATTACCTGGGAGGAAGCAGTTCAACTACCCTGGGGGATCTTGTTGTTGTTTGGAGGCGGCCTGGCAATCGCTCAGGGATTTAAGGACACCGGACTTGCTTCATGGATAGGCAATCAAATGGTATTGTTAAATAGTGTTCCCTTGATTATCCTTTTGATTGTATTGGTTGCCGCTGTAAATTTTCTAACTGAAATCACATCTAATCTTGCAACAACGGCTATGTTGTTGCCCGTATTTGCATCCCTTGCCTTGACCATCGATGTCCACCCTTACATTTTAATGGTGGGAGCCACGGTTGCTGCCTCCTGTGCTTTCATGTTGCCGGTAGCAACACCGCCCAATGCAGTTGTTTTTGGATCCGGATTTCTGTCCATCAAAGACATGGTAAAAGCAGGTTTGGTAATGAACCTAATATCTATCGGACTATTGGTAGTGATTGTATATTTCCTGCTTCCCTATTTATGGGGATTTGAGCCTGATGATTTTCCTTTGGAGTGGAGTAAGGGAGGGGAATGAAAATTTTTTAATAATAAAGATCAATTCACCTAGCTCCTAGCCCCCAGCCTATACGTCACCAATCCAAGAATTAAATTACTCAAACCAAAAAGGCTTTCAGTTGGTTTTTCATAGATGAGAAATCCCAATACCCAAATGCTGATAATCAGGAAAAAGGCAGGCAGCCATGGATGTGTTGGATTTTTGTAAGGAAGGTCTTTTCTATCAATAAAAAAGGTACCAGCAACAGTAAGCGCACTAAATATTTGAAGGATGAATCCACAATACAAAAGCACCGCTTCAAAAGTGCCAGTCCAGATCATCAACAAACTAATGGCTGTTTGAAACCAAATTGCCCGAACCGGGATTTCATGTTTGTTTTTATTTTTTAAAAAACGCCAAAAAGAATAATCCTCAGCCATTACTAGACTCACCCTTGGGCCTACCCAAACCATGGCGCTGATACTGGAAATCAAAAACAAGGCAATCGCCAGACTTATCATTTGCCCACCCTGTTCACCCAAAATCTTTTCTGCTACTACTTGCCCTACTTCAACTTTTCCTGCCAAATCTGCAATGGTAGCATGTGATAAAAACATCCAGTTGAGTAACACATAAAGCACAGTGACCAAAAGAGTTCCCCTTAAAAGTGCCTTGGGCAGGTTTTTAACCGGCTCTCGTATTTCCTCTACCACATATGCTGCTGCATTCCAACCGGTATATGAATAAGTCACATAAACCAAAGAAACTGCAAACACAGGCATCCAAATTTCACCGGTCCAGGAAGAAGAATAATCCAATGCATTTTCCGGACTTTGAATAAAAAATCCACAGATTATGAAGCCACCAATTAATAAGATTTTTAAAAATGTAGTAACATTTTGAAAGCGGCTACTGCTTTTTAAATTCAAGGAATGGATCATGGCAACCACCAAAACCGCGATACTTGCGATCCAGGAGGCTGAAATTGGCATTAAAAAAGAGACATATTTGCCAAGTGCCATTGCAGCCAGCGCGATAGGTGCAGCAAATCCTACAGTTATTGAAACCCATCCTGACAAATAGCCAACAATTGGATGGTAAATTTTTGAAAGATAATGGTACTCACCTCCGGAACGAGGATATTTTGCACCCAGTTCAGCATAGGAAAAAGCACCGGCAATAGCAATCAGGCCTCCCAAAATCCAAAGTAATAAAATAGAAATGGTATTGGTCGTTCCTAAGACTTGAAATCCGAGACTGGTAAAAACCCCCGTGCCAATCATATTGGCAACGACCAATGCTGTGGCACTTTTCCAACCTATTTTCTCATTTTTCAGCATCGATTTTTCATCAAACTTTTAAACCTTCAAGGTAACTTTTTAAAAATTCAAGCGCTTTGGGCCATGCACCTTTTACTGCTTCATAATACCAGTCCCAATCACCACCTTCCTGATATCCGTCCTGTTTAACTTTCAATAAAGTTTCTTGCTCACTTACATCAAAAACTTCAAAGCTCATTTTCATGGGCCCAAGTATTGACTTTTCAGGATTGAAGTAAACCATATTTTCCAATTCTAATATCAAACCCTCTTCATATTGTGAAATTGTACCTGAAGAAACATATTTAAATCCTTTATCACTTATTTCCCAGGCGAGGTTGTACAATCCACCGTTTTTCAATTCAATCAAAGACCTTTCTACGCCCCACCAACCTTTTAGGTGTGTAGGATCGTAAAAACAGGATAAAACTTCTTTTGCTGTAGATTGGATGCTGATTTCTGCTGTGACGGGTGGTCTCATTTTGAAGAATTAGCTTAATTTGGAAAACAATTTAAGGGAAAATATCTTCCCTGAAAAAACAAATTCAAAATCTTTGGAGTCTCTGGTACCGGATGCAAAATGGTTGCAGGAAAAATTAAAGTCGTACATCACCCTCAGTGAGGAAGATGCTATTTATTTCTTCTCTCTTTTTAAATATAAAAAACTTAAAAACAAGGAAGTCATACTTGAGATTGGACAACCCTGTAAATATTTCACGCTGGTAGTAGAGGGATGCCTGATGAACTCATTCGCAGATGAAAACGGATTTGAACATGTGTTACAATTTGCATCACCCATGTGGTGGACAGCCGACTTGAATAGCCTTTTAAACGAACTTCCTTCCAATTATTCTATCAGAGCTTTAATGCCATCTGTGGTTCTGCAAATTTCAAAATCCGGCTTGGAAGATTTGTATCAAAAAGTACCAGAAACAGAAAGGTACTTCAGAATCATTTTTCAAAACGCTTTGATTGCACACCAACAGCGAATCATGCGTGACCATGCCTACGATGCAGAATCCAGGTATCAATTGTTTCGTGAGAAATATCCGGATTTAGAAAACCTGGTTCCTTTGAAATACATAGCTTCCTACCTTGGTATTACTCCTGAATTTCTCAGCAAGATTCGCAGAAGGCTTTCCAGAAAGAAATAATGTTTTCTTAACCTGGTTCAAGGTTTTTCTATGAACAATTATTGAATTTTGTCATTCAATGTAATAACATTAATTAACTCAAAAATTCAATAATCATGGCAGAAACAAATGTAATGACCGCACAAAAATGGGCAATAGATCCATCACATACAGAAGTACAGTTTAAAGTGAAGCACCTGGTAATTTCAACAGTAACAGGACGTTTCGATTCTTTTTCGGGTGATGTGTACAGCGACAACGAAGATTTTGACGGTGCCAAAGTAGAATTCGTAGTGGATATCAATTCCATTAGCACCAATAGTGAAGATCGTGACAATCACTTGAAATCTGATGATTTTTTCGCTGCTGACCGTTATCCTCATATGACTTTCAAAAATGGAAAATTGACCAAGACAGGAGATGACTATCAACTAACGGGAGATTTGACCATCAGAGAAGTAACCAAGCCTGTTACGCTTGATGTAGATTACAACGGAACTGTTAAAGATCCTTGGGGAAATGAAAAAGCCGGTTTTGAACTTAAAGGAAAATTGAACAGAAAAGACTTCGGCCTTAAATGGAATACCATCACCGAATCCGGTGGAATGCTGGTAGGCGAAGAAGTAAAATTGGAAATCAGTGCCCAATTGGCGAAGGGATAATTTGGCAATTTTGAATAAGTGAATGACTGAATTAGTGAATATTATAATGGAAAAACTGACTGGTAGAGCCGCCATGCATGGCGGCTCTACCAGTTGTTATGAACGAATCTGAAGCTCCGCTCACGTTGGTAAAATGTTCAGAAAAATTACCAAAATAATTTCCCTAAGTGCATGGAAAACATCATCTTAAACAGCCAACAGCCAACAGCCAACAGCCAACAGCCAAAGACCAACCACCTATCCCCTCTTAATCACCAATCTGTCATAGAAATATACAGCGGCTGCTGAGAACAATGCCAGCCCTGCAAAGATGCCCCACATGATGTCCGGGCGTTGCATTCCATCGACACCGTATTTTGCATACAATTGGCCTGAGAGGATTCCTCCAAATAGATTTCCAAGAGCTACACACCAGTAGAAGTAACCCATGTACATGGCTACCTTTTCAGGCGGAGCAATTTTACCGGTATATTCTTTTGATTTAGGACTGGCCAACATTTCCCCAAAGCTGAAAATCAGAATGCCTGCAAAGACAATCCATCCGGTGGTACCAAAAACCAGCACTGAAAAACTAACTACAGTAATCAAAGTACCATAGAAAATAGTAGTGAAAGGCTTGAGCCTTGTTACCAAATAAGAAATCAAGACCTGGAAAAGAATGATGGCTCCGGCATTGAAGTTGATCATGTATTCAGGATTCATTTGACCTTCATTGGCCATAGATTCTGAAAATCCTGTAGCCCAGGAGTCAAGTCCAACCGCACTCAAAAATCCGGTAAAGGCACCCATTACATCGGAGGTGTCTGTGAAGTCACGGATATGTAGAGGAAGCGTATAAAACAATTGATTAAAACAAGTCCAAAAGCCGGACATGATCAAAAGAAACAGGGCAAATTTCCAATCTCCCAGTTTCATCTTTTGAGTCAACCATGGTCTCGATGTCTCACGTCCACCGCTCCCCAAAATCAGGTCATAGATTACATTGATTCCAACCCATGCACCTCCAATCAAAATGATATCATTCCAGGTGAAATTTCCGTCTGAAGTGAACTTAGAACCGATAACCAACAGGGCTAGTAAACCAAAAACAAATAGGAAAAACCTTCCATTTCCAAGTACTTCAACCATGTCGGCAAACACCTTCCCCAGTTTACGGGGATTGGCAGATTTGCTTTCTGAAGTAGGCTCTTTAAAAAAGAAAAAGACAATGATAAAATTAATACTAATCCACATGGCGGAAGCGATGAATACATAAGACCAATCCCAACCACGAACAATTCCGGCTACTATTGGACCCACAAATCCACCAATATTTACCATCATATAAAATATACCGAAGCCCATAGACGAGGTCCTGTCATTGGTCACCTTTGAAATGGTGCCAATAATCACGGGTTTGAACATGGCTGCTCCGATAGCGACCAGTAAAAAGGCCAGAAAGAAGGTAGGAAAAGTCTTGAACTGGCCCAATAAATAATAAGCGGGAACAAGAACAAGGAAAGCTGCGATCAGCATTTTCTTAAAACCATATCTATCTGCCAAGGCTCCCGTAACCACTGGAAATAAATACAAAAAGAAGGTTACAACACCCTGCAGTACTCCTCGATCTGAATCAGAAAATCCAAGCCCCCCTTCTTCAACTGCACCTGTAATGTAAAGAGAAGAAACAGCAAAAAATCCGTACCAGGCCATCCTTTCAAAGATTTCCATGGTATTTACTGCCCAAAATGTTGAGGGAAATTCGCTTAGTTTGATCTTGTTGTCCGCCATTCTAACAGGGTTTTGTTGTTTTATGTGAATTCCAAAAATGGGAAAAAGAGTTGCTTAAAACTAAGGATTCGAATTTTTTTTAAAAAAAATATACTTTTGGAAATCCGAATTGGTAATCCACTTCGTACCTACCTATTGAACGATGTAACTGCATCTGCATTTTCAAAAAATCACCGCAACGATTCAAAGATATTTCTGTTCGGAAATCATTTTCCGGCAGGTAAGATTGTTATCACAGTTCAATAGTTGTTATAGAAGGGGGTCGGATTGAATTATCCGGCTCCACTTTTTTTAAAGGCTAAATTCTAACCAAACCATCAAATGATCAGATGGATTTCCTTTTGAAATTTCCAGTTGATTTTTTTGACTAGAAGGCCAAAATACTCCGGTATTTATCACATTTAAAGCTTTGTCAGGAAGAACATAGTCCACCCGCAAACCAAAAAATGAAGTATCAAAAGCCGGGTCGCCTGTATCATCCTTTTTTTGTTGGGCTTCTTTTCCGCCTTCACTTTTTGGAACCCATTTTCCATAAGCTACTTCCTGATTCACTTCTTCCAAATCAAGCAATTGCCTTATCGACTGCTGATAGCTGTCCCCGTCATTGGGGTCTGCATTCAAATCACCCATTATTACAAAATGGGCATCTTTTTCAAGGCCACCGGTTCTATTATTATCATCTTTTAAATACGCAGCATTTTGAATGTAATCCTTCCAAAGACGGATTTCATCATGATTTCGTTTTCCATTTCTGTCTTCCTTTCCGTCAAAGACAGGCGGAGTAGGATGGCTAATCAACGCATGAATAATTTTTCCGCTAGGCAAGACTACAGGCAGGTCAACATGGTTTTTTGACGAAAGTCTGAAAACCTCCAAGGCTTCCTGGCTATAAAAAGATTCTCCATTTTCTTTTTGGGGTAAAACCGCTCCAGGCATATCTTTCCATTTGAAATTTTGAAATGTTCGAATGGAGTTAGTATCAAAAGGATATCGCGAAAGCACTGCAAATCCATATTGTCCATCAAAAAAACCAAATCCATATGCATCCCCGGGATTGGCAATTTTTCCATTCTCATCGATATCGATGCCTGAATTCAATCCTGTATTGGAAGGAAAGGTCTTGGAGTATTTGTATTGAATCGTATCCAGACCAATTTCAAGATTTTGAAGAAAATTCCTTTTAAAATACTCAAGAGCAATACCTGCTGAATCATAATCAAACTCTTGAAGCAAAATAAAATCCGGCTGAACTGAACGAATGATTTTTGCTAATTGTAAAGCTTGTTCATCATTCTCATTCTTAAGTTTTAGAATTAATCCGCCCTTTTGTTTCTGAAAAAGTGATGTATTATAGGTAGCAAACTTAAAGGTTCCATCTTCTAGTTTGCCCTCTTTGGTATTTTTTAAAGTCCCACAAGCGCAAAGTATAAGCAGTAAAAACAACCAGGAGAATTTCCTTTCCATCTTAGGGCAAATTTTGATTTTTAAATGGTTTCCCAAGATAGGCAAAGGCTCTTAATCCTGAACAATGGCGAATAAAATCACGTTACAATATTATAAGATTTTGAATTTTTTAATATATTTTTGTATTGCTTTTGTTTTAAAATGCAATATTTTATTTTAAATAATTAAAAAACAACAAAATAACATTGCCATGATAAACCATAATAGAGAAATATTAATCCTGTATAACCCTGAGTCAGATTCTCAAAGAAGAACGGTTGCTTATGCCAAAAGTGTAACTCCTCATGTGAAGGCTTATTCATTTGCCGACTATACAAAAAGTAACCTTCCCTGGATTAGAATTTTAAGAGCACTTCAATTGCATCCTAAAGATTTGTTGGACAAATCTAATCCTTACTATCAGGAACACATTCGCGGAAGAGAATTTGAAGAAGACGGGTGGTTGAATATTCTTTCAAGGAATCCACATTTGATAAAATCCCCTATTGGAATTCGTGGCAACAAAGTAGTGCTTTGTTGTATACCCAAGGATATTTACAGATTACAATGTCCTGACGTGATTGTTGAAAATAAAATTGCCATTTATTAATCCAGTCCCTTCCACTACCAAGTGATAGGTCTCGCATATACTTTCCCGCCCGTATCCATCTTGTAATTATACCGACCGGGTGGCAAAAACCATTCGGTCGGATTAAATTCGAAAAGATAACTTCCTCTTTCCTTGAATTCATTTTGAAGTGTCCTTAAAGGATGTCCTGCCTCGTCTAAGATTTGAAGCCTGACTGTTCCCCTTGTTGCAATACTGTATTTAATTTCAATGACCCCTTGTTTGGTCAATGACGGATTATGCCCTAATAATGCAGCATCTCCATTGCTACCAAGCGGAGGACTGCTTGGCGGAAGTAAGTCATTTATTTTTGAAACATCTTTACCTAATACAAAATTGGACAAGGAAGGATCAACGCAAAGCCAATCTTGCATCAACGATGCATAAATATTTCTAAAATCAACTGAAAAATCCGGGTCGCCATACATGTTCACACTGGCAAGGTCGGGAGGAGTGCCATAGAATTTGGATCCAATTCCTTCTCCAAAAACCAACATCGGAGCTCCCGTTCCATGGTCAGTACCGTTGGAGCCATTTTCAAAAATTGTCCTTCCAAATTCAGAAAAAGTGAAAGAAAGAACATTCTGACTTACACCACCAGCCTTTAGATCATCGTAAAATGATTTTACGGAATTGGCAATGGCATTCATCAGGTTTGGATGGTACTGACTCTGATCTGCATGGGTGTCAAAACCTCCAATACTAACCAAATATACCTTGGTACCCAAATTCCCCTTAATAAGTCTGGCGACAATGGCCAACTGTTCAGCAAGGTAATTGTCCTGGTAACTTGCCTGAGAGCTGCTGGAATTATAAGCATCGCGGATGCTTTCAGAATATCGATAAGCACTATTTGCTACCTGTCTGGAGAAAGCAAGCTCCAAATCCCTGGGACTACCCGAAAGTGTGCTGGTATCATACAATTGACCGGTTTGCGCAATCTGGTAAAACTCTCTTGGATTGCTGATGGCCAAGGCCATGTTAGCGGAGCCCGATCTGAAAATCATGTTGGATGAAATCCCAATTTCCAGGGCTGGAGGTACCACAGGAGGAGCCGAAAGAAAAGCCTGATATTCATGGTCCAAAAACCTTCCAATCCAGCCGGTTGTCACAAGTTCATCTGAATCTGAGGCAGAGGCCCAAATATCTGAAGATCGGAAGTGAGAATAGTTCTGATCCGGATATCCTACATTGTGGATAACCTGCATGCTGTCTTCATTCCAAAAAGGCTGTAAGTCCAGCATTGTATTAGGCAAACCATAGTCCTGACTCAATCCCCATAACTCATTTTCCTGAATGGCAATGGTCGGTCTGATGTTGTAATATTCATCATTGCCTCTTAAAATGACGGTATTCAAACCATCATTTCCTCCCTTCAATCGAATCATCACCAAAACCCTGTCTCCACAATCTGAAGAAGCCAAAGAAGCCAAAGAAGCCAAAAGAGGACTGGGAGTAAAAGCAGAAAGATTTGCTCCGGCCAAAGTAAGACTGGTTCCCAAACCTGCCAGGCCGGTAAATCGCATAAAATCTCTGCGTGACCAGTTTTTATGCTCACACTTGTGTGCAGCCGGATTGTCGAGACTGGCTCCAACTCTTTTTTTATACTTCTTATCTATTTTAGAATGAAATTTCATCGTAAGGTTTTCCGGGATTTAGGTTAATTGCCATTCTGGCAAACGACTTAGAAAAGAAAGCAGGTTCAGAATCTGATAAGGCGATTCGTTCCAATATAAATTCCAGGATCCATCATCGTAATAATTCTCCGGAATATCGCTTTTAAAATATTGAACTGCAGTTTCCAAAAGTTCAGGCTCTAATGTTCTGGATAAAAAATGTCGGCTGATTGCTTCTGTGATTACATAAGGATCATTCAAAACCGGATCTGCCAAAGAGACGGCAAGATCTCTAAGCTTGGTCCTGGCCGTTTCAGAATCCCCAAAATAGCCATACAATAAATCACCGGTCAAACCCCATCGGTTGGTCATGGTGTTTTCATTCAGCCAGCTGTGATAACCCGGCCATCCGGCAACGTCTACCGGTTCAAATAGCTCCTGACCCAGGTTCATGCTCCAATAGGCAATGGTGCCCGGAAGATCTTCGTCCAAATCATTCGCTACATCCAGTCCTGCAGTTTTTATAGTCGTGGTAAATATTTCAATTGGACTTTTAATATGAGCGGCGATAAAATCCTGTTCAAAGAAATGCTCAGACTTAAATAATTGCCTGAAGACAGGAGCCAATTCCCAATTGTTGTTTTTAAAGGTGTCTGCCAAAGCTGCAATGATGGTTGGGTTGGGCTTGGCGTATACAAAATGACGGTAAATCTTGGTGCAAATGTATTGAGCGACCTGATTGGCTTTTCTGGTAAAAATCAGTTCGTGAACATCATCATAATTCCAATTTCCTACCTGGCCAAAAATATTTTTTGCACCGGTATCAAAATCATCTGAATCAAATCCGGGAGGAAGGCATTCATACATATTGGCATAATAACCCGTCAAAGCTTTTGCTACTTCCGGAATATCAGCCTGAGTATAACCATTCCCTTCACCCATAGTGAAAAGCTCCATTAATTCACGGGCATAATTTTCATTGGGCTCGTCTGCGCTGTTCTGATTTCCATTGAGGTAAACCAGCATGGCAGAATTTTTACCCATTGCCTCCGTAAAATCCCTGAAATTGCCCATGGCATATTGCATCAATAACTTGAAATAAGACCACTGGTAATTGGTGCAACTATAGGTCTCCCATTCTGTAACAAAGTGATTGTGCCAAAACAAGGCAATTTTTGATCGGAAATCCCCTGAAGCCATAGCCCGTATCCAATCTTCAATAACAGTTTCATAATGTTGGTTGAAAAGGTCATTGTCATCGTCATAATCCGGCCAGGTCCAGTTGGCCCAATATGGGTCGCCCGGCAAAGGATTATTTACTACCTGGTCAATTAAAGAATCAACCAGTTGACTGGGACTGGAAGCAAGCGCAGCATTGACATCATCCAAGGATGCACCAAAGCCCAACCTTCGATATAAATGAATTACCCGTTCTGCATTCCAGGGCTTGTCCGGACTAGGCTGAAAGGGGTCGATGGTTGCTGGCATTGGTCAACAGGGATTAATGTTTATGAAACTTTGTCTGCACAATTTATAATTTTTTTCTATAAATTGTAAACTGATTACTTTTTGAAATTTTATTTTGCCTTTTTAAAAATGTTCTTATTAAATATTTTTAAAAAGAATAATAAATTATAGTTGAGTCAATTAGAGGCATTACGCAAACTCCGGAACACCTATGAATTATAAATTTTTACTACTGTTTTCTTTTTTAAGTTTTTCATTTTTTCAGACTTCTTCGCAGAATGTCATCCTTTCTGAAGATTTTAATGATTGTGAATATCCTGCTGATTGGCAGGTAAATATCCAGGGCGGAGGAACAGAAGTCTGGTATGTCGGTCATCCCAACAATCCCAATGCAGACGGAACTACGATCGACGGAAGTTGCATGTTGGTGATTGACGACGATGCTGCCGGAGACAACACTCCTGGATGGGTTGGTCATTACCGTACGCCTACTTTTGACGGTACCCAATATGCTACTATTTCATTTTCTGTTGACGTACATCATCGTGATGCCGGAGAACAAGGTTTTAGAATCAAAGTATGGGACGGTAACGGATACCACACCCTTAAAAATTACGATGAATATTCTACCGGAGAGCAATTCAGCGAATTTGAACATTTTACTGCCGACCTGAGCTTTTTCGCCGCTCCTGAAATGCACATCCTTTTTGAATTTGACGATGGTGACATCTGGGGTTGGTGGGCAGGAATAGACAATGTGCTGGTGACCGGTGAAGGAGAAGGGACCAATCTGGTCTTGGAAAGTTTTGATGCATGCGGACTTCCTTCGGGTTGGTCAACAGAAATAATCAGCGGAATAGACGATTGGATGTTTGGTTTCATTGACAATGGAAATGCCTGGGCAGCCAATTCTTTGAATGGTACCTGCATGGCTTATTTTGATGATGATGGTATCGGAGAGTTTCAGCCTTTTTCAAAAGTCAGACTCAAATCACCCTTCATCGATGTAACCAATTATGCCAATGTTTACCTCAACTTTGATCTTCTTTTTAGAAAATATGCCGAACTCGAAAGTTTTTCGATTCTTGTTTCTGATGGTGCAACTGAAAAGCCAGTCATTACCTGGTTGGATGAAGTAGGTGACGAACAGTTCAATCGTTTTGAGCATGTAGAGGTGGATCTTTCACCCTACAGGAGTCAACAAATTCAAATTATATTTCAATACGACGATGGCGCTTCCTGGGGATGGTGGATTGGAATGGACAATGTAAAAGTTACCGGCGAAGGAAGCATCAATGACCTTTGTTCCACGGCTACGGAAATTCAATTAAACCAAACTTGTCAGGCGGGAAACAACAACAATGCGCTGACTTCAGGTGCACCTTCAAACTGTACAAGCAGTGAAGAAGCCCAACTTTGGTATCGGTACGAAGCTGATTTTACGGGAATTTTATCGCTTGAAACCGGAGCAGATTTTAACGACGCCATTACTGTTTTTGAAGGCGATTGTAACAACCTGAATTACAATACCTGTAATAATTACGATGAATTTGGATTCAAAGGCGAACAATATCTTTTTGATGTTGAAAATGGAAAAACCTATTTCATAAGAATTGGTGGTGTAAAAGGCAGATTTGGAACATCGAAAGGAGATGTTTGTATCAAAATTGAGCAGGCCAATGCTTATCCTGACAGACCGATGAATGACCCTTGCCAGGATCCAATCACACTTGCAATTGGCGACAATTGCAATCAGAGCATGAATCTTCATGCAGCTTTCGATCAACCTGTTCCCAGCCTGAATGGAAGATCCAGAGCGGACGTTTGGTATCAATTTGAAGCAAATGGAAATCCACTTGAATTCTCAACGCAAGCTGATTTTGCTGATGTAATTACAGTATATGAAGGAGATTGTCAAACACTTTCTGAAATTGCCGGGAATGAAAAAGGTCAAAAACTTAAGCTTGAAGACCTTGTCGCAGGACAAAACTACTTCGTACAGGTCAGCGGATTTTTTGCTACACTGGAAGGGAATCTTTGTCCTGAAATTCAGGAGCTAAACATACCAACTCCCAATAATGATCTTTGCCTGGATGCAATTAGTTTAAACCTGGGTGACAATTGCCTTTCCGCTTCGAATGAAGGCTCTGATTTTGATGGCCCGATTCCTTCTTGCATACCCAATGCAGCTTCCAATATCTGGTTTAAATTCACTGCTCCTTCTTCAGGGAATATTAAATTCAATACAGGAGCAACGACACCTCATACGCTTTCCATTTTTAAAGGAAATTGCAATAATCTGGAAGAAGTAAGTTGTTTTAAAAATCCTTTGCGATGTAATGGGTATCAAATTGCTCATGATTTAATTCCCGGAGAAGAGTATTACCTAAGCCTGGCTTCATCTGAATTTGAAGCCGGCATGTCTGAAGGAGAATTTTGTATTCAATTGTTGGACGGAAATGACTTGACCGAATACAATCCAGTCAACATCAATCCAATTATAACCTGTACAGAACCCGGAAAAGGTGTTTTTACCTTTGATATTACAGGTGGCCAAGGTCAAATAAATCTTCAGGGTACAGCAAGTGGAACAGAGCTTTTTACAGGTCAAAAATACCTGGTGGTAGCCAGCGATGATTGGGATTGTGAAACTTCAATAAGTGGAAAAATCGCTTGTGGAGTTCCTGATTGTTCTATCAGTTCTACGGTTTCTTTTGAAAATATTAGTTGTTATGGTCAAAATGACGGAAGTGCATCAGTAAGTGTAACAGATGCTTTTGGCAACCTGACTTACCAGTGGTCAAACGGAGCAAATACAGCTAGCATTGAAAATCTCTCTCCCGGTTTTTATAGTGTAACCACAACAGATGAGAATAATTGTCCCAGCGTTTCCGAATTCACCATTTATGAACCTTCCAGGCTGAGTTTTAACGAACAATCATCCGATGAAAATTCCTACGCAGCAAATGATGGTTCGATAAATATTTCGCCTTCCGGAGGGACCTCGCCTTATACTGTAAATTGGGAAAATGGCTCAAGCGGATTAAGCAGAAATAATCTTGCTCCCGGCAATTATGCTTTCACTTTGACAGATGATAACGGATGTAAAAGCAATGGTTCCATAACAATTCAAGCTTTCGAATGTACTTTGGATGCCAGCCTGGACAATCAATCGAATGTTAGTTGCTTTGGAGAAGAAGATGGTGCCTTAAGTGTTTCAACTCAAGGAGGAACCGCACCTTATACCATCAACTGGTCAACCGGAGAAACAGGAACAAACATTCAAAATTTGGTTGCAGGGAATTATACGGTAAGCATCACAGATGCGAATGATTGCCCTGTTGAATTGAATTTAGAAATTACAGAACCCAAGGCTATTGAAACCGATATTGTAAAAATGTCTGAATCTGGTTTCGATACCAATGACGGTTTTTTACATGTAAATGCGAGCGGCGGTACGCCTCCATTTACCTTTGAATGGCAACATGGCGCCAGTGGTGAAGAATTGGAGAACCTTGCCCCCGGCAATTATACTGTGACCATAACTGACCAAAACGGCTGTACCAAGGTTCAAACAATTACCATAGATGCATTCAATTGTCTGGTCGACCTCAACGAAGTGATTTCGAATGTAAGTTGTAATGGTAGTGGTGATGGAATGATTGAAGTTGAAATGAGCGGAACAGGTCCGTTTACTTTTGAATGGTCCAATGGAAGCTCTGGTAATGTTCTCAATAATCTGTCTCCCGGAACTTATGATCTCACAGCAACAGATGCCAACAATTGCCCTGCAACAGCAAGTTATACCATTGACGAGCCGGAGGTTCTGGAAGCAATTATCAGCGATCAAACCAATGTGATTTGTCCGGATGACCAGAATGGATCCATCAGTCTAGAAGGAATAGGCGGAACAGCTCCATTTGAATTTTACTGGCTCGGCGGACAAACCAGTGCCAGCATTACCGACTTAAGTGCAGGAAATTATTTTGCCACCATTTCAGATGCAAACGGTTGTGAAGCGACCTTTAAAGGTGAAATTTTGGTGACAGACGACCAATTGCCCGTTGTTAAAACCAAGTCTACTGTCGTCTTTTTAAATGAAAATGGCGAAGCCACGCTCGATGCTTCACAAGTCGATAACGGAAGTTCGGACAATTGTGGCATCGAAAGTTTATCCCTTGATAAGACAAATTTTGATTGCAATGATCTTGGAAATCAGGATTTGAAATTTTCCGCTCAGGATATCAATGGCAATATGTCTGAAACGATGGTAAATGTATTGATTCGTGATACCATTCGTCCTCAATTCAACTGTCCGGAAAGTCAAACCTTGATTCTTTGTGATGCAGTTTACGAATACGAAATACCGGAGGCGATGGACAATTGCTCCGTTAGTACTCTTGAAAGGATCAATGGTCCGGAAAGTGGTGAAAAATTGCCCTTGGGCTTGAATACTTTTACTTTTAAAGCAACTGATCAATCCGGCAATGAAAGCACTTGTACCTGGGAGGTTAATTTGGTGGATACTTTATTGCAAACAAGTTATCAAATTGAAAAACCGGCTTGTAATGGCGACTTCAATGGCCAAATAGAAGCAATGGTAGAAGGAGGTTCAGGCAATTACACTTATCTATGGAATAGTGGGGCGAGTGGAGCTCAAATTTTCAACATTGGCGTAGGTATTTATGCTGTAACGATTTCAGACAATGCAGCCTGTGAAAGGGTAGACACCATTTCAGTACCGGAACCTGCAGCCATTGCGGTGAATATTGACAGTATTTTTAAACCAAACAATGGTCTTGAAAATGGTAAAATAGAAATTACAATTAGTGGAGGTACTTCTCCCTATTCTTTGTCATGGACGAATACGACTACCGGACAAACCTACCAAAATGAAGATCCCGACCAGATCGCAGCGGGTAATTACAACTTAAGCATCACCGATGTTAATGGTTGCATGTTCGTGATGGAAAACATAATTGTAGACGAAGCTTCTTCGATTCAAAGTCCATCTTATGTAAAGGTGTTGAACATTTTCCCAAATCCGGCGGAAGCAATCATCTTTGTGGAAGCGGAAGCTCTTTCCTGCAAAAAAGCAGATATAAGGATTTACGATATGGAAGGAAAACTAATGTTCCAGGCCAAAGATCAATCGGCGACCGGTAAACGATTAAAGATAGACGTGCAAAGACTTGCAGCGGGTCAATACAGTTTGGAAGTGTTGCTTGATAAAGAAATTATTAGGGGAAGTTTTGCTAAGATGAAATCTTGATCAAGTCACGAGTAAAGAATCAAAAACTTCACTAATCTTAGCTACGCCCTCTCAAATCATGCATTTGAATATACCTTGCGTCCTACTACCACCTTTAAGGTGAAAAATTTTAAAACAAAGGACGCAAGGTATACAATACAAACTAGCCAACCCTACCAGCTCTAAACCAGGAGTTTTTCTATTTTTGAAAGAAAAATTTGATGTCCAAATACATTTTTCTCTCCATCTGTTTGCTTGCATTTTTATCTTGCAAAGAAAATAAAGAATCGAATACAGAATCAAACAATAGCTTGGAAGAAAAGCATCGCCCTGCCTATCATTTTACTCCTGAAGCAAACTGGATGAACGATCCAAACGGATTGGTTTATTTCGAAGGGGAGTATCATCTTTTTTATCAATATTATCCTGACAGCACTGTTTGGGGACCCATGCATTGGGGTCATGCCGTAAGCAAGGATCTTGTCCACTGGGAACATTTGCCTATTGCACTTTATCCGGATTCGCTTGGATATATTTTTTCAGGAAGTGCTGTGATTGATTGGAACAATAGCAGTGGCCTGGGTGTAGGAAATGAGCCTCCCATGATAGCCATGTTTACCTATCACCAAATGGAAATGGAGAAGGCCGGGAAATTGGATTATCAATACCAGGGTTTGGCTTTTTCCAACGACAAAGGAAGAACCTGGACCAAATACGATGGAAACCCGGTTATTCCTAATTCTAAACCCATCAAGGATTTCAGAGATACCAAGGTTTTCTGGAATGAAAAAGCGAACAACTGGTTGATGGTGCTCGCTGCACAAGACAGAGTACAGTTTTGGAATTCGCCTGATTTGATTCATTGGGAATTCCTTAGTGATTTTGGTGAAAATATTGGTGCACATGGTGGTGTTTGGGAGTGTCCGGATATATTCCCATTAAAAATTGAAGGAACGGAAAAGGAGAAATGGGTTTTACTTTTAAGTATCAATCCGGGTGGCCCAAACAAAGGCTCTGCAACCCAATATTTTGTAGGAGATTTTGATGGAAAAACCTTCCAGCTTGATACGGAATTTAAAGATGAAGTAGAAATGTACGATGGCTTGTGGCTTGATTATGGCCGCGATAATTATGCCGGTGTTACCTGGTCAGATATACCAAAGGAAGATGGTAGAAAACTTTTTATCGGCTGGATGAGCAACTGGGATTATGCTCAAGCAGTTCCGACTGAAAAATGGAGAAGTGCTATGACCCTGCCAAGAAGCCTGCACCTGGTGCAGTATGAAAATTCCTATCGTTTGATTTCAAAGCCTGTACGTGAAGCAAGTCTTTTATTTGAAAAGGAAAATGAGGCTGAAAAAAACCAAACTGCTTTTGAAATTGGACCAGAAGGAACGGCATTTTTTGAAATTTCATTTAAAAAACCATCATCCGGAAAGACTGAATTGATATTTGAAAATACGAAAGGGGAAAACCTGCGCTTTGGATATGATAGTGAGACTGACAAATATTATGTCGATAGAAGTTCGTCGGGTGCAAATGATTTCTCAGAAAATTTTTCCAAACCAATAATTTATGGCCGAAGATGGTCTAAAAGCGATTCCATTGAATTGGAGCTTTTCCTGGACAAGGCCTCATTGGAAGTTTTTGCTGATGGAGGAAAAACGGTGCTTACCAATATCTTTTTCCCATCTGAGCCTTTTCAGGTTTTAAAATTCAAGTCGAACAATGGCGAAATTGAATCTCTTGAAATCAAAATGCGTCAGACAAAAAGATAAAAAAATTGGGGAAATTTTGAGTAGAGTGAATTGATATTAAAGACGTAATTGTATGGAATTCAACTCCTTTTGTATTTCAATTCCTGATATTTTTGGTTCACGCAACGGACCCCAAGGTTAACCGCAATGGACGCAACTCAGATATTTTAATGGATTTCACCTTTCGTGCTGTTCACTAAATGACATTGCCCCTACGGAACACATACCATCCACAGATACGATAAAAAAATTGGGGAAATTTTGATTGCCAACATTTCCCCAAGAATCACATTCAATAGTTGTCCGAAGGATTTGGAATTGAAGTGCAGATTTTAATTTCCTCCGGTTTTCATCTTACTTTCTTTCACACTTTCTTCCAGTACCTCTATTTGTTCTTCAGCTTTTTGGATGGCCTCTTCCTTTTGTTTTATTTCAGCTTCCGGCAATGATTTATCTTTTTTGGCCTTTTCCAGTTTTTCTCTCGATTCCTTTACTTTCTCCTTTCCATGTTTAACTGCTTCCTCAGCCTCGGAAATTTTGGTTTTTACCGCCTCTTTTTTTGCAGCATGTTTGGCTTTGGCTTCTGCAGCACGGTTTTGTCCAAATTCTTTTCCTTCCAATCCTTCTTTGTCTTTCCCGTAGGCCTTTCCTTTGTTTTCCTTTTCTTCCATTTTATCCTCATCTCTTTCTTCATCAGGACCCTCATCCCTGCCTTTCATTTTGTCTGAATGGTCTTCTTTCTCCTTTTTATCTCGGTCATGTTTGTCAGAATGCTCGTGTTTCTCTTTCATCTCTTTTTCTCTATCTGACTTGTTTTCCTTTACTTTTTCTTTGGACTCCTTAGACTTCTCTTTCCCCTTTCCTTGCTGTGCGAGCATTTCAGAAGAAGTAAATAGTAAAGAAAAAAGTATCAAAAGGCTGGCTACTATTTTTATACTTTTCATGTCGTTTGGGTTTAAAATCAAAATTAATTCAAGGCATCCAAAGCCTTAATTAATGCTTCTGTGTTTTGCTCTAATGTTTGTTTTGCTGAATCCAATTCACCTGACATAGAATCAAGCTCCTGAGCTACTTCTTGTTGAGCTTCTTCTGCTTTTTCAGTGGTTGCATCTTCATTGTTTCCACATGCAAATAAAAACAGCATGGACAATCCTAAAAGGGAGGCAAAAAGTTTGGTGTTCTTCATTTTTAAAATTTTTGATTTCGACGGTTAATCATCTAAAAGTAACAAAATCGATAATAATGATATTTCGAAATAGCCTCATGGCTATTGATTTATTTTTAAAAGGTTTTATTTACTAATCAACAACAGTTTAGTAACTGTTTGACTGGTAAAATGCTTAAAAAGAATTGACTATTCTGAGCTGTAAGAATTCTACTAAATTTACCTTTTTAAAAAAAAGACTTCATGCGCTTACTTACCTGCCTTTTTTATACAATGGTGTTGATAGTCAACCTGACTGCTCAATCCATTCCCTTCGACAACAATAAGAATCAAACAGTTACCTACCGGGAATGTATTGATTTTTATAAAAATGTTGCCAGTCAGTCAGACATGGTTCAAATGGTAGAATTGGGTCCAACAGATTCTGGTTTTCCGCTGCATCTGGTCATAGTAAGTAAAGACAAACAATTTGATCCCGACACCATTAAAAGAGCCGGGAAAAGCATCCTTTGGATCAATAACGGAATCCATCCGGGAGAACCCGAAGGAATAGATGCGTCTATGATGTTGGTTCGAGATATTTTAAAAAGTGAAGAAAAACAGGCTTTGTTGGATAATGTGGTTTTGGCAATTGTTCCTATTTATAATATAGGTGGGTCCTTAAACCGTAACAGTTTCTCCAGAGCCAACCAAAACGGTCCTGAATCATATGGCTTCCGTGGAAATGCAAAAAACCTTGATTTGAATCGAGATTTTATAAAATGTGATTCCCGAAATGCACAAACCATGGTCAAAGCACTCAGTGCCTGGGATCCCGATGTTTTTGTAGATACACATACCAGCAATGGGGCAGATTACCCTTACACCGTAACCCTTATTGAAACCCAAAAAGACAAAATAGAAGCGCCGCTCAAAGATTATGTTACAGGAACGATGACTCCCGATCTTTACAAGGAAATGAAAAAAAGAAATTGGGAAATGGTTCCTTATGTAAATGTAGACGGAACACCCGATAATGGCATTGAGGGATTTCTTGAGAGTCCGCGATATTCCACAGGATTTACCACACAGCACCATATCATCGGTTATACCCTCGAAACCCACATGTGGAAACCTTTTGAAGATAGAGTCTGGGCTTCTTATCATTTTCTGGATGCCGTTTTGGGCTTGAATCACAGGGATGCGGATTTGATTATGAAAAGCAGGGAAAAAGCAAAAATGGCAGCGAAAAACAAGGCTGAATTTCCAATTCGATGGGAGATAGATAAATCAAAGGAAGAAATTATTTCTTTTAAAGGATATGAAGCCAAATACAAAAAAAGTAAGGTAAGCGGTCTGGAAAGATTGTATTATGACAGGGACAAACCCTACGAAAAAAACATCCCTTATTGGAATACTTTCGTTCCGGCTGAATTGGTTAAAAAACCGGTAGCTTATTTAGTTCCGCAGGCATATCAGGGAGTAATTAGCAGGTTGAGATGGAATGGAGTGGAAATTAAAGAGTTGTCAGACACTTTAAGCTTGGAAAGCCATTTTTATAAAATCGAAGACTATGAAACCACCAATTTCCCTTACGAAAGTCACTACATGCATTACAATGTTAAGGTTGAAAAAACTTTAAAAAAGAAAAAATGGCAGAAGGGAGATTATGTAGTATTTGCCAACCAGGAAAACAATCGAATTGTAATGGAAAATCTGGAACCCCAAGCGACTGACAGTTACTTTGCCTGGAATTTCTTCGATGGAATTTTGATGCAAAAAGAATACTTCTCCTCTTATGTTTTTGAAGAAACGGCAGCAGCATTTTTAAAAGACCATCCTGAAATCAAAAAAGAACTGGATGCAAAAAGAAATGCAGATCCGAAGATTGCCGAAAATGCACGCGCCCAACTCGATTTCATTTATAAAAGATCGCCCTGGTACGAGCCCACGCATATGCTTTACCCAATAAGCCGCCTCGAAACCTTTGAAAAATTGCCAATCAGGTAGAAGAAAATCAAATTAATCGAAGGTGATGACGAAGGATGAGTTTAAAAATATATCATTCGTCATTCCCTACTCATCACTCGTCACGCCATTTTCCCTACCTTGAGTCCACAAACAGAAACCATGGGAAAAAATGTAATCATCACCGGTTCAACCGGAATGGTAGGAAAAGGAGTTTTACTGGAATGCCTGGAGCACCCTTCCATCGATCAGATTTTAATAATCAACCGCTCAACATTGGGAATAAATCATCCCAAACTCAAGGAAATCCTATTGAAAGATTTTTCAAAAGTAGAATCCATCAAAAAGGGTCTATCGGGCTTTGATGCTTGTTTTTATTGCATGGGTGTTTCTGCCATAGGGATGAATGAAGAAAAATATAACCAAATAACCTTCGAAACCACCAAATCCTTTGCCGATACCTTGTATGAATTGAATCCTGAGATGGTTTTCAATTATGTTTCAGGAACAGGAACCGACAGCAGCGAAAAGGGATCTTTAATGTGGGCAAGAGTTAAGGGTAAAACCGAAAATTATATTTTAGGAAAGGGATTTAAAGATGCTTATGCTTTCCGTCCGGGAATTATCTTGCCTGAAAAAGGAATTGAATCAAAAACAGGCTGGTACAATACCATGTACAAAATTACCAGGCCTTTTTTTCCTCTTTTTAAAAAATCAAAAAACGTAACTACAACTACAAGGGTAGGCCTTGCCATGATTCATTCGATCGAGCATCCTTTAAAAAAGAAAATTTTAGAAAATTCGGATATCAATCTAATGGCAGAAAATGTCTAACAAAACCATTTAAACTGTAGCAAATGTCCTTTAAACAATTTGGAGGGAAAGCGACCAAAGGTTTAATTCAACGATATGAAAAATCTCCAAATTGGAGAGATGGGAAGTTTCAAAATCTTGAAGAGACCGGAATGGACATCGGGATTTCTAAAATTCCGGGATTGCTGAAAGACCAGTTAGGAAATAAGGAAGGAAAAGAACCAAGCCGACCTATACCTATTTCTGCTTTTGATAAAAATGGGTTTCTAAGTGCTGAAGAACCAAGTTTCATTTGGTATGGACACTCCGTAGTCTTAATGCAACTGAACGGGCAGACTATTTTGATAGATCCAATGTTAGGACCCAATGCTTCACCTATTGCGCCAATAACCACCAAAAGATTCTCGGAAAATACTTTGGACTTGATTGATGCATTCCCTGAGATAGACCTTTTGATGCTTACACATGACCATTATGATCATTTAGATTTGGCCAGTATTGAAAAACTAAAACACAAAACCAAAAAGTATTTTGTAGCGCTGGGTACCAAACGCCATTTTGAATGCTGGGGTATCAATTCGGACCTGATAACTGAATTTGATTGGTGGGATTCAAATCATCATCATGAAATTGAAATCACTTACACGCCTACACGCCATTTCGCAGGTAGAGGATTGACCGACAGGGCAAAATCACTTTGGGGGGGCTGGGTATTTGATACCGGAAAGCACAAAATCTGGTTCAGTGGTGATGGAGGATATGGAAATCATTTTTCAGAAGTAGGAAAGAAATTTGGCGGATTTGATTTCGCTTTTATGGAATGTGGACAGTATTACAAATTGTGGAGGCAACTGCATATGTTTCCGGAAGAATCAGTTCAGGCGGCATTGGATGCAGGTGTAAAAAACGCCATGCCCGTTCATTGGGCAGGATTTTCTCTTGCTCCTCATCCCTGGGTGGAACCAGCAGAAAATTTTTCAAAAGCAGCTGAAGAACTTAATTTGCCATACACCATCCCTATGCCGGGTACATTATTTGGATTAAATTCAGCCAGCAGAGAAGCATGGTGGAAAAAATATAATGGTTAAAATATGATCATAGAAAAGAACCTCAGCCTTAGACGTATCATTTCCTTTTCAGGGCATCATTTGCTTTGGCTTTTCGCCGGCTCCCTGACTTTTGGATTGTTGTACCGGTTTGAAATCATCAATTTTTCAATTCCCTGGTTGCCGGTTTCTGTGATTGGTACTGCGGTTGCCTTTTATGTAGGTTTTAAAAATAATTCCTCCTACGACAGGCTCTGGGAAGCCCGAAAAATATGGGGTGCCATTGTCAACAGCAGCCGAACCTGGGGTATGTATGTAGACGGATTTGTCAGTAATCTATTTACCGATCAAAAGGCAGGAGAAGAGGAAATAAAAGCAGTGAAAAAAAGACTGATTTATCGACATATTGCCTGGCTATATGCTTTAAGAAGCCAATTATTGGTTTCCACTCCCTGGGAACATATCAATCAGGGATTTTTTGTAAGAATGAAGGCACGACAATACCAGGAAAAATATGGAATCGGTCTTGTAAAAGATCAAGTTACAGAAGAGGAACTAAAAACCTTTCTCCCCTCTGAAGAGCATGACCGTTTGGTAGGGAATGTAAACACTGCCACACAAATTATAAATGAGCAATCAAGAGACCTTCGTGAACTCAGAGAAAAAGGATTGATAGAAGACTTTCGCCATATGGAGATGATGAATGTCTTGTACCACTTTTATGAACATCAGGGTAAATGTGAGCGGATCAAAAAATTCCCGCTACCAAGGCAATATGCCAATATGAGTTTCTACTTCGTAGGCATTTTTATCAGTTTATTGCCATTCTCCATGATTCCTGAAATGATGAAGATGGGAGAATGGGCATTTTGGCTATCCATACTCATCACTATGCTGATCGGATGGATTTACGTGGTCATGGAAACGGTTGGCGATTATTCCGAAAATCCTTTCCAGGGAATGGCAAACGATATTCCTATGTTATCCCTTTGCAGAGTTATAGAGATCGACCTTCGCGAAATGTTGGGTGAAACAGATTTACCTCCCGCGATTGAAGCAAAGAAGGGAATTTTGATGTAGAGGATAAAATCTTGTCTTCCGTCTTCATTTTCAGCTTTTTTTTAAAAAAACAAGTTAATTGTTAAGCTAAAAATTAAAAAAACCGGGCCTGCAGACCCGGTTCGAAAACTTACCATTTTAAAACTGCAATCATGGATTTAACATCCATTTCTTTCCAGCCAATGAAATATTGACCCGTCGGTAATCCAGATAAATCTACCCGGAACGACTGTTTGGTTACCGATTGTACCCTTTGATTTTTTACAAGATTTCCTTTGGTATCGTAGACCTGAATCATTTGTTCAGGGCTGATTTCTGTTTCGATGATTACCCATTCTTTAGTGGGATTTGGATAGAAATGAATACTTGGACTCTTTCCTGGATAGGATGGTGTCCTAATCGTTTCTA
>JAWKLG010000030.1:0-76525 GCA_041392845.1 Saprospiraceae bacterium | reverse complement strand
TTTTTAAGAAAAACCATTTGCTTGGTGAGCTCTTCATAATTTGCAAAGGGTATTTCGCGACCTTTTAAATAGTAGGTTAACAATTGCTCCTTTTGTCCATTGTCGTCAAAATCATTTAAATACATTTTGACCGGAGTCTCGGGGCTTGGTTTTAATTTATTATTCTCACCCACATTTCCTACCAAAAAATCCAAATCACCATCCTGATCCACATCGGCTGGTATGGCAAAATTCCACCATCCCTTTTCTCCCTTTCCGATGGTCAGTTTCTCGAAAGATTTTCCTGTATTTTTAAAAATAGTAATGGGCTCCCATTCTAATGCCAGTACCAAATCATCATCACCATCCCTATCAATATCATAAAATATAGCATTTCTTACCAGGCCTGCCTTCTTTAAATCTTTTGACCAACTATCAGTTTGTTCTTCAAACTTCAGGCTTCCTTTGTTGATCAAAAGATAGGTCTCCGGAACTTCTCCGTAAGTCCAGGGAACAGACCTTCCGGTTATCAGGACATCCGGCAGGCCGTCTTTATTAATGTCACTGGTTAAAATCTTGGAAGCTGTTGAATATATTCCAGGAAAAACCAATTTTTCTGACAGCGATCCATTTACATTAATGTATGCTCTTTGTTCTCTTGGTTCATCCTTGAGCTGGTATTCGTTTCCTCCAGATGCAACCAAAAGATCAAGGTCACCATCATTGTCCAGGTCTGCCCAGCTTGCGTCCACATCTTCATAAATACTGTCATTGAAAATGACATCAGGAGTGTTATTTTTAAAAGTACCGTCTCCATTTTGGGTGTACAATGCGGCTCTGTTACGCTTTGAGCTTCCAATAAATACATCATCAAATCCATCACCATTTACATCGCCCACTGCAAGTGCCGGACCTGCCTGAGAAACCATAAAGGGGATTAAGGTTTCACGGTTGAATTCTACAAAAGGATTTTCTTTATGCGAAAATTCTAGCTTGGTTTCTTTGGTGATATCTACCAATCGAAATTCTTTTTCTTCAGGCAAACGTTCTTTTCTGATTTTTTCAAACGGGAACGATGGAAGACCATCCTTGTATTCCAATACCGAAGACACATTGTATTTTGCCTGAATCGTTTCATAGGTTCTATCAGGCCATATCACAACAATGGAATCAACATCTGCCGAATTCCCTATTCCTACATGCATAGGAACCAATGCACTGGAGATATAACCTCTGACAGGGAAAAATTCATTTCTGATAAGGCTGCCATCTTTTTTAAAAACCAAAATAGACGAACCGATTCCATCGATATTATTTTTTGTCCCCTTGAATTTTACCTCCAGGAAGTCCCCTTTATCAGACTTATTTTCCCCTAGGAGATTTTGGTAGACAAAAGGTTCATCTTCCAGATTATTAACGACCATATCCAAATCTCCATCACCATCTAAATCTACTGAAATACAACCATTGGAATAAGAAGCTTCATTATCAGCAACAAAAGATTCTAAATCTTCAAATTTCAGATCCTTTGTATTTTTTAAAAACTTATTACTGAGTTTTATCTGTGGCATTTTATCGATTACATCCAAATCAGACTTTTCGGTATTATCCAATCTGGTTTTCCAGCGAAAATCATCATGGGTTTTTCTGAAATTGACATAATCAATGTCATTCATCCTGCGTGGGATGCCGTTGCTTATAAAAATATCCTTGTAACCGTCGTTATCGAAGTCTACAAACAAGGGCGACCAGGACCAGTCAGTTGCATGCATTCCGGCATACATTCCTATCTCACTGAAGGTTCCATTACCATTGTTCAATTGTAAATTGTTCCTTGCAAATTGATAATTGTATCCATAGCCCAATTTGAAATGGAAGACACCATAGTCATCTTCCCCCAGGGAACTTTTTAAAATAACGGGGTCTTCAGGCATCATATCCAGGGAAATGATATCATTGTTTCCATCATTATTGATATCAGCCATATCAACACCCATAGAGAAGCGACTCGTATGCATAATCATATCAGTCAGCGACTCTTTAAAAGTACCGTCCTTTTGATTAATGTAGAGATAATCATTTTCATGAAAATCGTTTCCAATGTAAATATCCGGCCAGCCATCATTGTTGATATCTCCGGTCACGATTCCCAGGCCATAGCCTATTACGGTACTAAATATCCCGGATCCTTCCGTTACATCCTTGAATTTGCCGTTATCATTTCTAAATAATTTATCACCTGATTCAGGATGAATGGTTCCTTCAAATATGTCTCTTTTGCCGAAAGTTCCATTTGCATGCAGGGAGTGATTCAACAAGTACATATCCAGATCCCCGTCTAAATCATAATCGAAAAAAGAAGCCTGAGTAGAAAAACCTATAAAATCCAATCCATATTCGGCTGCTTTATCTTCAAAGATTGGAACCCCATTTTTGCTCCCGGTACAAACGTAAAGTTGGTTTTTTCCTTTTATCACTTTGTAATCACCTACCTGACAAACATAGATATCCAACAATCCATCATTATTGATGTCGACTACAGAGGCTCCGGTGGTCCATCCTTCCAACCCCTGAACACCGGCTTCAGCAGAAACATCCTTGAATTTAAATCCACCTTCATTTAAAAAGAGCTTATTAGGGCCCATATTTGCAGTAAAATAAAGGTCTATTTTACCATCATTATTGAAATCACCTGCTGCTACTCCTCCTCCATTATAGATATACATGTAATTGAATACATTGAACTCCAGGTCCTGATCAATAACATTTTGAAAATCGAGCCCGGTCTGATCCTTTTTCAAAAGCCTGAAAGAGGGAGGGCCTTTTGGAGTCTCTTCTGTCCTGGTCCCTTCCTTTTCGCAAGAGGGAAAAATCAGAATAGCTAAAATGAAAAACAAGAAACTCTTTTCTAAAAAGAAAAATGGATGTTTGATATAATTTGAAGATGACATTTTCTCTTTTTTACAAACTAATTGTGGGTGTAAATCTTTGGTGCATCATTGTTTAATCCTACAATAAAACCTTTCTGATTTCCTATTGAAATTGGCTTTATTTTTCTCACGACACCTTTCACTTTAAATCCTGATTTTGGTGATTCCACCATTTTAAACTGACCGGAAGAATCATTCAGCAATACCTGACCAAAATTGGCATCAAGTTGTGAATATTGAGGCATAAATCCCTTGTCATTTCCTGCAATAACCAAATCAGGTCTGTTATCGCCGTTTAAATCATCACAATAAATTCCGCAAACACAAGAAAACTGGCTATTGGCAGGAAGTGCCTTAAGGGTAAATTTACCATTCCCCTCGTTTATCGCGACAGAAGACTTAAACCAGGTCGCCTTCAATACCAAAGCTTTGTCCAACACCTCTGAAGCGAATAGTTCCTGAATGCTTTTCTTAGCATATTCGGTATGCTTTAAATTCTTCTTTTTCAAACTGACCACTTGTTCCGTCAATTCTTTTTTCATGGAAACAGGCATATCTTTTCCATCCAACCTTCTGGTGATAATTTTTTCAATGGTTCCGTTTTTGTCCATATCAGCCAACCAAAGTTTCACAGGATTTTCAGCATCTCCCGTGAAATAAAAGTTCTCTCCCCTATTACCCAATACAAAATCCAAATCACCATCACCATCCAAATCAACTGCTTCTGCGCTATACCACCAGCCCGGAAACTGCAAAAGATCAGTTTTTACTTCTTTCAAACCTTCCTTACTACACTGTAAAATCACCGGTGCCATCCATTCTCCTGTTAGTAGAATTTCTTTAGCATCAGGACTGGTAAATGAACCAGCAACAGCATCTGTCAACATACCGACCGTTCTTAAAATTGGAGCTTTTGTGGTAGAAACATCCGAGAAAGTACCTTTACCATTATTCTCAAAAAGATAATTCTTTGGTGGAACCCCATAATTAATGGGTGTACTCCTGCTTCCTATCAGGATATCAAGGTCTCCATCGCTATCAAAGTCAATGGGAAGCACAAAAGAAGTATTGTATCCATTCGGAGGAACCGCGGACGAGTTCATAGAAAAATTACCTTTTCCATCGTTTGTATAAATTCTATCCCGTAATTGTAAATCTTCCTTTTGTTTATGGTTACCACCTGAACCAACATAAAGGTCCAAATCTCCGTCACCATCTATATCGAAAAATTCGGCTGCCGTATCTTCGTAGCCGGAAGTAGATTCGAAGTCAGCGGATGCCAAAGGCTCAAATCTTCCATTTTTTTGGATTTGGATGCTTCCTGCTTTTCCTGAAGCTCCTCCATAATAATAATCATCCAAACCATCGCCATTTACATCACCCACTGCCAAAGCAGGTCCTTCCTGACTCAGCATCTTTATTACCAGCCCTTCATGAAAGAAGTCGTAATATTCATTTTCACTGTGGATAGGAGCATTTTCCAAATTCACTTCGTGAAGAAGTGAAGTGCCTTCTGCAAAATTTAATTCTTGCCGGATAGTTTTTTCTGTTTCTCCATAATTCAAGGTCAAGACAGTGTCTACAGGTAGGCCCAACCAGCTTGACTTTGTATTGTCCGGCCAAATCACCTCAAGTGAATCAATCTTATTTTTCTGACCAAGGCCAAACAACATTTTATATTCGACTGAAGACTGGAAGCCCCTGGTAGGAATCATTTGAAAGTTCAGGATTTCATCACCCAAATAAACTTTGACTTTTGAGCCTATCGCGAAGGTATTCTTATCCGAACCTTTTAAGTTGATACCTATGTAATGATTCCCAGTATTTTCTGAGCTTAGGTTTTTGTAAACAAAAGATTGCTGGTTTAAATTATTGACTATTAGATCCAGATCACCATCGTTATCAAGGTCACCATACGCAGCTCCATTTGAAAAGGAAGGTTTATCAAATCCAATTTTTTTTCCTTCTTCTTTAAAAGTTAAATCACCCTGGTTGCGGAAAAAAGAATTCAATTGCGGGTTCGATGGCATTCTTTTGATTATACTATCCATCTCCTCTTTTTTACCGGTCAATGCCATTTTTTGAATGACATCATTGGCAAAAAAGTTAATAAAATCCTGGTCCGTTACATCTTGATAAACTCCGTTACAAACATAAATATCCCGATAACCATCATTGTCTGCATCAAACATCAAAGCTCCCCAACTCCAGTCGGAAGCAGCTACGCCACTATACCAGGCTATTTCACTAAATGTCTTGTCTTTATTGTTGAGCTGGAGGGTATTTTGCATGTATTGACTATAAAAATCCCTGTCCAGTTTTAGAAGATGGGTAGAATAGGATTCAAATAGTGTAGTAGTTTTTCTTCGATAATCATCAGGAGGAAGCATTTCAGTTACAAAGATTTCCGGGTAACCATCATTGTTGATATCTGCCATATCCGCTCCCATGGACGATAGGCTGATATGTTCCATGTAATCTGTTAATTCCTCTGTAAAGGTTCCATCTGCCTGATTGATGTAGAGGTAATCTCTTTCAAAAAAGTCGTTGGAAACATATAAATCCGGGGCACCGTCATCGTTGATATCGCCAACTGTAACTCCAAGACCAAACCCTATCAAACTGCTATATATTCCTGCTTCCCTGGTAACATCAACAAAGGTACCACCATCATTGCGCATCAACTTATCTCCCCCACCCTTCAAAAAGTCTTTTACAGGCCAATCTTTAGCTTCCAATTCCCTTTTATTACTGTAGTTCAGCGTATTCACAGGAATAAAGCTGTTATTTAAAATATAAACATCTAAATCACCATCCAAATCATAATCGAAAAATGCAGCGTGGGTGGTATATCCGTTGTTGTTTAGATTGTAGGCTGCTGCCTGTTCAGAAAAGGTTCCATCCTGGTTATTGACAAACAATTCGTTGGTATGGTCATCTCCGGCTACATAGCCTGCATTGCAAACATAGATATCAAGAAAACCATCGTTGTTGATGTCAACCATTACCACTCCGGTACTCCAAGCTTTGGTTCCTCCTACACCGGCTTTCTCTGTGATGTCTTCAAATTTAAAATCGCCTTTATTTAAATAAAGTTTGTTTTTACCCATATTACTGGTCATGTAGACGTCTGCCAATCCATCATTATTAATATCGCCAATAGAAACTCCGCCACCATTGTAGAAATTTCTATAGGAGAATATATTGAAATCACGCTCATTTTGGATGGAATTGGTGAAATCGATCCCTGTTTCTTCAGGAGAAACCAGTTGAAATAATTGTTGGGAATTTTCAGTTTTTTTATCGGAAGATTGGGTGCAACTGAAAAGGTAGATTAGACAGTATAGAAAGAGAAGATTTCTCATTTTTCTTAGTATGTTGATTGCTTGTTCGGGGACCAAGGTAAGCATTTCGATTGGTCCTAAAATTAAGATAGGCCACCAAATTGGTGACCTATCTTATCCTAAATTAAATTAGGTATTAATAACCTGGGTTTTGCTCCAAGTTTGGGTTTACAGCCAAAGCTGTAATTGGAATTGGGAATACCAATCTTTCTGGTCCAGAAGCTGGCTTATTGGTCCATGCATCTAAGAACTTACCAAATCTGATAAGATCCTGACGTCTCCAACCTTCCCAGTACAACTCACGTGCTCTTTCATCAAGCAAAGCTTGTGCATCCAAAGAAGCCAATGGAGAAGCACCTCTGACAGCACGAAGGTCATTTACCAATGTCAATGCAGAACCAGCATCATTCTTTCTAAGTAATGCTTCTGCTTTCATCAATAAAACATCAGCATAACGGAAGTAAACGTAATCGTTGTCTGCATTATCACCGTTGTTGTAGTCAATCGGATACTTGATAACACGGATACCAGTAATTTCAAGATCGTTTCCAGTTTCTACCAAAGCAACTTCCTTGGTGAAGGCTAGAGGATTTCCTTTGCGATCTTCAAGTGCATTTCCATCTTGGTCAAACTGTTGGCCAATAAGGAAACCGGCATTCATACCAGAAACATTGGTCATACCATCGTAATCTGCCTGACGACGAAGATCGTCTTCTTCAAATTTGTCGTACAAGTCAGAAATAGTGGTAAAACCATTCCAACCAGAAGGATTTTGGTTGTAGTGTAGTGTACAGAACCATCTTGATCTTACTGCACCTGAATTATCTCCACCTACGTTTTCAGCAGTCCAGATATTCTCAGATGATTCTAAATCATTATCTGGAGCGAAGTTATCGAAGTAATCAGGGTCTAGCGAGTAACGAGCTGCTAATTCATCTGCAAGTGCAATAACTCTATCCATATCTTCCGGAGGGAAAGTAGGGTTTTGTCTGTCTGCGAAAGTTCCTTTATTAAGGTAACATTTCATCAACAAAGCTCTTGCTGCATCTTTATTTGCTCTGTTGGTTGGTCCATCCGGCAAATCAGCCAAAATATCATTACATTCTGCAATTACAAAATCAAGTGCATCTGGTCCTTTGTAAACGATAGGTGCATCCAAAAGATTTCCACCTGCCTCTCTGAAAGGAACCTGATTCCAAGCATCAGCAACACAGAACATAACAAAAGCACGAATGAATCTTGCTTCAGCTGCCTGCTGTACAGTAGTAGAGTCAAAAGTAAGAATGTTGGTAGTTGTAAATACAACCTGCAACAATTCATTGAAAGTGTTTTCAAGGAATGAGTGGTCTGGTGCCCACGTATGGTCGTGCAATACACGCCAGATACCGTTGTCATCCCAGTCTGGTCCTCTTGTAGGCCCGATTACCTCATCTGAGGTATGTTCCTGAGCTGCCCAGAAGCGAGACTGATCCTGGAACGGAAGTCTCATTCCGTTGTAGGCTGCTGTGAGCAAGGCATCAACGTCAGCATTTTCGTTGATAAATTTCTCTGCAGCCTCTCTGGTAAGATCCTCATTCAGAGTCTCTTCCAAATCGGTACAAGCTAAAAAGCTTGTTAGACCGAGCAACATTAATAATCTATATAATTTCATAACAATGATAAATTTAATTTAAATTTTAAAATGCAAAATTAGCACCTAAAATAATGGTTCTTGCAGATGGGTAAGGAATGTATTCGATACCGGTAGATGGCAAGCCATTGAATTCGTTTACGGTGTTTACCTCAGGATCGAACCCGCTGTAATTTGTGAATACAGCAAGGTTTTGACCGGTAATGTATACTCTGGCATTTCTAATACCTTTTCCGATGTTACCAATTGTGTAAGACAAAGTAGCGTTTGCTAATTTAACATAACTACCATCTTCAATGTATCTGTCTGATGATTTAACTGCATTAGAAGTCGCCTCTTGGACAGGTCCATCTAACAAACTAGCATCGATATTACGAGAACCAAGGTTACCAATTGGAAGAACTGTGTTCTTGGTGTTATTGTAGATGTCGTTACCTAAAGTACCATTAAAGTTTAGAGAAACAGCGAAGTTACCGTAGGTTGCTTCAGTGTACAAACCAAGAATTGCACTTGGATTAGGATTTCCTAAATAAGCCAATTCTTCGTTGTTAGCATATACAGCTTGTCCGTCTTCACCGATTTCAATGAAATCTCTGGTGTAGAATGCATTCAATGGCTGACCATTTTCCAATTTCATAATGGTTGCACCAGAGATACCTTGACCGAACAATGCTCCGTAGATTACCGGAGGTCCGGTATAATTCTCAACAACATTGTCTACGAAAGTAATATTACCACCCAAGTCCCACTTAAATTTACTGTTGTTCAATACATTCCAGTTCAAAGTAAGCTCAACTCCTGAGTTAACTACATTACCATCCAGGTTGATCCAATAGAAACCAGCTGGAGCTGGCTGAATAGTTGGGAATTGGAACAACAAATCAGTAGTATTTCTATTGAAGTAATCAATGGTACCTGACAATTTGTAGTTAAACAAAGCAAAGTCGATACCCACTCCGTAACTAGTAGTTGTTTCCCATTTCAAATCAGCATTCGCAACATTTTCAAGGCTCAATTGGCCTAAGCCAAATCCGTATCTGTCTTGAGCTGCACCAGCAGGAAACTCAGAGTTACCTGTAAGACCCCAGCTCGCTCTCAATTTAAACTGATCGAAGATTCCACCAGTCATGAATCCTTCATTATGAATGTTCCACGCTGCTGCAAATGCAGGGAATACACCGTATTTATTATTCTCTCCGAATTTACTGGAACCGTCTGCTCTTACTGTACCTGTAATAAGGAAGCGATCTCTGATATTCAAGTCAGCTCTTGCAAAATAGGATTGCAATTCAGCATCAGGATCCTGGTAAGCGCCAACATTTCTTGAACTTCTTGGAATGTATTGGAAGATATTGGTATAATCAAAGTTATCAACCGGGAAATCTTGTCCCCAGAAAGCAAATCCTCTGCTTTTGAAATTTTGATACTCATAACCTACAACTGCATTTAATTTTACACCGTAAGAAAGATCTGTATTGATGTTAAGGGTATGCGTAAGGATTTGATTTGAATTCTGCTCTTCGTTGAAAGCAGCCAAACCTCTACCCAAAACGTCCTGTACATTGATCCACTTAGCTAACTGAGCTCTTCTGTTTCCAATACCGAAGGCAGCAGAATACTGGAATTTGTACGTCAACCAGTCAGTCAACTTATAAGAAGGACTGATGCTACCCAAAAGGTCAAGTGTATTGGTTTTGTCCTGGTATGCTTCAAGCAATGCAACCGGGTTAACGAAATCACCAAATGGCGGAACGATTACCGGAGTTCCATCTGCATTATACATTGCTGCAGTTGGGTTCCATTGTAAGGCATTACCAATTAGAGATCCTCTAAAACCAGCGTTGGTTGATACTGCCGGGCCATTTTCAATTGCCTGAGCCGTAATCAAGTTGAAACCAACTTCAAAACGGTCGTCATTGAAAAACTTGTAATTTCCTGAGATGTTGGCACTGAATCTTTGCAGGTCGTTGTTCTTAACAATACCTTCCTGATTAAGGTAGTAAAGGCCAAGACGGTATGTACCTTTTCCATTTCCTCCAGAAATAGAAAAACCATGGTTTTGAACCAATCCTGTTCTAAGGATTTCATCAAAAGCATCCACACTTTCTCCGTAATCTCCAGAAGTCAATCCATACTCAGTCAAAGCAGCACGGTACTCATCAGCCTCCAATACGTCGTATTTTCTAAGCACATTGGAAAACCCAACTGAAGTACTGAAGTTTATCTGTGGAACTCCAGATTTACCTCTTTTAGTAGTGATGATTACCACACCATTTGCACCTCTTGAACCATAAATAGCCGTAGCAGATGCATCTTTAAGCACCTGCATGGATTCAATGTCATTTGGGTTCAAATAATTCAGAGGATTGGATGCAGCGGTTGAACCCAAATCTCCTGTGTTGGTTCCAGGTTTAGTTGAGTTACCAGTCAGCTGGATACCATCAACTACGAATAGTGGTTGATTACCTGCTCTAATGGAAGAGTTACCTCTAATTCTAATGGTAGCGGCGCCACCTGGCTGACCAGAGTTGTTCAATATCTGAACACCTGCAGCTTTTCCCTGAATCAAGGCATCAGGAGAAACAAAGACCCCTTTGTTGAAATCCTCCTCTCCTACTGCAGTTACAGCTCCGGTAAGGTCAGACTTTTTCACTGTACCATATCCGACTACAACTACCTCGTCAAGTAATGCCCCGGCTGCCATTTTCACATTGACAACGTTGGAGGCATCTAAAGTGATAGTTTGTGAGGAATACCCTGCGTAGGAGAATTCCAGCTGATCGGAACCGGCAGGAACCTCAACGGAATATTTACCGTCAAAGTCAGTTACCGTACCGACACTGGTTCCCACTACCAACACGGTTGCTCCGATAAGAGCTTCCCCGTTTTCTGCGTCAGTCACAGTTCCCATGACTGTCCGCTGGGACCATGCAGCGCTGCTGAGTGCCAGGAGGCAGACCAATAGCAAACTCTGCTTTAGTAAGTCAAAATTAAGTTTCATACACCAATGAAAGTTTTGTTAATGAATATCATTACAATAGATAGAACCTAGCAAATAGCGACCAGGCAAGTCGCTTTAATTTTGATTTCTTTGGTCTTGGTAAGGGCTGGATTTTAGCTGTGTCTTTTTAACACTAAGCGAATGTAAAAGTCAGAAATACATTTGAAATTACCAAAAAGGCACAAAAAAATTTTTCAACATGGCTTAAAATAAAAATAATATGTTGTTTCCAGTCTTCACAAATTTTTAACAAAGCCAATAAAACAAAGGATTTTTATCATTCAAAACTATTGATGTCAACAGATGACAAATACTATTTTCAAGCAAAATATTTGAATCATATTTTTAATTTTGAAAATTGCAGATGCAACCAAACAGAATAAAATTGTCTTTTTGCCCGATACTCGGAATTTTAGTAAATCCGAAAAATGCCATTGACCCGAATTCTAACAATGCTGTCCATCTTATTTAGTTGCACCCTATTCAGCTATGGACAGGTTCAACCTTATTCGATCGATGACCTACCAAAAAACAAAGTCGAAATCCCATTTGAATACAACAATCATTTCATCATAGTCAATGTTCGCTTTAATAATTACCTCAATACCAAGTTCATATTCGACACCGGAGCAGAACATACCATTATCATAAAGAAGGATATTTTAAATCTGCTGGCATTTGATTACATCCGCTCTATCGGAATTGTTGGAGCAGATTTGAGCCAGGAACTCAAGGCCCACCTTATCACGGGCTTGAGTTATGAAACCGGCAACTTGAGGGCCTACAACCAACCATTGTTGGTCCTTGATGAGGATTACTTCAGGTTTGAAGAATTTACGGGAGTGCAAATTCACGGTATTCTGGGAGCCAATCTATTTAGAAGGTTTATTGTAAAAATAGATTATAAGAAAAAAGTTATAACACTTACAAAGCCTGAAGCCTTCATCAAACCCGGGAAAGGTGCAACTGAAATTCCAATTATCGTTCATAAAAACAAACCCTATCTGGAAGCAGATGTAAAAATGCATCCGGACTCTGCCAAAACCAGGCTAAAGTTCCTTTTGGATTCCGGCGCAAGCCTGTCGATGATGTTGCATACCAATACCAATGAAAAAATCCAAATGCCCTCAAATGTGGTAAAGGGAAATATTGGAAAAGGGCTGGGCGGATATTTGGAAGGATTTCTTGGAAGAACCAATGAAGTTAGCTTTGGCAAATTTAAATTGAAGGAAATCATAACCAATTTTCAGGAACTATCAGGAGCTATCGATACCAGTTACCTGGGTGGTAGAAACGGTATCATAGGGAATCAAATACTTGAGAGATTTACCGTGACCCTGGATTACAATCATTCAAAAGCATATTTCGAACCCACCTATTTATATGATAAGCCTTTTGAATATGATAAAAGCGGATTAATGTTGGCCGCAGGAGGTTCAAACCTTAATCAGTTCACCGTTGTGGATGTTTTGGCAAATACGCCAGCTGCTGAAGCGGGCATCCAAAAAGGAGATGTACTTAAATCTATTAACTTTTGGCCGGTCTGGTTGTACTCATTAGAAAATTTAAGCTCCCGTCTAAGTGGCAGGGAAGGAAAAAAAATCAGCCTTAAAGTGAACAGAGAAGGGGAAAATCTCAAATTCCAATTCAGACTTCGAAAAATTTTATAATCTTTTTAAAAAAAATTGAATCCGGCTGTAACAAGCTTAGAATTCAATGCGTCGCACTTGTAACATGGATTTACAAATGTTTCAAAACACCATATTACCTATCAAAGACAAACTATTTCGGTTTGCACTTCGCATTGTGGGAAACCCTATGGAAGCAGAGGATGTAGTTCAGGAAGTCTTTATAAAGGTTTGGAAAGGAAGAAATAACCTTTCGGAAATCCAGAACCTGGAAGCCTGGTGTATGAGTGTTACCAGAAATTTATCCATAGATAAGGTACGGTCGAAATTCAGAAGGGAAACAGACCTGCCTGAAGGAGCAGATTGGACGGATCCGAATATTAGTCCTCATAAATCTGCAGAATTAACCGATGCAGTCAGTAGAGTAAAAAGTTTGATGGCTGCATTACCGGATACCCAAAGACAAGTAATGGAACTCCGCGACATCGAAGAATTGAGCTATCAGGAAATTGCGGATGCTCTTGAATTAAGCATGGAACAGGTAAAGGTCTATTTGCACCGTGCCAGAAAATCAATTAGAGAACAACTTATTCAATCTGAATCATATGGAATCCAATAAAATAACTGCCTTGCTGGAAAAATACTTTGAAGGCCAGACCTCCCTGGAGGAAGAAAAGCAGTTGCGTGATTTCTTTTCAAAAGAAAACGTTCCTGAAAACCTTCTTCCTTATAAAGGACTGTTCAATTATTTTGAAGTAGAACAGGAGGCAAGCCTCAGCAAGGATTTTGATGAAAAAATTCTTGAAGAAATACAGAAAAGTGAAATGGATACCGGCATCCGTCGAATGAATTTCACTTGGTTCAGGGTTGCTGCAATGTTGGCCATCGCAATTGGTGGATTGTTTTTAGTTAAAAATTTCAACACCAAAAGTCAGGACAACACCATTGACTGGTCAAAGTATGAAGCCCAAACCCCTGAAGAAGCATATGAAGAGACTATCAAGGCGCTTGCTTTGGTTTCAAAAAAACTGAATGCAGGAGAAAAGGAAACCCGAAAAGGGATGGAAAAAATCAGGAAAATCAATAAAGAAGTAATTCAATAAATACAGTGTGTGCACCTCACTATATGATCACCCAAATTATTTAACTTGTTAATGTATCATCATGAAATCAATAATGAAATCGCTATTAATTTTTGCGCTTACTGTTTGTAGTACCGGCATATTTGCTCAAAATGATGCCATCAGCAAATACTTCAACCAATATGTTGATGACCCAAGATTCACCGTAGTTTATATCAGCCCTAAGATGTTTGACATGTTTGCCAAAATGGATATTGCCGAACTGGCTGCAGATGGCGATAAGGAAGCTCAAATTGCCATGGAAGTAGTCAAAGATTTGAAAGGCCTGAGAATTTTGACTACGGAAGAAGAGCCCGAAAAATTCTACAAAGAAGCCCTGGCCAAACTCAAAAGCAACTCAATGGAATCCATCATGAAAGTTCGTTCGGATGGAGAAAATGTTGAGTTTTTCGTCAAAGATGACGGCGGAAGTATCATCCATGAATTGCTGTTATTGGTAGGCGGTGACGAATTCGTAATGCTCAGTTTTGTAGGCAACATCGACCTCAAAAAAATCGGAAAACTAGCCAAAATGATGGACGTCAAAGGCGCCGAGCATTTGGAGGAGTTGGAGAAAAAGCAGTAAACGAATTTAGATTTTTGATTTTGGGTTTTTGATTTTTGATTTCAAAAGAAACAAAGATCAAAAACCTAAAATCTAAAACTCTAAAACCTAAAATCTAAAATCATCACCCAATGAGACTTTCCCTATTCGCCCTATTGGGCCTGACCATACTTTTGTCTTCCTGTAATTCTACCAAGTCGATTTCGAATTTTTACCATGCACATAAGCGGGAGGAAGGAACCATGAACTTTAGAATTCCCGGATTTTTAATCTGGATGGGATCCGGTATTGCTTATGAAAGCATAAAGGAACCTGAGACCAGAGCAGGGATGAAAATTGTCAAAAAAATAAAAGGCCTGAGGTTTATGGTGAATGAAGATGCCAATACCATACCGCAGGAGGAAGTTCATGCACTTTTGGCCAATCTTCGTCAGGATAAATTTGAAGATCTTTTATATGTAAAAGACAAGGAAACCACCTTTACCTTAATGATTAAGGAAAAGAAAGAAAAAATAAAGAGAATTTTCTTATTGGTTCAGGAGCCGGATGAATTTGTATTAATGGAGGTCAAGACCTCTTTGAAAGTGAAGGAAATTCAAAAATTGATAAAATCTTTCCAAAAGGAAATAAAAATTGAAAAGCCCAAGGAAAAAATAAAGATTGATCAAGCCTGACACACACCGATGAGATCACCCGAATTTAAATTACAAGGTTGCTTCTGCTCAGGCTGGAAGCAACTTTTTTTTTAAATTAGAAAAGCCGACAGGATTAAATTCCTGCCGGCTTTTTTATTATTAAATTAAAAGGACCGATTACTTACGTTTTCCGCCTTTTAATTCGTCTTGCAATTTCTTCAATGTATCGAAGTCACCTTTAGCAGCCAATGTAGCCTGCTCTGTCCAGGTGCTAGGGTCATGCATTTTAAAACGTGGTCCTGCGTTGTTCAAAACTTCTTTAAGAACCTCTGCTTTTGCTTTAGCCAATTGATCGAAAGTTACGATACCTGCTTCTTTCATCAAACCGGCAATTTTAGGTCCTACGCCTTCAATTTTGGTCAAATCATCCGCTGTGGTCTTTGTTGTGGTGGCCTTAGGTGCAGCTTTTTCAGCTGGAGCTTTCTTAACAGGTGCTTTTTTAGCAACAACTTTTTCAGCTTTTGCTACCGGAGCTTTTTCAGCTTTTGGAGTGGCAGTTTTTTTAGTTGCAGCTTTTGCGGTTGCAGCTTTTTTTGGTGCAGGAACTGGAACTTCAGCGATTTTCTCATCGATTACAACCAATGAGTTAAAAACACCAAATGCAGGAACAGGAACATAATCATCTGCATTCCAGTCATTTTCCCATTTCACATTATCAATCAAATAACGGAACTCATATCCGCGACCTGATTCCAAATTGATGGTTGTCTCGAAAGAACCATCTTTTTTCTTTTTCATTTGAGTAGGAGCATCCAGGTTCCAGTTATTGAATTCTCCAACGATTACAACGTTTTTAGCGTCAACAACTGCTTCTTTTGGAAGATTGAAAGTGGTCTTACAAACCTTACCGGTTTTTGCAAAATCCTTTTTGATCATGGTAAAAAAATTAATGAACGAATTAAGTAAGTTAAATTCGGACGCAAAATTACACCATTTTTACATTACAACCAATTGATTATCAAATAGCTACAAATACCCAAATAAAGTTTTGCAACTTTAAACACTAAGATTCCAAATAAAAAAGAAGGGAAAGGAAAAGAAGGGAAAATTTTACTTTGAATTTTTAAAAAAAGTAAAATTTTAAAATGTATAAAAAATTGAAAAAAAAGTTCAAATAAAAAAAAACGAGTGCTGCATCGCACCGCTACAACCTCATACCCTTGCTGCGTTTCCGCCCTGGGGGATTCAGAGGGAGCTGGTCGTACAGCACCCGAGCCGCAAAATTAAATGGATTTTTTTAATTTCAAATTTTGAGTCCAACTTTTTAAAATAATTCCAAAAAGGACGGTAATAAATAAGTTGACTGACGATATTATGACATGAAAAATAGAGCCTTTTAAGAAATGGAATTTAAATTCGCGCAAAAATTTGAAAAATGAAGAACCTATTATTTGTGCTTTTTATCGGATTGTTGACTTTTGGTTGTCAATCCGGAGAATCAAACGCTAATGAGAATAAAGAGGATGCAACGGCTGAAAATACTGATAGCCTGCGCTACGATATGGAAAAACATTTTAAAAATATCCGTCAGTTAACTTTTGGAGGAGACAATGCTGAGGCTTATTTCAGTTTTGATGGAGAAGATTTGGTGTTGCAAATAACCAATCCTGAATGGGGCATAGAGTGTGATCAAATTTTCACTTTCCCAACTTCAGGCTATACAGGCGATATGCCAAAGATGTTATCTACCGGAAAAGGTAGAACTACTTGTTCCTACTTTATGCCTGGGGATACTACAGTCGTTTACGCTTCCACTCACCTGGCCGCAGACACTTGTCCTCAAGCACCAAGGAGCATGAATGGAAAATATGTTTGGGGGATCTTCCCTTCTTTTGACATTTTCGAAGCAGACCTGGAAGGAAATATTGTAAAACAATTGACCGATGGCCCGGGCTATGATGCAGAAGCAACCATTTCTCCTGACGGTAAAAAAATCGTCTTTACATCTACAAGAAGCGGCGACCTGGAACTGTACACTATGGACATCGATGGTTCCAATGTAAAGCAGGTAACCGATTCATTGGGTTATGACGGTGGTGCTTTCTTTTCTCCAGATAGCAAAAAATTGGTTTTCCGTGCTTCCAGACCAAAGTCAGAGGAAGATGTAAAAACTTATAAAGATTTGTTGAAGCAAGGCTTGGTTCAACCTACTGCGATGGAAATCTACACCTGTAATGTAGATGGTTCAGATATGAAAAAGATCACCAATCTTGGTGGTGCTAACTGGGCTCCATACTTCCATCCAAGCGGTGAGAAAATCATATTCTCTACCAATCATCATACAGAAAGCGGAAGACAGTTCAATTTGTTTTCAATCAATGTAGATGGAACGGGATTAGAGCAAATCACATACGATAGTGTTTTCGATGCATTCCCAATGTTCTCGCCTGATGGTAAATACATCGTTTTCGCATCCAACCGTAACAACGGAGGTGGAAGAGACACGAATGTGTTTATTGCGGAGTGGGTAGATTGATTGGCTTTTGGCAATTAGCTATTGGCCATTAGCTGTTAGTTCCTAGATGGGAACCTCCCATATTAAAAGTAGAATAACAGGTTGGAGGAGCTTTAACCTAATATTTGTAGAATTTACGGTTTACGATTTACGATTTACGAGGCATTAAAAAACGAAAAGCGAATAGCGAATAGCGTAACCTCCAGACAATCAGTAAATTATTCGAGCTGTTATATGTTAGCCATTGGCTTATTTTGAGATAAAAAGAGCGTTATTTTTTGAGATAAAACTCAGAAATAACGCTCTTTTTTTTTTGTAAAACCCAAGAGTTTTCAGGCTTTAAGAGTTAAATAATTGGTTCAATATTTTCTAAATTTCAAGAGAATCATCGTATCTTGTTCTTCTGATATTTTAACAGCCAACAGCCAACAGCCAACAGCCAACAGCCAACAGCCAACAGCCAACAGCCAACAGCCAACAGCCAACATATGTTTGATTACAAAGTTGAATACCTACCGACCAGCCACTACAAGAAGAAGTGGTATATGAATAAAGTAGATGGTTTGAAATTGGCCAAGGAGTTGGAGGCCATGTTGATTGAGTATGATGAAAAGGGCTATGAATTATTGAAGATGGATTCGATAGTAACCACCGAACCTTCAACTGCTCAAACATCTACCGATGGGATGTTATTGGTTTTTAAGAAGAAACAGGATCAGACAGTTTGAGCCTTACTGTATTGAGCCACCTTCACCATCCGATCTTCCACTTCATGAACCAACTCTACAAAATGAGGATTCCTTTTTGTTTCGCGGGTACGATGGAAGGGTAAATCTACATGGATGTGCTCTACGAATTTTGAAGGAGCAGATTTCATAATGTAGATATCATCGGCCAGGTAGACTGCTTCAGGTATATCGTGGGTAACGAAGATGATGGTGGGATGAAATTTATGCCATAAGGAGGTCAATAAATCCTGCATTTGAAGTCGTGTATTGATGTCCAGTGCTCCAAAAGGTTCATCCATCAATAAAATCTCAGGGTTGGCAATCAAACTTCTGGCTATGGCAACTCTTTGCAATTGACCACCGGACAGCGTAGGATATTGAGCATATTTATTTTCATGCCCTTTTAAACCTACCAGTTCAATCATTTCCATGGCACGGTCTATTCGTTCCTTTTCTTTTACACCTTTATATTTTAATGCCAGAGAAACATTATCCAATACGGTCATCCAGGGAAGTGAAGAGTATTGTTGAAAAACCATCGCTACCCTATTGTCGTCTGTAATAGGTTTTCCATGGATCAAAACTTCTCCGCCTGTTGGCTTTTGCAATCCGCTTATGTATCTTAGGATGGTACTTTTTCCACAACCGGACATTCCCAGGATAACAACGAACTGCCCTTGTGCCGGTTTGTCTTCGACCAAAAAGTCAAGACCTTTAATAATGTGTGACTGCCCACCATCGTAACTTTGGTCGATGTTACGCAGTTCGATGATATTGGGTAAGGGTGAATCCTTGAAATTTTCCATTGAATTGCCGATTAGTAGCTGCTAATATAATATTCCAATCCTAATCTGAACCCAAGCGTATTGGATTTATCTCCAATAAAAGATTCAGGATCAAAATCAATCCTCCGGGTAAGGTTTAAGGTACCGTTGGCAAACAAGCCTAATCCTTCCGCAATAAATACATTCAGGCCTATTCCGGGTATGAATTGTACTTGACGACTGATATTGGTTTGTTGCAAAACCTTCTGTCTGGAAAGTTGATAATAATAAACCATCGAAAAATTAGGGACCACTTGCAATCCCTCGGTTACACGGATATAATAACGTGTATAAGGTTGCAAGACATAGGTAATCGGACTATTGGCCTCGTCGTCTGAATAACTGATGTTTCCAGCAAGTCCAGACAGGAAATTATTGGCTACGAAAATTCCGACCACAGGGCTAAAAAACAAATCAACCTTATCGTTTTCGAGTTTATTTCCGTTTACTTCCCGATCATTGTCATTGAGCGAATGCCTGAAACCGGCTGAGCCTCCTACCTGAAAAGACCCTGCCTCGAGAAACTCATCTGCCAGGCTGCTTGGCAAATCTCCTCTTTCAATCAAATAAGGTCTGAAATCAACTACAAACTCAATCGGACCTTTTCCGAATGAATTGAGATCTTCCAGGGTATTATTTTTAAAAATGGTGTATTTGAGGTTTGCCTCCAGAGCAATGTTGTTGTTCATCCAGGCATTGGCACCCACTCCGATTCTTGTAGTAAAGATCGAATAAGTATCAAATGGAGATGGCAGGGAAGGCTGCCCAATCCAATTGTTGCTTACATCGAGTTGTGCAAAAAAAGTATTATCTAAATAAGGGAAATAATTCCTTAAACCAAGAAACAAGTTAAAGGAGCTGTTTTCCTGGGTTATGCGGTCGCCCATTCTCGGGAAATTCTGCAATTTCAATTTGGTCTGTGAGACAGAAAAACCTCCAATGATTCCAAGGTAATCTGTAAAGAAATATCCTGCGGAAGGGGCAATTGCAAAAAAATTACTTTCATAATTATCGCCTGACACAGTTTTTTGAACAGCAATTCCTCCTGAAATTGGAATGGTTCCCTGTTCTACCTGAGCATGGAGAATATTTAAAATGGAAAAGCAGAAAGAAAAAAGTAGGAGTTTCTTCATGTACAGAGGCATTAAGTGGTGATTTGGCACAGAGCCATTTTGAAACAGTCACTTAAAGGTAAGATAGAAATTGAAAAGATTCTACCCTTCTGCCTCCAAATTGTCGGATGGATTCTCCAAGTGGTTTTTGATAAATCCTCTTAGGACCTTCAATCCATTTTCAAAATGCCTGTTGTTGTTGATCACCAAATCGGCCTCATCAAAGTAAGGTTCAATGAACCTTTCAAAGGTTGGCAGGACATGGTTTTGATACCTGTACAGAACATCTTCCAGCGGATAATTCCTTTCTACCTGGTCTCTTTTGATTCTCCTGATTACTTTCAGGTTTTCTTTGGCGTGAAGGAAAACTTTCAGGTCGAGCAGTTTTCTTACTTTTTTAAAATGAAATACAAACAAACCTTCTACCAGGATAACCTTGGCAGGTTTGAAGGTCAGAAGTTTTGGGATGGCCTCTTTATTATTAAAAGTATATTCTTGTTTTTCAACAGTATTTCCTTCCATTAGCAGTTTCAAATCCTGAACGAATGATTTTTTATCAATCGATTTTGGAAGGTCAAAATTGGTGATACCCTGTTTGTCTATTTTTTGTTCTTCTTTTGGCTTGTAGTATTCATCCATTGAAAGAATGCAAACCTCCTCTTCACTAAAACCAGCCATCAACTCCTTTATGAAGGAAGTTTTTCCTGAACCGCTGCCGCCTGTAATTCCAATCAAGTATGGTCTGTGCATAAATCTAATTTCTTAAACTGGCCCTATATTTTGCTGCATTGCGATTGTGCTGGGCAAGTGTTTTGGCAAAATCGTGGAAACCCGAACCATCGGGTCGGGCGCAAAAATAAAGGTAATCATGATTTTCCCTATTCAAAACAGCATCAATACTTGAAATGGATGCCATACTGATTGGACCGGGAGGTAAACCGGCATACATGTAGGTATTATAGGGAGAGTCAAATTCCTTGTGGAAATTTAAAACCCTTTTTGCCGTGAAATCCCTGGTTGCAAAAACAAGTGTAGGATCTGCCTGCAATATCATATTGATTTTCAATCGATTGAGATAAACGCCCGCTATGGTAGGTCTTTCCTGATTTTTATTACTTTCCCTTTCAACGATGGATGCCAGGGTATAAACCTCTTCGGGATTCAATCCTAGGTTCGCTGCCTTTTCCTTTCGATTATTTTTGGACCAAAATGCATCATGTTCCTTAATCATTCTGGACATAAATCCCCGGGCAGAAGTATTCCAGAAAAATTCGTAGGAATTTGGAATAAAAAGACTCATGAGGGTTTCGGAAGCATACCCGATGGAATCGAGATAATCTTTATTAAAAAACAAGTTCAATAAATTTGAGGAATCAGCTTCAATGAATCCTGAAACCTTTACTGCAACTTCTTCCAGCAATCTTTCATTGTTTAAAACGACCATTACAGGAGCTTGAGCACCACCTCTTAAATGCCTGATTAAATCAAGGTTGCTCCAGCCAGCTTTAATTTCATACCTGCCTGAGCGCATGGAAGGTTTGATGTAATTCATTCTGGCGGCAGCATTTCGGAAGGATTGGGTATCGAGTAGCATATTTAAGGAGTCCATTAAAAAAACAACCTCTTCGAAAGTACTACCTGTAGGAATATGGATGAATTTTTCAGAAAGATTTTCAGGAACGTTTGGAAGGAGAAAGTCCTTGTACTTCTGATAGCCGAAAATGCTCAGACCAATCAAAACAATGCCCAAAACGGCAAGGATAATCCAATATTTTTTACGCATTTATTTTCCCAATTTCAGATTTGCGACAAAATTAATCAAATGGAACATTTACCATTGTATTGCCGCCCTGCTTAACTTATTTTTCACCTTAATATTGCTCCTTATCATTGGGGAAGTCCCTATCCCGTACATCCTGAATGTATCGTTCGGCAGCATCTTTGATGGCATCAAAAAGTTCTAAATACCTTCTTAAGAACCTGGGTTTGAAATCCTTGGTGATACCCAACATATCGTGCGTCACCAATACCTGACCATCTGCAGAATTTCCCCCACCGATACCAATCGTTGGGATTTCAAGCATTTCTGAGACTTGCTTGGTTAATTTGGCAGGGATCTTTTCAAGAACCAGTGCAAAACAGCCTAATTCCTGAAGCAATGCTGCATCTTTTAATAGTTTTTCCGCTTCAGCTTCTTCTTTGGCTCTTACGGTATAAGTTCCAAATTTATAAATGGACTGAGGGGTCAATCCAAGGTGCCCCATGACCGGCACTCCGGCAGACAAAATCCTTTTGATGGATTCCTGAATTTCTTCTCCTCCTTCCAGCTTAACTGCGTGTGCTCCAGACTCCTTCATGATTCTAATGGTAGATTCCAGGGCGAGTTTGGAGTTTCCTTGATAAGAACCAAAAGGTAGGTCCACAACTACAAGCGAACGTTTGACAGCCCTTACTACTGAACTTGCGTGATATATCATCTGGTCCAAGGTAATCGGGAGGGTTGTCTCATGTCCTGCCATTACATTAGAAGCGGAATCACCCACCAAAAGGACATCTACGCCTGCCTCATCCAAGATCCTGGCCATGGAAAAGTCGTAGGCGGTCAACATGGCGATTTTCTCACCCTTTTCTTTCATACTTTGAAGAACATGGGTGGTTACCCTTTTCACTTCTGAATGGACTGACATGCGTTCAAATTTTAGGTAATATCAAAATTGACGGGAAAGGTAGAGTTTTGAACCAATCAGGCCAAATGAAAAGTTTAAAAAGTAGAAAGGAAACCTTGAATGTACGATTTACGGTTTACGATTTACGAGGCCTTATTTTAAAAACGAAAGGCGAAAGGCGAATATCGAATTGCGCTTATTTCTATTTCTCCATTTGGTTAAATGCAATACCAACATGTTCATGATTCATGACCTCAGTTATTTCGGTTAAAACGGACATATCTTCAATGGTAGAAGGAGTTTTGTAATCCACTCCGTCTGCAATACCTCGCATAACCTTTCTAAGAATTTTACCAGAACGGGTTTTGGGCAAACGCTTGGTAATGACTGCTCTTTTGAAGGCCGCAACCGGGCCGACTTTATCACGAACCATTTGAACCAGTTCCTTTTCAAGGGCTTCTTCGTCCAAATCATATCCAGACTTCAGAACTACAAATCCTACAGGAATCTGCCCCTTTAGATTGTCTTCTATCCCAATAACTGCACACTCAGCAACTGCAGGATGAGAAGCAACCACCTCTTCCATTTTAGCTGTGGACAAACGATGTCCCGCCACATTGATGATGTCGTCTATCCTTCCGGTAATGTAGAAATACCCGTCTTCATCACAATAACCGCCATCACCTGAGAAATAATATCCTGGAAATGCACTGAGGTAGCTTTCTTTGAAGTTATCGTCGTTTTCCCAAAGGGTAGGAAGCGCTCCGGGTGCCAAAGGTAATTGGATAGCAACAGCTCCTTCCGTGTTGGGAGGAAGTTGGTCACCGTTTTCATCCAATATTTGAATGTTATAACCACAAACTGATTTGCCTGCAGAGCCTGGTTTTACGGGCATCAATTCCATTCCAGCCGGATTGGCAAGCATGGGCCAACCTGATTCAGTCTGCCACCAATGGTCGATAACAGGCACCTTGAGTATTTCTTCAGACCAATGAAGGGTTGCTACATCGCATCTTTCACCGGCAAGGAATAAATATTTAAGACTTGATGTGTCATAATTAGAAATAAGTTGACCATTGGGGTCTTCCTTTTTTATGGCACGAATGGCGGTAGGAGCCGTAAAAAGTACTTCCACTTTATATTCGTCAATCATCCTCCAGAAAGTACCTGCATCGGGAGTTCTGACTGGTTTCCCTTCGAATAAAACGGTTGTACTTCCATTGATTAGTGGTCCATAAACGATATAGCTGTGCCCCACTACCCAACCCACATCAGAAGCTGCCCAGTAAACTTTACCGGGCGCTGCTCCATAGATGGTTTCCATACTAAACTTCAAGGCAACCGCATGGCCTCCATTGTCTCTTACAATTCCTTTGGGCTTGCCGGTTGTTCCGCTTGTATATAAAATATAAAGCGGATCCGTGGCTTTGACCGGAACGCAATCTGTTGGACTTGCATTATCAAAGGTCTCATTCCAGTCCAGATCTCTGCCGGATTTCATTTCAGCTTCAACAAAAGAGCGTTGAAGCACCACAACGAAGTCCGGTTGATGAATACTTTCTGAAATAGCCGCATCAACTATAGGTTTGTATGGAATTATTTTATCAATTTCTTTTCCGCCACTGGCAGCCAAAATCACTTTTGGTTTGGCATCGTCAATTCTTATGGCCAACTCATGCGCTGCAAATCCACCAAATACTACTGAATGAATCGCTCCCAACCTTGCACAAGCCAGCATAGCCACCACAACCTCCGGAATCATCGGCATATAAATGATAACTCTATCTCCTTTACCAACGCCAAGTTCTTTTAATCCGCCTGCCGTTTTTGAAACTTGTTCCTGGAGTTGAGAAAAACTAATTTTTTCCTTTTTCCCTGTGACCGGCGAATCATAAATGATTGCCGTCTGGTCTCCCCTGCCCTGTTCAACATGATAATCAACTGCCAGGTAACAGGTATTTAATTCTCCATCAGCGAACCAACGGTAATTATCATTTTCATCTTTAGATAAAATGGTTTCAGGAAATTGATACCACTCAATTTTTCCAGCTTGTTCTTTCCAAAAGGACTCCGGCTCTTGGATACTTTTTTTATAAAAATCCTGATAGTTCATTGGCTCACTATTTTTTGGTTGGGCGCAAAATATTTATAAATATAAAGATATAGATTTTTATATGTTTTATCCAAAAAAATTAGGTCATATTTGTAATACGACCTTTCCAAATTGTAAACCTTTTCCATTGTAATCAATTGCTTCCTGCGCTTTTTCCAATGGGAAAACCTTGTCTACTATGGGATGAATTTTGTTTTCATCTACAAACCGAACCATCTTTTTGAATTCTTCATCCGTGGCCATGGTAGAACCAAACCAACTTATTTGTTTCCAAAACAGTTTTTGAGGACTGATTCCGTCTATTTTTCCTCTGGTGCCACCATACATGGCGATTCTGGCTCCCGGATTCGCTAAATTGATCAGATTTGAAAATCCGTCGCCCCCGGCGCTATCAATTATTACATCAAATCCACCAGCCTGATTGGCTAAATCCTTGGCCCAATTTTCATCTTTGTAATTGGAACCACTTTTCGCGCCAACTTCCATTGCCTTGGAAATTTTATCGTCGGATCCTGAAGTTACATAAACCTCACAACCCAGGGCTAATGCAAATTGCACAGCAAAAAGCGCTACTCCTCCTCCCACACCGGTCACCAAAACTTTATCTTTAAGAGTAGGTTGGCATTTTGTAATCAATGCCCGATAAGCTGTCATTCCTGCCAAAGGAAGGGCTGCAGCCTGTTCATCGCTCAAATGTTCCGGTGCTTTCTCAACCTTATCCTTTCCAACAGCGATATATTGAGCAAAGGTTCCATTTTCGGGCGTTCCTAAAATCCGATAATCGGAGGATTGAACTTGAGGGTTTGAGCCCCAATCCTGATTAGGATTGATCAAAACCCTTTTTCCATCCAGGGTACCACATCCATCAGATCCCAGTATAACCGGATACCTGATACCAGGATATTTTCCTTTGGTTATCCAGAAGTCTCGTCGATTCAGGGCTGCCGTTTTTAATTCAACCACCACTTCATTTTCTCCCGGAGATGGTTCTTTTACATCTGTATAAACCAATTCTTTATCAGGACCTTCCAGTACAACGGCTTTCATATAAGTTCTTTTTAAAAAAAAATGCAGTTAAAGGAATAAACCGAAAAGGTAATTTAAGTTTAAGCTTTAACTGCATTTTATATTTGATTTTTATCAGGCTCCTTTCACTTCGACCATGGCGCCACCCTTGATCTCCTCTACCACTTCAGGATTAAGCAAAGTTGAAACATCGCCCAAATTGGAAACATCTCCTTCGGCGATCTTTCTCAAAATTCGTCTCATAATTTTTCCGGAGCGTGTTTTTGGAAGACCTGTGACAACTTGAATAAGATCTGGCTTCGCAATAGGGCCAATTTCTTTGGTTACTACAGCCAAAACTTCCTTTCGGAAGGATTCTACATTGTCCACTCTTTCAGAAGTGATGATGTAAGCATAAATGCCCTGTCCTTTTATATCGTGTGGATATCCGACTACTGCTGACTCAATTACATTTTCATGTTGATTGATGGCATTTTCAACTTCGGCAGTTCCAATTCTATGTCCAGAAACATTGATCACATCGTCTACCCTACCAATGATTCTATAATATCCATCTTCATCTCTTCTGGCACCATCGCCCGTAAAATATTTGTCTTCAAAGGAAGAGAAATAAGTTTGGCGACAACGGTCATGGTCTCCGTAAGTAGTTCTTAAAATGGAAGGCCAGGGAATTTGATACAAAGCAATCCTTCAACCCCGTTTTCTTCAATCTCTTTTCCGTCTTTATCGACAAGGCAAGGCTGTACACCAGGAAGTGGTAAGGTTGCAAAAGTTGGTTTGGTAGGAGTCACTCCGGCAATTGGAGAAATAAGAATTCCTCCAGTTTCTGTTTGCCACCAGGTGTCAACGATGGGACATTTCTTTTTACCAATTTTCTCATCATACCAATGCCAGGCTTCTGCATTGATTGGTTCTCCTACAGAACCCAAAACTTTGAGGCTGCTGAGGTCGTAATTTTCAGTCCACTCATCGCCGGCTGCCATCAAAGCACGTATGGCCGTTGGAGCGGTATAAAACTGATTCACCTTTAGTTTTTCGACAATTTGCCAGAACCTCCCCGGATCCGGATAAGTTGGTACACCTTCAAACATCACTGTAGTCGCACCACTCAATAATGGACCGTATACGATATAACTATGCCCGGTAATCCAGCCAATATCAGCAGTACACCAATAAATATCATCTTCATCGTATTGGAAAACATTCTGGAAGGAATAAGCCGTGTAAACCATGTAACCGGCTGTGGTATGAACAACACCTTTTGGCTTTCCGGTAGACCCTGAAGTATAAAGGATGAACAACATGTCTTCGGAATCCATTGGAGTCGCTTTACAGCTCGAACGTTTTCCTTTTATTTCTTCATGCCACCACTTATCGGTTGTGTCATTCCATTTGATTTCGTCTCCGGTATTTTTATGCACAAGTACCGTTTCTACAGAATCACATCCAAGTGCCATGGCTTCGTCTACAACTTTCTTCACCGGAATATTTTTATTACCACGGGCATTGTAATCAGAGCAAATGATCATTTTGGCCTCAGCATCTTTTACCCTATCGGCTAAGGCAGATGCAGAGAAACCTGCAAAAACAACCGAATGAACTGCTCCGATTCTGGCACAGGCTAATACTCCGATGGCCAATTCAGGCACCATGGGCATGTAAAAACAAACACGGTCTCCTTTTTTTATTCCATTGGCTTTCAATGCATTGGAAACCTTGCATACTTCCTCATACAATTGTCGATAAGTAAACTTTTGGGTCTTTGCCTCCGGATCATTTGGCTCCCAAATCAAGGCAACCTTATCTCCTCTTGTCGCTAGATGTCGATCAAGGCAATTTTCAGTTATATTTAGTTTGCCTCCGGTAAACCATTTCACATCGGGATCTCTAAAATTCCAATCGAGTACTTTTTTCCAGGGTTTTCTCCAGAAAAAAGTCATGGCTTGTTCTGCCCAAAACTCTTCCGGGTTTTTCACGCTTCTTTTGTAATGTTTTTTGTATTCGGCAAGGGTCTTAATTCTTAAGGTCATAATTTTATATTTTAAAACATCTAGTTATTTATATATCTGCATACGTAAAGGTAAAAAAAGCTAATTGATTATCCAAACTCAATGGCTTCATTAACGGCGATAACCAGATTATCATTATCAAAGGGTTTGGTAAGGTAGATTTCACCACCGTTTGCATATCCTTTCATTTTATCTTCTCTGGTTCCTTTTGCTGTTAGGAAAATGATTTTCAGGTTTTCCCAGTCTTGATTTTCTCTGATTTTTTTGGCGACTTCAAAACCATCCATCCCTGGCATCATTACATCCAGCAAAATTAAATCAGGAACCACTTCATTTATAGAGGCCAATGCGGACTGTCCATCATAACATTTTCGAATATTGTATCCTTCTTTTTCCATTAGAAACTCCACAGCAACTACAATGTTCGGTTCGTCATCGACAATCAGAATGGTTTTTCCTTTTCTATTTTCCATTTTTAAAAAATATTATTGCAAAAAGAGCGATAAAAATAAAATAAACATCAAGCCTCACCGAATGAAATGCTTTCTTTTTTAAGTAGTGGGAGAATTATTTTGAAGGTAGTGCCGAAGTTGACCCGGCTGCTTACTTCAATACTCCCTTTATGATTTTCAATTATCCTTTTGGTAATAAATAATCCAAGTCCGCTTCCGGCAGGTTTACCCAGCTCCTGATTGCTTACCTGGGTGAATTTTTCGAATATTTTTTCCTGTTGATCAGGTGGAATCCCTACCCCATTGTCTGACACCTTCAAAACACAATTGTCTCCTTCAACTGCCAATGTTACTTCAATAATTCCTTCTACAGGGGGGCAAAATTTTATGGCATTGGAAATTAAATTGACGACCACCTGAGTGAGCTGGTCATAATTTCCACGAATGATCATCCCGGCATCCATTATCCGACATCCCGGACGAATATTTCGGTCGGTCATCAATTGTTTTAAATTTAAAAATGACCTCCTAACCAGTTCTGAAAAGGGAATATCTTCAAACCCATCTGCATCCTTGTCTGAAGCCTGGATTTTTTCCAAATCTAAAACCTGATTGACAAGCCTGGACAGTCGCTCACTTTCAGTGACAATAATTTCAAGGTATTCGCCTTTTTTGGTTTCAGATAAATCCGGATTGGTTTGTAAAATTTTACCAAGTGATTTTATAGAGGTTATTGGAGTTCGCAATTCATGTGTAACTGTGGTTATAAACTCAGCCTTTAATTGGTCCAGCTCTTTAAGTTTATGATTGGCAATTTTCAACTGGAGTGTAGTTGCTTCAAGCTCCGCTGATTTTAATTCCAATTGTTTGCTGTATTTTATAACCTCCTGAGTTTGCTCCAAAACCCTGAACATCTCTTCCAGACTAATGGGATCTTCCTTTGCAATGGAATTTATAATCACTTTTGCAGAAGCAGCTCCTATCGACCCAGCCAGATTCGTCTCAATGTAATTGACCAACTCCGGAGGAGCAATATTCAATTCTGATATTTTCAAGCCATGTTTTTCTTCAAAAACAGCAAATAAGGTTTCTAACCTTTTTTCACCTAAAAAGCGGTTGGTAAGATTTCTTAAATCTGAAATGCGGGCCTTTTTCCTTAATACTTCAAAGTCCTGACTTGAAACCCTGTATTTATAAACATTTACGAAATAATCCGCCTGGGTAATCTCTACCGGATCTTGTCTTGAGAAAAGCGAACCGAAATAATAACCAAAAAAGTTTAACGATAGACTCCATAAAACTGCATGTGAAATATGATCAAAACCCTCGAGTCCAAATAGAGCGTATGGTTTTAAAATTGAAATTCCAAAAATTCCATTTGTAATAAAGGAGTCGTCAATAACTCCGGTTTCAGCTAAAGTTGGCAATGGAAGCGTAAATGCCCAGATTAAAAAACCCAGACTTAGGCCGATAAATGCACCTGCCTTGGTTCCTCTTTTCCAAAAAATCCCACCCAGAATAACCGGAGCAAACTGTGCAACAGCAGTAAATGAAATCAATCCAATGGAAACCAAAGTGTACCCCTGGCCAACTGACTTAAAATATCCATAAGCCAGCAAGACAACCAGAATAATGCTTACCCGCCGAATTCCAAGCAGACGTTTAGAGACATCAAAAACATATGGATTGGTAATGGTTTGAGAACGGATCAAAAGAGGCAAAACAAGGTTATTGCTTATCATAATAGACAAGGCAATCACCGCCATAATCACCATACTGGTGGCGGCTGAAAATCCTCCCAAAGCGACAAACAATGCCAGGTAATCTTTACCGGCATCCAGGGGAATGCTTAAGACAAAAGTATCGGGATTGACCAGCCCTTCAGGATATTGAATGAGTCCTGACAAGGCAATGGGAAGTACAAAAAGATTAATCAAAAAGAGGTAAAGTGGAAACAACCAACTAGCTTTTTTTAAAAAATCAGAATTGGTATTTTCCACCACACTAACATGAAATTGCCTGGGCAAAAACATGATGGCCATCATAGAAAGCACCATTAAAAAGAACCAGGTTCCTCCGTTGATTCCTGAGGCCTCGAGGTCGTATAGCTTTTCCATAATAGGAAGGTCGCTGGCCTTTTCAAAAATATCTCCGACGCCATTATGAAGAATGAAAGTGATGAAAATTCCTGCAGTTAAAAACGCGACAAGTTTGAAAACCGATTCAAAGGCAATGGCTGCCACCAATCCTTCATGTCGCTCGTTGGCATCCAGGTGGCGTGTTCCAAACAAAACGGTAAAAACCACTAAAGCTATGGCAATGTACAGGGCAGTATCCTGATAAATCGGACCGTGGGAAAAATTATTAAAATGAGAAGAGTGACTTATTAGAATGTCAAAAGTGGAGGCAATTGCCTTTAATTGAATACTTATGTACGGAATAATTCCAAATACTGAAATCAAAGTAGCCAAAACACCAAGCCATATACTTTTTCCATAACGAGAGGAAATAAAATCTGCAATGGAGTTTATCCGCTGGCTTTTACTTATGATAATTATCTTTTTTAAAACAATCATCCATAAGGGAGCTATGATCGTCGGTCCTAAAAAAATAGGTAAAAATCCCCAACCACTGGTTGCAGCCCTGCCAACATTGCCATAATACGTCCAGGCAGTGCAATAAACTGCCAATGACAATGCATAGATGTATGGATTATTGACAAGACTCTTACCCTTTTTTGCCCGGCGCTCTGCCCAATATGCTACTAAAAAAAGGATAGCAACATAAAAAATGGAAGCAAAAATAAGTAAGGATGGATGCATTGGTAGAGCTTAGATTTTACGACGATGGACAGTAGTTACAAGTGCAATTCCTACAATGACCAATAGCCATGCTATGAAAAAAAACCAATACAATAATGGGATGCCTGCCAGAGCTTTACCTTTTCCAAAAATTCCCAGGAAAGGGAAATTGAAAATCAGGATAGCAAGAATAAAAATGCCGAAAATGAAATAAGACCTGTCGTTGGTCATAATGGATAATTTGGCAGAAGTAAGAAACAAATAAAAGGAAAATTCATGGTATTAAAAAGGGAGTTGTAAACCACAACTCCCATCATGTTCTGCCTATGATTTTTCCTAACCAAAACCTGTGATTTAGCAGACCACTTATTCGTAAAGAAAAATATTTTCATTTTTCATCTAACAGTCCAAACCAACTAGGATTTAGAAATTTAACTTTCACCAATGCCCATAAAAACAAAAGGAAAAAGGCACCAATTCCCATGGAGATCAAAAAATACCCTTGTATATCTGATTCAAAAGTAAACCTCCAATAAAGGGTAGCCATCACAAAAACTGTGATAAATAAATCGGAAGCAACCGGAGAAAGTCGTAATCTCATTTTATTATTTTTTAAATATGGCCGACCATAAAAAAGCCGGCCATTTGTATTATACCTAAAACCCTAATTAATGACTATGTGCAGAACCTGCTCCTCTCGGAATTCTGATATTTTCAACCAGTTCCTGGATGGATTCAGGTGGCTCGGGAGTAATTCTTGAAATAACAATAGTTACTACAGCATTTACCATCATTCCGATGGTGCCAATTCCTTCAGGTGAAATACCCAGGAACCAATGCTCAGAATTATTCATTTCCGGATTGATAAATTTGAAATAAATGATGTAGGTAGCTGTGAAAATAATTCCTACAATCATACCCGCAACCGCTCCCTGCATATTGGTACGCTTGTCAAATATTCCCAATACGATGGCCGGGAAGAACGAGGATGCGGCGAGACCAAAGGCGAATGCAACAACCTGGGCCACGAAACCCGGTGGATAAATTCCTAAAAGCCCGGCGAAAACTACTGCAACTGCAGCTGCAACTCTTGCTGCAATCAATTCACCTTTCTCTGAAATGTCAGGCTTAATGGCATTTTTCAACAAATCATGAGAAACTGCTGAAGAAATAACCAAAAGCAATCCTGCTGCTGTAGAAAGTGCCGCAGCCAAACCACCTGCTGCTACAAGGGCAATCACCCATGCAGGCAGACCTGCTATTTCCGGATTGGCCAAAACCATGATGTCTCTGTCAACCGTCAATTCATTTATAGTAGCATCTTTTACATATTGAATGTTACCATCGCCATTTTTGTCTTCAAATTTGATCAATTTCGCCTGTTCCCATTTGCTAAACCAACCTGGCATTTCTGCATAAGGCTTATTGGAAACTGTTTCTATCATGTTGGTTCTAACAAATGCAGAAATCGCAGGAGCCGTTGTGTACAACAAGGCAATAAAAATCAAAGCCCAACCTGCAGAGATACGCGCATCTTTCACTTTAGGTACTGTAAAGAATCGTACAATAACGTGAGGCAAACCTGCAGTACCCACCATCAAAGCAAAGGTGATACAGAATACATCAATCATCGGTTTGGTACCCTCAGTATAAGCTGAGAAGCCCAACTCCTGGTTCAAACCATCCAGTTTATCCAACAAGTATTGACCATCTGCAACGGTACCGCCCAAACCGATTTGAGGAATCGGATTGCCTGTCATTTTTATACTGATAAAAATAGCAGGAACCATGAAGGCAAAAATCAATACACAATATTGTGCAACCTGGGTGTAGGTGATTCCTTTCATACCTCCCAAAACCGCATAGATAAATACGATGGCCATACCGATGATAACCCCCATATTGATATCAACTTCCAGGAATCTGGAGAATACAATCCCTACACCACGCATTTGGCCTGCGATGTAAGTAAAGGAAACGAATAAGGCACATATTACTGCTACAATTCTGGCTGTTTGAGAATAGTACCGTTCTCCAATAAAATCGGGAACGGTAAACTTCCCAAACTTTCGGAGATAGGGTGCTAGCAAGAGTGCCAGGAGCACATATCCTCCTGTCCAGCCCATCAAGTAAACACTTCCATCATACCCCAAAAAAGAAATCAAACCGGCCATTGAAATGAAGGATGCGGCCGACATCCAATCTGCAGCAGTTGCCATACCGTTGGCAATCGGGTGGACTCCACCCCCTGCTACATAAAATTCTTTGGTGGAACCTGCTCTGGACCAAATCGCAATACCAATGTACAGTGCAAAGGTGATCCCAACCAATATAAAAGTCCATGTCTGAACACTCATGGTAAGATTTTTTTAATTGTTTAAAAGTTAATTTTCGTTTACATCATATTCCTCATCCAGCTTATTCATAAGATAGACATAGACAAAAATGAGGATCACGAAAACATAGATAGAACCTTGCTGGGCAAACCAGAAACCTAGCTTAAAGCCTCCCAGTCGAATATTATTGAGGGCATCTTCCCACAATATTCCGGCTCCGTAGGAAACCAAAAACCACACAACCAGCAACATTAGCACGTAGCGGATATTGGTTTTCCAATAATCCTGGAGATTTTTACCAGACATAATCTGAATTTTTATGGTTAGAAAATAAGGTAAACTTTGAAAGGTCAATACTAAATTCCATTATAAGAAAATGTGCGCCTGTAGTCTGATTTGACTAAATGTGTTATTGGTGTCATAATCAAAAGCGGGCACTTCTCTAGGATCATTCATAATTTGATGATATTCAAGGGTCAACTTTGCATTATGCCCCAGAATAAAATAATTTAATCCTACATCCAGCCCATTTAAAGATTTTTCAAAACCTTCGTAGGAGGCATTTTGGAAAGCTACATAAGGCATAAACTTCGAGTCTTTGAATTTATATCCAAGCTGAGCATAAATCGCATTTCCGGTTCCTGCCCAACGGCTTACATAATTTTCTCCGTAATTGAAGGCCATGAAAGCAGCATAAGCATTCAAACAATCTCCTCCTTTTACAGGCATATCGAGAAAGGCGTCCACTGCAAAGTGGGTTACATTTTCATGTTCAGCTGATTCTTCATTGTACATTCCATTTGGGTGTGCAAAGAATCCGGCACCAAGGCCCAAAACCTTTTTTCCGCCAAGGTAACTTCCTACCTGATAGGGCAATTTGGTGGATTCTTTATCCCAAAAGTTGTAGCGGAAGTACCCTTCAACAATAGTATTTCCTGTAGGATCGCCATTTTGATCTACTGAGGCAGCACCAGTATAGGTAAGTGTACTGCCCATTTTACCAAAATCTGCTCCGGCTCCAATCGAATTGGAAGGTCTCATAGGATTATTAACCGCAAGTCGGTAATCGAATTTTCCAATTTCACCTTTTGCATATACTCCTAAATGCCTGGCAAATTGATCTGTGATTCCTAAAGAATGCCAACCTATAAATGGCCTGGGCGCATCGAGCGTCATAAAGTTAAGTGTAGAACCATTGGACATTCTAGTCAGTCCTTTCCAGTAATGCAGGCCTCCACCAATGTACAATTGATCGGCAACTTTGAATTCAGTCCATGCATCATGAAGAAAGAATTGGGGTCCATCTCCATTGTTTCCAAGGGAGGTCATATTGCCGGTAGACAAATTATTTAAACCAAAATGAGTAAGAATTAAAAATCTTGGAGAAACCTGGGCAAAAGCCAAAAATCTGGATCTCCGCGCAAGTGAATTCACCTGAAATTTGCTGTTTTCGGCCGACAGATTATTGGAAGTCAGCCATTGTTGATGCCAGATAATGAATCGGACATATTTACTTCCGTCATCATTCAATTTTACAACCAAGGGTTTGTATGAATGATCTACTTCTTTTTTCTCCTGTGCATTTACACTGCTTGCCAAGCCCCAAAACATCACTGCCGCCAAGAAAAATTTTGTAAAATTCTTAAGGTGCATAAGGCGCATTTTTATTAGTGAACGATTTAGAAATTTGTTGTTTTTATCCTCGGACGGCATAAATGTATATAGATATCTATATATCTCCAAGAATAAATGTAAATTTCTTCAAATCCTCACTCAACAAAAATTTCTTTGGAAGGAATGCAATCAATAAAAATTAAGTATGGAAAAGAAAAATCCAGGCAAAGAAACCAATATCAGAATTGACTTATTCCATCAGTTCCTACGAAAAAAAATGGAAAACTTCCGGATTACAAGTCAATGACCATGAAACCAAAAGCTTGAAATAATACTCCTAAGCTATTCAACCAAAAGGATCTATTAAAAAGCGAAAGTCAAAAAACGAACTACGAAAAGCGAACAGCGAAAAGCGAATAGCGCACAGCGAACTCCGCACACCACAATTTACCTACCCATACAAAAAATAGCTTTAGCTTTCTTCCTCAAAGTATAACTTGTAATATTTTCTTCCATCAACATCTACTCCTCGCTGGATGAGCGATTTATCACCATGGATATAAATCGAGAAGTTTTTATCCAACTTTAAAACACTTTTAAAAACGCGGGCTTGTTTTTTAACTGCATCCTCTGAAATTCCAAAGGTATCTGCCAGCTCTACCCTCTTCTCTGCCAGGAATTCAGTTTGGAAATTGCGAAAGGATGCTTTCTGATCTTCATTTTCAAAAACTGCATCTTCAAAAGCTTCTTTTTCGAAGGTATCGTTTTGTTTGAAATATTCCACCGACTTGTTCAGCATATCGATTTTATCTGTTTTTGAAACAGGAACGGTTTCATCGATGCCGTGAGAGATGTATTTTTTGGTAAGATTTAAAAACTCTTTGGTGTTATAATATTCATCTGAAGAAGGAATCAACTGAAGAAAATCATTGATCCAATATTTTGTATCCAATGCTCTGTTGGTATGGTCAAAAACCAAAACCTGGTATCCGTCACTGGGATGCGTATTAAAAATTAGACAACCCTTATCCATCCCGCCCAATTCAAATCCAAACTGGTGTCCCAAGGTAAATTGTTGTTCCTGAGCCAGCATTTTTATAAAAGGTACATTGGTTTCTGATTTAAAAATACCGATACCATCCACCATCTCATCTCCAAGAATAAGATTTTCAAAATGAACCACATTTAGTTCGCCGGATTTTATTTTTGGGTGATTGGTGTGTTCATGCAACATAGTGGCCAGGTCTCTAGAACCTTTGACAAAGTCTTTTTCTCCATTGAAGATACCTTCTGCAATTTTGTAGACTTCGTTATGACTCAATTCGACCGGATGAAAAAAGTGGTGAAAACCATTGGGTTCAAATGGAGAAATGAAATACTCCAACAGGTATTCCATTGATTCTTCAATAATCTGGCTTTCCAAATCACTCAGACGCACAGTTTCTTCATGTTGTTTATTCCCAACCCAGTGCGTTATCAAACTTTTTAATTGAACATTAGAAGTATCAAAAGTGATCATATGGTATCGTTTTAAGGGCGGCAAAATTGATAAAAAAAGCTTGAAAGGAGTCTACTTTAGGATTGAAACATAAAAAAAGCCCTCCGGAAAATCCGAAGGGCTCGCAAATAAATCTACCCGATGAAAATTCGAACTATACAGTTCAAATACTCTTTACCCGCTATGGGTTATTTTTTTTAGCCTAGAATGGCGTCTTTTTTAGTGGTAATTACCTCATTGAACACTTTTTTAGGGTCTGGTGTATGTCCAAGTGGCAATCCTATCAACTGTACATCAATATTTCTTGATTCAGCATTTTCTTCAAAATCATAAATGATATCTATCACATCCTGATCTATGGTTACCGTATTACTTGCATCAATCGTAACCTTTGCATTGTCCGGAATCTGATTGAGGGCATTTAAGATTCTTCCTTTTTTTATAAAACTTACTTCTTCAGACAACTGGATGTGCAATCTTCCATCTTCCCAAACGTCGTCTGCTTTCACGTAATAAGGATTCTTGAAGCTTTCTCTCAGGATAAAGAAAATTGCTATTGCCAAACCAATCGAAATACCAATCAATAAATCAGTAAGTACAATCGCAACAACGGTTGTTACAAAAGGGATAAATTGATACCACCCCATCCTGTACATAGATTTAAAAGTGGAGGGTTTTGCCAGTTTGTAGCCAACCACCACAAGAATGGCGGCCAAACAGGCCAGGGGTATCATATTCAAAACATTTGGAACCAACATAGCACTCGCCAAAAGCAGAATACCATGGAAAACTGCAGCAGCTTTGGTTTTTCCACCTGACTGTATATTGGCAGAACTTCTAACTATAACCTGGGTGACCGGAATACCACCTATAAGTCCTGATAAGAAATTACCGGTTCCCTGAGCAAGAAGCTCTCTGTTTGTTGGGGTTACCCTTTTGTAAGGATCCAATTTGTCAGTAGCCTCTACACACAATAATGTCTCGAGACTTGCTACCACTGCAATCGTTATTGCAGTTATCCAAATCGTTGGATTTGTAATTTGACTGAAGTCGGGGAACGTAAAAAAGGTAAAAAATTCAGTCGCACTTGAGGCTACCGGCAAGGTTACCAAATGTTCCTTGGCTATTCCAAATGTCTCATGGCCACTGAATACGAGATTGAAAAAAATACCAGCCGTAACCGCTACCAGAGGACCTTGGATAATGCTGAACAGTTTGATCTTCTTCATAAAAGGCCTTTCCCATAAAATCAAAATCAAGAAAGAAATGAAAAAGATTAGAGTAGCTCCAGGGCTTATAAAATCCAACATGTTAAACAACTCTGTGAAGGTATTTTGTCCGTCTGTTTGTGAGAATGACATATCCCCTTCATAATCTCCATCATAACCAAATCCATGAGGTATTTGCTTCAAAATAATAATCACACCGATTCCGGCAAGCATACCTTTGATGACAGAATTTGGAAAATAATATCCTATAATTCCTGCTTTTGCAATTCCTAATAAAAATTGAATTACGCCAGCTAAAACAACTGCAAGTAAAAATGATTCGAAGGCACCAAGGTCAGTGATGGCATTTAAAACGATGACTGCCAATCCTGCTGCAGGTCCACTTACTCCAAGTGGCGATCCACTAATTACTCCAACTACAATTCCACCTATAATTCCTGCAATAATTCCAGAGAAAAGTGGTGCTCCTGAGGCCATTGCAATTCCCAAACACAAGGGGACTGCAACGAGAAAGACTACCAAACTTGCTGGTAGATCGCTTTTGAGGTTTCCGAAGAAACCAGTTTTTAATTTTTCCATTGGGTCGATTTATTTAATACCCAAAGAAACCAAGCTACTATTAGAGAGAAATTAAACTAAAATTAGAATCGGATTAGAAATTGGAAATTGATCGAACAAGCAAGGTCTTTTATCGAAAAGTTCAAGTTGAATGTAAAAAATTCAAATACATATTTTACAATAAACAAACTTACAAAAAGCTCTATTTCAATTACTTGCGATTAAAACGGACTTCCGCGATGGTTCCGCGCGGCAGGTTTTTTTTCAAAACAAAAGTTGCATTATGTATTTCAAATATTTTCATAGCAAGTGGAACTCCGATTCCAAAACCTTTAAAAAACATAGCATTTGAAGCTCTGTAAAAGGTTTGATTGATTTTATCCAGTTCTTCTTCAGGGATTCCGATCCCGGTATCTACAACTGAAACTACAAGATTCTCAGCCTCATTTTTAAGTTGGAACAATACGAAGTCATTTTCTGAAAACTTAACTGCATTTTCCAGCAAGTTTAACAAAGCAGCTTTAATTAAATTTGGATTGGCCATTATTTCCAACTCACTGCTATCTTCTACATTTTCTGGCAATTCTATATTCACCTTATTTTCAGGATAGGAAAAATTGATGGATTGGAGTACTTCAAACATAATTTCATCCATTCTCAATTCCTGAAGGGTCATTTGACTGGTATCAGATTCGGCTTTGGCGAGTTGCAATAAATTACTCACCAGATTATTCAACCTGTTTGCTTCAGAACTGATCTTTTCCAAAGACATTTTATAGTCACCTGCATCCCTCTCTTTAGAAAGCGAAACTTCTGCTTCCCCTAAAATAGCGGCCAGAGGGTTTCGAATTTCATGGGATGCATTGGCAATAAATTTTTTTTGAAGTTTAAAGGCAGTTTCCAACCTTTCTAACAGCTTATTAAAGGTAAGTGCCAAAGCTCCTATCTCATCATCTTCATTTATCACATTAAGACGCTTGTGGAGTTTGGTAGCTGTAATTTCATTAACCTGATCAATTTTCTGGCGGACCGGATCCAGCGCTCTTTTGGCGGTATAACGTCCAATCAATACAATTATTAAAATACAAACAGGAATACCAATAGCCAATATTTGACCCAAATGTTGCAGCTTGGTATTTCCAAACAAATCTTCTGCCTGCACTATAATGACGTAATTTCCATCTTTCACTGAGAACAGTTTGCCAGCACCCATTTTATTTCCATTTTTAAAATGAGCATTCTCCTTAGAGAAAAGGTCATTTATAAAAACTTCAGGAAACCGAAGCTTCAAGCTGTCTTTCAAATCTCCAGGGTCTCCTTCAATCTTTTCAACCAGTTCAGTTTCATTATCGAGGGTATGCAGAAATTTCTCGCGAATACTTCGGTAAATCTCAGGTTCCAGATTTTCTTCTTCTAAAAATAATTGTTCGGTTATTTCAACTCTTTCATCTAATCTGGAATAAAACTCTCTGTCATGATATCTGGAGGTGAAAATGAAAATAAAAATACCGAGGGCTATCACTACGATTGCAGTTGCTGTAGAATAGGTTAAGGTAAGCCGCTCGCGAATGGTCATATGGTAAATTCTATTCTTCCCTTAAAACATACCCCATACCTACTATGGTATGAATGAGTCTTTTGTCAAACTTCTTATCGACTTTATTTCGAAGGTAATTGACGTAAACATCCACTACATTGGTGCCTGGATCGAAGTTCATATCCCATACATTTTCCAGGATATCATTTCTGGAAATAACCCGGTTCCTGTTTTTCAACAAAAACTCCAATAAGGAAAATTCTCTTGCAGTTAGTTTTAATTCTTTGCCAGCCCGAATTACCTTTTTAGCATCCAGATCAACTATCAGGTCAGCCATCCGTAATACATTACCGTGTGTATGAGGATTTTTCCTTCTGGTAAGTGCTCTTATTCTGGCAAGTAATTCTTTAAAATTGAACGGTTTAACCAAGTAATCATCGGCGCCTGTGTCCAATCCTTCTACAATATCATCTGCTGAGCCCAGGGCAGTCAGGAATAAAACAGGAGATTGAAAACCTTCCATTTGATGAAGTTTCCTGCTGATTTCTATTCCATTCATTCTGGGCAGAATGACATCAAGTATTACCAGATCAAAGGTTTCTTCATATGCTTTTTGCAAACCTAATAAACCATCAGCTTCGTGGACCACTTCATAACCTTGTTCGGAAAGGCCTCTCAACATGGTTTCTGCAACAGGGAGCTCGTCCTCAACTATCAATATTTTCATTAAGGCTTGATTTACTATTTAAGGACCTTTTGCATGGTTTCCACTATCTGAAAGTATTCCGGGTCAGACAAGGAGTAAATGGAGTTCTGACCATCACGTTGCACTTTCACCACATTACGACTACGCATTATGCGCAAATGGTGGGATGCTACAGCCTGTTGAATATCCAAGGTTTCGAAAATCTCTGTTACAGTCAACGGTCCTTTGGTTTTCAATAAGCTAATCACTGCCAGGCGAATAGGATGTGCAATAGCTCTAAGGGTTTCAGTTGATTCTTCCAGAAATTCAAAATCTATCGGTGATTTCATCGGGCCATAACATTTGGTTCCTGCAAAGGTTAATAAAAAAATCTATATACTTAAATAAATAACCTTCCTTAGGCTTTCTGGTTTTTTAAAAATGCATAATTTACCATCTTATTTTTGCTTCAAACTTTTATCATGGAAAATACCATAGCCCAAAGAATCAAGGATTTCATGAAGGATTATCCTCCTTTTAATCTTATTGATAAGAAGGATTTAAAATGGCTGGCAGAAAGAGTGGTAGTGAAGTATTTTATTCCCGGACAAACAGTTTTCAATCAGGGCGATGAACCAGGTCAGTACATATATATGGTGCGGGAAGGAGCCATTCACCTTTATCGACAAGAAGGAGAAAAACAGATTCTGCTGGATGAATGTGACGAGGGAGATGTTTTTGGAATTCGACCATTGCTTGCAGAGGAACCCTATGCAACCACAGCCAAAGCAGAAGAAGAGTCGATCGTTTATGCCATCAATATAGGTGGATTTGAAAAATTTGCTGAGGTTAATCCCAGCATTATGATGTATCTGGCGCGAACTTTTGCAGCCAGTGCACGAAGCAAATATGATGGCCAGGTTAAGGGTAAACTTTTCCTACACAATGACCAACTGGTTGACAGCAATTTCCCCTTGCTTGAGGTTCAATCTATTGAGACCAAAAAGGCTCCTATTACTTGTGGTCCAGATGTTACCGTTCAGCAAGCTGCATTGATTATGACGGACAATGAGGTTGGTTCTTTAATCGTCACCAATGAAAGTAAAAAGCCATTGGGAATTATAACCGACCGGGATTTGAGAAAAAAAATCGCAACCGGGATTGTTCCATTGGAAACCCCGGTTTCAGAAATCATGTCTTCCCCGGTAGTCACCGTTTCTCCAAACATGACAGTAGCAGATGTGCAAATCTTAATGATTCGTCATAAAATTCACCATTTATGTATAACTGAAGATGGCACGGCCAACACACCCGCTGCCGGAGTGATTTCAGAACATGACCTTTTGGTAATTCAGGCCAATAATCCGGCTATCTTGATTCGGGAAATTAAGAGAAGCAATTCTGGAGAACAAATTCGCGGATTAAGAGAGAAGGCAGAAGTATTATTAAAAAAATATATTTATCAAGAAGTCTCCATCCTATTTATTTCGACCATTATGTCTGAAATAAATGATGCTATAATTGTTCGGGCAATTGAGATGTCCATTTCTGATATGGAACGAGAAGGTTTTAAAAAACCGGAAGCTGATTTCTGCTGGCTAGGCCTGGGTTCGGAAGGCAGGCGAGAACAATTATTGAGAACCGATCAGGACAATGCACTTATTTTTGATGATGTACCAGAGAAGGATTACAAAAGCACAAAAGATTACTATTTGGAGCTGTCCGGAAGGGTTACCAGAATTTTAAATGAGGCCGGATTCAAATTCTGCCCTGCAGATATGATGGCTTCCAATCCTAAATGGTGTTTATCTCTTCAGGAATGGAAAGAAACCTTTGAAGCATGGATATTCCAACCGGTGCCCAAGGCTTTGATGCATAGCACCATATTTTTTGATTATCGACCCATTTATGGGAAGATCGAACTTTCCGATGCCCTTTCGGAAAGTATTTTTGAGTATTTAAATCGCCAAACCATCTTTTTGTCCTTCCTGGCAAAGAATGCAATGGAAAATCCTGCACCCTTGAGTTTCTTTAGAAACTTTGTAGTGGAAAGAAGTGGGGAACATAAAAATGAATTCGATATCAAAGCCAGAGCGATGATGCCCCTTGCGGACGCTGCAAGGGTATTGACTCTTTCGCATCGAGTTTCCAAGGTAAATAATACAGTAAGACGATTCCAAAAAATGGCCGAAATAGAACCACAGAATAAAGAATTGTATATTCAAGCCGCCGATGCCTACGAAACCCTGATGCGATATCGAGCACTCCAGGGTTTGAAAAACTTGAATTCCGGTCGATTTTTCAATCCTTCGGAATTGAATAAGATGGAACGCCTTAACCTTCGAAACAGCTTTCAACCTATTGATGAATTACAAAGTTTGTTGAATTTAAGATTTCAACTGGCTTACCTGAGATAAGCGATCCATGGCAAATTTCATTTCCAATATTTTCAAAAAGAAACAGGAAGTTAATCTTCCGGATTGGTGGCCTGTTTACGAACAATCTTTCAAGGCAGTACCTTCTAAAGCCACTCCATTGGAGGAGGTGAAGTTTGTAGTCTTTGATACAGAGACCAGCGGATTGAATCATAAAAAAGACCACATCATTCAGATAGGAGCTGTTTCGGTTAAAAATTTCCAACTGGACTTGCAAGACAGCCTTGAAATTATCATCAAACAACCTGAAGTCGGTACGGAAAATGAACTTGCTGTTCACGGAATTCGGAAAACCAGAGTTGAAAATGGAATTGAGGAAGAATTGGCTCTTGAACGATTTTTCAATTATGTTGGTAATTCAATTTTAGTAGGGCATCACATCGCTTTTGATATTGCGATTATCAATTTTGCTTTGAAGAAATATTATGGACTTAAATTATTGAATAAAACTATTGATACTGCCAATCTTACTCAAAGGCTTGAAAAACATAGGTTACCACATTCCCAATCCAGGCGAATTTTCATTAGATGAAATTTGTAAACGCTATAATATCCCTTTGCACGATCGCCATACGGCCGCAGGAGATGCTTTTATAACCGCTCAATTGTTTATGAAAGTCCTTGCCCGACTCCAGAAAAAGAAATTAAATTGGGTGATATTTTAAAAAGTTAGTTTTCGGAACTAGATTGGAATCCCCCTATTACAAGTGTAAAAACAGATCGAAGGAGCTTTAACCTAATATTTGTAGAATTTACGGTTTACGATTTACGGCTTACAAGGCCTTTAACAAACGAAAAGCGAACGTCGAAAAGCGAATAGCGTAACCTTCAGATAATCAGAAATTTATTCAATCTGTCATAGAATTGGAACTATGACATATCCATCTTTGCTCTCAAAGAAAAGGTTTCATAAGGAACATAAATGTAGCCATTGGTACCCAATCCCTACCCCAGGCAGAATTTCAAACATTTCATTTTCCTGATCGAAACCAACTACCAATACTGGAATATCCATTCCAACATTTTGATCTTCGGGTTCCCATACTTTTTTTCCACGGGCATTGACAAAAATATTGTCTACAGAAAGGTTGACAAAAACCGGATTGCCACGGGTTAAAGCTTTTCTAACCTCAAAAATCTTTTGCCTTGGTTTGCTGATGCTTCCAAAGATGTGCAGAAAGTGCTTGATTTTATACTTACGCGTAGCAAATACAGCAGAAGAAATGCTGGGAGAGTTGTAGGGCATTATCGCTGCGGAGACGGTTCCGGTATTTGCTAAAAACAGGAAGGCATCTTCCAAAGCACCGCTTTTATTATTCAACGAAATATAATCAGGACTAAGATTGTCTTTGAAATTCTGATCAAAGTTGACGTAAAATTCCAAAAGACTGGCCAGCAGGTAGGCTGTTGGAACTCCGTTTGGACCGACCTGCCTTGGCGGCATCATGTAAGGTTTTACGGATTGCTCTTCGATCAATGTTTTCCCGGTGGCTCCCAATCCTGGCATTATAGGCATTAGGATGTTGATGAGGGTTTGATCATTTACAGCAATTTGGCTGGACATTGGCGTCAAGTCTCCGCCAAAATTGGGAATGGAATCGCTTTGGGCAAAAAGAATAGGACCTGAGGAAATAAAAAAGATGCTGCTTAACAAGAGAAAACTGCCTTTACACATGGGTTGAATTTTGGAAGATGATTTCCATTCAACGCAGTGAAAAGGCAGTTTCTTTTCTAAGTATATTCTTTTTAAAAGAAATTATTTTTCAAGGGTTGCAAACATAGACTTAAGGTCTGTCGCATCCTGTGGTTTCATTCTTCCGCTGAGGATGAGTCTTACTTCTCTTCTTCTCGCAGCAGACTCAAACAGTCTTTCCTCTTCATCAGTTAATGGAAGCACAGCAGGAATTTCAACCGGTTTGAATTTATCGTCATCCAATCCTACAAAGGTAAAATAGGCATGATTGCAACGACGAGGATTCAATCCTTTGATGTCGTTGGCGAATACTTCCACGTAAATTTCAACCGAAGTTTTGAAAGCTCTGGTTGCAGTTGCTTTCAAAGTGACCACCTCACCCAATAAAATAGGTTTGGAAAAAGAAACATGGTCTACCGAAGCAGTAACCACATGTTTTTCAGTATGTTTTCCGGCAGCAATACTTGCTACGATGTCCATCCATCGCATCAGGTTACCACCCATTAAATTGCCCATTGGATTGGTATCGTTGGGCATGACCATTTCTGTCATAATGGTCTGAGAATCACTAACTTTTTTAGGACGCATATAAGGATTTGGTTTATAGGGTAACATCTCACCCTGGCTAAAGTTCCGCCACAAAATTAAATTTTGTTGGCAAACCAGGTTCAATTTATTTTATCATTACTCCTTTTTTATTCAAAAGGGGTATAGAAGTAAAGTGTTGTGGATCTATGCTTCCTTTGACGAAAATGTATTTTTTGTCATACATATAGCCATCGTGTCGGAAACTAATCCAGTATTCATTGGTCATTTCAAAAACCTTGGGCTGAATTTGTTCTACGGTAGTAGCTGAATTGGCTTCAATTTTTTCAAAATAAAACCTGAATTGGGAAGTTTTCCTATCCTCCCCTTCTATTTCGCCATATCCTTTGGAATGGATCAAAACATCCTTGATAGCCTCTTCTTTGAAATTGATTAAAAAAACGTCCCAAAGTTCATCTTCTTCGAACTCTTTTTCTCTTGGAGCAATCACCATTGCCAAATCTTCAACCTTATGGAATGGAATATCCTTTTTCATATCTTCTACACTTCAAATTCAAACTCAAAAACTTCTGAAAAGCTCTTTTTCAGGATTTGCTTTACTTCAGCCATATCAACAATCCTGCCTAATTCAGCTTGGAGAGAGGTAACGTCACGACCCGGCTCATCTATTCCACAGGGTACAATATTTTTAAAATAATTAAGGTCCGTATTTACATTGAATGCAAATCCATGCATGGTTACCCAGCGGCTCATATGAACCCCAATGGCACAAATTTTCCTTCTGGGTTTATTTTCAGTTTCAGGCAACCAAACTCCTGTATAACCCTGGTCTCTTTCACCTGCAATTCCATAATGATCCAAAGTCCTGATGATGGCTTCTTCTAAAAAACGCACATATTTATGTACATCCGTAAAAAACTCATCCAGGTCAAAAATGGGATAGCCGGTAATTTGTCCGGGGCCGTGGTAGGTGATGTCTCCACCTCTGTTTATCTTATAAAAAGTGACCCCTTTTTGCTCCATTTCAGATTCATTTAACAACAAGTGGTCGACGCTTCCGCTTTTTCCAAGCGTATATACATGGGGATGTTCGCAAAAAAGTAGAAAATGTTGGATAGGTTCTATGGCTTCCCCCTTTTCTTTTTGCTTACGATTTTGTAACTTTCGATCGATGGATTTTTTAAACAGATCAGTCTGGTAATCCCATGCTTCCTGATAGTCCATCTCTCCCAAATCCCGATAAATTACTTTTTGCATGGTTTTTGATTAAGGCTATGCAACACCATTTCTTCCCGACAGCACACCATGATTGGATTCCGATTTGGATATCCCTCACAACTATGTATTGACACTAGCGCATTTCAGAATGTAAAATAAACTCCGACTTGGATCGGAAGATCATTTTAATGCAAAGTAAATTATCTGAGATGAAAAAAGTTGCCTGTCTTGTTGGATTATTTTTTGCCTTTTTCTCGCTAAGCTTTGGACAGCTTGCTCCTAACTTCAATGTGACCGATGCTCATGGAAATGTACATCGACTGCATGAAGATTACCTCGACCAGGGCAAAACAGTAGTTATTGAATTGTTTTTTGTTAATTGTCCGCCTTGTAATAGTATCGCACCTTTGGTACAGAGCCTATATGAATCCTGGGGCTCAGGCAATAATGATGTGGAATTTATTTCACTTACTGTACGAAGCACCGACACCGATGCCATGGTACAAGCGTATGAGGCTCAGCATGGTTTAACGCATCCTGCAGTTAGCAATGATGGAGGTGGCCCCATGGCTACCATTCCCTATAGAAACGGCACATTTGGATTTTATATCGGTACTCCGACCTTTGTGGTTATTGCACCCGACAAGACCGTAAATTACGGAGTAAGAGGAAATGGAAATGCCGGAACCATTGATGCCCTGGATGCAGCTATCCTGGCAACCGGAGCTGAAAAACCAGATTTAAGTGTCCCAATTAGCGGAAGTGTTTTTACCATGAAAGGCCGTCCTATTCCCGGAGTTAAAGTATATGTTCAGGGATTTCCTTCCAATTTTGCAATGACTGATCAAAATGGATCTTACACCTTAAATCATACGATTGCTGAAGGTGTGGAATATGCCATTATAGCAGAAAAGGATGGCGATTTCAACGAAGGAGTTTCCGTTATCGATATTCTCATGATGCGCAAGCATTTCCTTTTTGTAGATACTTTTGACAATCCTTTTTTGCACTATTGTGCGGACCTAAACAGCAGCAACTCTGTATCTTCGCTCGATCAGGTATTGGCAACCAAGCTCTTGGCACGCGTTGCTTATGACATCCCCGGAAAAACCAGTCCCTGGCAATTCCTGGATTCATCATTTACCTTGGCAAGATTTTATGCTAATCCCTCAAGTGCCCGAGGCAGAGCCTTCACCAGCCAAAGCAATTTGCAAAACCTGAATCTTGTAGGAGTTAAGTATGGCGACTTGAATGATTCGGTAAATGGCTTTTAGCCGTTGGCTGTTGGCCATTGGCTGTTGGCCATTGGCTTTTGGCCGTTGGCTATTGGCATTTTGTTTGGCCTGAAGGCCAATTAGGTACATTTGATTCGGGTCTAAAGACCCGATCAAAAAAGAGGAATTGCTGTCAGCAATTCCTCTTTTTAAATAGCCAAAGGCCAATGGCAAAAGGCCAACGGCCAATAGCCAACAGCCAATAGCCAATAGCCAATAGCTAATTTTTGCATGTTTTAATTCCGAAAGGTGCATACAAAGGACAGAAGCTGATGAGGCTGGTAAATACCAATATTGAGGAGAAAACGAGAGCAACAATTCCCAAGGTACCACTAATAGTTCCGGTGAAATAGAGTGCAATCAGGATTGCTGCTATGATGAATCTGATGATTTTGTCGGTGGAGCCCATGTTCTTTTTCATGATAATATGATTTTGATGAATGATACACCAAAATTAAGAAGAAGCAGGGCCTGAGAGTGGTGACCTGAGTCACATCGAACTATTAAATTTTATGCCTTTTTCACTTATTTCAATCCTGCCTGATACTTCCAATTTTTTCAGCATACGGGTTATTACTTCACGACTTGTGCCCAGGTCTTTGGCCATTTCAGTATGGGTCAATTGTATTGGCAAGTTCCCGTTTTTGGAGGTCCTTAATTTCAAATAATCAATGAGTCGGGTTTCCAAACTTTCAAACATGACCTGATTAATGGTAGTTAGCATATCTTCATACCGATGTTGGTAATGTTTGAGAAAAAGCAGGTTGAAAGCGGGATAAGTTTCAGTCCAGGATTTAATTTTTCCAATCGGAAGCAAGACAACTTTACAATCTGTCTCTGTTTCAGCAAAAATTTTAGATGGACTGGAACTTAGGATACTGGAAAAGGACATGACACAACTTTCCCTGGGTTCGATGAAATACAGTAGCAGTTCCTTGTTTTCATTTTTTAGAAAAACCCTTAAACTGCCTTCCAACACCAATGGAAGCACCTTTACAAATTGGCCTTCTTTTAAGATTTCCTTGCCAGCTTCAAGCTGGGCTAACATACCGTATTGCATCATATCTTCCCTTAATTCAGGAGGGAAATACGGGAATTTCCTTTCCAGTTCAAGGGATAAATCATTTCCATTTATTTCGCGTTCAGCCATCGATAATACTTGATAGATTTTAGAAATTTATAAAAGGAAGTGACGAAAATCGTCTTTCAAAACCAAAGCATTCGGTAAATTTGCGAAATTATTTTACTTTCAATACAAACTGAAACTTCCGAAAGTTGTTAGTTTGTACAAAAGTCGGATTTACGAGAAAAATTTAAGCATTATCATGACCATACAGAAAGATTTTTCATCCTATTTGAATATAGAGGCCATCCCAAAAGAATTTCAGGTTATTGCTCAAAAAGTAAAGGATAATGAGCGGATAAGCTTTGAAGAAGGAGTACTTCTTTATGAAAAAGCTGACCTTGGACTGGTAGGTGCTTTGGCAAATTTCATTCGCGAACGAAAACATGGCAATGCAACCTGGTTCAACCGCAACTTCCATATGGAACCAACCAATGTGTGCATTTACACTTGTAAATTTTGTTCTTATTCCCGTCTTATTAAAAAGAGGGAAGAAGGATGGGAGTTGACCATGGATGAGATGCTGGATATTGTAAAAAAATACGACGACCAACCGGTGACAGAAGTACATATCGTAGGTGGAGTTTTACCACAATATGATCTTGATTTCTATTTGACTCTTTTTAGAAAAATCAGAGAACATCGTCCTGAATTGCACATCAAAGCCTTGACTCCGGTTGAATATCATTATATTTTCAAAAAGGCAAAGGTATCGTATGAAGAAGGAATGAAAATGGTGAAAGAGTCCGGTGTGGATTCACTTCCAGGTGGCGGTGCTGAGCTTTTTCATCCTGAAATCAGACAAGAAATTGCCGGTGACAAATGTACCGGGGAGCAATGGCTGGAAATGCATGAAATCTGGCACAAGCTGGGTATGCGTTCCAATGCAACCATGCTATATGGACACATAGAAAAGTTTGAACACAGGGTTCATCATATGGATGAATTGAGAAAATTGCAGGACAGAACCGGTGGATTCCAAACTTTCATCCCTCTGAAGTTTAGAAATCAGGACAATGAGATGTCTCTTGTAGCAGAGGTAAATGTCATTGAAGATTTGAGGAATTACGCCATCAGCCGAATTTATCTGGACAATTTTGACCATGTGAAGGCTTATTGGCCCATGATTGGAAGGGAAACGGCACAGTTGTCCTTGGCATTTGGAGTCGATGATTTGGATGGAACCATAGACGATACGACCAAGATTTACAGCATGGCAGGAAGTGAAGAGCAGAATCCTTCATTGACTACTGAACAATTGGTTCAATTGATACGTGGTGTAGGAAGAAATGCTATTGAAAGGGATACCTTGTACAATACTTTACAGGATTTCACAGATGTGGAATTCGAGTCAGACAAACAATTTAAAGGATACATAGATTTACCTGTTTTAAGGAAATAATCAGAACAGGAAACCAGGGGAAATATGTCGAAATTATCAGTCGCAGCGGTTAACTACCTGAATACCAAACCTTTTTTGTACGGTATTTTCAACAGCGGCATTACAGATAAGCTGGATTTAAAATTGGCCATTCCTTCGGAATGTGCCAGGATGTTGGAAGAAAATGAGGTGGATTTTGGCTTGGTTCCGGCAGCTGCCTTGGCTGAAATGGATGAATATTACCTGATTTCAGATTTTTGTATCGGCTCGACGGGTGGCGTTCAAACTGTTGGTATTTTTTCTGAAGTTCCGATTAATCAGATTGAAAAACTCTACCTCGATTTTCATTCCCGAACCTCTGTTGAACTGGCAAAAGTTCTAATCAAGGATTATTGGAACATCAATCCTGTTTTGGAGACTTCTTTTCCCGGTTTTGAAAAAACCGCCATCAAAGGCACCACCGCCGGATTGGTGATAGGTGACAAAGCCATCGAGATCAGGAATCAATATCCCTTCTTCTACGATTTTGGAAAAGCCTGGAGAGACAAGGAAGGTCTTCCTTTCGTTTTTGCAGTCTGGGTTTCCAAAAAACCACTTTCCGACGAGTTTGTAGACGCATTCAACCAAGCCCTTCAAAAGGGAATCGACCTTGTCCCTCAACTACTTTACATCCTTCCCTCTCCAACCGTCGACTTCAGCCTTGAGCGATACTTCACCGAAAACATCAGCTACGAGTTAGACACTGCCAAGATGAAAGGATTGCAGCGGTTTTTGTCGTATTTGGGAGACAAAAGACCCTTGCGGATTCATAGTGGGGAATTGGTTGAGGTGTGAGGTTGACCTCGTAGAGGCGGCATGCCTGCCGACTCGCTCCCAGGCAACGACTGGAATTTTAGTTTTTAGGGTTTAGATTTTAGTTTTCTTTTTTGAAATGCACGGATTGAATAATTCCTTTTGGATTTTACAATTTTAATCCAAGCTAACCTCGCGATTTATCGATGTGGTAAGGAGTTAGATAATATTCGGATTATGGGTTTAGTCTTTTTATTTAATGGAATTTCATAAAAAAAACAAACCTAATATTGCCAAAAGCAATAGTCCTTTAATCGACCTTTCCTTACTTGAACAATTTCACCACACTGATTTTTTAAATTTCCTTCGAATGTCATTTCGACTGTTCCATTTAATGAATCCAATTTTAGGAAATCCACTCGTAAATCACTATCAGTTAACATTTCATAACGAATACAATTACCAGAATTGGTACGATCTGTAAAAACGAAGGCAGCAATTGAATCTTTTTTGGGATATGCCACAAAATCTATAGACCTACTGTCACCATCCTTTTCATTAAAAACCAAAAAGCCAAACTTATCTTTATTTGGATAATAGAGCGATTGAATTGGATCAAAACCAAACCAGCCGCCACTACCACCATTTGCCAGGATAACTTCACCATCTATTTCGCAATAGAAAGGCTCATCTTGAAATTTTTCTTTCTGGCAGGAAATAAAAAAAGGCAGGAAGGATAAGATGAAATATGAGAGGATTTGTTTTGCTTTCATAAAATTTCAATTATTGACAAAATGGATATAGCTTCTTAACTTAGCCATAAATAAAAATATGAAAACTACGACCTTTTTCCAAATTGCACTCCTGTTAATCATTTCAATTTCAAGTTCTTGCAGAAAAGAAGAAAACCTTGATGACAGACCTTTTTATTGCCTAATAGACGGTGAGAAATTTCTTCCAAATGGCTTTTCAGGAGGAATATTTTCCATAAAATCTATTCAAGCAAGTTACTATCCAAATCAAAATAGATTTGGCATTTTAGTTTTTAATGAAATTGATGGATTCGATAGAACATTAGGTATGGTTGGATTTACAAATAATGATTCTGTAGAAGTCATTGAATACGTCGATTGGAGGATATCTGATTCTTGCCTCGCATTTGAGAACATTTTCAATCATAACCTAAAAATGGAATTCGAATCAATAGATTCTACTACTGGCATTATAAAAATGAAATTTCAAGGAGACCTTATCAATCAATGTGGTGATACTGTTGCACTAAGAGAAGGGCATTTTAACAGAGTTGTTACCTGGGAATTTTAGGATTTAATTTTTTAATATTGAATGAGTGAGTTAGTGGATGAGTGAATATTTCAGTTTAGAAGTTTCTCTATTTTCCCTAGCCCTGCGATTCATCGCGGTGGTAGAAAATCAGGAACCAACTGCATACGGCTTTAGCCGTTTTAGAAATAAAAGTTACTTATAAGTAGTCTTGAATCTTCCGTCTGTAATTACCACAGTGTCTCCACAAGCGTTAATTCCTACATCTTCAAAGCTTCCAATGATAATTCCATTTTCAGTATCCAAAACTTCAATGTGGACGAAATTCTCCTGTGTTGTTTCTCTGAAATATTCTGCACATTCGAATTTCCAATCTGGAAGTTCTGAACCTGTTAAATCAACAAAAACTTGTGGTTGAAGATTTTTATAGATACCTGTATCTTTTAAAACTGATGTAATATAAATGGTTCCATCAATCATTATTATTTATAGATCCTCCAATATTAAAGCTTCCATCTCGCTCAAGGTAATTATAGGAAATAGCAAATACATTTGCACCAGGCAGCCAGACTTCCCATTTAGCTTACAACCAAAAACATGTTTTTTCTCGGTATTATATGGGTTGTGGTAATTCTTTCTTTTGATTTAAATTTTTTTTTACAGGAAATGATAAACACCAAGGATATTAGTATGATTAGTTGTTTCATAAGCTTACACAAATTAATATTTGAATGATGATAAAAGTACTGAATCATTTTTCACTATCAAACAAATAAATGTAAAAATATTGTTAATCTAACAATTTTATTAATAATAGAGAATTACCTAAGTTCTGGGAACGGATATATGGAGCGATTTAATAGAACCAATAGTGAGGAGATTATAGATGCAAACTTCTTTAGTTCAATTGCACAAACCTAGGTTGTCGCAGAAAATAGGAAGGATGATTCCAACCATATCATGCACACGATTTCCTGAGAAGAATAGCCACTAGGAGTTTTTCTCATGGTAACAATCTTTTACCAGGCTAGCCCGGTAAAAGATTGATTTAAACTATATTTTGTAATTATAAACTGTCTTAAGGATCGCAAATCTTCAATGGGGGTAACCTAACAAAAGCTTTTTTGTTTCCTGATCAAAAGTAAAAGCAAACATTTCTTGATTTGAATCGATACTACCTAAAGTTAGACCTACGTAATAAACAAGAAATGTTTTATCACCTTCAGAGATTCCATGGGGCTCCCCAAAAACTTTAATAAAATTCGAATATTCTTGCAAATAAGGCACGTTAATAAAATTAGACCTATTTGCACGTATAAATTCAATTATTTTAGGAGAATAAATATAAGCGTTTTCATTAATATGTTTGTAAATATGTCCCCTTTTTAGATAAAAATAAAGCTCGCTTAATTGTTTTTTTAAAGGTTTTATTTCCGGGTTGAAAAAATGCTTATACTTATCTATTTCTTGATAGAATGTTGGGGGAGTATATTTTTTCACTCCAGAAAAACAGCCCAAACTTTGAACCAAAATAAATATAAAAAGGGCACTTTTGGATGCTTTAGATTTCATAAACAAACGGTTAAATATTTCCATTATCTATCAAATGTTTTCATCAAGTCTTTATTGTTTGATATAAAATGATTGATTTCTCTCGTTCCCAATTTTTCAGTTCTCAAAAGGTAAGCGTAATGGTCCTGTCTAATAATAAAAAAATAAGGAGGAGGGCTTGCACTTGAGGAACCAAAAACTTTATTAATAAAGGTCAATGCTTCCTGATCAGTTTTAAAACTCCTCGCTGTAAATGTCAGATAGTCGTCTAACCATAACAATGAAAACTTCACAGGCGATTTTAGTTCTTCGCTACGATTTTTTAATTCTGAATGCAAAAATCCATAATCAGAATTCCTTTCATATACCAGAACGGCATAATACTTATTAAATCCTTCACTATACCGTTTAGGCAATTCAACAGGTTCAACAATTAATCCCGTTATTAAGGTTGGAATTTCTCTATTACAATTCAGAAAAAGAAATCCTACCAGCAGTAGATTTAGTCTCAGTAAAAATTTCATTGGAAATAGCTATTTAAAAAATCATCTTACACGTCCATTGAAATAGCCCTGTCTTACTTTAATGGTATCGCCGCAAGAATTTAATAGATCTCCTTCAAACCTTAGTCTGATTTCATGATTATCAGGTGAAATGTATTCGAAATCAATAAACAGATTTTCGTTTTCAATCATTTCAAAAAAATCACAAGCCACCAACTTGTTATTAAAATAATATAATTCAATAATTTCATTTTCTTTAGAAGATGCAGTCAAATGAAGCGATTCGTCTGAATCATCAGTATTAGAAAAAATGTTTATGTCTAATATTTTAATGCTTTCGTTATAAGACGCTGAAATTTGTCCAGGGCCTAAAAAATTGGGCTCTTTTGAACGAGGAATAAGTAATTCACCATCAATAAAACAAAAAAACTTATATTGCTCTTCTAGAGATTCCTTTTTGCAAGAATTGATTAAAGGCACGAAGCCTAACAGTATGTAAATAACGATGTGTTTTGTTTTCATGTGAATATTTCTTAGATTACTCAATCTAGTAAATAAAGCAAACTTATGAAACTAATTCAAATATTATTCTTGCTCTGCTTATTATCGGCTTGTTCCAAAAATGAAGATTCACAACCTACCAAAGAAAACTTCGTCGATTTTAAATGGAATGGCCATGAATTTTACCACAAAACAGATCCTGGAAACTACAAATTGGAAATGACAGGGCATTATACAGAAGAAATTGATAAGATCAATATTACGATAAAATTATTAAATATTGCCACTACTCATCCTACGCCTGTTTATACAATTGGATTCAATATTGAAAAGATAGAAGAAGGTAGACAATATTTAAGAATGCAATGAATTGCAAAATGGAATGTAGTGTGTAGTAAATATGTCATTGACCATAGCAAATTTTCTAATCTAAGAATAACAAAACTTGATTTGGAAAATAATCTTATTGAGGGGGTATTTTTCTTACACTACCTATAACAAGTGCGACAAATCTGACACCATTGAAATCTCTTTTGGAGAATTTAAGGTATATAATCTAACAGGAATCTAAAATTTCATCTCATAAAACTTATCCACCACTATATATTCCCCTCTATACTCTCAATATCAACCGTAATCTGATTGAGCACTGATTTGAACGTATAGTCGAATGCTTCTCCTTGGTGTTGGTGATTTTGTCCATCTCGGCCTGGATGGTTTCGTCGGCTTTGTCGATGGTGGTTTAGGACTTTTGGATTTGCTCTTTTAGTTGTTCGATCTTGGCTTCGTATTCCTTGATTTTTTGACGGAGGGCTTCAACTTCGGTCTTTTTAGAATTTACCTTTCTGTCAATCTGACTTTTGCAGGCTTGTTCGAATTGGTCCATTTCGTTGGCCAGGACTTTGGTGTAATGCTTGGCGGTTTCTACCAGTTTATCTTTTGTTAGGCCCATGGTAGATGCGGCGGCGAAGGCAGACTTGAAGGCAGTTTTATCATCCATGCCCATGTCCTGAAGAGCATTTACAGATTGTTTGAACTCCAGATAATCAAAACCAGGAAGATTGGCATTGTCTAATGCTGTGAGTAGGGACTTCAAACTTCTTTCGTCCAATCCTGTATTCTTACCGAAGATATCTTTCAATGTTTTTTTCATTCTACTTTAATTTACCGCAAGCTAAAATTTACATTTCAAAAACAGGACCTAATTCGATAAATGGCAATTTACCGTATATGAATTGTATCAAACCTGTGCATCGACCGGTTCCAATCCCAATTCCTTTCCTTTTTTCAACATCAAAGCATAGGCCTCATCGTACTCGTTTCCGATGATTCCATCCAGGATGCTTTCACGGATGTGATTTTTTATCACGCCAACTTCTCTCGAAGGACCAATACCAAAAATCTGCATGATTTGCTCTCCGGTGATGGGTGGCTGCCAATTTCTTAGTCGATCCTTTTCTTCAACTTCCTGGATCCGCTCCCTTAGGAATTTGTAATTATTCAAATAGGTTTTCACCTTTTCTTTATTGCCGGAAGTGATGTCCGCTTCGCAAAGCAACATCAACTCATCAATATCCTCACCTGCCTCAAAAACCAATCGTCTTACCGCCGAATCGGATATTTCCTCACTGGTCAGATTTACCGGTCGCTGGTGCATTTGAACCATTTTTTGCACAAACTTCATCTTGGCATCCAAAGGCAATTTCAATTTTTTGAAAATCCTTGGAACCATAGCGGCACCCAATGCTTCATGTCCGTGAAAAGTCCATCCCTGCTCCTGGTCAAATCGTTTGGTAGGAGGCTTGGCGATATCATGCAACAAAGCTGCCCATCTCAACCAAATATTCTGAGAAGTACGACAAAGGTTATCTACGACTTTCAGGGTATGATAAAAATTGTCCTTGTGCCCTACCCCGTTTTTGTATTCAACCCCCTTCATCGCATCCAGTTCAGGGAAGATTATTTTCAACAAACCGGTATCAAACAAAAGTTTAAATCCGATAGAAGGCCTGAAAGAAGCTAAAATCTTTGTCAGTTCGACCGTAATCCTTTCCTGGGAAACAATATTGATTCGATTTCGATATTTTGAAATCGCTTTTAAAGTCTCTTCCTCTATAGTAAAGTCCAATTGTGTTGCAAAACGGATGGCACGCATCATTCTCAATGGATCATCAGAAAAGGTCTTTCCTGGCTCTAAAGGAGTACGGATGATTTTTTCTTCCAAATGAATCAAACCATCAAAAGGATCGATGATGGTTCCAAAATTTTCTTCATTCAGACTTACTGCAAGCGCGTTGATGGTAAAATCACGGCGATTTTGATCGTCTTCAAGGCTTCCTTCTTCCACGGAAGGTTTACGTGAATCAAAACGGTAACTTTCCTTTCTTGCTCCAACAAATTCGACCTCCAGGTCTTCATGTTTGAGCATGGCTGTACCAAATCTGCTGTAATAAACGACTCGGGGAATGGGTCGCATTTTACCGGCTACATTTTGGGCAAGTTCGATGCCGCTTCCAACACAAACGATGTCCATGTCTTTCGAAGGTCTGCCCAACAATCTGTCTCTCACATAACCGCCGACTACATAGGCAGGAAAACCCAGCTCCTTTGCAGTCTCACTTATGATATTGAATATCTTTCGCTCCTCGGGTTGAATATTAAAAACCAATTCCTGATAAATTTTTCTCTGTTATCAAATCCGGCACAAAACTAATAAACCAGAATCTTACCGGATAAATACGATTTATGGTCTTTTAGTTCCAAAAAATAAACTCCACCAGCAATATTTTGTGGAATGGGAATTCGAATAAAATCCCCTTGGTTTATTCTTTGAACTTTTACTGCCCTTCCTTTTAAATCCTTCAATGTCAAGTCACCTGAATCAAAGGAATCCGGAATTTCAAAGGAAATATTTTCACCTTTTCTAACCGGATTGGGCGCAATTATCAAACTATTTTCTGAGATTTTAACATCTCTGGTGGAAGTCAATAGGCTTAAAGTATTGAATGCATTGATTCTTCCGTGTCCATAATAGATATCAAAACCCGGAGTATCGGTATTGTCACCCACCTGATCTTCAGCACCTGCTTCTATCAATTGTCTGATGTCGTCAGGATTTAAAGAAGGGTTTTGAGCAAGTACCAAACTAGCAAGTCCGGCTACCAAAGGAGTCGCTTGAGAAGTACCTCCCCAATAAGAATTGTAATTGGTGTTGCTGGTATTACTCAAACCGTAAATATAATTACCAGGACCTGTCACATCAATGTGCGCACCATAATTACTTCCGGAAGTTCCGCTCCAAAAAAATGGTTCTGTGCGTGTGTCATCAGGATTGGTCGATCCTACAGCGATGGTATGATCAAACCCTGCCGGATAATAAGTCGTGACATTGTTGAAATTCATCATACAGGCTGCGATGTTGGCATTGTTGACGTAAGCGTAATCTGTTGCTGTTTTCAAGGGAGTTGAAGCTCCGGAACCACCTACCGACATATTCATCACATGAGCTCCATTGTCTGTAGCATAAGTAACCGCTTCTGCCCATTTGCTTAGGAATCCTGAATTATTAGAATCCAATATTTTTAAAACCATCACCTTGCAATTCCAATCTACACCAGCATAACCAATTCCGTTGTTGCCGGTTGCAGCAGCGATTCCGGTTACATTGCTTCCATGTCCCTGGTCATCTGTAGGATCGGCATCTGTATTGACAAAATCCCAGCCGTTTACATCATCTATAAATCCATTGTTATCGTCATCGATTCCATTCCCGGCTATTTCACCGGGATTGGTCCAAAGGCGACCTGACATTTCCGGGTGGTCCATTTTTAGGCCACTATCCAAAATAGCCAGCGTAACTGCATTGGAACCTTGTTGAATGTTCCAGGCCTCATCCATATCTATATCAGCATCAACTTTTGCTGTTGATAGTGTGAATGTGCCATCATTCACCATATTCCATTGCCTGCTGAAAAACTGATCATTAGGCAATAAAAGTGGTAGACTTTGCTCCATTTGAACTCCGCCTGCAGTACCTATATAATCCGGCTCAACATATTCAAAAAGTCCTGTTTTTTGAAGAAGATCTACCTTTTGAAGGACATCTTCATTTCCCTCAAATCTTAGGATGTAAATATTTTGAAAAGGACCATTGTCATTTTCCTTTGTGGTTTTTTTGAAAGCAAACAAGTGTTCTTTTATAAAAATGTCAGACAATTGTTCATCCTCAAGCAAGCAAGTTGCAGAAAGGCTACCATCTGGAAATCCAATCAATTCTGGTTGACTTTTAAACTTGGCAACCAGGCGATTGGGAGCATAATCCTGAGCTAAAAGAGATCCAGTTGATGCAACAAAAAGGAGAACCAGAGAAAGTAGAATTGTTTTCATTTTGGTGTTTTTAATGGTTTGCCTCAAAATCCTTTACATCAAAAACATAAAGATAATAATTTTCCATCCTTAGATTGAAGCGATCAAAGGTCTCCCATGGCTTGATTGATGGGTACCTTTCCTTTGGCAAAGGCTTGTCACTCAACAGGATCAATCCACCTACATTTTTAAAATTTGCAAACTGTTTAAACTCTGCCTCAACCGGAACATAGACTTTATCTAGCCATCTGAAATAAGAAAAAGCCTCTCCATCGGGTAAGGAATACATCTTACGTCCTAAATATCCAACTACCGGTGTCCCGGCAAATTTATTCATGGCAATAATCGGTACCGTTTCAGGAACTTTTTCTTTTAAAAAAGCTGCAGTTTCCTTGGCATTGGTATAAGGGAATTTGACTTCTCTGACCACAGCCAAGTAAGCATAGGAAAGTTGGGCGATTAGAATTATTCCGAAAGCAGCTAACTTCAAAGGACTTTTCAACCAATTTTCAGGCTGGGCAACTGAAAGCAACATAAAGAAAAACACCAGGCTCATTCCCCAATGTCGAATACCTCCCTGGTACACTAAAACCGAAAACGAAAACATCATCAGCATAAAAAACAACCAGGTGGTCAAGGCTTTTTTATTATTAAAAAATAAAAAAACGATAATTCCAATGGCTGCAAAACTCAAAAGAATACCTAAACCGGAAACTCCGGCAGAGGCTGTATCCTCCATCCAACCTACAAAAAAGGAATTGCCAAAAACACCTTGCAGAGCCGTCCCTAAATGGATTGGGTCAAAAGGATTGGCCACTACAGCTGCACCATAATTATTCGTTTGGGTTTCAGGAAAAATGGAAAAAATGAGAAAAGCCCAACCTAAGCCAACTGCCCATGATAAATTCTTAAAATAGGGATTATCCTTAAATACCTTATAATCCGGAAGGCCATTTTTACCGGCAACTTTGTACCAAAGCCAGGCCAATGCGAAAAAAGCACCAAACACCTCCGTTTGGCAAATCAGAAATAAAAGTCCTGCTTCTAATTTCGAATTACTTCTTTTTTCCTTTTCAAAATAAGCCAGCAAAAAACTGAAAAGCATAACAAACACATAGCCTCTCGATACCAATCCATATTCAAAAAAAGGAAAGAAACTGATAGCAATAAACCCGGCCAACCAGGATGGAACGCGCATTTTAAACAACAAGACATACAATACGGCCAACCAGGGGATAAAGTGAAGAATCTTCAATTGAATCACCTCCGAAATGGGAAACAAACCTGTGATTAATTGGCCAATTTTCAGCCAGGCATACCAGATAATCGGGTGTCCTTCATAACTTAGAAAATCGAACATTTCAAACCAGGACATATCCTTGGCTACAAACCAGGCCTGCCATTCGTCTTTCCAACATTCGTGGAATTCAAATTTGAGGTACGCCTGAAAAATGGCGACCAGCAAAAACAAGGAAAGGGCTAGGATTTTCTTTTGCAAAGTTCGGGTTTTAGGAAACCAGGGATTCTACCCCATCGTATTCTTTTTCGATTTCTTTTAACGTAGCAAAAAGCACTTCAGGATCATGCTCTGCAACAAGGGTGGCCCGGTAGGATTTTATTCCAGGGAAACCGCGGAAGTAATTGGTGTAATGCCTTCTCATTTCAAGAACCCCCAATTTTGGTCCTTTCCAGTCAAGTGACCTTTCCAGATGTTCTCTTGCTGCAGCAACCCTTTCTTCAACTGTTGGAGGTTCCAACATTTCACCAGTTGCCAGGAAATGTTTGATTTCCCTGAAAATCCAGGGATACCCTATACTTGCCCGTCCAATCATGACGCCATCTACCCCATACTTATTTTTATACTCCAGTGCTTTTTGGGGAGAATCTATATCCCCATTTCCAAAAATTGGAATCTGGATCCTTGGATTCTCTTTTACTTTTCCGATGAGAGTCCAATCTGCTTCACCCTTGTACATTTGTTTGCGGGTTCTACCATGGATGGACAATGCTTTAATTCCTACATCTTGCAACCTTTCTGCTACTTCTTCTATTTGAATCGAATCATCGTCCCAACCCAATCTGGTTTTCACTGTGACAGGCAAATTCGTCGCATCAACGATTGCCTTGGTCAGTTCGACCATTTTGGGAATGTTTTTTAAAATTCCTGCACCGGCTTCCTTGCAAACTACCTTTTTCACCGGACAGCCAAAATTGATATCCAGCACTTCAGGTTTGGCCTCTTCAACTATCTCGGCAGCACGTTGCATAGATTCCAATTCTGCCCCGAAGATTTGAATTCCTATTGGACGTTCATAATCGTAAATGTCCAGTTTCTGCACACTTTTGTCTGCATCGCGAATCAATCCTTCCACAGAAATGAACTCGGTGTACATCATGTCACAGCCCTGCTTTTTGCACAAAGCCCTGAAAGGCGGATCACTCACATCTTCCATTGGAGCCAGCAAAAGAGGGAAATCCCCAAGTTCTACATCACCGATTTTTACCATTTTTAAAAATTTTAAACAAAATTAGGGCTTTTGATGGTTCAAGTCCTATTATTTTTCTAAAAATTAAAGCTTATTGACGTCTGAGCGAAGCTTAGGTTCAATCGATTTATATTTTAATAAATTATCTTTGTAAAAAAGCGCTTATAAATGGAGTCCTACGCCCAGGTTTTGAATTTTGCCATTCCATTTTTCATTCTTTTAATAGGGATTGAAGCGCTTTGGTCGTGGAAGAAAGGTTTGAAGATAAATCGGGGTCCTGATATGATTTCCAGTCTTAGTTCGGGCATGACCAATACCATCAAAGATGTTCTGGGGCTTTCGGTGGTCATCATCAGTTATGGATGGCTGGTTGAGCATATCGCTTTGTTTGAAATCAAATCGACTTGGCTGGTCTACTTGATCGCCTTTGTTGCCATCGATTTTGCCGGATATTGGATTCATCGACTCGAACATGAAATCAATATATTTTGGAACCGGCACATCATTCACCACAGTTCCGAAGAGTTCAATCTTTCCTGCGCTTTGCGTCAGTCCATTTCAAATATCACCTCTTTCATTGCCTTTTTCATGATACCCGCTGCCCTGGTAGGTGTTCCGGAAAAGGTTATTGCTGTGATTGCGCCCTTGCATTTGTTTGCCCAGTTTTGGTATCATACGAGATTAATCGACAAAATGGGTTGGTTTGAAGTTTTGTTTGTGACACCTTCACACCATAGGGTACACCATGCCATCAATGCTGAATATTTAGATAAGAATTATGGTCAGGTTTTCATTTTTTGGGATAAGATTTTTGGCACCTTTCAACCTGAATTGAAGGAAATACCACCTGTTTACGGTGTGAAAAGACAGGTGAATACCTGGAATCCTTTTTGGATCAATTTCCAACATTTTTGGTTGATTTTTATGGATGCCTGGCGAACCAAATCATGGAAGGACAAACTTAAAATTTGGTTCAAACCAACTGGTTGGAGACCCGAAGATGTAGCAGAAAAATATCCGATAGAAATCATCGAAGATCCTTATGCTCAAAAAAAATATGACACCGGGCTTTCGAAGTCTTTGACAATTTGGTCCTGGGTTCAATTGGTAGTAGGTTTGATTTTGATGTTGTACATGTTCAATAGAATTGCTGACTATTCATTTGGTCTGATTTTGCTGTACGGATTATTCCTGGGCCTGTCTGTTTTCTCCTATACTACCTTGATGGACAAATCAAAATGGGCCATCCTAACTGAGTTTTTGAGGGCTTTATTTGGACTAGGACTTATTTATTATTTGGATGGCTGGTTTGGGATGGAACAATTTATTCCTTTCAGTGGTATCATCCTTTCGGTGTTCTTTTTGTTTTCTTTATTGATGACCATCTATTTTGTAAAAACGGAAGTAGTTGCTGACGATAAGGCCAGTGTAGCTGTTTCTTAAAATATCTTTCAACTCCATGGCAGGAAGTAGTTTTGGGAAAGTATTTACGATAAATACATTTGGAGAATCGCATGGAAAGGCCATTGGAGTCATTATCGATGGCTGTCCGGCTGGATTGGAGATTTCGGAGGCTTTAATTCAGGCAGATTTAGACAAAAGAAAGCCTGGTCAATCCAGAATAACCACTCAAAGGAAAGAGAAGGACCTGGCCAAGATCCTTTCAGGTGTTTTTGAAGGAAAAACTACCGGAACACCCATCGCCATCGTCATAGAAAATGAAGACGCGAAGTCAAAAGACTACAGTCATATTGCTGATTCTTATCGCCCATCTCATGCCGACTTTACCTGGGATGCAAAATTTGGTTTTAGAGATTACCGTGGTGGCGGTCGTTCAAGTGCCAGAGAAACGGCAGCGAGGGTTGCTGCAGGAGCAGTGGCAAAAGCATTTTTAAATCATTTTAATATAAAAATAAGCACTTACGTCTCCCAAATTGGGCATCTAGGCATGGAAAATCCGGGAAGTCATTATGAAGAATCCCTTATTGAAGCCAATATTGTACGGTGTCCGGATGCTGAACTAGCTGCTAAAATGGAGGATTTTGTGGTGGATGTTCGTAAAAAGGGAGATTCAGTAGGTGGAGTGATTCATTGCAACATCCGAAATGTACCTGCTGGATGGGGAGAACCTGTTTTTGACAAATTGCATGCTGATTTAGGAAAGGCCATTTTAAGCATCAATGCTTGTAAAGGTTTTGAAATCGGTAGCGGATTTGAAGGAACCAGTATGTTGGGTTCTGAGCACAATGATCTTTTCGTAAAAGAAGGAGATTTGATAAAAACTTCGACCAATTATTCCGGAGGAATACAGGGAGGCATCAGTAATGGAATGGAAATTTATTTCAAGGCTGCTTTCAAACCAACTGCCACCCTCATGAAAGATCAGGAATCAGTCGATTCCAAAGGTAATCCAACTACTATTCAGGGAAAAGGTAGACATGACCCATGCGTTTTACCAAGGGCAGTTCCGATTGTGGAAGCTATGGTTGCATTGGTCCTCGCCGATCATGCATTGAGAGCAAGATTGAATAGAATCTAGTTTGGCAATAAATCCCAACCGTAACCTTTTCCTGTAAGAGAGGAATATTCGCTTACCCTTACCATTCCGTAATCTTTGTTATAAATATGAGTGATACCGCTACCTCTTTGTTTCATAGGACGATTGTCCATCATGAAATTCAGGTTTTTGTAGCTCTTCCCAAACAAATCCATATTGGTGGCAGCTTCAACATAAGCTGTTGAATAAGGCAGGTTTGTTTTCCAACCTTTAACTTCAACTTGAGGATCTACTGTTTCTTCCAGGTTTATGGTCCCTCCAAATTCAGTTGGGAATAGAAATAGCCTGGAGTTTTGGCGAAAGTTGGGGTATTTGATTCGGATTTGGTTTCCGTTTTTTTCTATAAAATATTGAATCTCTAAATCAGCAAAAGCGACATTGTTTTGTCCGTTGAGCGAAGCCGAACCAGTAGAAAGGAACTCACGAACCAAGTATCCGTCTGACTTTTTTTCGAGGACTTCTACTACCAGGGTATCATTTGTATAGGTGAAATCAAAATTAGCATTGCTTTTGTAATCTTCTCCTTTGAAAAGAACAAACCTGCTTTGTTGACCGACTTGTAAGGATTTGAAATTGACAAAGTTATTGTCAGGAGAAAGATCATCTTTTTGACAAGATGCAAACAATAGAGTGCATGCACAAAGAACCCACCAGGCATGGTAGCAAGTCATAAGTTTTGGTTTTGGCCCGAAGTTTCTTTGCTTCGGAAATCAAAAAATCAAAATCAATACCATTTTGGGCCGGCAGGTACTTCAATGTGCTTTTTCAAGGTGCTTTTTTCAAGTTTTAACAGCTGAATGGAAAAAAATTGCGGTTGATTGGAACTTTCCATGCCTTTCGATTATTTCCATATGCTGGAGAATGGTTTATTTTCGCAAAAAAGAAATTTCGAATGACACTGGAGCCGAAGGATGTTTTAGAAAGGCTTGAATTTGATAAGATATTGGCCATCACTGAAAATGAGTGTTTGAGTGAATTGGGGAAAGCCGAAGTAAAAAGAATTTACCCACAATCGGGATTGAATATCATCACCCGCTCTTTGGAACAAACCAAGGAGATGAAAGAAGGAATGGAAACCAACGACAGGCTTCCTCTTTCTGCCTTCGAAGACATTTCCCAGGATTTGGAAATGCTTGCCATCGAAGGTTATGTCCTATCCATTGAAGGAATCCAACGGATCAACAGAATATTGAGAAATTTTGGGGAAGTAAATAATTATTTCAATCCCGGACGAAAACTGAAGTATCCCCATCTATTCGATATCATTCGCGATTTCGACTTCGATCCGGGATTAATAAAGGCTATTAATATTGTCATTGATGAAAATGGCGATATCAGACCGGATGCTTCTCCCCTACTTTTAAAAATCAAAAAACAAATTGCATCCAAACAGCGTGAACTGGACAAGGTTTTCAAAAACCTGGTCATGGATTTTCGCAATAAAGGTTGGCTGACGGATAGTGTGGAAAGTATTAGAAACGGGAGACGAGTTTTATCTGTTCCCTCAGAACACAAACGGAAAATCAGGGGTATCATTCACGACGAATCTGCAACTGGTCAGACTGCATTTTTGGAACCGGAACCCATCATCGACATCAACAACGACATTTTTGACCTGGAAACGGAGGAGAAAAGGGAAATTTATCGGCTTTTGAAAGAGCTGTGTGCAATGTTGCACCCTTATTCTGACTCAATGGCAGGCTATCAATCTGTTTTGGTAAAACTGGATGTTATCCAGGCAAAAGGAAGATTGGGCTTAAAAATGGGTGCCATGGCTCCAAAAATCAGGGAAGATATATTCTTTGGAATTTGGCAGGCTTACCATCCGCTTCTTCTTTTAAAAAACAAACAACTCGGCAAAAAGACCATTCCATTTGACCTTACACTTTTGTACGATAACAGGATTCTATTGGTGAGTGGACCCAATGCCGGTGGAAAGTCCATTTTTATGAAGGCAGTTGGCTTGCTTCAACTCATGGTGCAATCTGGGTTTCTGGTTCCAGTGAGGGGAGATACCGAAATGGGTATTTTTAAAAAGATATTTTCCGACATCGGTGACCAACAATCTTTGGAAGATGACCTGAGTACTTATTCTTCCAGATTGGAAAACATGCGTAACTTCCTTGAAAAGTCTGATAAATCGACCTTGGTTTTGATAGATGAATTTGGAAGTGGAACCGATCCGAAAATCGGAGGAGCCATTGCAGAAGCCATTTTAAAAATACTGAATGAAAAAGGAGTTTACGGTGTGATTACCACGCATTATTCCAACCTCAAAATGTTTGCATTCAAGGCAAAAGGCATCGTGAATGGAGCCATGCATTTTGACAAAGATTCCCTCGCTCCCACTTATGAATTAAAAGTTGGTCGTCCGGGTAGTTCTTATGCCTTTGAAATTGCAACCAAAACCGGACTTCCCAAAGAAGTGTTGAAATATGCACGACATCGTGCCGGAAAAAATGAACGAGCAGTAGATGAGTTGTTGATTGATTTGCAGCGAGAAAAGCAGGAAGTGGAGGAGAAATTAGAATCCATCAAAAAAAGAGAAAAAGACCTGGATCGGCTTATGAAATCCTACGAAGACATGTCGAGGGATTTGGAATTCAGACGCAAGAAAATTAAGCTGGAGGCCAAAGAAAAAGCCATGCAGGAAGCGGCTCAGGAATCAAGGGAACTCAACAAGCTCATCAAAGAAATCAGGGAGCAACAGAACCTGGAAAAAGCAAAACAACTGATCGTTGAAACCAAAAAGGATCAAAAAGAACTTCAGGAGGAGGTCAAAGATTTAAGAGAAAAGGTCTATTTCGAGCCGGATAAAAAGAAGAAAGAGGAAGAAATCAAGGTTGGGGATTTTGTTAAGATAAGAAGTAGTGGTACCAATGGTGAAGTTGAAATTATAGAAAAGAAAAAGGCCATTGTAAAAGTCGGAGATCTACGAATGACCCTCCCACTTCGCGAATTGGTTTTATCAAGAGAACCATTGGACAAAAAAACGGCACTCAGTATAACCACTGATACAGTTTCTGCCAATTCAAACTTTGAAAGCAAAATAGACATACGAGGATTAAGAATGGCAGATGCCATGAAGGTCTTAGAAGATTTTGTAGACCAGGCCTTGATGACCAATGCAAACACCCTGCGAATTGTCCATGGCAAAGGTGATGGAGTTTTAAGAAAAGCCGTAAAAAGGAAACTTCAGGAATACCAGGACATTCAGGAGATTTATCATCCTGAGCAGGAATTTGGTGGAAATGGAGTTACCATTGTAGAAATGGCCTAATGGAGTTGCCCATTTAAAGGCTAAAAATAATTACCTTCGCGGCTCAAATTTTTAAACTGATTTCGCATGGTTCAGGTATTGATCACCGGAGGTACATTTGACAAAGAATACGACTACATCACCGGTAAACTTTATTTCAAGGATACACACCTTTTGGAGATGTTTGAAAGAGGTAGATGTCTGGTTGACATCGACTTCAAGACCCTGATGATGGTAGATAGCCTGGAAATGGCTGAAGAAGACCGCGAAATCATAGCACACAACAGCCGACGCTCTCCATACGACAAGATTCTGATCACCCATGGTACTGACAGAATGGTGGAAACTGCTGAATATCTGGCACAGCAAAACATCCCCAACAAAACCATAGTACTCACCGGAGCGATGATTCCTTATGCCTTCGGTACTTCCTCCGACGGATTCTTCAATTTGGGGAATGCATTGGCCTTCGTTCAAACCCTACCTCCCGGTGTATACGTTGTAATGAACGGCCGATTCTTCACCTGGGACAATGTAAAGAAGAACACCAAGACAGGGAATTTTGAGGAACTGGTAACAGCTTAGTTTTAATTAAAATTTACGGTTTACGGTTTACGATTTACGGGCTACCATAAAAAGCGAACAGCGAATACCGAATACCGAACAGCGCATTATTAACCATTAGTTACAAAAAAGAAGGTAATAAATCGGATTCAGGGTCCGTTCCAATTGGTAAAAAAGGAACACCATGCAGAACCGAAAATTTGAACGTGCCGCCAATAATAGAAGAGCAATCGCTATTTTCTTTGCCCTCGCATTTCATTTGGGATTATTAGCCTACATCATTTTCAACCAACAAACCAGTGATTATTTGAACAGCCTTTTTGCCGGGGAAGATGTGGAGCAGGTGGAAAAACCATGAGAAATGACGAGTGACGAATTACGAGTGACGAGTGACGAATGTAATGGAAATCCAGTTCCAGTAATTAGCTCTCCAATGTCATCAAGTTAAGAAAGAAAATACAAACGTCTAAGGCAGGTCTCTCGGAGTGGACCCGCCGATTCCAGCAAAGTGATATAATGATAAAGTGTAAATTATTGATATTCAAACACATTTGTATTTCAATTCCCAATATTTTTGGTTCACGCAAAGGCCGCTAAGGTTAAGCGCAACGACCGCAACTCTATGATTTGAATGTATTTCACCTTTCATTCCCTTAACTTAATTACCTTGACCAGCACCAAGCGCCTAGTACCCAGAACCCAGCACCCAGAACCCAGCACCTAGCCCCCAGCACCTAACACTCACATTCCTTCCTAACATATTCAATTACATCCGGAAAGAAATCGAGGAACACTTCGTTGAGGTGGTCGTGGTATTTGAATAAAGTATCGGTTGCGCCTTCAATGAGACCGGGATACTTTACCCTTCTTTTCATTTTATCAAAAGTAAATTCTAGTCCTTCACGAGTGGTGTAATTCATCAGCCAATTGTCGGCAATCATGAGTGGTAGCCTGTGTTGCAATACAGGTGGCATGAGATGAAGGTATTTTTCAAGTGTCAGGTAAGTCTCCCGGGTAAAATCTTCAAGAGGTATTTCGGAATAATTGTTCCAATTTTTGGAAAGAAAATAATCGAAATAGACATCGATTAGAACCGGAGCATATTTGTGATGTTTTTCGTGCAGTACTTTTGTTCCTTCCAGTACCTTAGGATGGGAATCTGTGTAGGAATCTATTTTACGATGCAAAGTTATTCCTTCTTGAACGCCTTCAGGAAAATCCGGCACATCGCGATTTTGAATAGAATCTGCCACAAAATTGCCCACCATAAGGTAGTCATTGTCGCAGGAAAGAAATAAATGTGCGAGAAAATTCACAGGTTAGAAAGTAAGGTTTACAAATTAGGTGAAAAGGAAAAAACTTTCAATCTTGCCATTCAAAGGCTAAAGGTCAGCCTTTTTTAAACAAATCCAATAGTTAACCTTTCAAATTGGTCAAAGTTGAGTATTTCAACCAATCAGATTAAATACATCGCCAGCCTTCAATCTAAAAAGTTCAGAAAGAAGTATGGGAAATTTATAGTGGAGGGAGAGAAACCAGTAAAGGAAGCCCTGGACCATTTTCATAATTATATTGATCACATTTATTTGTTGGAAGAATCCGCAGAGCTTTATGAGGGACATCCGAATCTGGATCCCAAACTCCTAAGTCTTATCAATAACAAAGAATTATCAAGGATCAGCGGATTGAAAACTCCCAATAAGGTTCTGGTGGTTTGCGATATTCCAGAGGATGATGCTATTCAAAAACCAGTAGAAAATTATCAATTGTACCTGGACCAAATCAATGATCCCGGGAACTTCGGAACCATCGTAAGAATAGCAGACTGGTTTGGATTGAAACAGGTTTTTGTATCGCCCGAATGTGCTGAAGTATGGAATCCAAAGGTTATTCAGTCCAGTATGGGAGCGGTTTTCAGAGTAAAGGTAATCGAAGAAAACCTTAAAGAGTTGACTGAAAAATGGCCTGAAATTCCTGTTTTGGTGAGTGATATGGACGGAATTGATATTTTTAAAACAAAAGAAATTTCGGGAGGCTGGATTGTAATAGGGAACGAAAGCCATGGCGTAAGTCAGGAAATCAGGAATCTTCCGCATCAAAAAATATCCATTCCAAAAGGAGAAGGAAGCCAAATGGAATCATTGAATGCAGCAGTAGCCAGTGGGATTTTGCTCGCAGGTTTGATTCATAAAAGTTAAAAAGAACAAACTGACCATGAGAATTAGAAAGGTAGCCATCAAGAATATCAATTCATTGCAGGTAGAGGCTGTGATTGATTTTATGCAAGCTCCATTGAGTGATGCGGGACTTTTTGCCATTGTAGGTGATACCGGATCCGGGAAAACGACCATTTTGGATGCCATTACTTTGGGACTTTATGGTACCGTTGCCAGAGATGCAAAATCGGAAGAGGTGCTTTCTTACGGAACTACAGATGCCTATGCAGAGGTTACTTTTGATATTCACAATGAAGTTTACCTGGCAAAATGGTCGGTCAGAAGGGCCAGAAACAAACTGGATGGTGCCATTCAAACTCCCAAAAGAGAGTTGTCGAGGTTGAATCCTGAATCCGGGGAATATGAAATTATTGCAGAAAAAATTACTGAGGTCAACCAGATGGTTGAAGAGGTCTGCGGGTTAGATTATATGCGCTTTACCAAATCTGTTTATCTATCACAAGGTGATTTTGCTGCTTTTTTAAAAGCGAATGAAAAAGACCGAAGTGAGCTATTGGAGCGGATAACCGGAACGGAGATCTACTCCAGGATTTCACGTACAATCTATCGAAAATACGATGAAGAGAAAAAGGAGTTGGAGAAATTGGAAGCGAGGCAGGAAAATTTCAATATGAAATCTGAAGAAGAAATCACCGCACTTTCTGAGCATAAAAAAGAAGCGGAAGAGGGCGGAAAAGAATTGAAATCACAACTGGATTCGCTTCAAAAAGACCTTGAACATTTTAAACAATGGGATAATCTTCAAGGCAGAAATAATAATTTCAAAAATGAACTAAGTCTGCTTGAAGAAAAGAAAAAAGAACATTCAGATGTTGGAAATAAATTTGCCTTGCATCAAAAAATTCTTCCCTTTAAAACGGAATTAAGCAGATTAAAACAATTGGAGTTTGAAATTCCAAGCAAGGAAAACAACCAAAGATCTGCCAATGAGAACCTCACAATTGAAGAAGAGAAGCTGAAAGTTTTAAAAGGTGAATTAGAAAAGGAAATTGAATCCCTGAAGACTAAAAAAGAACATTTTAAAAAGGAAGAAGAATTGTGGTCGAATGTAAACAGCCTGGACCAGCGAATTTCAGATTTACAGCAACAGCTAAAAGTTGAATTTACAAAAAAGGATCTTGCACATCAGGAGGAGCAAAAGCTTTCCTTACAATATCAAAGTTTTTTAAAAGAAAAGGAAGCGCTTGAAGCAGGCAATGCTGCTGCAAAAAATTGGTTAGAGGCGCACCCCAAGGCTAAATTATTAGGTGATTCCATAAAGCTGATAAACGATAAAAAGGAGGACTTAAGAAATGCCTACAAAAAAATCCAGGAAAGAAAAAACAGGAAGGCTGATTTGGAAGCAAGTCTTGTCGGATTGGAAGGACGTTTAAAAAATGAGAAAAAAATATTTGAAGAAGAGTCATCCTCTTTTAAAATTTTGTTGGAAAAATTAGAAGCTGAGATTCCAGATTTCAAATTATCGGCTCGATCTTCCATTTTGGTTCGCCTGGGCAATGAATTGGAACAGCTGCAAAAAAAAATTGGATATTTTGAAAAATATCAAAGTCTTCAAAAGGTATTTCAACAAAAGAAGGTCGACTTTTTATCGGGTGTCGAGGAATTAAAAAAACTACAATCAAAAAAGAAAGATTTAGAATTGGCGCTACAGGCAGCTGAAAAGGAATTGACTTTCAAAGCAAACACCCTTGAAAAATACAAACTGTTTGCCCGGTTTTCCGAAGAAAGAAAAAACCTGAAACCGGGTGACCCATGCCCCCTTTGTTTTGCTACTGACCACAATATCGCAAAGCATACCATTGAAGAAAACGAGCTGGAACATCAAAAAAAAGCAGAGGAAGAATGGGAAATGGAAAAGGTTAATGTTAAAACAATTGAGCACAAGCTCAATGAAACTAATGCTTCCTCAACTGCCTGCAAAACCAAACTTGAAGCAATTTTGAACGCTTCTTTTGAATCTGAAAATCAACTGGAAAGTATTCCTGAAGCAATTGAAATAAATTCGCTTTTAACTTCTTACCAGGATACCTTCAATAGCCAATTTCCAACTGATACTTTTGAAAAGGAGTTAATGGATTTGAATAATAAAGCTAAAAACCTGGTATCAAAAAGGTCACTTTTAATCGAAAATGAAAATACGCTCTCCAATTTCGAATCTGCAAACCTTGAGCGAAACAAGGCCATTGAGAAATTAGAAAGCGAAGTGGTACAAATTCAAAAAGAAATAGAATCAGAAGCTAAAGCAGAAGCTGAGACAGAGGCTGAAAAATCACAACGCATTGCGACTCTTGACAGAGAACTTCATCCATTGGGCTTGAAATATGAAGAATCTAAGGCCAAGGAAATGTTCCGGGAAATAGAAAATCTATACCTCAATTTTCAAAAGCATCAACAGACCAACGAAGCATTTCAGAAAGAAATGGAAACCTTGGAACCAAAAATCAGGGAAAATATAATCCACCAGGAAAATGCGCTCAATGAGGTAAAAAAACTCGACAAACACATCCAGGAAATCCAAGAAGAGAAAAAGGCAAAAGAGGCAGAAAGGGTAAATTTATATGGCGATAAAATTCCGTCTGAGGAAAAAATAAAGTTGGAAAAGGAAATACTTTCAAATGAAAGTGAAGCCGGAAAAATCCAATCTGAACGCTCTGATATTCAGACAAAAATGGCTTCACTCAAAGCAATAATTCAGCAGCTTTCCGATCAAATCCTGCAATATTCAAAGGAAAAAGAAAGCCTTGAAACCAAATTGACACCCAGGGTAAAAGAAGTTGGTTTTACAAGCATTCATGAAGCAGAAAATGCACTTTTATCTGAAGAAGAAGCAAATCATGCCAGAGAGTTAATTGAATCCCTTCGAAAAAAGGAAATCGAGTTAGCACAAATCAAAAAGCAGCTGCTGGAAGATGAAGAAAGGCTTCAGCCAATCATAAAAAGGCTTAGCTCTCAAGAAGAACTCAAAGTCACCCTACAAGCGGTATCACAAGAATTCAATCAATGCCAGCAAAATATAGGAAGCCTACAAAAGGAGTTGGAGTTCCAGGCGAGTTTGAAACAGCAAATGCAGGAACTTTTGGGTAAAATAAACACCCAAAAAGAAACCGCCTCCAAATGGCATCAATTGAATAGTCTGGTCGGTTCTGCAGATGGCAATAAATTCAGAAAATTCGCTCAGGGTCTCACCTTGGAAAAATTGACCGCGCTGGCCAATATGCATTTGTACAATCTCAACGGGCGATACCAAATCCAAAAAGAGGATTCAGAGAAACTTGACCTTCAAATCATCGACACCTATCAGGCAGACAATGTCCGCTCGATGAACACACTTTCAGGTGGGGAGACTTTTTTGGTAAGCCTTGCTTTGGCGCTGGGCTTGTCAGATTTGACAGGGCATCAGGCGCAGATTCGATCACTTTTTATTGACGAAGGATTTGGGACTTTGGATGATCAGGCATTGGATACGGTAATTTCCACTTTGGAGAACTTACAATCTCAAGGAAAGACCATTGGCATTATTTCCCATGTTCAGGCATTGAAAGAAAGAATATCTACTCAAATCAGAGTACATAAAAAGGGAAACGGATTCAGCGATTTACAAGTAGCCTGATTATTCAAAAGGATTTTGGAATTCAGGATTCTTTGTAAATGTTGTATCGGTTAAGGTGTGAAGGAATGCCAGCAAATCAGCTTTCTGATCCTCATTCAAATGAATATCGGTAATCAAAGGATCAAGATTGATGGCATAATGACCGCCTGACGCATAATGATCCAATACTTCTTCAAGGGTTTGGAATCTACCATCATGCATATAAGGGGCTGTTAGTGCAATATTCCAAAGGGTTGGAGTCTTGAATCGACCATTGTCAAAGTTATTGCCGGTTACGGCTCCCCTACCCTTGTCAACAAAATCTTCAAGGGTTTGAGCTTCATCCAATCCATTATTCAAATATTGATTGTTTGTAAAAAACGGACGATTGTGACAATGGAAACACTGAGCGTCGGGCAAGGCACCGTTGGAAGCATCGAAAAACATCAAATAACCTCTTAATTCCTCATCGGAAGGAAATCCATTTTGTTGGACAAATACTTTATAAAAACGGGATCCCTTCCCGACCACAAGGGTTCTTTCAAACTGAGCAATGGCCTTTGCAGCCAACTCTTTGGTAATCTCTGATCTGTCTAAAATTCCAAAAGCCTTTCTAAATCTGGCAGGATAATCAGGATGATTTTTGAATTTTTCAACCACATTGGGCCAGTCTTCATGTAACTCAATTGGATCTTCAACTGGCAACAAAGCCTGTGTTTCAAGGGTTTGGCTCCTTCCATCCCAAAACAAGGCATTATCCTGATAGCCCATGTTTACCAAAGACATAGATGAACGTCTGCCTAACTCGCCAGTAACACCCGGACTAATGGCCAGACCATCTGTAAAACTGTGTTCAGGAAGGTGGCAACTTGAACAAGACATGGTTGAATCAGAAGAAAGAATAGGATCAAAAAACAACATTCTTCCCAGGGCAATTCCATCTTTAGTAAGTGGATTACTTTCAGGAATTGCCATTGCAGGATATTCATCCTGACTTGGTATCGAAGCAGGCTCCGGGTTGTAAGGAATATCTATAAGGTCACCTTCAGTTTTTGGGGGACCATCCGGTTTAGGATCTTTCTTACAACCTGGAGACCATACCAAGGTTGAAACAATTGTTAATATCAGAAATGTCTTTGCAAACTTCAAAGTCTGTAATTTTATTCTACTACTGAAAAAGCCTGGGCAATTCTATCTGCAAAATCTTCCATGATATCCACTTGTGTATGCACCTGGCTTACGGATGCGATATCGAATGGATTGCCTGCTGCATCGTACAACACCTTTTTAAGATCGAAGTTGATTTTTGAACTGGTAGTTTGTCCGTCTGCGACAATAATTCTGTCTGATAGATTCATTGCTCTTCTGGTGCTGTTTCCGCCTACGTGGTAAACAAAACCTTGTTCAAAATCACCACTATTATCCAGGTCAGCTCTTCCGCTGATGGTTACAAAGATATAACTTTCCCAATCTGACCAGTAAGGCTCGGTATTATTGAGCGGGTGTCCGGCAGGAAAATCAGCAGGAATCATAGCATTTTGATCATTCGTAAGGCCTACATTGAACAAAAGTTTGTTGTATCCGCCGATTGGAACTTCTGTCATATCTACCGTTACTCCATTTCCTGCTTTTTCGGCATTAGTGTTATTTTGGGTAAAGTCGAGCACTTCTACATCATCGGCTTCTACAAATGAGCTTCCGTTATCTGTTTGAATGCGGGTATTGGAAATATAGACACGGATTTTATCAAAGAAGATTTTACCATTGTCATAATTGAATTGGTCTCCGATTACAATCGGAGTTCCATCATAAGTGGCAACAAAATTTAAATCTACATTACCAAAGGCGTCAACTTTTTCGTCTTTACAAGAGGAAAGAAAAAGAATGCTCAGTGGAAGAAGTAAAAGAAGTATTTTTTTCATTGGAGTTATTTTTTAAAAATAACCTGATTTCAATTGGTAAGTTTTCGATCAGGTTGGGGTTTATGAAAAATTGTAGTCTACAAGTCAATTAATTGCTTACAATGCTGGAAATGGAGAAGGCTTGTGGCAGATTGGTAACCAATGCATTTTTGATGGATTCTAAGTCCTGATTCTTCGGATCAATGCCTTCCCACCATTTCAAATAATCAATTCGAATGCTAACTGCCACATCAAATCCACGCTTCAATTCGAATGGTTCGTAAAGTTGTATAAAATTTGAATTTGGTGCGGTGATCCTAATCACAGTAGAATCCATATCCAAGGTATCTCTGTAAAACTCCCAGTATTGATAGTTGTATTTATCGGTTTCAGTCCAGTTTAAAGAATCAGATTGAAATGCCAGAGGATGACCTGCCCGAACTTTATTAGGCAAATAATCCCTTGATTCATCCTTTAAACCAACCCTGAATTGAATCCCCTGGAAGCTTCCCTGTGCACCTACTTCACCTAAAGTGCGACTGGCTAAAATACCACGGTTGCCTATTGCAAAATTGTCTGTGATTTCTTTAAATAAGGTGTCAGCACCTGAATCAAGATAACCGATTTCAATGGAATCCTGTACATTAAGCAATCTTCCATCTGACGCAATCAGTTGCAGGTCGGATATGTAGAAAAATACCTTTTTTATTTTTAAAAAAGCGACACTATCCGG
>JAWKLG010000003.1:0-2640 GCA_041392845.1 Saprospiraceae bacterium | reverse complement strand
TCAGGCAGATGGGAAGTGACTTTTGATTATAATATTGAACCAGAAAAAGCAGTCGGTTTATTTTCATCTGAAAATAAAACCAAAGACGGTAAAGAAATAGGTAACCGTATCACTGGTACATTTTTGACTGAAACTGGAGATTACAGATTTTTAGAGGGCGCAACCATTCAAGATAGCTTATACCTCTCTACTTTTGATGGATCACACGCTTTCCTATTTAAAGCACAATTAAGATCTGATACCTTATGGGGAGAATTTCTTTCTGGTAAACATTATCAAACCAATTGGTACGCGATTCGCAATCCTAAATTCGAACTTAGACATCCTGATTCATTGACTATAGCAGATAAAAGCATTCCTTTAGCTTTCAGTTTACCTAATGTTGATGGTGAATTATATAATTATCCAAATGATGCGTCAAAAGGAAAAGTAACATTGCTCCAAATTATGGGTACCTGGTGTCCAAATTGCCTTGATGAAAGCATGTACCTCAAATCTCTGGCAGAAAAATATGGTCTTGACCTGAACATAATTGCCATCACTTTTGAAACTCAAAAAGGATTAGAAGCTAAAATGAAAAAAGTTAATTCTTACCGTGTGAACCTGGGACTTAATTACACTTTTCTAATTGGAGGGGATGCATGTAAATCTTGCGCATCTGATGTTTTTCCTACACTAAATCACATCATGTCATTCCCAACCTTGATCTTTATTGATAAAAGCGGTGAAATAAGAAAAGTACATACCGGATTTAATGGACCAGGTACAGGTAAGTACTATGAACAATTTGTTCAATCAACTGATGATTTTATTGATCAACTGATCAACGAATAATTAACAAGGAATCTTTGCTACACGGTTAGCGTGACGTCCACCTTCAAAAGCTGTTGTTAAAAAAACATCTACCATTTGTATAGCCAACTCTTCAGAGACAAACCTGGCAGGCAGAGCTATAATATTTGCGTCATTGTGCTCTCTCGCTAATTGAGCGATTTCGACAGTCCAACATAAAGCTGATCTTATACCCTGATGCTTATTCACGGTCATATTTATTCCATTTCCACTTCCACAAATTACTATTCCCAACATTCCTTTATTAGCCTCAACCATTTCTGCTACAGGATGTCCATAATCAGGATAATCAATACTATCAGCCGAATAAGTTCCAAAATCTTTGATCTCAAAACCTTTCTTCTGCAAGTGATCCATGATCTTTAATTTCAACTCAAAACCTGCATGATCGCAACCAATTGGAATAATATTATTACTCATTATTTTATAATTAATGATGATATGAACAAATGTAAATAAAGGAGCTGGGGATGAAATTGTTCAATGTTTATAATTATTAACATCTTTTTTAAATATTTAAATTCCCCAATAAAACAGAGACTTTGATAATACTTCCATTATTAACATACCCTATTAACTTGTTGTTAAGAAAGAGTGAATTGAATTTTATTAAAAACCCAGAATAAATTTTGAAATGAAAATAATTATTAGAGCTATACGGATTTTTAAAATAGCAGTGTGAAAAACCATTTAATTTTTGGTTGATTTATTGACACAAAAATAGACTGCCTAAAGAATAAATTAATTCACACAGTCATAAGTACAACCATTTGTTGAAAAGGTATTAAATTTACTGTAAACAAAGGGATTATAAACTGTCAACATTGTTGGTTAATTATGAATAACTATTCGAATCATTAATTACCATTCCAGACAGCCAGTAATTATTAACAAATGAACAGCCCTAATAATATAAAACATAAGCTCTCTTTTCTAAAAGGAATTTATTCTTGTTTATTATTTACGTTTTGGGTGGGATCAATTTGGGCACAAGAAGAAATTGATCCGAATGGCTACAATGTATTTTATTATTCTACCGGTGAAAAGGCATCAGAAGGACATTTTAAAAATGGTCTGCCGGATGGACTTTGGAAAGCCTACTATAAAAATGGAAAAACAAAATCTATTGGATACAAACTGGAAGGCCAATCGGACAGCTTGTGGAAATTCTTCAATGAAGATGGTTTATTAACATGGTTGTACACCTATCAGAATGACAAAAAAAATGGCTGCGCACAGCAGTTTGATTCATTGGGAAATGTGATACAGGAATCGTTTTATATTGATGACATAAAGCAAGGGGAAGAATTATGGTTTTTTGATGATGGTAAGATTAAAAAGAAATTATTATTCACTGATGGCGAGGTAGATGGTGTTGCTTTAGAATTTAATGAAGAAGGTCAGGTAATAACTGAAGAAGAATATAGTAATGGTTATTTGAGAAGGAAAGAAGAGTTTAATAGATTAGATGAGGAGGGCAACAAAACTGGTGTGTGGAGAGATTATCATGACAACGGAACATTGAAAAGTGAAGTGAGCTACAAAGACGGCAAGAAAGATGGAATTACGAAGGAATATGATAAAAACGGAAAACTTGTTGATATCGCAACAATGAGAGGGGATTCAATAGCCTCAGATCCTGGAGGAGTTGTAATCATAGATTTGTATAAAGAATATCATCCCAATGGTGAGGTAAAATTAGTTGGAGGGTTGAATAATGGAATGAAATCCGGGATCTTTCGTGAGTATGATATGGAAGGAAATATGATTCAGGGTTATGTTTATCAA
>JAWKLG010000029.1:0-85521 GCA_041392845.1 Saprospiraceae bacterium | reverse complement strand
GGCATTTATCTGGAACACGTTAAAAATGGAACCATTGCCGATAATCAGGTGATTGGAAAAGCAGTGGAAGAAAGCAGTTCCGGGAATGCCATTCATTTATGGTATTGTAAGAATATAGAAGTAAAAGGAAATACGGTAAAAAACCACCGTGATGGCATTTATTTGGAATTTGTAGATAGTAGTACGATTCGACACAATTTAAGTGAAGAAAATCTTCGGTACGGACTTCATTTTATGTTTTCCAATTTTGATAATTATTTCAATAATACTTTTAAGGACAATGGAGCAGGGGTAGCAGTAATGTTCTCCAAAAACATAAATATGTGGGAGAATAATTTTGTCCATAATTGGGGTAAGGCATCCTTTGGATTATTATTAAAGGAAATCTATGATGCTGAAATTCGAAATAACCATTTTGACTTCAATACTGTAGGCATTTTTGTAGAAGGCTCTACCAGGATTAATTATCATCACAATAGTTTTAAACAAAATGGTTGGGCTATAAAGATCTCAGGAGGATGTCTGGACAACAACATTCAAACCAATAACTTTTTGTCCAACACATTTGATATATCATTGAGCAGCAGCACCAACAACAACACTTTTAACGGTAATTATTGGAGCGATTATTCCGGATACGACCTTAACAGGGACGGGAAGGGAGATGTACCTTATCGTCCGGTAAAGTTGTTCAATTATGTTGTAAATGAAACCCCTGAAGCAATGGTATTACTTCGAAGCCTCTTCATAGACATCATCAACTTTTCCGAAAAGGTGAGTCCGGTATTCACTCCGGAAAAGGTGATAGATGAGCATCCAAATATGAAAAAATTTGACCTTTAAATTCAAACCAAATGAACCTCGAAATAAAAAAACTGAGTAAAAGTTTTGGCAAGCTTAAGGTCCTGAATGAGATAGACCTTTCAATATCAAAAGCTGGTACTTATGCCGTATTGGGACCAAATGGTTCAGGTAAAACCACAATGATGAAGTCCATCCTTGGAATGGTTTTACCAGAATTTGGAAACCTTTCCATAGACGGAATTACCATCAAAGGGGCGCATTCTTACAGAGATAAAATCAACTACCTCCCGCAGATAGCAAGATTTCCCGAAAACCTAAAAGTTTGTGAATTATTTAAACTCATCAAAGATTTGCGTTCCGGAAAAACGAGAGATGAAGAACTCATTAAGTACTTTGAGATTGGGTCTTTCTTAGACAAAAAATTAGGCACCTTATCCGGTGGTACCAGACAAAAAGTAAATCTAATTCAGGCCTTTATGTTTGACAATCCACTGATAATTCTGGACGAACCCACTACCGGTCTGGATCCGCTTTCTTTGGTAAAATTGAAAGCCTTAATAAGAGAAGAGCAAGAGAAAAACAAAACCATCATCATTACTTCCCATATCATGGATTTTGTAGAAGAAATGGCAGATCAGATCGTTTTTCTGCTTGAGGGGAAAATCTATTTCAACGGAAGTTTACATGAATTGAACGATAAGTTTAAAACTGAAAAATTGGAGCATACCATTGCAAAAATACTGGCAGAACAAAAAGAAAGCCCAAGTCAGCCAGGCCAGTCATTTTATTTCAACCCTTCAAAAGATATCAGCCATGTTTAAAATATTGAAATATAGCTTTTCAGATTTAAGCCGTAGTCGCTGGACTTATGTCTATACTGGATTTTATGCTTTACTGACCATGTCACTATTTCTTTTAAGCAGCGATCTATCAAAGGTTATCATTAGTTTAATGAATGTTGTGTTGGTACTGGTTCCTTTGATAGCAGTGGTATTTGGTGTAATGTATTATTATAATTCAAGGGAGTTCACGGAGCTTTTATTAGCGCAACCGATTAAAAGGACAGATATTTTTCTGGGCCAATTCCTGGGAGTAGCTGGTTCATTGGCAGGTAGTCTTTTAGTAGGAGTTGGGCTTCCGTTTCTATTTTATGGGATATTGGGATCAGCTGAAATAAGCAATTACTTAATTTTATTGGTCACAGGAGTCTGTCTTAGTATCATTTTTTCAGGATTGGCCTTTTTTATTGCTTTAAAAAACGAAAACCGAATTAAGGGCTTTGGTTTAGCAATATTGTTATGGTTGATGTTTGCAGTTATTTACGACGGACTTATCCTATTACTTTTAGCAGTCTTCTCGGATTATCCTTTGGAAAAAGTTGCGATTGCAGCCTCCTTATTCAACCCAATTGATTTATCCAGGATCTTAATCTTGCTAAAACTCGACATTTCAGCACTTATGGGATTCACAGGAGCTGTATTTGAAAAATTCCTAGGAAGTAATTTTGGGATGTTATTGGCAATATCAAGCTTATTGCTTTGGATTGCTTTCCCGCTTTGGGGTATAAAACATACCTCCCAAAAGAAGGATTTTTAATTATTGCTTTTTAAACTTTCCTGCTTTCCAGGCATCAAAAAATTCTTTCCAGGCCAGGGGATTGAAAATATTCATTGGAGGAGTTTGACCGATGTGGTAATAACTTCTTGCTTGTTGACGAAGGTAATAATCGGCGTGTTCGTTTCCGTCTAAAGCCACATCATTTCTCATTCTTTCCAAGGTTTCGTTGGCCAGGTTCTTCATGGCTCTTTGTTGCATTTCACTGGTCACATCCATTGCCAGGAATTCAAGCTTGAAATGCTCACGGCTGGGCCAGGGGAAAACGACGGTCTCCGGCAGGTTGATGGTATCCTGAGTCATCAATTGAACCATGGAGTATCTGTTATCGGCAAGCGTATCGGGGATTCTAAATTGAACGGTAGAGTATCCGATGGCAGAAAATTCAATCAAATCTCCTTTTTCTACCACTATTGAAAAGAAACCATTGAAGTCGGAATAGGTACCCCTGTTTTTTTCTTTCACACTAATATTTACATAAGGTACAGGCAAAAGTTCAGATGTTGTTCCGTCCAAAACGATTCCTGAAAACTGCACCAGGTTTTCACTTTTAACCTGACTAAAAACCGCCTGGCTACACATCAAAAAAACCGGAAACAACAACCACAATTTATTCAACTTCATGTTTTCTTTTTTTACAATAGACTAACAACAAACCCTGTTAGTTTGTTTGGGCTTCAAAATTCACAAAAAATCAGCAAAGCAGCATGACAAGTTCGGATTTTGTTTGGCAAAAAGCGAATTTGGTAGTTGGATTCTATATTGAAATATATGAATGGCGGAGACTTGACCTTGTGCCTGGGATATTTACGGTTTACGATTTACGGTTTACGAGGCTTTTTAAAAGCGAATGGCATAACTATTCCGAGATTATACGATCTGCTTTATGAATTACTCAACTAAATTCTTTGTCAAAAATTTTAAAAAGAAAGGAAAACTTATCTTGGCACAAAATTTAAAGTATGGCAAAGAAGTCGAAATACTATGTAGTTTGGGTAGGAGCTAATCCGGGAATCTATGACAACTGGCCGGATGCCCATGCTCAAATCAGGGGCTTCCCCAATGCAAAGTATAAGTCCTTTCCAACTTTTGAAGAAGCCAGCCAGGCATACCGCGGAAATGCTCAATCATTTATAGGCAAATCGAAATCTTCGTCCGCAAAGGCTTCAGCGCCTCCTTCCAATGCAAAAATTGAATGGCAAAGTATAGCTGTTGATGCAGCCTGTAGCGGCAACCCCGGAAAAATGGAATATCAGGGCGTAGATACCAAAACCAAGGAGCAAATCTTCCATCAGGGCCCTTTTGAAGATGCTACCAATAATATAGGAGAGTTTTTGGCACTAGTACATGCGCTTGCCAGGTTTCAAAAACTAGGCGATTCGACAACACCTATATATACTGACTCCAAAACAGCCATGGCCTGGGTGCGTCGCAAAAAAGCAAATACTCAATTAAAGAAGACCCACCGTAATGAAATAGTGTTTGAATTGATGGAACGAGCAGAAAGCTGGCTAAAAAGCAACACTTTTAAAAATCCTATCATAAAATGGGAAACCGAAATCTGGGGAGAAATACCTGCAGATTTTGGTCGTAAATAACAAGTCCACAACTGAGACACTTTTTTTCATAGCAGCACAATTGACAATACATTAATATTGTCAAAAAAAAGCTATGACTGAAGAATTTCTCCATTTCTTATGGTATACCCGACGATATCTTTTAAACGACTTGTATACCACCGACGGACAGCCCGTCATCATCCAAAAATACGGAACGCACAATACCAATGCGGGTCCTGACTTCCTTGATGCAAGAGTAATTATTGACGGAACCTTATGGGCCGGCAATATTGAATTTCATATCCTTTCTTCGGATTGGTATCGACACAAACACAATTCTGATCCGGCTTACGATAATGTGATTTTACACATTGTGCTCGAAGAAAACGAGAAGGTTTACCGAAACAATATTGTTCCAATTCCCTGCGTGGAAATCAAACGGAGGATTCCGAAAGGGATTCAACTTCAATACATTGAGTTGCTTCAAAAGGTAAAATGGATTCCTTGTGAAAAATTCTATCAAAAAACTCCCGAATTGATCAAAAATCTGTGGTTGGACAAGGTTTTGGTAGAAAGATTAGAAGAGAAAACAGAACTTTTAAAATCGACCCTTGAGATCACCAAAAATGATTGGGAAGAGAGTTTCTACATTTTCCTCGCACGTCAATTTGGAGCTAAAATCAATCAGGAACCTTTTGAGCAGCTTGCCAGGATTACACCGCTCCATATTTTACAAAAGCACCATGAAAACCTGTTTCAACTGGAAGCACTTTTATTTGGCCAAAGCGGTATTTTAAACGAGAGTACAGAAGGAGATTATGCAGAGCGACTTTTTAAAGAATATTCTTTTTTAAAAAATAAATATGGTCTTGACCCAATGAACTGCCGGTTGGAAATTTTTCCGCCTTCGACCTGCAAGCTTTCCGACTATAAGAATTGCACAATTGGCAGCTTTTCTTCACAGGGATAGCAGGCCTTTTCTTCCATAGTAGAAAATAGAGATGTCTATTTTTATGAAAAACTTTAAAAAATACGGTTTCCGAATACTGGCAGGAACATTATCATTTTGGAAAAGAAGGAAAGCAATTATCCAAGGCAATGGGAGGATACTATTCGAGGATTGTTGATCAACGGAGTTATTCCATCGCTCTTTTTGTATGCAAAATGGAAAGGACTGGATGACTTGCAAGAAAGTGCGATCAAGATGCTGGAGTTGTTGCCCGCAGAAAAAAACAAGATCATCAACAATTGGAAGAAATTCAATCAGGAGGCTCAAAATGCTTTTGAGTCGCAGGCTCTCATTCATCTTAAAACAAGATATTGTGAGCACAAAAAATGTCTGAAATGTGATATCGGAGCGTCTATTTTGAGATAATCAATGGGAGGAAGTAGTAAGGAAGTTTTCGCCTTTTGAATTTGGAGCCAATATGCACCTTCATTCAAATGGGAGACATCCATTGGGTGCTAATTAATTTTTGAGTAAATATCAATTTCCCATTAGAGGAGAAGATATTGCATTGGGAACCTAAAAGCTCATTTGGTAAATTAACCTGTCCGGATGTGGGGTTTGGGTAAATTAGAATTGAATTAGTTGCATCAGTAGTAGAATGCCTACTGATTCCGGATTTTAATTTTCCAAAAAGGACATCATAGAAGCCATTGGAAGTGAAGGTGGAAAAATTGGCATTTACATTTTTAGAAAAACTCAAACCCCAATATAAGTGCTGAGTATTTAAACCCTTGGCAGTTTTACTCAAAACAAATTCCTCCCCCTGGATTTGAGAATGCCACTTCAAATCACCTGATTGATTGTCAAGTGAAAGTAGAAAACCATGGGAAAATCCTGAATTAAGTGGTAGGCTTGTGCCATCAATAGAAAAATCTCCGGTTGAAAATCCTGAAATCAGGCATTGATTTTCCAAACAACTGAGCTGTTGAAGGGATTCATCTTCAGAACCTCCTAGGGATTTTCCCCATTGATAATTCAAATCGGTATCAGTAGAAAACACAAATATATTGTCATTTAATCCCTGTGTTTCCAGATTGGTCGTGTCGTTGATTCGTATCACACCTCGATGATTTCCGGCAAAAACCAATCGATTTTCATTTAACACCATTTGCTCTAACCTGGAATCGTATACGCCTCCCATTCTTTTTACCTGAACTTCATTACCGGTTGCATCCCATTTTGCAAAAAACAAGTCGTAATCCGGAGTAAGTGTTATCAATGTATTGGTTTGAAATACGATTGAGCCGGTAAAATGGCCAGCAAAAACGATTGAGCCGTCTTCCAGTTCCATTGCAGATCTTCCAATAGCTCTTCCGGTACTTGTAAAAACCTCTCCATTTGAAATGGTATAATCCGGAGTCATTTTTACTAAAAATGCATCTTCCAGACTTTGGGAAATAAAGGTAGAGTCACCAATAAAAACTTCATTGCTGAAGGAACCGGGAATGAGGGCTGAGCCATCTTCTAAAAGAGTAATGTACCCTACCTCCTTTTGACCTGTTCCGGAAATTACCAAACTCTGAAGCAGCTCTCCTTGAGGACTTAATTCTCCAATAAAAATGGCTTTGAGGGAATTGGAAACCTCGATTGTAGTATCCGGCAAAAAAAGATTTTTATAAAAATAAGCAACCAAAAAAAGGTTGCCGTTGGGCAGGAGTTCGAGTTGTTTCAATTCATCCTGTCTCGTACTTCCAAGGGAGAATCCAGACTCAAATAGACCTTCATCCGTCCATTTTCCAATAAAAATATCTACATCTCCTTCGCTTTGAAATGAGTTTCCATTTATAGGCAACTCACCTGAGAAAGTAATCCCCGTCCAATAGGATTGACCATCAGAATCAGGAAAAATGGAAATGATGTCTTCAGAGCCTGCTCCACCAAGTTGTACTGGTGTATTTTCAAATTGCGCAGATGCAAATTGTGCAATAAAGAGGATTCCAGAAAGGAAAAAAAACTTCATTCTAAGGTATATTTCAAATGGCCTGAAGCTCTGAAAATAAATCCGGCTAAAAGTCCGAAAGCAAATCCACCTATGTGCGCCCACCAGGCTACTCCGGAAGTACTGGCAGTTACAACATCTAAATCTCCAACTCCATTAATGGTCTGTTCGAATATCCAGATTCCTAAAAATAGGAACGCGGGAATACGGAAAGGAAAGATGAAAAATAAAACTTTAATTTTTGAAGCCGGATACATAACCATGTAAGCTCCCATTACTGCAGAAATGGCACCACTTGCACCAACCATTGGTACAGGACTATCAAGGTTGAAATAAATATGAGCAAAGGCTGCTGACAAACCACCTAATAGATAGAAAACCAGGAATCGAACATTACCAACAGTTGCTTCGATATTGTCAGCAAAGACCCAGAGAAAGAGCATATTACCAATCAGGTGCATCCAACCACCATGTAAAAACATACTGGTCAATAAGGTTACAGGGTTTTCGCCATTGACTACTTTGTTGGGGACAGCACCATAATCCATAAACAAATTCCCCAAGCCTTGAGGAGATAAGCTTATTTCAAAAAGAAAGACTAATACATTGATAGCAATGAATGAATAGCTAAACAAAGGGAAGGTGCCTCCTCTTACATTTTCATCTCCAATAGGAAAAAACATGCGTAAAATTAAAGGATGAAAAAAGTGTGGAGGTAAATTACCACCGAAAATTCAATCTCACAAACCTGCAATCCTATCCCTCAACAAATAGCGCTGAAATAGAACGGTGTTCGTGCGTATTTCTAATGGCTCTTGCAAACAGTTTAGCAGTAGACAAGACTTTGATTTTATTGATTTTCTTTTTCAAAGGAATGGTATCACAGACAATCAACTCTTCCAACTTAGAATTTTGGATGTTTTCAAGCGCACTTCCCGATAACACAGGATGTGTACACATGGCACGTACACTTTTAGCGCCTTTTTCAATAATGATATCTGCAGCACGGCAAAGCGTTCCTGCCGTGTCGACAAGGTCATCTACCAAAATCACATCTGCACCTTGTACGTCCCCGATGACAGTCATTCCTGCTACTTCATTGGCACGCTTGCGGTATTTGTCACAAATAACCAGGTTTCTTTCAAAGTATTTTGCATACAAACGAGCACGTTTGACTCCTCCAACATCCGGAGAAGCAAAGGTCACATTTGACAAATCAAGTTCTTGCAAATATGGAATATAAATGGCTTCACTTTTCAAGTGGTCAACAGGAATGTCAAAGAAACCTTGAATCTGATCAGCGTGGAAGTCCATGGTCATCACTCTGTTGGCACCTGCTGCCTGCAACAAATTAGCAATCAGCTTGGATGAAATTGGAACCCTTGGTTTGTCTTTTCTATCCTGACGGGCATATCCAAAATAAGGAACTACAGCAGTAATATATCCTGCAGATGCTCTCTTTGCTGCATCAATCATTAAAAGCAATTCCATCAGGTTTTCAGCCGGAGCAAAGGTTGATTGTACAAAAAACACATAAGCACCACGAACTGATTCATTGATAACAGGCTGCATTTCCCCGTCTTTAAACCTGGACAAAGTAATATCACCCAATGGCTGACCATAATAATCGGCAATTTTTTCTGCCAGGTACTTAGATTTTTCTCCCGAAAAAAGCTTTACATCTACCATTGGTGAAAAGGTTTGACTGGTTTCGTATTCTGTTGTTGGAAATGCTAACATGTTGGCGAATTTAGGCCTGTTAATGTTACCACAAAGTTAAGAAGCACTTCTACAAAAGAAAGATTTAAATCGCTTACTTTTTAAAAATAATAAAGCCCTTAAGGAAACAACAAATTTCCATAAGGGCTTTATTTTAAAAAAAAGAAAATCTTACCTCATCAAAGTAATATCTCCTCTATATAACAATACCAGGTTATCCTGGAAAGTAACTTCTACTAAGTAAACAAACACAGCTGGATCCATCAATTTTCCATTGAAATATCCATCCCAGGTAATAATTCCACTAGGATCAGGATCTAAATCTGTAGTTTCAAAAACAATATTGCCCCATCTGTCGAAGACACGAACGTAATTGATTTTAGAAACTCCCGCTCCTGTAAATACTCTGAACTCGTCGTTGATACCATCACCATTTGGCGAGAAAGCATTGGGCAGATAAATATTTCTATTCTTATCTACATCGACAAAAATTTCTGCAGAACCGGGACATCCGTTTTGATCAGATAGCGTCAAAGTATAGGTAGTAGGCTCCTGTGGTGCAACCACAGGTCTCAGACAAGTATCGCAAGACAAATAAATGCCAGGCTCCCAAAATACAGTCGAGCTATCAATTGGTGTTCCTCCGGCATTGAAGATCGGAACCAACGTCATACTGTCACCCAATTCTATTTCTATTGACTGAGGAAGACTAATAGTCACAGGATTAGGCTGACTAACTACTATCATCGAATCAAAACGACAATTATTACCATCAAAAACACTAATTAAATGATCGCCAGAGAAAATAGAAACCGGGAAACTTGGGTCTTGCTCTACTCCATCATCCACACTAAATGAATAAGGCCCACCATTTCCTCCAGTCACTGAAGCTAAACTTACGGCTGTAGTGTATCCAAAACATTGAATTGGAGGAATATCTATCGAAAAGTTAATTGGAGGTGGCTGGTTGATGGTATGAGTTAATACAGACTCGCATCCTCTGGCATCAGTAACTGTAACCATGTAAGTACCTTCTTCAAGATCAGTTGCAACATTAGATCCCGGACTCGAAATTCCGTTTTGCCAATTATAAGAAAGTGAACTTGGATTTCCACCGGTAGTTGTCACTGAAATTTGACCATCACCTTCACCAAAACAATTAACATCATTGGTGTTTTGAGGATCAATCGTTGCCACAAAAGGTTGAGGTTGAGTAACCGTCACAGATGCTGTAAATGGACATCCGTTTGCATCCGTAATGTCTACATTATAAGTATTGGCTGCAAGTCCGGTAATGGTTGGGGTCATCGCCATATTGTCCCATAGGAAAGTATATGGTCCTTCTCCACCTGATACACTTACACTTGCCTCCCCGTCTGAAAGTCCATTACAAGAGACAGGGACACTGCTTGTACTTACATTGATAGGAGCTCTGGAAGGAATATTCACCTGGAGCACAACTCCACAAGTTCCATCTGTAATAGTAACAGTTTGCAGACCTTGGCAAAGCATGCTTGCAGAACTTGAATTAGTGCCCAAAGTAGACTCACCTGATTGCCAGAAGAAATCGAAGGTTCCTGTAGTTCCACCTTGATAGGCACCAATTACAGAAGCACCTCCATCACAAGTTGCCTGAAAACAGGAAACTGTATCCGTCACCATAATATCTCCAATAATGCTTGGAGGATCCATCACCTCAAATGTTTGAATCAATGGTGGGCAACCGGGATTAGCATCAGTAACCGTCACTGTGTAAGATCCGGCACTTAGACCTGCCTGAACAGTTTGACCTGGTGAGGCCGGATCCGTACTCCAAAAAATAGAATAGGGCTCTGTTCCTCCTTCAGGGAATATGATAATGAATCCATTGTTATCTCCAGGACAGGTCGGACTTTGAATAACCGCTGGTTGGGCAAATTTTATAGAGTCAGGTGCTACAACAATTGCTGACGCAGTATCCGTACACATGTCTTGAGAAGTAACAGTAACCGTATAAGAACCAGGAGCAAGATTATTTATCGTACTCTGATTATTACCGCTTTGTCCACTGGACCAGGAGTAATTTACAATAGGAGTGCTTCCTGCCGTTGCAACAACCGTCAAACTTCCATCCAGGGAATTCACACATTCCAACGTATCATTTTCCAAAAGGGTAATCATTGGACCATTGGCAGCACCAATTGTAAATGGAAGCGTAGCCTGGCAGTTGTTATCGTCTGTTACTGTCAAAGTATAATTTCCAGCTACAAGGCCTGTAGCAGCATTGGTAGTTTGTCCTGGTACACCCCAGTTATAGGTATAATTTACTATTCTTGTTCCACCGGTTACATTCACGGTTGCAGTTCCATCATTACCTGGTGTACAAGTTTCATCTGTTTTGTTGGTTAGGGTAATTCTCAATGAGTCGGGCTGGGTAACCGTCAAAATGGTATCGAATTGACAGCCTGAACCGTCGATCATGGTTAACTGATAATTTCTTGCACCAAGATTAGACAAGGTAGAAGTAGTAGCTGTATTAACCGGTGCAGGCGCTGGCGGTGTTGAACTCCAGGAGAAAGTATAATTTGGAATCGGATCCGGTGGAGTCGTTACTCCGGTAATGGTGATTTCACCATCACTTCCTCCTGCGCAGCTTACATTATCAATAATCACATTGTCTATTGATAAAGCTTTGGCAGCACCAATATTTAAAAATGTATCAGCAGAACAACCGTTATCATCGGTAATAACTATGTCATAACGACCATCTCTCAGGTTGTTAATATTCGCTCTGTTTTGGGTATTGTTGAAGGTAAAGTTATCCGGACCGGTGATGTCTATTGTAAAATTACCTGTTGCAGATACTCCACCAACAATGGTTGTTATTTCAAGGCTACCATCTGTCTCACCTGTACAGGTTGCAGGACTTGTGTTTCCTGTAATCATGATAGGATTAGGAGTATCCAGCCTTCTATTGGTGATGGCTTGACATCCAAATTGGTCAGTAAGCGTTACTGAGTACAATTGAGAAGACAAGTTGGAAATAACCCTGGTTCGGTCCCCTGTACTCCAAAGGAATCTGTATTCTGGGCCAGGATTATTGACCATTATTCCGTTTTCAAAAACGTTGGCAATCAATACACCATCACTTTCACCAAAACAACTGATTTCTTGAATCGGATCAATATTTACATCCAATTGTACTCTTTCTGGGACGTCAATGGTATCGATGACTGTTTCAGGAACGCCACTATTATCGGTTATAGTCACTTCAAACTGACTTGCAAACTGATTATTCAAACTAAAAGATCCACCATTATTATTGATAGCAAAGGGTCCCTGGCTTGCACCACCTGTAGTTAAATTTCTATAACTAACCTCATAAGGAGCAGTTCCACCAATAACAGAAACTGTAAATCCTCCATTATCTAAACCAAAACATGCTGTATCCAACTGATATTGGGTGAGTAGAAGCTGGTCAGTAATGTAAATAGTCCCAAAATCAGAGTCATCGAATCCAATATTCGCTCCATTTGAATCACTGATTTGAATCGGAGTAACATTTCCGGTAAATCGAATTGGGGATTCATCACCCAATTGACCGATTGCTGTAAAACATAGCCGGAAAATTGCAGAGCCATCAGGAAGAGTGACGCCCATCAATTGTCCAGTATTATCCCAAGAAAAAGTTACAACATCCAAGGCGGGTCTTCCAAAATTTCCAGATGTATTTAAGCTGGGTAATGGAGGTACTGCTTGTTCAGCTCTTTCAAATCTTAGAACCATTGTGTCCCATTCAATGGTAAATTGCATAGCAAGCACATCCACAAAATTATTGACAACTACATCCACGCAAATTTCATCGCCGGGTCTAACCACACCGCTCTCTGCCATTATTTCCATCCCGGCACAAGGCAACATATTTATTCTGAAGGTATGCCCGCAACTTTTTCCATCTGTAAGGGTCACTTCATATTCGCCAGGTTCGGGCACTGAAAAAGTTACCGTGTTTCCTGCTCTTACAGGACCTGAAGTAACAGTTCCTTTAGTATTTAACCTTCCAACTAATGAAATATCAATTGAATAGGAAGAGGAATTTTTAAATTCCGGATAACCACCATTTACAACAAAACTGCCCTCACACTTATTTCCGTTAACCACATTTTGAATAGCGGTTGCACTGATTGGATTTAAATAAACTACTGAGAAAGCAGCGTTGGCATTCGCACTGACACAAGGTCCTATTTCTCCTGATGAAGGATCCTGGTAGTACCCCTGTGTGGCAAATTCATCCATAGTAATTGGAGCAAACCAGAATTGAACCGGAACCCCACCACCAAAACTTCTAATCAGGTTGCCATCATTTACAAAATTGATGTCACCATTTGCACCTTGAGAAGCTATCCAGATATTATTGGTTTGGTAAACAAGATTTCCGTTTACCAAAATGGGCGAATCTTCGTTGGTACATGGATCATTGATCACTGCAGTCAAATTGGGTCCATTGGCTGTCGGTGGGCAATCATAAAAAACATATCCAATTCCTGGCTGAGTGGCCGGAGTTGGATCGTCAAAAAGATTGTAATCATTTGCGTGGTCAATGAAAACTTCATCACCAAAACACAAGAAGGTTGTGTCGAGGTCAATGTCGTTACTTTGAGCAGAAACTGCTGTAATGGAAGCTATGGTTCCTGCGAATTGGTTATCGCAAGCCATTTTTGCTGCCACATTTTCATCTCCTTTGGATGGAATTTCTGCTGTTACATTCTGAGGCTTTTGGGCATAAGAATTGGTAACCGCGAAAAGTAAGAGGAAGAAAGTAGTTAGCCTTAGCGTCATTTTCAATAATTATTAGGATTCGCGTTTTGGAATAAGTCTGCAAAAATAGTTGAAAATGCCTGAATCAAAAGTTCTGCAAACTAAAGAAAGTACCGTTGAAATGTTTATTCGCTAACAAAGAGTGGAAAAATCCTTACAGAAGTTAGTTTTTCCCAACGGGAGGAAAATCAAATTATTATTTTTTCCGACTTGTATAACGCAAAAATACACTATAAGTCACAGGTTTAAGAATAGTTAAACTTTGACCTATAAATTAGTGCCATACACCTTTGACCATCACCTTTTCAATCAGATTACTTCCAAAGGCATATGGAAGAAAATCAGTCGAGGATAATGGACCTGTCAAAAACAAATTGGCCACTTTTCCTCTGGTGATACTTCCATAATCTTCTTCTAAATCAATAGCTGCTGCACCATTAATGGTCGCAGCATTAAATGCTTCGTTTGGCAACATTCTCATATTGATACAAGCTAAGGAAAGCACGAAAGGCATCTTTCCGGAAGGCGTAGTACCTGGATTATAATCCGAAGCCAGCGCAACCGTAATACCTGCATCAATTAATTTCCTTGCTGGCGGAAAATGCCCCTGGTTTAGAAAAAAAGGTGCACTGGGTAAAAGGGTAGCAATAGTCTTTGAATTTTGCAGGGCTTTGATTTCATCATCGTTTACGACTTCAAGATGATCTACCGATCGTGCTCCGTATTTTACAGATGCTTCAATACCTCCTAAAGAAAAGAACTGGTTGGTGTGAATCTTGGCCGGTAAACCCATTTTTTGGCCTGCTTCCATAATCCGCTCTGTCTCCTCCACCGTAAAGGCGACCTTTTCACAAAAAACATCTATATAATCTGCAAGTCCTTCAAAAACAACCTGTGGCAGCATTTCATCCACCACTTTATCGACATACACTTTTCGGTCTCCCCTAAACTCCATTGGAATGGAATGTGCCCCTAAAAATGTTGCTTTTACCGGGATGTTTGAAGATTCTTTAATCCTTCTAATAACCCGAAGCATTTTTAATTCACTTTCCAGGGTCAAGCCATATCCACTTTTTATTTCAATGGCACCTGTACCGAATTGGATTACCTCCTCCAATCGCTTCATTGCATTTTCAAAAAGAGAGTCTTCGTCAGCAGCCTGAAGCTTACGTGCAGAATTGAGAATACCACCTCCTCTTGCCGAAATCTCTTCATAAGAAAGTCCATTGATTCGGTCGACAAATTCCTGTTCCCTGCTTGCAGCAAAAACCAGATGCGTATGGGAGTCAACAAAACTTGGAAAAACAAATCCTCCTTTTGCATCAAAGATTTCATCAGCATTTTCTGGAGCAATTTCATTGTTCCCGAAATCCTTTATTCTTCCGTCTTCAATTAAAAGAAAAGCATCAGAAACGGTGGGAAGATTTGCAAGTGCCGAGTCTTTTACGGCGTGGGTATGGCCCAGAATAAGTTGGCCGATGTTTTTTATTAAAATTGACTTCATTTTATATTTTAAAACCCTTCGATAATCTTATTTCGATCTTTCCCTTCCAACCAATCCACATAATCAACGGAACCTAATCTGAATTTTACAGGGAAGGAAACGGTTTTTTCCAATTCAACCTCTACTTTACAAAATACAGGTAAATCGCAGGTTTGAAATAAAACTGGTATTGGATCTGGGTGCAAATCATTTAATGTTTCCGAGCTTGGAAAGCTTGGAATTGTAAAGCTGATTTTAGAAAAATTAGGAATGGAAGTTATTTCTTCCTGAACGACTTTTAATTGAGCATTCAAAAATCCTGAACCTAACAAGGTCAGTAGAAAAGTAAGTCCCATTTTAAAAATCGCATATTTCATTAAGCATCTTTTTCGGCCAAAAAATCTTTCCGTTTACCGGCAAACATTTCAAATCCCTGATATTTGCATTCAAGGGCTCCATTGAAAAGAGTAGACTTTTTAAAAGGTTTAAGTCCTATTTTTTTCAATGCCGGAAAATTGGATGAAATCAACCAGGCTTTCCATCCACCATATTGATGTTTTAGCGTGGTGCCAATTTTACCATAAAATCCGTCCATATCCTCTACCAGTAACCGCTCATCATAAGGAGGGTTCATAATTAAAATACCACTTTCCTCAGGGGCATCTTTGTCGATGAACTCTGCCTTGTCAAATTGGATATATTTCTCAACGCCGGCATTTCTTGCATTGGTTTTCGCCAATTCTATGGCGCGGAACAAAATATCCCTACTTAAAATTTTTGCTTCTATTGGCTGTTGGCCCTGCAAAGCAGTCTCTTTTACTTCCGACCACAAATCCTTATCAAAATCCGTCCATTTCATGAAAGCGAAATCCTTTCGAGTGGCCTGGGGAGGAATTTTTGCAGCGATCATGGCTGCTTCAATGGCAATGGTGCCTGATCCACACATCGGATCAAGGAAAGTTTCTTTACCATCCCAACCCGACATTAGAACCATTCCTGCAGCCAGAACTTCATTGAGAGGCGCTTCTAAAGCAGCTTCACGATATCCTCTTTTGTGCAATGAATCGCCTGAACTATCCAATTGAAAAGTAATATTGTCACCTTGAACATGAATATGAAAACGGAAAGTCGGATTCTCAACATCGATACTTGGTCGACGACCAAATTTATTTCTGAATTTGTCAACGATGGCATCTTTTGCCTTTAGCGCCACATATTTAGAATGTGGAAAATAGTCTGAATGAACTGTAGTGTCGATGGCAAAGGTGTCGTCCACACTCATGAATTCAGGCCAGTCGAATGATTTTACCTTTTTATAAAAATGGTTTTCATGTTTGGCTCTGAAGGAGAAAAACGGAACAAAAATCCTGAGGGCAGTCCTCAATTCGAAATTTGCCCGATACAAGACTTTTTTGTCACCTTCAAAAGTGACTGCGCGGGTTGAAGGTTCTATTTCTGTTGCACCGATGGCAGCCAACTCTTCAGCCAGCACTTGTTCCAATCCGTGAAATGTTTTCGCTACTAATTGCAATGTATTCGATTTTGGCGCAAAGGTACAATTAATGAAAATAGCTACCTAAAACAAAAAAGCCCTCCAGAATTTCTGAAGGGCTTTTTCTTATTTCACATAAACCATTTTAATCGTTTTAATTCCGTCAGGTGTTTTTAACCTGCACCAGTAAACTCCCGGAATTTCCAAATCAGAACCTTTTACGACGAAAGAATTAATTCCTTCTTGTAAAATCAATTGTTCTGATTTTATAAGTCTTCCATCCAGGCCGACGATATCCATTTGACTGTTCATTTCTTTTGGTGATAAAATCTTTACAATGGTTTGCCCTTTGAAAGGATTCGGCTCATTGTAAAACTCGATTGAACCACCGGTAATATTATCGAAACCCGAATCAGTAAATTTCAAAGCCAGATCAAAATTGCCTTCCTCGGTATAAACTTCATTCCTTAATTCCAATGAAGATAATGCAATGCTTTTTGACAAGAAATCCGTCGATTTTCCTTCAAAAACGGCTGTAAAGAGTCTTGAACCGATATTTTTGGTCCCATTCCAGCTAAATTTGATGATTCCGCTTTCAATTTTGGTAAAACCAAAATGCTCTCTTTCTGAAATATTTTCAGCGGTAAGGATGTCCTTCAATTCAAGTTTTGTCTCATCAAAATCTAAAGCAAATTGAATTCCATCTGTTTTAAAATTATCTGGCAAATAGAAATCGATTTCAACTTTCTTACCCGGTTCAATTTTCTCTTCGTTTATGTTTATTTCTGCAAAAGATTTATTGCGATTGTTTAAAACAGCACCATTAAAATTCAAATCGTAATCACCATTTACATCACCGGTTTTAACAGCTACAAAATTCAAATCATAATAAGAATGAGCCAGGTTTGTAAAAATAATGTATTCCGGTAATGGGGTCATAAACGGATTGGAAGGCTGAATAAATCTGTGGGTAGCATTCCAGGTTCTCCAAGAATGGTTATTGGAGAATCCGATTTGTTTTCCAAGAATCATTTTTCTTATTTCAACAATATCCAATACGGTTATCGTACCTGATTTATTTACATCCGCAGCAATCATCTTTTCAGGACTGTCAATAAATTCCCTTCCAAGAATATGTTTTGCAATTAATACAATGTCAAAGGTGGAAACTCCATTTAGAGGATCTTCATCATTTACCGCTTTCAAAACCAGATTATCTCCCCTTTCCATCCCGGAAAACATATAGTTTCCAGATGATGGAATCATTAGTGTTTCATTTTTATCACCCTGCAATATCAATTGGGTATTTTTTAATACTTCTCCATTCACCGTTTTTACAAATCCTCCCAAATTACCCGGAGGGCCCAATGGATTATTACAAACTCGCAGAGGATCCTGCAACACAACCGTTAATGGTCCGCAAGTAGCCACATTACCAAATGTGTCTGTTGCAAAAACTGTAACCATTTTGATGTTTCCTGCCAATAAACTATCACAGTTGAAACTATTTGGCAAAATGTCTACCGTTACGGAAGAGCAATCATCGACCGGAATACTATTCAAGACCATAGTAGAATCCAAAACTGCATTTCCACTTGCATCCAGATTGAGGATGATATCATCCGTTACACAATCAAGCGAAGGTGGTTGAAGTTCGGTAACTGTCAGGTCTACAATACATAGATCGTTTACATTACCACAGGTATCTACACCAAAAAAGTTAAAAATATGTCTCCCCAGAGGATACATTCCTGATGCATCATCGCTATTGGGATTATCGGCGAATGGTGAATTATTGGTCACTGTTATTGGTCCCGAACAATTATCAAGGTAGGTTGCCATCAAATCATCAATGAATGCTTCACAGACTCCCGGACTTGTAATGATGGTATCTGTTCGCATTCCTGGACAGGATTGCACCCTTGGTGGAATACGGTCTGCGATAAAATAGCGTTGGACTATATTCACAGCATTTCCACACGTGTCAGAAATTGCGTAAAAACGGAATAAGGTATCCTCACAGGTATTTTGAATTTCATCTCTAACATAACTTACCAATACCGGACCACCACAATTATCCATTTCTCCCGTCACAACAGCCGTATCCGGTCCCGGTACATCATCTAAACATGCATAGGTAGAATCTGGAATTGGATTTGCCGTAGGCGCCGTAATATCTACCAGGTTTACATCCCAAAATCCGGTATCCCGATTGTTACAGTTATCAACAATAATCCATCTATATCTATAAATTTCCAGAATTGGACAGGCTCCAGGAAGTGTATCTACTACAGGAGAATCGCTTATGAAATTACCTGTACAATTGTCTGTTGCCATGATAGTAGGCACATTAAATGTATCTCCACATTCTATAGATAAATCTGCAGGAAAGTTGAGAAACTCTGGAGGAGTTGTATCCCTGACTATTGCATTAACAAAAAACGTATCAGAGACATTTCCACAATCATCTTCTGCGACATAAGCTCTTATCAATTGATAATCATTGATACAAGAGCCAGGAATTGAATCATTTCTCACCAATCTTACCGTGGCATTATTACACATATCATCCGCCATTGGAATTAGTGTGTTTACCTGACCACTACACTGCAAGGTTGTATCCAGAGAACCCGTTGCATTCAACCAATCAGGCGGATCGTTATCTATTATGGTGATCTCCTGTGAGAAAACAGTATCCATCTGACTACACCATTCATAAAAGGTATAGGATCTTCTTACAATTCTATCACAACCACTTTGAAATGTTGTATCTGAAATGCTCAATCCCCAGTTTTCACAATCTGCCATAAAAGTTGGAACTCCAATAGTGAGTGTATCCAAATCCACTGGACAGAATACTGTTACATCTGCTGCCGGGGTAAAAGTAGTTGCTGTTGTATCAATAATCGTAATTTTTTGAGTACAACTTGCGGTCCTTCCCCCACCATCAGTTGCAGTAAAAGTTCGAAAAACCATTCCAGTACCACACATAGATAACATAGTGGTATCATCTACAAAAGAAATCACCGGAATTCCACAATTGTCATTTCCAAAAGCAACCCCTGTCAATAAAGTGTCTCTGAAATCCTGAGTACAAAGGATGGTGGTATCTGCCGGGCAGATGATGCTTGGAGGAAGCTTGTCCTGAGGCCAAACTTCTGTCATACACTCATTGATATTGCCCGATTCGTCGATGAATCGAACGACTACCATGATTGCATTTCCCACATCAGCACAGAAAAAACAAACCCTGTCTCTGAAAAGTGAATCAGGTTCGCCCATTCTTTTTACCAAAATGGTATCCAGGGCACAATTGTCGTAGGAACCGGCATCAAAACTGGTTGCAGGAATACAGCCCATACCGGTAGAATTGATATTTACTCCTAAAAATTCCACGCAAACCGGAACGGGAGGATCATTGTCAATTACCTGAACTACTGCTTCACAAGTAGATCTATTACCACAGTCGTCAGTTGCTTCATAGGTTATCGTATGAAAACCAAGATCAAGGCTAGGTATAATTCCTCCGTTTCCAATAATAGTACCTCCAGGGTAAAATATCCTAACATCAATATTTGAAGGAGAGGAGCAATCGTCTGAAACGGTTGCTGCTGGTGCTCTTAAACTTGTTTCACATAAATCAGGTAAAGTACCTACTCTAATGGTGTCCGGACAAATAATGACCGGAGGAGTAGTGTCCATTACTTTTATAATTTGAAAAGCAGAAGTATCTTCTCCTGAGCAACAGTCCAACACTGTCCACTCTCTGATTACCTTAAATCCATTTTCGCAAATTGGCAAATAAGTATCTTCATGACTAACTTGAAATTTACAAGCTAAGCCTATGGAAACACTGTCTATTACCGGGACCCCGGTAACACTTGAGTCTACCGAAGGAGTACTACAATCTAAAACCGGAAGGGTTATTCCATCATAATTTGGTGGGAATACCACGTCTGATAAAGAAGGAGTTTTCAAATAAATTCTTTGAATACAGCTTACAGCAAGGTTATTCAAATTATCTCTGGCATACCATGACCGGGCAATTATTTCATTGAAAGGGCCACCGGTACAAGTTAAATTCATCCTGTTATCAAAATACCATGATTCCGGATTTGGGTCACAGTTGTCCATAATAATAGGCATCGCAAAAGAATCGGTTTGGACTCCGCACAATACGGTAGTATCCTCACACATAATCATCGGCCCCATTTTATCTTCTACCGTTATGGAACATTCGATGGAATCGTTACTTGCAGAGTCTCGAACCCAAACATCCAGGGTCATACCCAGATGAACACATGTGACTGTATCACCAATAGGTTGATTGTTTACGTAGACATTTACGTATTTGGTACCCGGACATTGTTGATTGATGTTTTCCAAAACCATATCTGCATCAACGACAGCAAATCCGTCGGGTCCAAGGCTTACAAAGACATTGTCGTTGCAAATCAAAGTACATTGAGCATCCAAATGTGAAATTGGAAATAATAAGATTAGACTAAAAAACCATAGCCTTAAAATTCCGGCTACAGACCTTTGGCTGACCTGGGGAGTCTGCATTTTCATGGAAAACCGATTTTACGCCTTTTGAGCGTGTGATTACAATTTGTCAGGCCTCACTTTTGGAGGACTTTTTCAATAAGCATATTTTAGGGAAAACCCTGATTAAAAAGAAAACAAATATTAAGCCAAATTATAATATGTTATTTTCAAATTGGTAGTCCATCCGCTTAAGTTCTCTTCGATTAATTGCATTATTTGTCCAGTAAAACCAAAAGAATCCTGACTTTTTGTCTTGAAAATCAGAACAAAAAGGTGCTTATTTCCGATGGCATAGAACTTGACTATTATGGAAATGCTTCTTTTAAAGCATATTTCTGTCAGGCTGGCAGAATAAGTAGCTGGAGCAAAATGTGGAAAACGCATCCAATAAAATGAGCAATTTCCACACAAAAATTTTGAAACTTACCGCATGAACAAATTAGAAGATTTAATAATGCAGCAGAAATTTGATGATGAAGGAGATTTTATGCCCTTATTGTCTTTAGACGAGGAGCTTGAATCTGCTGAAGGAGATATATTGCCAGAAACCCTTCCGGTTTTGGCTGTAAAAAATACTGTGCTATTTCCCGGAGTTGTAATTCCTATTACCGTTGGAAGAGACAAATCCATCAAAGCAATCAATGCAGCTTACACCGGAAACAGAATGGTTGCCGTTCTTTCTCAGAAGGACACCAAAATTGAAGATCCAACAGACAGGGATTTGTATAGAATTGGTACCGTTGCCAAAATTGTAAGATTGTTAAAAATGCCAGATGGTTCTACCACGGCCATCTTGCAAGGCCGCCAACGATTTGAATTATTGGAAATGTTGTCTGAGGATCCGTACATGGAAGCTAAAATTGGAACTTACCCAGAAGGTTCTCCAGACAATCCTTTGGAATTTGAAGCATTGGTTTCAACCATTATGGACAAAGCCAAACAAATTATTGAGCTTTCTCCACAAATTCCAAGTGAAGCAATCGTCCTGCTCAAAAACATTGATAAAAGGAGCAACCTTTTATATTTCATCACTTCCAACCTGGGAATAAAAGTAAAATCCAAACAGGATATCCTTGAAGAAAACGACATCAGTGAAAAGGCCAGGGTATTGCTCCAACATATGGATGCAGAACTTCAGCTTTTGGAATTGAAAGATCAAATCGAGGCCAAGGTTAGGACGGATATTGAAAAACAGCAAAGAGATTACTTCCTGAATCAGCAATTGAAAACCATCCAGGAAGAGTTGGGTCAAAATCCTCAGGAAGAGGAAATGCAAAAGCTGATCAAAAGAGCCAAAAAGAAAAGATGGCCGGATAATGTAAAAACGCATTTTGAAAAAGAACTCCAGAGAATCCGTAGAATGAATCCGCAGGTAGCTGAATATTCCATTCAGTTAAATTACCTCGAAATCATGCTGGACCTACCCTGGGATGATTTTACAAAAGACAATTTTGACCTGAAAAAGGTACGTCAAGTTCTTGACAAAGACCATTATGGTCTGGAAAAAGTAAAAGACAGAATCCTGGAGCACCTTGCCGTATTGAAATTAAAAGGAGACATGAAGGCTCCTATTCTTTGCCTGGTTGGCCCTCCCGGTGTTGGTAAAACCTCCTTGGGAAAATCAATTGCAAGAGCACTAAAAAGAAATTTCATTAGAATGTCTTTGGGTGGTTTGCATGATGAAGCGGAAATCAGAGGACATAGAAAAACCTATATCGGGGCAATGCCAGGTAGGATCATCCAGTCATTAAGAAAAGCTGGCTCATCCAATCCGGTTTTCATCCTGGATGAGATTGACAAGGTTGGTAAAGATTTTCGCGGAGACCCGTCTTCAGCTCTATTAGAGGTATTGGATCCGGAGCAAAACTCTACTTTTTACGACAATTATCTTGAGTTGGAGTACGACCTTTCTAAGGTCATGTTCATTGCTACTGCCAATTCTTTAAATACCATTCAGCCAGCACTTTTGGATAGAATGGAAATCATCGACATCAGCGGGTATTCCACGGAAGAAAAGGTTGAAATTTCTAAGAGGCATTTGATTCCTGAGCAAAGAGAAGAACATGGACTAAAAGCAGGTCAGGTAAAATTATCAGATTCAGTTATCAAGAAGATCATTACAGAATATACCAGAGAATCTGGAGTAAGGTCACTCAACAGAAGACTAGCCGGGGTGATGAGAAATGTTGCCAAAAAGGTGGCAATGGAAGAACCTTACAATGTTTCTGTTAAGACAGAGGAATTAAAGGAAATGTTGGGCCCTACCAGGGTTTCAAAAGATATGTATCAGGATTCCGGCATTCCGGGTGTTGCGGTTGGTTTGGCCTGGACAAGTGTGGGAGGAGAGATTTTATTTATTGAGACCAGCCTTAGCAAAGGTTCCGGAAAAGTAACCCTTACCGGAAATCTGGGTGATGTGATGAAAGAATCTGCAAGTACTGCACTTAGTTACTTGAAAGCAAATGCTGAAAACCTTGGTCTAAAGCCTGAAACGTTTAAAGAAACGGATATTCACATTCATGTTCCTGAAGGAGCTATTCCAAAAGATGGTCCTTCTGCAGGTATTACCATGTTGACTTCATTAAGTTCGGCTTTCATGAAAACTGCAGTAAAACCTTTTGTTGCTATGACCGGAGAGATTACGCTGAGAGGAAAAGTATTGCCGGTTGGCGGTATCAAAGAGAAAATACTTGCTGCAAAAAGAGCCGGCATGAAGGAAATCATACTTTGTGCTGAAAATGAAAAACATGTGGATGAAATCAATCCGGAATTTATCAAGGGATTGAAGTTTCATTATGTGGACCGCATGCAGGAGGTTTTAAATATCAATTTGGGAACTAAATTCCCAACTTCAAATAACAAAAGCACCAAAAAAGCTTCGGCCAAGTAGCCGGAGCTTTTATTGGTCATCCATTTCCTCTCTCATTTTGTTGGAAAGCGAGTCTGGTAAACTTTGCTCGTTTTCAAAATTGCACCATTCACAAGTTTCTTTTTGACAGCCTGGTGAAAATTGGTGATCCATTATTTTTTGATACACTTCTTTAATCCAGGAAGCCATTTCTTCTTCTTCCTGAGGTGAGAAATGTATATTTTCTTTTAAATAAATCCCGGATTCATCCGGTTCCAGGTATGCAATTCTCCCAAAGAATGATTTTCCATTAATGCGGAAGTCGGATTTCACCAACAATTGATAAAACAACAATTGTCTCCAATATTTTCCGCCGTAAGGTTTCCTGGCAGTCGGTTTTTGCGTGTTCTCTGATTTAGGTTTTCCAGTTTTATAATCTACCAAACAAACTGCTCCTTGACCTTCCCAGGACACTCTATCAATGATTCCCGAGACAGGCACCTCATTTATTTCTGTCTGAGTAATCCTAAATTCAAGTTTTACTTGTTTGGACCATTCAGGCAACCATTGCTGATAAATTTCTTTTAAATGAAAAAGACCACTCTTCAAACGCTGTTCAAATCCTGTTGTTGAAAAATACCCTTTCCAACGAGTCATTTCTTTTTCAAAAAAGGCCAAAACCTCCTCCAAGCCTGGAAAGTCTTTTTCCTTGGATTTCAGCATCGATTCAAATACAAATTGCATTGTCCTGTGCATTACCGAACCATAAGAAGCCGCTTCAGAATAAAGCGAAGGCAAATTCAAAACCGTTTCGTAAAAAAATGCTCTTGGGCAGTCCAGATATTGATTAAAAGAAGAAATGGTCAACTGAAAATCTTCCAGCAAAGCGTTTAATTCATCTTTTGAAAAAGTTTCTTTCCCTTCAGTTTCCGGTTCCTGTAAAAGCGTTGCCTTTGCCATCAACAATTCAGTCTCATCAACTTCCGGAAAGGTAAGTTGCACTTCAGCATCTTCAGTTAATTCATCCAGGTAAATCGCTCTTCTAATTTCTTTGGTTTCATTTTTTTTCAAACTGTAACCCAGGTACAAGTCTTCTTTTGCCCTGGTCATGGCAACATAAAATAACCTTCTCCTTGCCTCAAGCGCATCTTCCTCACCTGAGTAGGTAAGCGTATCGGGAATTTTAAACCTGAAGTTGTTGCCAGACTTACCCGGCTCCCAAAAATCTGCCGAACAATCCAATATGTAAACTCTTTTGAATTCTAAACCCTTGCTTCCGTGGGCCGTCATTAAGTTCACTCCATTTTCATTTCCAATGTCCTTCTCCAGGTCTAATCCTATTTTATGTCGATCCATATCCTGAATAACATCAAGTATCCCTGCTAATTGCAATTCAGGATTTTTGCTAACCTCACTTTTTACAAAATCCAAAAAAGTAAACAGTACCTGGATTTTCCAGACTTTATCTTTGTCCGACATGGCCTGCGCTAAAATTCCTGTTCTGGTCAATACTGCTTCCACCAAATGAGGCAGGCTTTCATTTTCAATCAATCCAATTAATTGATTCAAACAGTTACCCGCTTTTATAAAATTGGAAGTATCGGTTATTCCTGCTTCCTTCAAAAGATTTTCATCCTGCAATACATCTCTCCAGTTCAGTCTTGATTCATCTCGCTTTCTTGCTAAAAACAAAGCAAGCTTTGCTAAAGCATGGGATGGTAGATTCCAGTTTTTGTAATGCAGTATTTTAAATAGACGGTGTTCGCCGGAATAGGGAAGACGAATTTCTTCCCGGAGATAGGAAAGGATTTCCAGTATTTTTTTAACCAGTTTAACTTCAAGAATATTGGTTTTCCGCTTGATTTGAAATGGAATGGAAGAGCTGTCAAGTAATTGAACCAAATCTTCCGATTGCCTGTGTTTGGCATACAAAATCGCCACCTCTTCCAAAGGATAGCCTGATTTCTTTAATTCCTTCAGTTCAGAAACGATGTGCGCCAATTCATGAAAAACATAAGGATATTGTCGAATTACCGGTACGGTATTCATTTTTTTCAAGGTAGGATTCTCCGCCACCAATTCTTTTTGAACTTCCAATCCACCCAGAGTATTGACTATTCGAAGTGTATTGTATTCAATCAGATTTTTACTGGCATCCAAAATCCCCTGGGTACTTCTGTAATTGTTTTTTAAAACAATCAACTCCACCTCATCCTTGAATTTGAAATAATAATCCGTCAGATTTTTAAGTCTTGCCCCCTGAAATTCGTAAATGCTCTGGTCATCATCACCAACAATAAAGAGGTTAGGACTTTCCCAATAAGAAATCAACAGTTGAAGGATTTCATTTTGAGCTCCATTGGTATCCTGAAATTCATCAACAAGTACATATAAAAATTGCTCCTGGTAGGAACGCAGGAGCCATTCGTTTTTTTGAAATGCCTTGATGGTCCAAAGAATCATGTCATTGTAATCATACCTTTGGTATTTGTCCATCAATTCTAAAAACCTGGGGAAGAGCTTTGCACCAGCAACCAGCTTTTCCATAGCCTGCTCTTCCTTTTCAATTGAAGCTTGTTTAAGGTCTCCTTTTTTATAACCCTTTCCATTTCTTTTGTAAATATATTCTTCCCGATTCGGCAGATCATCCAGATAATCTTTTGCTTTTGAAACGACGATTTCAGGAGTCCAATCCTCCGCTTTCATCATTGAAAACAAGGATTTCAAATGGCTGGTATAAAAATAAATGTCACTTCCCCTTCCTTTACGTAATGGATGATCAACCGCTTGTTCGTTTATCAATTCCTGCAGGATGTTCATCAGCTCCAATTCGGAAACAGGCTCCAGGTTTTGCCTTCCGAAGTACTCAAGGTTTTCGCGAATTACCCGATTTGAAAAGGAATGGAAGGTGTGTATGTTTATTTTATGCGCATCAGGCCCAATGAAATCTACCAATCGCTTTCGCATGGCCAATACGCCAGCCTCGGTAAAAGTCAGACAAAGGATGTTATGAGGTAGCGCATCCGTTTCCATCAAAATTTTTCCAATCCTGGCTGCCAAAATATGTGTCTTCCCGGTGCCAGGACCTGCCAGGACCAATACAGGGCCCTCAACCTTATTTACAGCTTTTGATTGATCGGTATTTAAGCCGGATAAGATTTTTAAAAACTGCTGTTGTTTGTCTTCTACTTTCAAGCCTGATGTTTTGATGGAAAGCCAAATTTAAGAATAAGGTTAAAGTTTAAACACTTTATACAAATTCAACATTAACATATGTTTAAAATAACAAATCATATTTCGCCAATTACAGGTAAATAAAAAATTTATCATTCATTTTAAGAAAATCGAGTTATATAATTAAATGAAAAACACTTTTCTAAAAAGAGAATTTATTTTTCAAGCGAAAAGATTTTAAAAAAGTTTTATATGTCCCTTGACAGGTATTGTAAATACCCCGACCTTTGTACCGCTTTCCTTGAAAAACCAACAAGAACAAGAGATCCCAAATCTCATCCCACGAACGTATCCATTCTGAGAACATCCCAGTAGCTTAAATGCTTTGAGCATTTGTTATTGTATTTCGATTTTCAAAAAACTGAGCGGAGTTTATGTTGAAGTTTACATCAAATCCTCAGAATGTTGCCGAAGTGGAAAGTCTGGTTGACAATGTTGTTTTAAAGTACCAACTCTCTCCAGACAAAAAAGGTAACATTTTAATAAGCCTTACAGAGGCTGTAACCAATGCAATTCGTCACGGTAACAACTACGACGAATGTAAATGTGTAGAAGTAAAATTGCGAAAACAAAAAAATCGCATAGCTTTCCAGATATCGGATGAAGGAGATGGTTTTGATTACAACAACCTTCCCGATCCGACAGCTCCTGAAAATTTAATCAAATGTGGCGGTAGAGGTGTATTTCTTATGAAAGCACTGTGCGACGAGATTGAATTTCAAAACAATGGTAGCACAGTTGAAATGCGTTTCAATATATGATGTTTCCACAGCAGGATGCTGATAATTTAGAAGAGACCGACAACATCCAGTTCTTTACCGAAGAAATTGACTTCAATTTGCCTGATCAAAATTCGGTAAGAAAATGGATAATGGATATAATTCAAAATGAAGGTCAGAGCCTTGAGGCTTTGACCTTTGTTTTTTGTTCAGATGAATACCTTCATAAAATGAATGTCGAATATCTGGACCACGATACCCTCACCGATGTAATCACCTTCCCTTATTCAGATCCCCCAAAAATTGAAGGCGATATATTTATTTCAATTGACCGCATAGAAGAAAACGCCAAAACCTTTGAGGTTCCATTCCTAAAGGAATTACATCGTGTGATCATCCACGGTGTGTATCACCTTTGTGGCTATGGAGACAAAAGCCCGGAAGAAGAAAAAATGATGCGGGAAAAGGAAGAATTTGCCTTAAACCTCAAAGGATAGGCTAGGAAAGATCCCTTAAAAATACTTCAGGATCAGAATCATAATGGTGGATTTCTTCCATCACAAGTATACTGGGAAAATACTTCTCATCCAGTAAGTGACTAAGCCAGGCCTTGTTATAATTTGATGGAAGGGTTTCAAATACCTTACAGGAAAGCTTCACAAAAATGTCCTGGAACAAATCATAAATCACGATTTCATAATCTCCTCCTTTTTCACGTTGAGGATGTAGTTCCAGGAAAATTGGATACTCCAGATACATAACAGGCCAATATTCTATCATCCTTGCCTCAAAGTAAGGATAGTGCCACATTCTGGTGTTTATCCCAAGCTGATCCATCTTCCCTTTTATAAAATTCAGCTTTTTGGCCAATTTTTGGATAGGCGTTTTTTCCGGATCAAACTGTTGTATGGGCAACCATTGCTGGGTTCCTAGATTAAAATACTCACTTTTTCCAACCCTCAATTTGTAATCGAAGCGAGCATTGCCAGGTACAAAATACCCTGGATAAAAATATTCCAAACCTTTTTCTATGCCATATTCTATCTCCATCAACATGGTAAACAGCCCAAGTGAATAAGATGAATAATCCGGATCATAAACACCGGTAATGGAAGTAATACTTTTGCGACCTTTATCAAAAACACTAAATGCTATAAGCTTGTCGCCATGATGCACATTCACTTCATATGAATCAAAAGGACTGATTTCCTTACCATCCAAAAGCGAACTCCTCAATGTGACGGGCAACCTGCCTTTGAAAGTCTGGGTATACTTTCTGTAAAGCGCCTCTCTTTCTTCGTCTATATTTGCTTTTCGATAGCTTACAGTAAATTCTTCTTTTGCTTTACGAATAATTTTCCTCAAGCTTTTTTTAAAAGTATAACTTGGCAAATGTACCCTAAGCCAAATTGCCGAATAAATATCTGAATCGAAAAAAAGAAAGTGCGTAGTAAAAATGGTAAGCCCCATTCGGTACCAACCCATCGCCAAATACTGATCAAGCGCCTCTGGCGCAATTCCCTTTAAGAAAATTCGCCCGGTAAACTGACTCTCAATGTCTCTGTTCATCAAAATATTACCGGTTTAATCATTTAGCGATAAATGGGCATTTCTTCAAGGTAGTCAAAAACGGGATCCGGCACCAGATAACGTATGGATTTGCCTTCTTTGATACAATTACGAATATAGGTTGCCGAGATATCTAACAAAGGAGCATCAAAAAAATGAACATTGCTAGTATCAAAATCTACCTTGAGGTCATAATTTGGCCTTTTGTAAAGATAAATGGAATAGTCTCTTATTAATAATTCAAAATTTTTCCATTTATGTAAAGTCGCAAGATTATCACCTCCCATTATCAAAACGAATTCGTAGGCAGGATGTTTTTCCTTGAGGTAGGTAAGTGTATCTACAGTGTAGGAAGGTTTCGGTAATGAAAATTCTATATCAGAGGGTCGAATGGCATCATTGTTATCAATGGCTAAATGAACCAAATGCAATCTGTCGCGGTCCTTTGCCAAAGATTGTTTGTTTTTTAAAGGATTTTGAGGCGATACTACCATCCATACCTGATCCAAATCCGTTTGGGTTGCCATAAAATTTGCAATAATCATATGGCCAATGTGTACCGGATTAAACGACCCAAAAAACAATCCCACTTTCATCTCGATTCTATTTATTCAAAAAGCATCTCAGTGCCTTCGTTCAATTGTTTCAATATCTCTTCTGTATCTTCCTCTTCTATGAATGGCTCTTCTTTAATGTCTACCAGCCATTTGCCATCTATCCTTTTTAAAAAGAAACTATCTGCAACAACTTCTCCTTCCAACTGAAAGGTATAGGCACAATTGGCATCTTCTCCGTTTTCAGTGCAATTCATCGACAGAAAAACTGTGGTATCCAAAGCCATCCCGGATTCATCGCCGCCTATCAATTTTTCTATTGATGCAACGAACTCTCTGGTCTTGGGAGTGCTAAGTTGTTTTGCAGTTTCAAAATCGTTCGAATCCACAGACTTTTGCCAAAGTTTGCATACTTGTTCCGGACTCAATTGACTTAAATCAGTTGAAGCCTTTTCTCCGCCCGTATCACTACAAGCTACCACAAACAACGAAAGAGCAAATACCAGGACATGGAATCGCATAGAAGAGATTTTTCTAAATAATAATTTCTGCTTTAGCTACAAATCAGAAAATGTACTGATTTTCTTAGCTTCCCAACATCACAGGCATCACAAGCATAAGGATGTCTTCGCCTTCCTCCATTTCACCCGGCAACAAGATACCTGCTCTTGATGGAGTCGACATTTCCATCTTAATCTCATCTGAGCCAAGTATGGTCAACATTTCTATCAGGAACTTGGCATTGAAAGCAATCTGAATTGGGTTTCCCGCATAGTTACAGGTCATTTGTTCAGTTGCTTCATTAGAAAAGTCCAAATCCTGAGCAGAAATGGTCAAGCTATTTTCCGAAAGATTCAATACTACCTGGTTGGTAGTTTTGTTTGCGTAAATAGAAATACGTTTCAAAGAATTCTGGAAGTCCGTTCGGTTAACCGTTAATAGATTTGGATTGTCAACCGGTATAACTGCATTGTAATCTGGATATTTCGCATCAATTAGACGACAAACCAACAAGGTACCGTCAAACTCAAAAAATGCATTGGTTTTGGTGAATCCAACTTTCACTTCTCCTCCTACCGGCAATACATTTTTCAAAAGATTGAGAGCCTTTTTAGGGACGATAAAAGAAGTAGAAACTTTGCTTTCTACATCACCCATGGCAAAACGTACCAATTTGTGAGCGTCTGTTGCTACTAAAGTAAGCTTGTTAAAGTCAACCTGGAAATAAACTCCTGTCATCGCAGGACGCAATTCATCGTTACTGGTTGCAAACAAGGTATTGGTAATACCGTTGGATAATTTAGGAGCCTGCACCATTACCTGGTCTTCCTCCTCTACATCGGAGGTAGAAGGAATATTTGGGAAATCTCCTCCATCTTCACCTGCCAAACGGTATTTACCGTACGAGGATGTGATTTCAATTCCGTAATTATCTTCATTGATATTGAAGGTAATGGGTTGAGATGGTAGCGCTTTCAAAGTATCCAAAAGGATTTTTGCCGGAACAGCGATATCTGCTTCTCCATCACTGTCTACTTCAATCTGAGTTACGATTGAAGTCTCCAAATCACTCGCGGTGATGGTTAATAAGTTGTCCTGAATGGTGAACAGGAAATCTTCCAAAATAGGCAAAACATTCATTGAACCAATCGCTCCTGCAGCAACCTGAAGTTTTTTCAAAAGATCGGAAGATGGAACACTAAATTTCATTGGGTGGTTTTTGATTAAGGAACCTGATTAAATTTTTGACCATCAATTATTTACCATTCTCAAGGCTGGCAAAAATAAGGGAATGGTTTTGAATTATTACTTAAAAAAGCTAACATCCTGTTGATAACTTTGGTCAGACTATTTACTAATCAATAAACAATCCAAAAAGCTACCAATTGGGTTCCTATTCCTACTAAATATCCTCCCCAAAGTTCTCCGGGAGAATGTGCTTTTAAATACAACCTCGCTGATCCTACCAATCCTGCAAAAAGAATAACCATTAACAACACCGTTGACATAGCTATTCGCATAGTCCCAAACAACTGACTCTCAATTGGAAAGCTGGACTGTTTTAGTAGTGCCATGGTAATAATGGTCATAGTCAATAAGCCTCCCATACCGACTGCATGGATGCTTATTTTAGAAAAATTATTTATAAAAAAGGCAGTAAAAAGACCAATCACACCTCCAAGTGTGAACATTTTATAAGCCTGAGGAACATCAGGCGATTTCAATAGCAAATAATAAATAGCAATGTAAAATACTCCGGTGCCGATATAAGGTATAATCCTGTCATATCGGTCAGTCATTTCAAAAGTCTTTACAAAACCCAAGGCTTTCATTAAGACAATAGCCAATCCGGGCATGAAAACTGAATACAAAAAAACTACAGCCACCAGCTTCATTTGATCTCCCATATTGTTTACACCAAACATGTATGGATTTACCAAAAGTAAAATCAACAACATGTACGTGAACATCAATAAAGGATGAAACACATAAGTCAAAATATTGGCAGCAATTTTCAACATCTTTTCCATGGTAGGTTGCAAAGGTAGAGATATACTCACAATCTTACTTTTTTTCAAAAGGTTTTAAACCGTAATCGGCGGAATCTGCCAGCCCAAATTGGACAAGGTGATGCAGGATATGTTTAAAATGAAGCTTTTCCCATCCATCCTTGCCTAAATAACCATATACAGTGTTTGAGGTTTCTGCTTCAGGATTTTCCTTAAAAAACACCTTATAATCTTCCCATTCCTTCCAAAAAGCAGCCTTTGCTGATTCCAGGTCAGAATATTCCAAAGGTTCTGTATTTTCACGATCCATCAAAGGGTTTTTATAATTGGGCATAATAGCTATATCCGTATCCAAAAAGGCAACAAACTGCGGTATCCTTTCGGGTTTATTTTTAATAGGCAAATCCAATTTACCATTAGATGCTTTCAGTACCCAAACCAGGTGTTCTACCATGTGCTGTGGCCTCATGAGTCCAAATTGAGGTTCCATATCAGCGCTTAATTTATCCATCAACACCGGCATATCCTTTTCAAAAAACTCCTTTCTAATATTTTCATTCATAACGGAGAACTTTAATCCATAGCAAAACTAGAATTAAATGTGTAAAAGCAGGTACCTTACATCCTGATTAATCAAACTCAAATGAATCCAAGCTTTTCCAAAGGACTCACCGAATACGCCGGAATTTTTTCTGCCTTCTTACCAATCACTGGAAGAAACTTTCAATTCCCGGAATTGACCATTCGAACCATACAAAAAAGTGAAAATTCCAGCATGGCCAGGATAATTCGAACTGTCATGTCTGAATACCATTGTGTAGGAGAGGGATATTCCATTCAGGATGCCGAAGTCGACACCATTTCAGAAGCATTTTCACAGAAAAATTCCAAATACCTGGTCATTACCGATGGAGAAGAAATATTCGGAGGTGGTGGTATAGGTCCATTGCAAGGAGCCGGGCCTGAATACTGCGAATTGAAAAAAATGTACTTCTCCAGCCAAATCAGAGGTCGTGGAATGGGAAAAGAATTGGTAAATCAATTATTGGAGTTCGCATCTCAAGCAGGGTATCAATATTGTTATCTGGAAACGGTTGAAAGGTTAAAAACTGCAAACCAATTGTATCTTAAATGCGGCTTTGAAAGACTGACCGGATCCATTGGAAACACAGGACATAATAGTTGCGAGCTTCAATACCTCAAAAAATTGAATTGATTGGATTTTTATCGGGAGGAACCAGATTTTGTCTGGCATTGATAGACATCATCAGCTCATCTGAATAATATTCTCTCCAAGCGTTTCTCTCTGTCAACAATTCACTATCAAGTAACTCATCCAGACTTTCCTGATTCCATTTAATGTCGTCAAAATTTTCATTAAAGTAGTTGTAAATATAAGTCAGCCAAAACCAGGTCATTGTCTCATGGTATCCACTTTGTTCTGTATTTGTTTTGCCTATAGACACGTTATATTCCGGAAGATTTATTCGCATTTCTGCCAGAGCACTTTTTTCAAAATAGCACAGAAAGTAAAGTCCAACAATCAAATGCGCCTCATGAGTCCAATCTTCTTCAGGTAAATTCTTTTGCAAGAAACCTTCTACAATTTTTTCGCCATCCTTTATTGGAAACAAACAATTATCGTCCATCCTTAGGCTTCTTTGGAACTGTCTTCATCATCCTCTTTCGCATCCAGGACAAATTGGTAGGCTTTATCCAACACCTTTTGGTGCATCTCAGCATCTGGATTACTTTTGGCAAATTTCACTAAATCAGCTACTTCCAATATTTCATACAAAGATGCTAAGTCTAGTTTTTGCCACATGGAGCCTTTAAATTTCTTCCTTATTTCATACGTAGTGGACTCAATTGCCGGGAAATCAAACCTGTTTTCAATAAATTCTCGTAAAATAAAGCTCACTTCAGAGTAATAACTCTTCACTTCTCCTTTTTGCCATAACTGGGCTTTTGTTAATTGCTCCAATTTTTCCAGAGCAACTTCTCCCGCCGGACGAATCACTTCCGGTTCAGGTTCTTTTTCCGGTTTGCCTTTTTGAAATCTTCTAATTACTCTATACAAAAGGAAAAAGGCCAGGACAACTCCCAATCCAATGAGATAGGGAATGAAATCTTCAAATGTTCTGGGTTCTTCTACGATGGGTTTAATGTCCAATAAACCGGTAGAATCTTGTGGAGGATTGTCAACTTTAAAAGCCAAAGTTCCGGAAAGTGCCGTATCTAATTGATTACCCTGAGCATAAACGACTTTCAAGGGATCAAATGCATAATAACCGGAATCAAAAACCGTAAATACAATTTCCTGAGTGTATTGATTACCATTGTTAATCAACCTTGAGGAACGAATCCATTTTACCTTCTTGCTGGTATCTGCTTGCTCATACAATACCTTTTGAATTCGCTCTGAACCTGTAGATTCAATGTCCAGACGAAGATGAAGCTGATCTCCGATTAACATGGCATTGGTATCCAGACTTGCCGAAACGCTTAGTTGTGAAAATGCCGGCTGAAAAACTAATGCCAGAAATATTATTAATGTCCACCTCATACTCCTGCCCTTTTTTGAAAGAATTTTAAAAGCGCATTTACATAGGAAGCATTGGTCTTTATTTGAATTACATCAGCTCCGCTTTTTCGAAAAGAAGAAGAAAAATATCGGAGATAGTTTTGATAAATCTCCTGATACCTTGTCCTTAATGCCTTTGAAGAAGTGTCCAACCACTGCATTTTTCCAGTTTCCGGGTCTTCAGCTTGTATGAGACCCACATCGGGAATATTTTCTTCCCTGGGATCGGTCAGGTGCAATCCGATTACGTCGTGTTTTTTTGCAACCACTCTCAAAGCGTGTTCATATCTATCAGTCGCAAAATCTGACATGACGAAGCAGATACTTCGTTTTTTCAAAACATTATTAAAAAACTGAAGTGCTTCAGAAAGATCAGTTTTTCTTCCTGCTGGTTCAAAATCGAGCAATTCGCGAATTATTCTCAGGATGTGTTTCTTTCCTTTTTTGGGAGGGATGTATTTTTCTACGTGGTCACTGAAAAAAAGAACGCCCACTTTATCATTGTTATTAATGGCAGAAAATGCCAAAACCGCAGATATTTCGGTTAGGATTTCCCTCTTTGTACTACTTAAAGACCCAAAAAGAGAAGAACCACTTACATCAATCAGCAACATAACCGTTAATTCTCTTTCTTCCTCAAATACTTTAACGTGTGGTCTTCCGGTACGAGCAGTAACATTCCAGTCTATATTTCGGACATCATCACCAAATTGGTAATCGCGCACTTCGCTGAAAGACATTCCCCTGCCTTTAAAAGCACTGTGGTACTCACCTGAAAACAAGTGACTGGAAAGCCCTTTGGTCTTTATTTCTACCTTTCTTACCTTTTTTAATAATTCAGAGGTTTCCATGAATTTTACATTTCGGCTATTTGCTTACCGCTAATAAAAAGGTTCTTTTTTTGAAGAGGTTCAAAATTGAAAAAAAGATAGGACTAAAAAAAACCTTTACTCCAAGATGCATCTTTCTTTAAAAAGGACTTAAGTTTTGAAAAAGGAATGGTGATTCCTTGTCGGCCATAAACGGAATTGAATGCTGTACTGAAATGAATTCCTTCTCTTCTAATCGTAAAAAACGGGAATTCAGCCTCCTTAATCCATGACCTGAACGCTTCATCTTGCTGGTAGTAGGGATGTTTTTCCATCTCTTTTAAAATCACATTTTTCACAAAATAGTCCGGCTCGTATTCTTCCCGAAAAATATCATTAAAAAGAATTTCCTTATCGTTTGTCAGGTCGTAATTAACCGATACTAATCGGGGTTTCTGTTCCCAACTTGCTCTATATTCTTGTATTCCACTAACAATGTCCCTGTTAAAAAACTCAGTTTCAAACCATCCTGATGCCCTGTATTCCAAACGCAGGTCAGGATCACGTTTCAATTCTTCGCTTTTCTTTTTAAAGTAATTTCTGCAAGAGGCAGCAAAGATTTCCGAAGCTTCCTCCATTTTTTGATTGAACCCTGATTGATTGGTTTTTGGGTACATAATATCACAAACGCCATAGTAATCTGCATACTCAAGACAACCGATGATCAAACGATTACTTAAATCAAAAACACCTGCAAAGCTTTTCCCCTTTGGAGATTTCCAAACTGCTGGTATGCTCACCTGGTTTTCCAAATCCAATAGCAGGGAACCGCTTGGTTCGTTTCTTGCATTCAAAATTTGCAAATACGATTTTCCATCGGCATTCAAATCACCTTTAGCCAGGAAGGTCTCTCCCAAAGATTCTATATATAATTTGCCAATGATTAAAGATCCATGCACCTTCTGAAGTGTGAGTTCCAGATTTTCGGATTCAAATATCCCGGTATATCTATTTATCCACTTGTTTTCGCCGCAGTAGGAGGGAATAAGATTTTGCCTTTCTGAGAGTTTCCAGCTAACCGGAACACCAAAAGATTTATCCAATTTGGTCCAGGTACCTTTGAATTCATTTCCAGACAATTGTCCTTTGATAAATCCTGTTACCTTGCCATCCGTGTCTTTTTCATCAAGAATAAGGGACTTTCCTTCTAATGTTCCTTCCAATGTGAAGTATTCACGGCTTTTAATGAATTGCCATACACCTTTTACATATAAACCATCACAAGCGAGTGAAATGGCAATGTCATTGTAGTCATTAAACCTCCCTTTAAATTGCTTTACCCAAACCAGTTTTACAGATTTGTCAAATTGTTCTTTGGCCTTTTGTTCAAGGTTGAGGCTTTGACCTTTGGCGCTTATTATACATCCAAGGAAACTTAAGAATAGTAAGGAAGTAATACGCCCAATAGACATACTTCAAATTTTAGGTGGAGGCAGATTCCGAAACAACGGGCTCCGGATTATAACTTCTGTTGATGATGGGTAAAATAATCAGGGCCAATATTCCCCACAAAACATTACCAAATATATTTACTGAAAAGAACATAATGTTCGCAAGAGAAAATGAATCTGATCCTCCAACCCCATACAGGGCAAGACCAACCATTACTAGAAAATGGTAAGAACCCATGCCGCCAGGAGAAGGAATTACGATACCAAATGCCCCAAACACAAAAACAAGCAATGCTACTAAGGGCCCAAGCTGTGCTGTTGGTTCAAAGGATAAAAGACAAAAGTAGGCCATCAAATAATACATGACCCAAATACTGATACAATGAAATATAAACCAAAAAGGCTGGTCTACTTTTCTAACAGACATAACACCTTCACCAAATCCAACCAAAAGTCCTTTTATCTTTTTAAAAATGGAAAGTGCCATTAGTTTTTTTCTAAAAACAAAAACCAAAACCCCGGTCAATATTATTAATACCAAAAGAAATTGAACCCAGGTTTGGGTAAAAAAACCAATTTTCTCACCAGTAGAAGCATTTTCTGACAACCAGCCCCAAAGCGTATCGAATTCAAGCAAAAAAGCCAAACCAACTACTAACAATAAAGAAATCAGATCAAATACCCTGTCAGTAACAATGGTGCCCATTACTTTTTCTGCCGGGAGCTTTTCATAACGAGAAAGCGCGCCTGCTCTTACAACTTCTCCCATCCTTGGCAGACCAAGATTCGCAAAGTATCCCAGCATAATGGTGAAATACATGTTCAGGTAACCGGGCTGGTATCCCAATGGCTTGAGCAACATTTTCCATCGCATGGTGCGACTGATGTTGCTGATAAAATAAACAAAAAGAATGGCAAGAATCCACCAATAGTTTACACTGGCAAAATCGCTTAAAATCTTCCCCAAAAAATCACACTCATCCAAAGGGATTCCATCAAGCTTACACTGTTCCTGATAAGCCTGATTTTGATTATTGTACAACAAATAGAGTATCAGGAATCCGACACCAAAAAATAGGACAAGTTTTAGAAAAGAAGATATTCTCTTTTTCAAGCCAGAAGCTTTTAGATAGGTCTTTAATTCGGAAGCTTATTATGTTCGTCAGGGAAAATAGCGGTTGGCTTGAATGATTTTGCTTCTTCAAAATCCATGTAAGCATAAGAGATAATAATCACCACATCTCCTACCTCTGCGCGTCGAGCAGCTGCTCCATTCAAACAAATCACCCCGGAACCTCGTGGCCCCTTAATAACATAGGTTTCCAGACGCTCACCATTATTGTTGTTCACGATTTGTACGCGCTCTCCTTCTATTAGGTTGGCAGCATCCATAAGATCTTCATCTATGGTGATACTTCCCACATAGTTAAGGTTGGCCTCAGTAATGGTGGCCCTGTGAATTTTCGATTTGAAAACCTGAATCATCATAAGCGGGTGCAAAAATAATAATATTTGATTAGAGAAAAAGTAAAGTGGCATTCATTAACCAGAAAGATTAACATCCGAAACCTTTACGTAGTTTTAAGACGAAACTTTCATAAAGAAGTAACCCCTATTTCAAAATATTATATCAATAACAAGGCTAGATTATTATTGTTTCAAAATCATATTATCAATCAGCCTAACCCCTTCTATCCAGGCAGCAACACAGGCAACCACATAATCATGATTTTTATAATCGTTGACATCCTGTAAGGTTTTACCATCGATAACAGACAGGTATTCTGGCTCTAATCCGGCTTCCATGATCGATTTCGAAAATTCAGATTTGACTACCTCTAAAGGGAGTTGGTCAAGAGCAGATGCTAAACCTGAAAGATTTCTAAAAATTGCTGTTGCCTTACCTTTCGCATCTTCACTCAACCTGACATTCCTGCTGCTCTTTGCCAATCCGCTGGCTTCTCTTACAATTGGGACCACTTCCAACTTCACAGGAAGTGAAGTTTTTTCCAGCATCAACTGAATAATAGTGAATTGTTGAAAATCTTTTTGTCCCATAAAAAGATAATCAGGTTCAACAATATCCAATAGTCTTTTCACTACCTGAACTACTCCATCAAAATGTCCGGGCCTAAAAGCCCCTTCCATGACTTTATCCAAACCTTCAAGATCAATTTGAATTTTAGTATTCAAATCTTTGGGATAGACTTCTTCCGGATTGGGTAAAAATACCAGGTCGCACCCGGCAGCAGCAAGAAGTGCAATATCTTTTTCTTCGTTTCGAGGATATTTTTTTAAATCCTCCGGGTCATTGAATTGGGTAGGATTTACAAAAATGCTTACGATGCTTACATCACATTTTTGTTGGGAATTTTGAAGCAGCGAAAGATGACCTTCATGCAGTGCTCCCATCGTTGGGGAAAATCCAATGGACTTGCCTTCCTTTTTTCGTGCCGCTACGAACTTTTTTAAATCTTGAACTCTTTTAAATAGGATCATGTAAATTCCCTAATTGCGATGAAAAATAGTATAAAAACCTAATAAATAGTTAATTAAAAGACTAAGCGCCTTCCGAGATGGCTAAAAATAAGTAAAACTCGGACTTTTTTCTTAACTTTGCGCTTCTGTCATTGGTCATTATTAAACCTTTCTGAAAACGATTTTAACAATATGGAGAAAAAGAAAGTCCTGATTGTTACTCAGGAAATGGAGCCTTATACAGATCTATCAGAAATCTCAAATATAGCTCGCCAACTGCCACAACATATTCAAGAAAATGGAATGGAAATCAGAGTGCTCATGCCCAGATTCGGGACCATCAATGAGCGCCGCCACCGTCTTCATGAAGTTGTAAGGCTTTCCGGTATGAACATAATTGTCGATGATGATGATTATCCATTGATCATCAAAGTTGCTTCTTTGCCAGGTGCAAGAATGCAGGTTTACTTCCTTGATAATGAAGAATTCTTCAAAAGAAAGAAAGTTTTTACCGATGAAAATGATAAACCTTTTGAAGACAATGCCGATAGGATGATCTTCTTCTGCAAAGGCGTCATCGAAACGGTTAGAAAATTTGGTTGGCCTCCAGATATCGTACATTGCCACGGTTGGATGACCAGCCTTGTACCAGCATATCTAAGAACAGCGTACAAAACGGATCCTTTATTCCAAAATGCAAAAGTGGTTTATTCCATGTACAAAAACTCCATGGAAACCTCTTTCACAGATTCGTTCCTTGATAAAGCTTCCATAAATAATATTACTCCTGAAGATTTGGCTTCCTATAAAAACGGAGACCAAATAGCCCTTCACCGTGGAGCTATTGAAAATGCCGACGGAGTAATTGTAGGAAGTGAAGATGCATCTGATGAGCTTAAAGGCCTTGTAAGCGGCCTGGATAAACCTGTTCTGGATTTCCAGGAGGGTGACAATTATCTAAGTGCTTATATGGAATTCTACAACAACCTGCTTGCAGAGGCAGAAGTGTAGCATTCCTAACATCAAATGAAGAAATAATAAAGGTAGCCGTTTCTTGATACAACATTTTTCAATCTAACAGTGACTATTAAACCGTCACCAAAAATTGGAAAACATGGAACGGCTACTTTTTTGTGTTATTAACCAAACGACGCAACCAAACTTAATGTACAAATTATCTTACCTTATTTGTGGAGTATTTTTGCTGTCAATTATTTCAGCATGCAATGAGCCTGGCTTAATTGGCTCCGATTTAGTCGAAGATGAACAGGTAGAATTATTTTTCACTGATACTATTCACCCTCAAATCTCAACCGTCAGAGGAGATTCTGTTAGGATTTACGCTCCTTCAATCGCCACATTGGACAATTACTTATTCGGAAATTACAATGATCCAATTTTTGGCAACCAAAATGCTTCTCTTTATTTCCGATTGAAATCACCAGAGGTAAATCCCGATTTTGATATTGCCAATCGAATCGATTCAATCGTTTTGATTCTAGATATTGATTCAGCTACTGTTTACGGTAATGCGCTCGAAACCTTTACTGCTGAAATTTTTGCTTTATCGGAAGATTTGGACAATGATGAAGAATATTTTTCTAATTCAACCTTTGTTACAGAACCTATGCCAGTAGCTGTCAGCAATGGTTTTTCACCAGGAGCAGTTGATTCAATTACCATTATTGAACCATTGGATGGAGATGAAGAAACTGTAAGAGCAAAGAATCATTGGAGAATAAAATTTGATAACTCCTTTGTTCAAGATTTTAAATCAAGCGATACTTCAGTTTTTCTAACAGATTCCGCTTTTTTAGAAAAATACAAAGGATTCTATTTAAAGCCAAGTTCTCAAAATAATGGCCTTTTGAGCCTGGATTTTTTGAATTCCATTTCAAGATTTAGCGTTTATTACCATTCTGACGATACAACCTTCTTAAAAAGAAACTTCAACTTCGAAAGAACACTGGTATCAAATTTTGAAGCAGATTATGCTGGAAGTGAAGTGGAACCCTTTCTAAATAGTATTGCAGAAAATGATAGTTTGATTTTCATACAAGGAATGCAGGGACTTGAAGCAAAAGTTACGTTTCCTGACAAACCATTTAATGAAGATATCATCATAAGCAAAGCAGAATTAGAGCTAACCATAGCAGAACTTCCAAACAGTAACAACGCTTTGTTTACACCCCCATCTCAGTTAATGATTTACCAAAGAGCATCCGATTCAACCAAAGTTTTTATTGAAGACTTGCTTTATGTAGTAAACAGCTCGGATTTTAATCTTTGGTTTGGTGGAACACCTCAAAAAAGTGGTTCCCAAACAAAATATACATTTAACATAAGTGCCTATCTTGCAAAAGTTTGGGCAGGAGAAGTTCCAAAAGAAGTATATATTCAGGTTAATAAGCGCTGGCAGGACCCCTCAAGAGTTGTCTTTTATGGTGGAAACGCACAAAACCATCCTGCCAAGATCAACTTATATTTCTCAAAAACATCCAATTAAACCAATTCGAAAATGTGCGGTATTGTTGCTTACATCGGCCCCCAGGAAGCGTATCCCATTATTATTAAAGGACTTCAAAGACTTGAATATAGAGGATACGACAGTGCAGGAGTCGCTCTATTAAATGGAGATTTCAACCTTTATAAAAGAAAAGGAAAGGTATCTGACCTGGTAGATTTTATCAGTTCAAATAAAGTGAACGGGAAATCCGGAATCGGTCATACCCGTTGGGCTACTCACGGAAAGCCCGATGACACCAATGCTCACCCACATACATCAGGAAATAAGAACCTGGTTCTGGTCCACAATGGAATCATCGAAAATTATTCTGTTTTAAAAAGAGCACTTGAGAATGAAGGTCATGTATTTCAAAGTGAAACAGATACTGAAGTACTTGTTCATCTAATTGAAGAGTTTCAAAACAGAGAAAAACTTCCACTTGAAGAAGCTGTCAGAATAGCATTGACCAAAGTAATTGGTGCTTATGCCATCGTGGTTCTTGATAAAAGAGACCCTGACAAACTGGTAGGAGCAAGAAAACAAAGTCCCTTGGTAATAGGAATTGGCGATGATGAGTTCTTTATGGCATCCGATGCAACTCCCATTGTTGAACATACCAAACAAGTTGTTTATTTAAACGATGGTGAAATCGCCGTGGTAAACAGGAATGGTGAGATGGAAATTAAGACCATCGAAGATAATGTAGTGCAAACTCCCTTTGTTCATGAATTAGAACTTCAAATAGAACAATTGGAAAAAGGTGGTTATGATTACTTCATGATGAAAGAAATTCATGAACAACCTAAGACCATTGCCGATGCCATGAGAGGTAGATTAAACGCAAATGAAGGTTGGATACGATTGGGAGGCATTGAAGAGTACAGTTCACGAATGGGAAAAGCGCCAAGATTTATTATCGCAGGTTGCGGAACATCCTGGCATGCCGGACTAATTGGAGAATACCTACTTGAAGATTTAGCCCGAATCCCTGTTGAAGTGGAGTATGCATCTGAATTGAGATACAGAAATCCAATCATTAATGAAGACGATGTAGTCGTTGCGCTTTCACAATCAGGTGAAACTGCAGATACACTGGCTGCATTGGAATTGGCAAAAACCAGAAATGCACTGGTGTATGGAATTGTTAATGTAGTGGGTTCATCAATAGCCAGAACAACCAATGCAGGGTCATACATCCATGCAGGTCCTGAGATTGGAGTTGCTAGTACCAAGGCATTCACCGGACAAGTTACTTTACTTACCATGATGGCCCTGAGTCTAGCCCACAAACGTGGAACGATTTCAGAATCCTATTATCACAGACTTTTGGTCGAATTGGAGAACATTCCAGGAAAACTTAAAAGGGTACTGGACAAAGCCAGCCAGATCGAATATATTGCAAATGAAATCAAGGATGCAACCAATGCGCTCTATTTGGGTAGAGGCTACAACTTCCCGGTTGCTCTGGAAGGTGCCTTAAAACTTAAAGAAATTTCGTACATCCATGCTGAAGGGTACCCGGCTGCTGAAATGAAGCATGGCCCTATTGCACTTATCGATGAGAATATGCCGGTAATTGTTATTTGCACAAATAAAAGTGCATATGACAAAATTGCTTCCAACGTTCAGGAAGTAAAAGCCAGAAAAGGAGTAGTTATTGCAATAGTTACAGAAGGAGATGTTGAAATCAGCAAAATGGCTGATTATAGTATTGAAATTCCAGATACAGAAGAGCCCTTGACGCCTTTACTGTCTGTAGTACCTTTACAATTACTTTCTTATTACATTGCTGTACTAAGAGGTTGTAATGTAGACCAACCACGTAACCTGGCTAAGTCAGTTACCGTTGAATAATTAAAAGAAGCTTTTTCAACTTATAAATTCCAACTATGTCTTTCAAATTTGAAATGGAATACAATTCTGCAAAAGAGCCGCTCATTATGCCTGAGTATGGTCGAAATGTGCAGCAAATGATACGTACTGCAAAAGAAATTGAGGATCCGGAAGTCAGGCAAATCTTTGTTGAAAAGGTGATTAGTCTAATGATGCAAATGGTTCCCCAAAACAGGAACATTGAAGATGTAAGAGAAAAAATGTGGAAACACGTTTTCAAAATAGCTGAATACGAATTGGATGTAACTCCTCTGGACGGAAAAATTCCAACTCCGGAAGAAAAAGCACAAAAACCTGAACATCCAGGCTATCCTGTAACTGAATCGCGTTTCCGTCATTACGGTCACAATGTTCAGGAATTGGTAAGAAAGGCCATTGCTATGGAAGACGGTGAAACAAAAGATGCTTTCGTAGAGGTAATTGGTAACTATATGAAAATGGCTTACAAGACCTGGAACAAAGAGCATTATGTAAGCGACGATGTAATTATTGAAGACATCAAAATTCTTTCTAAAGGAAAGCTGGAATTGCATGAGAATGCCGAACTTGACAGCTTAACCCATTCCAATAGAAGGAAAAATACCAAAGGTAGAGACGACAATAAAAAATCAGACTACCGCGGTGGCGATAGAAATAGAAGAAACAATAACAACAACAATAAATACAGAAGGAGAAAATAATTACTCCACCAAAGGGACACCCAGGAATACTTTGATTTCAGGAGATATAGAAACTCTTACTTCAATTACAATTTCATTTTTGGGTGTCTCTTTCAACCTTTTTTGAAGATTTATGGTGGTTTTCAAAGCTTGAAAAACCGACCTGATTGCAGGGCTGTTTTTATTTTCTTTCATAATCTCACTAATCCTTTCTGCAGGAAAATCTTCCAGATTCCCTACCAATTCTACCTCCATTGACGGATTAAGAGAGTAATTCATTGCAAAACTGTTGATTTCAAAACCATAAGATGAAATCCTGGGCAGTACCTCCAACCAGGAATCTATCATTTTATTAGAGCCTTTTTTTAGCAAATTGGCCTTTTCAACCAATGTATCCCAGGCTCCTGCAATTCCATCTTTTACTCCTTTTAGCATTTTCGGATTTCTATAGTTTTATCAACTTAGTTGAATATAGTACCTTATCCCCTTTAAGCTGCACAAGAAAACATCCGTTTTCCAGCGCTCCTACATCCAGCTTTAACAAGCCACTATCTACAAATGATTTCGAAACCAATTCCCTAATTTGAAGATTCCCACCTGTATCAAAAATAGAAATTTGCAGGTTATCTCCAACTGTCTCCGGCATTTTAATAAATAAGGAAGATCCATTTATAGGATTAGGGAAAATAAATAAACCGCTATTACCTGACTGTTCTTCAGTAGCAACCCTCTTTTCTATGGTATAAACACGAGGGTCACCATGCAAAATAATAGAATCAGGATGAACTGTTCTAATATCTCCGGTAGCAGCATAAGCCCAATCTTTTTCATAAAGAAGATCTGCATCAAAGAATCCAGGTAACCGAAAATTGCTTAAGGCATATTCAGAATTATCTATTTGAGTAACAGCCCATAATACAATTTTTAACTGATCCTCTTTATTTTTAAAAACAGCACCATTTACAGTGTTATCTAAATAGAGCGAATCAGTAAGTCTGGCATCAAAATGAAATCCTCCAAGTTCTTTGGCAATGGTTTCATATCCAATTCCAGAAATAGTCCTCTGATAGGCATGCGGCTGGGTTCCGCTTAGATTTAAAAACATTCCCATGAGTTCAAATTCATAATTAGCTGAATCAACTTTTTCGACATCAGCTAAACTATATACATGAAATTGACGGATATAATGCTTTTGACAGGCAATCAAAGCCTTCATCAAAAAATTCCTCTGGGCTAAATCTGAACCAATAAACCCGGGAGTAAATGCTACCCTTGGAATATTTGTTTCAGTAAGTATCCATTCTTTTTGAGGAAAAGAATTTCCATCAAAACCACGATTCCACAATACATCTTGCATGGCTTTCCTTCTATCCAATAATCCTTTTAATGCAGCATCAGAATGCCTGTGGTAAACAAAACCCATTATATCATTGTCCCATTCCTGAAGCGAACCATCGAGATGTGGGTAGCTATGAAAACTCATACAATCAAAATAGGCACCTCCTTTTAGAGGAAATAATGAATCAGTTGCTCCACCATGTGGATTGTCCGTGTTTCGAAGTATCGCATCCAGATAACTTGGATTTCCAAGCCCGCCAACTGCCACATAATCTTCCGGGTAATAGGTCTTTACCACTTCGTAAGTTATCCGAAGCATCCTTATATAGTGATAAACAGGAGCAAGTAATTGAACCTCACAGGCCGGCGGATCATTTTCCCACCAATTACCTGGCTGTCCGGGTAAAAGTGGTGCGTTTCCTCCAATATCTAGATCAGGTTCATTCCAAACTTCCCAAAATCTTACTTGAGCTCCATAATTTTGAACCAGTAAATAAACATAGCGTGCAAAATAATTGCTGTCATTAATTGGTGTGCCATCCATTCCATCATCCCAAATTGGCTCATAAAGATTAAGAAAGACCCTGCTTTGTTGACCTTCACAATATTCTGCGGTATCCCGATGATGAGGAGCAGGCTGACCAATAAATAACACATGGTCTTTCATTCCAAGGCTATCGTAATGAGCAAATGCATCATGGCGGATGTCGTATCCCCAATAATCTACGAAAAGTTCAGGCAGCTCTGGTCTGAAACATGTAATTCCCAGACCCGGAAGCCCCAACTCCTCATTTCCGGCTGCGATATTTGCGAGGTTTTCATCTCTCCAAGGTGGATAGGCGCCCACATTGGTTCCGTATCCAAATTCACCCTGGTACATAATAACTGAATCCAATGCAGTGTAAGAAGGCTGCGCTTTGGTATTAAAAATACCTAAAACCATGAGGAGGCAAGCCAATCCAGCTCTAACCATCAAAATTATATTTAAATGAAATATGGAAATTGAAAGGAGGGAATTCAATTACTTTATGCAAATTCGCAAAATTGTGTCAAAAATGCATGGATGGCTCTGATTTATAGCCAATTGTTCAATAGAAACTTAATTAGATGTCCGAAAAATTCAAACGTGGTGACGATACCCGACCTTTGTTTTTCCATTTAAACTGGAATCAAAGAATTCGTGCGTGGGTATTAGCCACCATAATTTTCTTTCTAATTATTTCTTATGTATTTGAATTTGCCCGGTTTGAAAACATTTTGAATTTCAAGTCATTGATATTGTGGTCAGTTATGATAATAGGAATAGCGGCGGCCTATTTTTCATGGATTTTTGCAAAGGGAGAAAAAACTAATCTTGATAAAATCCGTGCATTTTTAATCATTTTCATTACGACTATTATTTTTGCTCCCTTGTTGGGTAGTCTTTCAAACAGGTATTTTTCTTATAAAAAAACCTATTTAAAAGCTTTTGAAATTTTTGAAGTGAGCAGAAGAAGTCAGCCTCAAAAATCACTTTCTGATCCAATTTACGACTATGATGTTTTTATTTTTTATAAAAACCACCCTGAAAAAATCAGCTTGAAATCAGTTTCCCAGGAATTAAAAAAAGGAGACACCGTAACTTTAGAATTAACTGAAGGATTTTGGGGCTTCATCTGGGTAAACCCTGAATCGATTAAATAATAGAACCTTGAAAGATAACAATACCCAACCATTAAATGAAGAGCAGAAAGATGCCTTGGAGTCAATCAGACTTTCAAGAATTATATTGCCCGTGGTTATTGGTATTGGTGTGGTTATCTACCTTTTATTCAGAGAATTCGAATTGGAAGAGTTTGACAAAATCCCCTGGAGTTTTCATACCTTCTTTTGGATTGGTGCTTCTATTTTTTTTCTGGCCCTAAGACATGCAGCATATGCTTATCGATTAAGGGTTTTATCAGACAAAAAATTTTCCTGGCTCAAATGTATCCAACTAATTTTCATTTGGGAATTTAGTTCAGCTGTTTCTCCAACGAGTGTAGGTGGTTCTGCTGTTGCGTTTTTTGTTCTGGCTCAAGAAAAGTTGTCAACAGCAAAAACTGCAACGATTGTTTTATACACTGTCGTTTTGGACACCCTTTTCTTCATTGCACTTCTCCCTGTTCTTATATTATTGATGGGTTTTGAAGTAATACACCCAAGCATGACAGGCTTTGGAATGCTTAATAGTTGGGGTATTTCTTTTATTACTTTTTACCTTTTAATGTTTTCGTACGGATTGATATTTTATTATGGTCTATTTGTGAATCCGGTGCAAATGAAAAGGCTTTTGGTTGGATTTACCAAAATTAGCTTTTTAAGAAAGTGGAGAAAAGGAGCAGTAGAGCTAGGAGAAAACATGATTGCAACCTCCGGTGAACTCAAAAAGCAAAGTTGGTCTTATCATTGGAAAGCTTTTTTAAGTACTTCTATAGCATGGGCTTGTAGATTTATCTTGTTAAACTGTTTGATAATTGCACTGGTTCCTGACATCTCTATGGCTATTTGGGATCAACTTTTATTGTATTCCCGTCAGATGTCCATGTTTATATTGATTGCATTTAGTCCCACTCCGGGAGGAGCAGGCATTATAGAATATGTTTTCGGAGGATTCTTAAAGGACTTTGTACCTTCCGGAATATCGCCACTAATCAATTTCTTTTGGAGATTTCTTACCTACTACCTTTACTTGTTAGCGGGAGTTTTAATCATTCCAACCTGGATACAATCCGTTTTGAAATCCAGAAAACTCAAAAAGAAAAACAGTCAAAATAATTGATTAAAAGGTGCAACTCTACTACGAGTTTACTGTTTAAAAATATACATTTAATAAAAAATAAATAGAGATTATGATATCGAAGAAAATGGAAAAGGCCCTCAATGAACAAATCGTTCTGGAAGGATATGCTTCTTTTTTATATTTATCTATGGCCTCTTGGTGCGACAAAGAGGGAATGAACGGTTGCAAAGATTTCATGAGGAGACAGTCTGAAGAAGAAAGAATGCACATGTTAAAAATCTTTGATTATATCAGCGACGTGGATGGTCATGCATTGGCTCCTGAAATCAAACAAGCACCCCGGGAATTTGATTCCATTCAAAAAATGTTTGAGCAGGTATATGGTCACGAACAAAAGGTTACCCAGTCCATTCACAAATTGATTGACCTGGCCAATAAAGAAGATGATTTTACAACCCACCATTTCCTTCAATGGTATGTTGCAGAACAAAGAGAGGAAGAGGCATTGATGCGTACCATTTTGGACAGGATTAAAATAATTGGCGACGGCCCGCAAAGTTTATACTTTATAGACAAAGAGGTTGAAGCTATTAATAAAGAAACTGCTGCAGCGGAAGACGGTGAAGCTGCTTAAGATGGCATTATTTTCTGAAAAGAATCAACAACAGGCGCCAAATAACTTATATTTGCGCCTGTTTCGATTTTAGGAAAAAGATTTACCCTAAAAATTTATTAGGAAATGTTTGAGAGTTTGAATGAAAGACTGGAAGGTGCCTTTAAGGTTTTGACCGGTGACAACAAATTGACCGAATTAAATATTGCTGAATCGGTTAAAGAAATTAGACGTGCGCTGGTAGGTGCCGACGTAAATTATAAAATCGCCAAAGAATTTACCGATAAGATCAAGGACAAAGCTTTAGGTACTGAAAACGTATTGAAAGCCGTAAAGCCTGGCCAGTTGATGGTGAAAATCGTTCAGGATGAATTGACTGAATTGATGGGTGGCCAATCTGTTGGTATAAATATAAAAGGCAAACCTGGTGTAGTTTTGATCGCCGGTTTGCAAGGGTCAGGTAAAACAACTTTTTCTGCAAAACTTGCCAACTTCCTTAAAAGCAAGAAAACAAAAAGACCATTATTGGTAGCTTGTGATGTGTATCGTCCTGCTGCGATCAATCAGCTTACCGTACTTGGAGAACAGATCAATGTTCCTGTTTATAAGGAAGAAGAAAATAAAAATCCGGTTGAAATTGCCCTGAATGCAATTGGATATGCTCAAAACAATGGCCATGATTTGGTTATTGTCGATACTGCCGGTCGTTTGGCGGTAGATGAGCAAATGATGAATGAAATCTCAAAGATTAAGGAATCAATTTCACCAAATGAGACCTTGTTAGTAGTAGACTCCATGACGGGTCAGGATGCTGTTAATACAGCCAAAGCCTTTAATGAGAGAATAGATTACGACGGTGTTGTTCTAACCAAGCTGGATGGTGACACCAGAGGTGGTGCGGCTCTTTCCATCAAGTATACAGTTGGAAAACCTATCAAATTTGTCAGTACCGGTGAGAAAATGGACACACTGGATGTGTTCTATCCAGAAAGGATGGCGCAGCGTATTCTTGGTATGGGTGACGTGGTTTCCTTTGTAGAAAGAGCACAGGATCAGTTTTCTGAAGAAGAGGCCAAGAGACTTGAGAAAAAAATCCGAAAAAATAAATTTGATTTCAACGACATGCTTTCCCAGTTGAATGCTTTGAAAAGAATGGGGGACATCCGTTCACTTTTGGGCATGATGCCGGGTATGGGTAAGGCCTTAAAAGATGTTGAGATTGATGACAAAGCCTTCTTAAAAGTTGAGGCAATAATTCAATCCATGACTCCACAGGAAAGATCTAATCCAGAATTGTTAAATCTAAGCAGGAAGAAGAGAATAGCCAGAGGTTGTGGAAGGGATATCAACGATATCAATATGTTTATCAGGCAATTTGATCAGATGCGAAAGATGATGCATAAAATGTCAAAAATGCCAATGAATAAGCTGGGAGGTATGATGCCTGGTGGACCAAAAATGAAATAAAAAAAAGCTCCTGGAAAACCAGGAGCTTTTTTTTATGAAAAGGCTTGTTATGCTTTACCTTGCAAAATCCTGTTCCAATACATCCACGGTAAAACTTTGGTTTTCAGCATCCACATAGACCATCTTTCTTTGGCCTGGTTGAATGGAAATGTTTCAGTAGGTTGATTATTATAGTCAAATTCAGCCAAAACTAATTTACCATAGCCGGTTGTTAATGGACAAGATCCATAACCATTATATTTCGCATCCAGATTACCACCCTTCATAACGTGAATAAGGTTGTCAACCAAAACAGGTGCCTGCTTTCTAACTGCTGCCCCAGTCTTGGCATTTGGGGTATTGGCAACATCGCCACAACTGAACACATTGGGATATCTGTTGTGTTGCAAGGTGAATTTATCTACATCCACCCAACCGAAAAAGTTCTCTCCGGCCGTTTCCGGAGTACATGGAGTTCCAGCTGACAAAGTAGGATCCTGAATAGCCAATGGGCTATACTTTACAAAATCTGGTGCACTTTGAGGCGGAACCACATGAATCATATCAAATGCTTGTTCAACTCTTTCACCTTCAGGCGTTTCAAACCAGGCAATTTTTCGATTTCCATCGATTTCAACCAGGTTGTGTTTGTGGTGTTCCTGAATTCCATATCTCGCAACCACTTTTTTTAGAACTTTAGCGTATTTCTCAACCCCAAATAACATGGTACCACCGTTAAAGAAGTGTACATTCGAGCCTTTCAACAAGCCTCTCTTTCTTAAATTATCTGAAGCCAGGTACATAATTTTTTGAGGAGCACCACCACATTTTACCGGAGTATTGGGAGAAGTAAACAAAGCGTTACCGCCCTTAAAGTTTTTCAAACATTCATAAGTGTAGGGTGCCAAATCATAGCGATAATTGCTCGTTACACCATTCTTTCCTATGGTTTCCTTTAGGCCCTTAACCTTATGCCAGTCTAGTTGGATACCCGGTACAACTACTAAATAATCATAGGTGTATTTTGTACCTGATTTACAAGTAAGCTGATTTTGTTCCGGTTCAAAAGTTGAAACCGCATCTTTAATCCAGGTAGAACCTTTTGGGATAAAATCCTTCTCTTGTTTTTCAGTATCTTTTACATCATAAACACCGCCACCAACTAATGTCCATGCAGGCTGATAATAGTGTTTTTCTGATGGTTCAATAATCCCAATATTAAGCTTGGGGTCTTTTAATAAAAGTTTTGATGTGATAGACAAGCCTGCATTTCCGCCACCTACTACTAATACTTGAAAGTGATTCATGGCTAACATTTTTTGGTTTGAAAATAAGGATACCGCCATTGGATAAATCCCCACACAGTTTTATGGTTTTACCCCTTTTTGATTGATTACGGTATAAAGTTCTTTGTAAATTTTTTAAATAACGATTACATCAGTGACCTAAAGCTGGTGATTTTAATCAAAATCATTTGTGAACTGTATCACAAATGGGCTTGACAATGAAACTTTTATACGAATTGCTTGTAAATACAAACAAATGTCATTTTTTTTAATTTGTTTTTTATAAATTTGTAAAAAATAGAATAATGGAACCCCGTTTGTTTGCCTTTTCATTTTTATTGCTGGTTTCAGGCTTTTTGACTGTGTCATCTACAGTTAACCAGGAAGGAGAATTACCTAAAGTTTTTTTGCTGGGTCAATATGAAAAGGAATATGAAATGTTATCTATTGATTACAAAACTTTGTTATTAGAAGCTTGTGATAATGACTTAGTAGCGGCTCATGAAAAATGGCAGAGTATGCTTATGGAAATGGAAGCATATGCGGATCAAATTGATTTCGATATCAATGGGGTCAAAATTTGGGTGCATGTTTTTTGGAATGCATCAGGTACGATTGACCATTTAGCCTATTATTTGAAACCCCAGTCAAGAAATATCAATACAGATGAGTTGACTGCCTTCTTCAAAAGCTTTTCCAACCATTATCAGTTCCCTTTGATATCCGAAACTAAATATGCACATTATGGGAGTGCTGGATTTCCGGTCTATCCAATGAGACTTGGGAAAAGTGACAAATAATCCCCTTTTTTATTTTAGCAATTCATTAAACTCCTTACTATTATTATTGTTTTACCCCCTTGAAAAGCGTAATTTTGCGCCGCTTTTAGCATTAAATCTTTAAACGAAAAAAATTCAAATGCAAACTGTAGATTCTAAGGTAAAATACAAAGTAAAGGATATTTCCCTGGCTGATTGGGGTAGAAAAGAAATTGAACTGGCAGAAGCAGAAATGCCGGGTTTGATGGCACTACGTGAGAAGTATGGCAAATCTAAACCATTAGCAAACGCAAGAATTGCAGGTTGTTTGCATATGACCATCCAAACTGCAGTATTGATTGAAACTTTAGTTGAATTGGGCGCGGAAGTTACCTGGTCTTCTTGTAATATCTTTTCTACTCAGGATCATGCAGCAGCAGCTATTGCAGCTGCCGGAATTCCGGTATATGCCTGGAAAGGGATGACAGAGGAAGAATTTGACTGGTGTATTGAGCAAACTTTATTTGCATTTGAAGGTGGTAAACCTTTGAACATGATCCTTGACGATGGTGGTGATCTTACCAATATGGTATTGGATCGTTATCCTGAATTGGTGGATGGCATCAATGGTTTGAGTGAAGAAACTACTACCGGTGTACACAGACTATATGAGCGTATGAAAAAAGGTACGCTTCCAATGCCTGCTATCAATGTAAATGACTCCGTTACGAAATCTAAGTTTGATAACAAATATGGCTGTAAAGAATCTGCAGTAGATGCAATCAGAAGGGCAACCGATGTAATGATGGCAGGAAAAGTAGCTGTTGTTGCTGGTTATGGTGATGTTGGAAAAGGAACTGCAGCTTCTTTGAGAGGAGCAGGTTGTCGTGTAATTGTAACTGAGATTGACCCAATTTGTGCACTTCAGGCTGCTATGGATGGTTATGAGGTAAAGAGTATGAAATCCGCTATTCCTAGAGCAGATATGGTCGTTACTGCAACAGGTAACAAAGACATCGTAAAAGGTGAGCATTTCAAATTGATGAACGACAAAACCATTGTTTGTAACATTGGTCACTTCGACAATGAAATCGATGTTGCATGGTTGAAATCAAACTATGGTAGTTCAAAAGTAGAAATCAAACCTCAGGTTGATAAATATACCGTAGACGGAAAAGACATCATTTTGCTGGCCGAAGGAAGGTTGGTTAATCTTGGATGCGCAACAGGACACCCTTCTTTCGTAATGTCTAACTCATTTACAAACCAGACTTTGGCTCAAATAGAACTTTGGACCAATCGTGACCAATACGAAAACCAGGTTTACATGCTTCCTAAGCATCTGGATGAAGAAGTTGCAAGATTACACCTGGCTAAATTGGGTGTAGAATTAGAAAAACTTACTCCTGATCAAGCCGAATATATCGGAGTAGAGCAGGAAGGTCCATACAAACCAGATTATTACAGATATTAATCTGTTTAAAATAAAAGTGAAAGGGCATCTTACAGCAAGGTGCCCTTTTCTTTTTAATTTAAAGCGAAAAGACCTTACTTTAGGAGTCAATTCAAACCGATATGAGAGTTTTATTAGTAGAAGACGAAGAAAACATAAGAGAAAGCGTCAAGCTTAATTTGGAGTTGGATGGATTTGAAGTTGTTGAAGCAAAAACCGGTAGGGAAGGTCTCAACAGGTTCAAATCTGAACACTTCGATTTAATCATTCTTGACATCATGTTACCAGAATTAACTGGTCTGGATGTTTGCGAGCAAATAAGGCTTACCAATCTCAAAGTCCCAATTCTAATGCTTACTGCCAAAGGTGAGCCGGAAGATAGAATCGCAGGTCTTAAAAAAGGAGCTGATGATTATTTGCCCAAACCATTCCACCTGGATGAACTATTGCTTCGAATTCAAAATCTGATCAAGAGGACCAGCGAAAATCCTGGGAATACTCCGGAGGTTTATTCTTTTGGTGACAATTGGGTCAACTTTCTTACCTATGAAGCGAAAGGAGTAAACGGTAAATTTAATCTAACCAAAAGAGAAGCAATGTTGATAAAACTTTTGGTAGATAGACAAAATGAGGTAGTTTCAAGACAACAAATTCTCCAATCTGTTTGGGGTTACGATGTTTTCCCATCAACAAGAACCATCGATAATTTCATTCTTTCCTTTCGAAAATATTTTGAAAAAGATCCGAGGAATCCAACTTATTTCCATTCAGTAAGAGGAGTTGGATACAAGTTTGTCGCCTGAAATTTTGTGAAAAGTTTTTAAATATCGAGGATTTGATTTAACTTAAAACCAAGCATTTGTGCCTTCACTAAAATCTCAGCGATATGATGAATGAACCACTTTCAACAATTATGACCACTAATGTTATTACGGTCGCTCCGAATGATTCACTTTCAAAAGTAAAGGAGATTCTTTTCGATAAAAGATTCCATCATATTCCGGTAGTCGACAATTCGGTCTTGGTTGGTATTGTTACTACATATGATTTAGTTAAACTCAATAAGACCTTCGATGAATACAACAATATGAAAGTCAGCGATATCATGACTACTAATATTGTTACATTGGAGCCTCAAGAGAAAATCGGTGCAGCAGCTCAGATTTTTCTTCGCCACCTCTTCCACGGCTTACCAATCATTGACGACAATAAAGTCCTGAAAGGAATTGTTACTACCCACGATATAATGAAATACCAATTCGATAAAGAATATCCAGATGATGAACTCGAAAAAGTTTATCGTTCTCATTTGAATGGTGCCTAAAAAAAAAGCGTCCTGATAACTCAGGACGCTTTTTTTTACTATTCCTATTGGTTTATTTACGAACCAATTCAAACTCAACTCTTCTGTTTTGTCTTCTTCCTTCTGCAGTATCATTTGATGCTACAGGATTCGTTTGACCATACCCATGGTATTCAATGCGCTTTCTGTCAATTCCTTTTGAGATAAGGTAATTTGCACAGGTTGCAGCTCTGCTTTCAGAAAGGGTTTGGTTTGCGGCTGCATTTCCTCTGTTATCAGTATACCCACTGATTTTGATATTGTAATCAGGGTATCTGCTAAGAATGTCAGCAACTTGGTCCAAAATCGGCTTAGAACCAGATTTTAGTACAGAAAGACTTGTTTCGAACTGTACATTTTTTACAGCCAAATCCAAAACTTTCTGATCTTCCTCTTTAATATCAGGACATCCGCCATTCAATACAGAACCTACCGTATTTGGACATTTATCTTTAGAGTCCTGAACTCCGTCTCCATCTGTATCCGGACAGCCCTCAAACTTGCCAAGGCCTGGAATTTGTGGACATTTATCCATTCTATCCACAACACCATCACCGTCTGTATCATAATCCGGACAACCTTCATTCATTTTCACACCGGCTTCATTTGGACATTTATCTTCAGCATCTGTTATACCGTCTCCATCGCTATCTGGACAACCATTTAAACTACGAATACCAGCTTGATTTGGACATGCATCTTCCATATCTACAACTCCATCACCGTCAGCATCAGGACAACCGTTCATTTTGATTCCACCTGCCACCTGAGGGCAATCATCTTTTGGATCAACGATTCCATCACCATCTGTATCTGGACAACCTTTAAGATCAGCAGGCCCGGCCAAATCAGGACAATCATCTTTTTTATCAGCCACACCATCGCCATCACGGTCTGGACAGCCTTCCAATGAAGCTAAACCTGGTACATCCGGACAACGATCTTTTGCATCAGTAACGCCATCACCATCAGAGTCTTTTCCAAAAGAAAATTTATATCCTAAGGTCAAGCCACCAAACACATACCAATCATTGTTATCAGGATCACCCGATACCGCTACACCATCTAATAAATCAGTAAATGGCGGACGGTAACCAAATTCCAATCCAAGGTTCCATTTTTGATTCAAATCATATCTAAAACCTGCACCTACCGGAGTGACAATTCCAGTTGTTGCCCCAGCATTAGATTTATCGTCATTTACGCGCTGTTCAAAAGCTTGATCCGGGTAAACTCCATTTCCATAAGTAGTTTCTGGATTGAAAAATGTTAACCCAGCACCAACAAATAGATAAGGTGTAAACCTTTTGTTAAAGGTTCCATCTTCATTGTAACGCTTGTGTCCTAATGGATCCCATTCCAATCTTAAAGCGAGTTCATTGATTGGAGAAGTAAAGGAAAAGTTTCTTCTGGCTCTACTGCCATTATCACTAAAGTTCTGATCATCTCCGGAGAGTTGACCATGTTTAAAACCCAGTCCAACCGCCCAATTTGGATTGAAATGTTTTTTCAAAGAAACTCCAAAACCAAAATTGGTTTCTTGAGGAGTAAAAAGTGTAGTTTCAACCAGATCACCCTGATAATTAGAAACTCCTAGAAAAACACCTGCTTCCCATGTGTCCTGCATTTGAGCAAAAGTCATGGTACTTGTTAAGAGCAGCATTAATAACAGCGCCTTGGAAATTGTAAAAATAGATTTCATTTAATGTTAGTTTTTAGTCAAATTAGACTCTGAATTTTTAAAAAGGTAACAGGTCTAAACTGAAAATTGCCCAAGGCCAAGTAAGTGGTCCCCGAGCAATTTTCTCATTCTATAGACACTACGGAAATCTCCGTATTTGGTTTCATTCTTATCCTCCTTCTAATGCTGCTGCACCACCAACAATTTCAAGAATTTCATTGGTAATCGCTTCCTGTCTTGCCTTATTATAAGACAGTTTAAGATCTTTTAGCAATTCGTTGGCATTTTCAGAAGCCTTATCCATTGCCGTCATCCGTGCACCATGCTCTGAAGCATGTGTATCAAGTACATATTTTTGAAAAGTTGTTTTTAGAATACTTGGAACCAAATATTCCAACAAACTTTCCATATCAGGTTCGAAGATGTAATCAGCCCTGTTTTTAGGACTGCTTTCGTCTTCAGATGGTGCATTCACTACTGGAAGGAATTGCTCTGTAATGGTAAATTGTGTAGCAGCATTTTTAAACTTACCATAGGCAACTTCTACTACATCAAATTTCCCATCCGTGAAAGAATCCATCAGGTAATCGGAAGCTTTGGAAACATTAACAAAGCTTAGGTCATTGAATAGATCTACGTAATCTCTATTCATTGGAATTGAAGGATATCGCTTACGGAAAAAATCAAAACCTTTTTTTCCGATAGGCACGATTGTCAAATTTCCTTCAGCTCTTTGAGCGGCATACTTTCCTTCGATAGAAGCAATGGCAGCTTTGATAACATTCGTATTGAAAGCTCCACACAAACCTCTGCTTGAAGTCACAACAACGATACAAACACTTTTTACCTCCCTAACCTTTCCGAAAGAGATGTCTACATCTCCTCCAAGGTTGGAAAGAATGTTTTTAAGCATTTCGTTCTGCTTATCGGCATAGGGGCGCAATTGTACAATTGCTTGTTGAGCCTTTCTCAATTTTGCAGCAGAAACCATTTTCATAGCCTTCGTAATCTGCTGGGTATTGATTACAGACTTAATCCTATCCCTTACTTCCTTTAAATTTGCAGCCATTTTATATCAATTCAAAAATGCCGGCGGCAATGTCGCCGGCATCCTGTTTTATAGATTATTTGTACTGAGAAGAAATTTCAGATGCAAGCTGAGTAACTTTATTCAAAGCCTCATCAGACAAGCCTCCTTTTCTAAATTCTTCCAATACTTCCGGATTACGTTGTTCCAAAGTAGTAAGGAATACTTCTTCAAACTCTTTCACTTTGTTAACAGGTACATCCTTCAACAAACCTTTGGTACCCAGATAAATGATAGCAACTTGTTTCTCAACAGATACTGGTGAGTACTGAGGCTGCTTAAGAATTTCCACGTTACGCTGTCCTTTGTCAAGGATAGCCATAGTAGCCGGGTCAAGGTCAGAACCAAATTTTGCAAAAGCTTCCAACTCACGGTACTGTGCCTGATCCAATTTCAAAGTACCAGATACTTTTTTCATGGATTTAATCTGAGCAGAACCTCCAACACGGCTTACAGAGATACCTACGTTGATCGCAGGACGAATACCGGCGTTGAAAAGGTTAGACTCAAGGAAAATCTGACCGTCTGTAATAGAAATTACGTTAGTAGGAATATATGCTGAAACGTCTCCTGCCTGAGTCTCGATGATTGGCAATGCAGTCAAAGAACCTCCACCTTTAACCAATGGATTTCCTTTGTCATCTTTTGCATCTTTCAAACTCTCAGGAAGATCGTTCATTTGGCGAGCAATCTCATCATTCTCAATTACTTTCGCTGCACGCTCCAATAATCTTGAGTGAAGGTAGAATACGTCACCAGGATAAGCCTCACGTCCCGGAGGGCGACGAAGCAACAAGGATACCTCACGGTATGCAACCGCCTGCTTAGACAAATCATCATAAATGATCAATGCAGGACGACCTGTATCTCTGAAAAACTCTCCAATTGATGCACCTGCAAAAGGAGCAAAGAACTGAATCGGAGCAGGATCAGAAGCAGATGCTGAAACAATTACTGTATAATCCATTGCACCATACTCTTCCAAAGTAGCAGCTACGTTTGCTACAGTAGAAGCTTTTTGTCCTGATGCTACATAGATACAGTAAACAGGCTCACCTCTGTCGTAAAATTCTTTTTGATTGATAATGGTGTCAATTGCAATTGCAGTTTTACCAGTCTGACGGTCACCAATGATCAACTCACGCTGTCCTCTACCAATTGGAATCATTGCATCGATGGCTTTGATACCTGTCTGTAGGGGTTCATAAACCGGACGACGGTAAATTACGCCAGGAGCTTTACGCTCAAGAGGCATAGAGTATTTTTTGCCTTCAATCTCACCTTTTCCATCGATTGGAGTTCCAAGCGGATTCACAACACGGCCAACCATACCTTCTCCAACCTCAATTGAAGCAATTTTACCGGTACGACGTACGGTAGAGCCTTCACGAATATTGTCGCCAGGTCCCATAAGTACCACACCCACATTGTCTTCTTCAAGGTTTAATACGATGGCTTGTACCCCGGTCTCAAATTCTACGAGCTCTCCTGCCTGAACATTATTCAAACCGTAAACACGTGCAATACCGTCACCTACTTGTAGTACAGTACCCACTTCTTCTAGTTCGGTAGCGCTACTAAATCCAGAAAGTTGCTGCTTTAGTATTGCTGATATTTCATCAGGTTTTACGTCAACCATAATTTAAATATTTAGACATTCAAAAATTGAGTTCGAAAAAATAATTATTGAGAAATAACCTGAGATACGTACAAGTTACTCTCGAAGTCCTTTTTTAATTTACGAAGCTGATGTTTGACACTGGCATCATAAAGCCTGTCATCAAACTCCACAACAAAACCGCCTAGCAATTCAGGATCTACCTCAGTAAGGATCTCAACTTTATCATCCGTTACTGAACTGGCAACCAATTTTGCTTTGATAGCCTCCAATTGTGCATCAGAAAGCTTGGTAGCTGTTTTGATGGTCACAATTGAAATGTGTTTGATTTTGCGGTATTGCTGGATAAACTCTTTTCCTATTTCAGGCAAAAGTCCTTCTCTTCCTTTATTAATAAGGATTTTAATAAAGGCGAGGGTTAAATCATCAAATTTCCCTTTCAGGATTTCCTGAGTGATTGCCCATTTTTTATCGCCTTTAATAATAGGACTTTTGATAAGCAAATAGAAATCTCTAATAGCAGTCAATTGGTTAAAGGACTGAACATCTTCCATGATTCTTTCGAGCTTATTTTGCTCGACAGCCAGGTCGATTAGAGATTTTGCATATCTGGAAGCAATTCTTGCTACTGACATATTCTAAAGATTAAGGATGGAAGAACCTCCTTATGATTAATTCAATTTGATATCATCAACAAGGCGCTTAACAAAATCCTCGTTTGCAGCATCACCCTTCAACTCACTCTTAAGGATCTTTTCAGCAACCTCAATGGCCATTTTACCCGCCGTGTTTTTCATTTCCACGATGGCAGCCATTTTCTGATTTTCGATCAATTCTTTAGCATCGGATACAATTCTTTTCGCTTCTTGTTTTGCACTTTCTTTTGCTTCAGCGATGATTGAGTCCTTTGCCTCTTTTGCTTCTTTCAAAATTTTCGCACGCTCCTCTTGTGCCAATTTCAACAACTCTTCATTCTCAGATTTCAAGTTTGAAATCTCTTCGCGGGCTCTTTTAGCCTCGTCCAAAGAGTGCTGGATATCATCCTCTCTTTTTTTCAATGCGCTGGCAATTGGACGGAAAGCTGCTTTCCCAATCATCAGCCAGAAAATAGCAAAAATAATAGTTGTCCAAAACAACAAACCAAAATCTGGTTTAATAGGACTGAAATCTGCAAGAAAAATAAAATCCATTGCTATAGAAATTTAATTTTTTTCAAGGATAAGGGTTAGCCCAAAACCAACCGTTTTGTAGCTAACCCAAATTCATTTTGGAACTGCTGATTACTTAACTAGATAAGACATTACGATTGCAATCAAAGCAGCACCTTCCACCAATGCGGCCATCAAGATCATGTTGGAACGAATGTCACCAACTGCTTCTGGCTGACGTGCAATGGCTTCCATTGCTTTTGTACCAATGTTACCAATACCGATACCAGCACCGATAACTGCTAAACCAATACCTAAAGCGGCAATTGAACCAGTCATTTCAAAAAATTTATGGTTATTAAAAAAAATTAATATTTACAGAGCCTCATTTGGCTCGAACTTTCAACAAGATATTAATGATGAGCTTCTTCGGTTGCAGCACCAATGTAAGAAGCAGTCAAAATCGTAAAAACAAATGCCTGAATGAATGCTACCAAAAGCTCAATGGACATCATAAAGATGGTAAGCAAGGTTGAACCAATAGCTGTACCATAAGAGGTTCCAACATAAGTACCTGACTGCCCAAACACAAATATTAGTCCGACGAAAATCACCATTACCATGTGACCTGCTGTAATGTTTGCAAACAAACGTAGAGCAAGGGTTAATGGCTTAATAAACAAACCCAGAATTTCAACAGGCGTCATGATAATCACCTTCAACAGTGCCGGCACTCCGGGCATCCATAAGGTATGAGACCAATAGTGTTTGTTTCCGTTTAGATTGGTAACAAAAAATGCAAAAATTGCCAGAACAGCGGTTACACCTATATTTCCGGTAACATTAGAGCCACCAAGAAATGGTATTTGACCAAACAGGTTCAATCCAAGAATAAAAAAGAATAATGCCTGAAGAAATGGTAAAAACTTCTCCCATTTGTGTCCTAAGAATGGTTTTGCAACCTCATCCTGAATGAAAACAAAAATAGTTTCAATAAAAGATTGCATTCCCTTTGGCGCCATTCCGTCTCTCTTTTTATACGCCTTTGCAATACTCAAAAACATCCAAGACAAAAATATAACTACCAAAATCATGGAAAGTACATTCTTGGTGATAGAGAAGTCGTAGAAGGAAGTTATGCCTCCTCCAAACACTCCACCATCAGCAGTACTTTTATTGTCGCATTTGTATTTCTGATCGCCGTAACAAACATATACAATGTTCCTTGGTGCCTCGCCTTCAGCAGGAGTTTCTTTAACTGCACCAATTTTATGGTGGCCAAGTTCTACATGTCCATCAGGAAACCCTTCATCAACCACTCTTCTGATAACTCCTTCATACAAAACGAAACCATTGTAAGCATACTCCCCTGTACCGTGAGCATCTGCATGGAATTTTGAAGAAGAAAAGAATTCAAAACCACTACCTGGAACATACACGATTACAGGAAGAGGCAAATGGAATGGCCCAATATTAAAAATATTCTGGTCTGAAATGTGATGGAATGCAGTAGCACCCGGATCGAATTCTCCACCGTGTGAATCTCCACAAACATCGTGACCATCAGCATGTCCGCCATCTCCATGATCAGCGTGCTCTGCTGTAGCCTCAGAATGGGTAGCTTCCCCTTCATGATGGGTACCCTCTGAATGGTCTTGTGCCATCATCGAAATGGTCAGACCTAAAACCCATAAAAGTGTCAAATATATCTTGCGCATCTGGTCACCAAATTTTTTACGGTTGAGAAGGCGCTTTAAAAAGCGCTGCAAATGTAGCTATATTCGGCTTTAAACAAAAACTAAAATTGCTATTTTTTACGGGTGCTTTCCCTTGGTATAATGATTGAAAACCAAAGGGTTAGAAGGATATGGCGCCCTTATATACTTCTTATTTGGGCGGGAACAATCCCGACAAAAAAAAATTCCTGAAATCAACGTTTTACCTGAATAATGATTGGCAAAGAAAAAGGGAGAACCTGTAAAACAGGCCCTCCCTTTTTTAATTTTTTTAAAAATATCTTATCGCATCAGTGTAATATTCCCTTTTTCGAAATACTCTTCCTGATTAATACACCTTACAGTTAAATAATAACCATAAACATCCGGACTCAATGGAACTCCTTTATAGGTTCCGTCCCAGCCGATATTTTGGTCATTCGTTTCAAATACTTTTTCACCCCAACGGTTGTAAATTACCAGGTTGATTTCATCAACAAAATTTCCAAGCAAATAAAGCACATCGTTTTCCCCATCATTGTTTGGAGAGAATGCATTTGGAAGGAAAATATAAGGTGGTTCACAAATAGGGTCATAAACAGTCACCAAAACTGTCCTGTTGGTTACACATCCGTTTTCATCTGTTACCTGAACCGTATATTCTGTAGTCTCATTTGGCCTTGCTATCGGATTGAATACTGAGTTATCATTCAAAGAGAAGGAAGGCTCCCAGAAGTAGGAATATCCAGGATTTTCCGTTACCAACAACTGTGAGGACTGGCCTGGTAAAAGAGAATCCGGTTCTGCCGACACATCTACCGTTAATCCCAAATCAACCACATCTACTGTGACCTCTATCGTTTCTTCACAACCGTATTGATTGGACATGGTAACCGTAAAGGTGGTTGTTTCCTCAAGATTAAAGGTTGGACTACTTGTAGTTGCTCCCATATCAATACCTGTAACAGGTGACCATTGGTACGTGAGTATTTGATCTTCATTTTGATTGAACAATTCAACCGTTTCTGGTTCTCCAAAGCAAATGGTAGTGTCCTGTTCTACCTCCACTTCAATTGGAACAATGCTTAAGGTCACTTCGGCGGTATCCATACAGCCTAAATCGTCAATTCCTCGAACATAATAAGTGTTGGTACCTAATCTGTTTACAAAGATATTGTTGTCTTCACCTAAGATTGGGTTAAAAGAAATTGAATTCGACCACTCATAACTTAGTCCTGTAGTGGCAGAAGTTACGTTTAACTCAACCATTTGACGTTCACATAAAGTATCACCATCTGATACTTCAACTTCGAAAGGTGGCCTCACATCTACCTCCACCTCAATGGTGTCAATACAAACCAAACCTGAGCTAATTACTTGAGTAATGATGGCCTGATACGTGGTCGAAGTTTGAACCAATACATTCGGATTAGCCGCATTAGGATCATCTAAACCTGTTACAGGTGACCATTCATATTGTTGATCAGGATTGGCGTTAGGATTTAATTCTGTTGAAATTCCTTTACAAATTTCAATCATATCATCTACGCCAGGGGTAAATGCGGCTATCAGAAGTTCTACCGAACCGGTATCTCGACACCCATATTGATTTTCTGCGATTACAAAGAATAAATTTGAACCAACTCTGTCTGTCCTAACCAAAGGATTAACTGAATTAGGATCTCCAATAATTCTATTGGATGGTTGCCAATTGTAGGTTAATTGGTCGTTAGGATCCAAATTGGTTACCGTTACTCTGGTTTCCAGATTTTCACAAGCTTCTTCTGTTCCGGAAGTCAAAATATCTACCTGCCTGTTGATAACCTGAATGGTATCAAAATCTTTACAACCAAAATCGTCAGTAGCTTCCAAATAATAGGTCAACCTGTCTTGAGGCATAACCGAAATTGTAGCATTGCTACCTAAATTGGTTCCTTGGGAATTTGACCAGACAAAAGTTGAATTGGTTGTTGCATTGGCCATCAAATCAATTGGATTCCCACAAGTCAAACTGTCTCCATCAATTGCAACAGTCAACGGTTGAGGTACTACAACTTCAACTTCTTTAACAACAGAACAGGTATCAATACCAAAACTGGTTATTTCAACATTAACTGTTCCCGAACTGGTGCCAATGAACCTTGGATTGGGCGCATTCGGATCATCAACCAAATTGGCAGGTGACCATTCGTATGCATAATCCGGGTTGAAATTTGGGTTCAAAAAGATATCACTGTATACACATTGAATTAGTGGAGTATCAGGCAAGGCTAATTTGAATAATTCAATGTCAATTTCCCTGGTAAGAGAATCCATACAGCCAACATTATCTGTTACATACAGTGTGGCGGTGATAGTACCATCGCTGGTTACATTTATATTAGGATTTTGCACATTAAAGGTTCCAAATGGGTCAATGTTCCACTCGAAATCTGTAATATTATTCACTCCGGTTGCTAAATAGGTGAATAGCAAATCAACTTCATCTTCAGAACAATCATCATAATTTACAGCAAAATCTGCACTTAATACTTCTTCAGAAATAACGACGGGTTGAACCAAAGTATCTGTACATCCTGCTATTGGATAGGCAATCGTAAGCAAAACATTAAAGGTACCGGTGTCCGCATAGGTATACGTTGGATTATCCATTGTTGACCCTGCCGCCGGATCATTGGGATCACCAAAATTCCATACGAAGTCAAATCCATTTTGGCTTAGATTGTTAAAGTCAACTGTCCTCCCATTACATGCTACATCATCACCAAATGCCAGAGTGAGATCCGGGTCAACACTAACAATGTTTACCGTATCGAAATATTCACATCCAAATTGTGATACTGCATTAACGAAGAAGGTATAATTTCCAGGACGATCAGTTATAATTGGGGTAGCTGTATTTGCTCCGGAAATAATATTAGCTGAAGGCGACCAGGTAATTGACAATTGATCGTTTGGATCCAGATTCGTAAGATTTAGCAATATCGGATCATTCGTACATAAAGAATCATCCGGAGAAATCACAGCATCTACGGGTCCGCCGGCAACACTGATTACATTATCATCCTTACACCCAAAACTATCTGTGGCTTCAACTCGGTATCTCGTTATACCGGAAACGGGTACTCTTACAGAATTACCCAAGGCAATCTGCTGCCCGGATGGGTTGTACCATCTTAGGGTTGCAGGTGGAGTAGTAGTTGTATTGGCTTGTAGGGTAACAAATGAATCACAAGTAATCTCATCGTCCGAAGCATCCAATCCAATGGGTGCTGGAACTACAACATCTACATCCCAAACCACCTCACAAGTATCTGCACCGATTGCAGTAATTTGCACAGAATAGGATTGTGATTGAGGGCCACTAAATCTTGGATTCGGTGAATTCGGATCATCCAAATAAATTGCCGGTGACCACTGGTACGTATAATTACCATTAAAACCAGGGTTCAATCCAACAGTATCACCTATACAGATTTGTTGTATATCATTTGGATACTGTTCTACTATAAAAAGATTAAGGTTTTTATCGATAGAATCACGACAGCCTTGGTCGGTTACAACTTCTAATTTGACATTCAACTGCTGGCTGTTGTTAATAATGATTTGCTGATTTGGGCCCGAAGCAATACCAATATTGTTTCCAAACACCCAATTGTAGCCGGTTATATTATGACCTGTCGCTGATGAAGCCTGATTAAAATCAACATTTAATGAACCCGGAGAACAATCGATATAATCAAAAGTAAAATCCGGATTTAATTCTCTGTCTTGTACTTCTATCGTTTTTACAATAGTATCCTGACAAAGAGAAGAACTACCCAGGTACAGCGTTACATCATAAAAACCTTCATCTGGAAAGGTATATTGAGGATTCGCTTCATCTGAAAATGCACCAGGGTTGGTAGGGTCATCAAACAACCATTCGAAATCATTTATTTGTACTCCACTGGTATTGATAAATGAAATCGTACGGTCATCACAACCTAATTCTGTTTGAAAATCCAATTGAGGATCGGCTTGTACAATTACGGTTACATCTTTTTCCACCACACAAAATCCACTTTGGCTGGTAATACCAACTATATAGGTAGTAGTAACACTGGGGTTAGCCGTAGGATTTGCGATGTTAGTTGCACTTAAACCGGTCGCAGGAGTCCAATTGTAGAAAAAGTTTGGATCGCCGTTTGGATTCAATTGAACAGAATTTCCTTGACATATATATAAGGTGTCGGGAATTTGGTTTCCTGGATTTATTGAGTCCAATGGGAATGTCCTTTCTAATACCTGTTCACAACCATTTTCCGAACCTACTGTAAGTTTGACATAAACTATATCTGGGCTCCTGACTCTGAAGGTAGGATTTTGCTGATTGGAAGTTACAACCAAGCCAGGTTGATTGTCAAAAGTAAGTTGCCAATTCCAACTATTAGGCGGAGAAACAAAGTCCGTTGATAAATCAGAAATAATAATTTCGGTACTGTCCACACACTCAAAAGCTACCAGTTCAAAATCTGCTGTTAGGGAATTGTCTTGTAAATAGATATCCTGAAATATAGTGTCGGAGCATGAGCTGGTTGGCTCAGCAACCAAGGCCACTGTATAAACTCCCGTATCAGGGAAAGTAAAGGTCGGTTCAAATTCTAATGAAAAAGGACTGGAATTTGGATAGTCGAACAACCACTCAAAATCAAAGGCATTTTGACTCAGGTTTTGAAAGGTGACCGTTCGATTATCACATTGTACCGTAGGAAATTGAGCTGCTGCAGTTATTCGGCCACAAATTCCAACATTATATTGGAAATCTCGAACCGATCTGGATAGTAATTGTCCATTTCGATATTCTTCAATACAAACTCCAACCACAAATTGACCAACTTGTTCCGGCTGACCAGTCATTAGCCCTGTCATACGATCCACCTCCAGTGGATCTCCTGCCCCTAACATATTGTTCAATCCATATCCTCCTGCAGTATTCCATCTAACTGAATCATAGGGTGGATTGGCAGGTGGCTGTGGTTGTGGAGCACCTAAAGATGCACCCGAATTTGGTGTACATAACTTATAAACGAGTGAATCATTTTCAACATCATCGGCACCATGATCGTAATTTAATGTGGTACCTGCACAAATAAATATCGGTGGCCAGGATCTGAATTGTGGACTATTATTGCATTCCTGAAGAGCAAACTCAGTCAATTCTATAGAATACGTTGCTCCCGTTCTTACCGGAGCTATAATATTATTGATCGTCTCATTCCTACAACAACGTTGATAAGCAATAATGTATCCTCCTGCTCTAGGTACCAATTCAACAGTGTCTACATAGGTAGTAGTGTGCACACAAACTGATGGTGGAACCACAAAACATGGGTCAAACAGGAAGGAATTAAGAGTATCGTCATCTATAAAAGGAACCCTTAAATCAAATAATAATTCATCTGTTACCCCATCGAAAACACCAATGGAGGCAGGGTCATCGAACTGCGCATCAGAGGCACCATAAAAACAATCACGGTATAAACGCAAAGTGACTTCATATTGATTGTTACCCAAACACTGATATCTGATGGAACCACCAATAATGTGGGTTGCATACATAGACACCGGACCTGCCACTAAAAACAATAGAGCAATCAACCAATTTCTGCTTGTGGAATACTTTTCGAATTTCATATTTGACCTGGTTCTTTTGTCAGGAAATTTTCTTAATTAATTGGGGTGTTATAAGTCGTCTGCCTGTTTAACATCTATGATTTCAACCCTCCTTTCTAAGGATGCCGGGACTCCATAAATAGAGTTTCTGGCATCATTAAGTTTATCACTTACATCGGATTTGGCTTTCGACTCACCATATGGTTTTTCAAGAATTTTCAACCTCCCATCATCAAGGAATGGCTTTAAAATTCCTCCATTGTATTCTTCAAAGTGGTTTCTTACACTTACGATACGTCTTTGCGATAATTTTTCATTGTAATCTGAACGAGCCCTTGGAGATGTAAATCCTCTTAGCACGATTTCAAGGCTATTACCCTGATTCAGGAATTCATACAATAAATCAGTAAAGACCTTTAAAGCTTCTCCACCACTTTTGACTTCCCGTTCAAAAAAGCCTTCCAATCTTTGATTCACCAAAAACTTTTTCTGTTGAGAAAGCCCTCTACCAAATTCATCCAGGTAGGTATTCTTTCTGCCATAATAGTCATCCCAGGTTTCCAGATAGTCTTTTTCAGTAGTGGTTGCCCAGGTATTTTTATCGGGTTCGTCGTTATCAAAATATAATAATATCGGAAGGAACTTGGCTACAATCAATGGCGTCAGATACAATTCCTTTTCAATACTTCGATTTTCCTTCACAGTTGGATCGATAAAAGGAATAGTGTCCAAATCGTGCTCATATCCAGATTTGGAACCTCTTATTATATAAGATTTGCCTGGTTTTAATTTAAATGCAAAGTCATTTCCGTTTTCATTAACTTTCTCTTCAATTAAAACCCTGTCTTTACCGTCATATTCAAATAACTGAACTGTTGTTCCTATCAAACCTTGTTTTGTATAATCATCGAAAGTTAAAACTGTTAGATTAACCTCCGTGGGTTCCAAATACATTTCTTTGGTAATGGATAATTCGTCTGCTAAAGGTGCTCTGTCAAGATATAGCGTATCAGTATATGGGTGATAGCCGTCTCTGTCAGCAGTGAATACATAAACATGCCTTCTCTCCGGAGCAAAGTTGAAATCATTGCCATTTTTGTTGGTAATGGTTTCAGGATCCATCTTAGGGCTACTGATCCTTCTCATGGTCACCGTAACTCCCTCCAGGGGTTCCTTGGTCCAGGCATCAAATGTCAGAGCCAGAAACTCTGTAAGAATAGACTCCACTCGATAAATATCATGACAGCAGGATTCTTTTTCTTTTTCAAGATAAGTTGAACCCAATCTGTTGGAAGACATCAAGGCCATAGCGCCTCCAGGGCTTAGCTTGTAGTGATAATCATCCAAGCTGCTATTCAATGGATATCCGGTATGTTCGATTTCGCCCCAGCCGTCTTCAGTTTTTTTGGTTTTATAAATATCATGGCCACCCAAACCTTGACGGGAATTATTACTAAAATAAAGCGTTTGAGATTTGGTATGGTAAAATGGAGTTAAATCATCTCCTTCAGTATTTATCTCTTCAAAATTTACCGGAGCTCCAAGCGTTCCGTCAGGATTGATCAAAGCATAATAAATATCTTCTCCACCTTTTCCACCAGGTCTGTTCGAAACAAAAAACAACCACTCCTCACCTTCATCATTCATAGTCGAAACCTGAGGTTCTGTGTTATTAAAACCTTCCACATTGATGGAATCTTTTAACTTTTCAGGTTTGCTCCAACTGCCAAGACTATCTAAAGTTCGTTTGTATATCTGACACCTGATTTCAGCTTCACTTACATAATCACAATAAGTAAAAAATACGGTTGAATCATTTTTTGTAAAAGTGGTATGAGCAGTGTGTCTGGTGGAAGAGTTAATATCTTCCCAAAACTGACCAGGTTGACCTTCTTTAGAAAGCAGTACTTTATTGTACTGTCTTACCGGATTGTGATCATCATTTTCATGAACAAAACTGTAAGAAGTATAAAACAAGTCATCCTGTTTTGAGATGGCTCCGAATTCAGAAAAGGGAGTATTGATTCCTTCTCCAAAGTGTTCAATTTCAATATTCGTGTCAGGATTGGCAATTACTTCAACTGCCCACTCACAACTCATAATCTCTTTATCACATTCTTCCTTGATTTTAGGGGCGTTTAGGGAGGTGTCACGCATTGCTTTTTGAAAATAACCTATGGCTTCTCCGTACTTTCCCATCCTTTTTTTGACGGTGGCCATCTCATAATTGGCTAAAGGATAAGCATTTTTCTCATCCATTTTCATTACTTCATTAAATGCACCTTCGGCTAGAGACAGGGCATTTAATTTACTCGCAGCCATGGCATATTTGTACCAAATGTCTGTATCGGTCGAATCAAAATCCAATACTTCTTCATAATACTTAACTGCCGCATAAAAATTTTCCTGCGCATACGATTCCTCAGCCGCCTTGATATATTGCTTTCGGGTTTGACCTTGGATCATCGAGGCCAGAAACAGAAGAAATAGAAGGGGGTAGGTAAATTTGTATTTCATTAGACTGTTTCTTTATGATTTGGGGAAAAACCCATAAGGGCGTCCCAATGTTTAGTGTTTGAATATAGTGTGAAAAAAATTTATATAATCGGACAAACCCTGAATAAAGGGATAGGTTTAACCTTGTGGATTACATATCTAAGTGTTACCTCCGGGCCACCATTTCTATTGGTTGCAGCACGGAATCCTGAAACGTTGATATCGTAGCTTAAACCCAATCTCCAATATTGATAGTGTACTTCAATATTGGTAATCGCAGCATCTCCAATTGCATTGAATCGGTATGCAACTCCGCCTTGAAGAGCTAACTCTTTTCCACGTTTTTGGCTTAGATGGTATCTACCTCCTAAACCTGCAACTCCTTCAAAGTATTTATCCTGGATTTGAGCCAATCCATTCCAGTAAACATCTACTTTGTCAGCAACCTGAAGCTGTTGAATTAAATAAAGGGAAGTTCTTGGTTGAAGGGAACTCTTAGCTTGATTTTCAAAACTCTGATTAGGTTTATTGATGTGATATAAAGCAGCTCCTACATCAACGAAGGAACGCTTACCCAATTTTTGCCCTCTGTAATTTAGGCCAAAACCGATATCTCCATACAAAAAGCCTGTATCGTTAAAATTTTCACCGCTTGGAAGATTGCTTTGAAATTGGTCGCCATTGAACTGATTATGCCATGTTAATTGAGCCATTTCAAAAGATCGCTGGCCAACACCCAACATAAGTCCGCCTGTTAATAGATTTTCTTTGTCTATAGGGTAAGTATAAGACCCATTAAGATTAATTTGTAATAAAGAAAGATCGCCATCACCAGCCCTGTCATAACCTAAGGCTCCGCCTGCACCAAAAAATCCTTTTTTCACCTTATTGGTGTAGATTTTTTGATCATACATACCGTAAAAAGTGGTGAAGGGTGCGTTCGCTTCATACCATTGTCCTCTGTAGGCACCAATGTATCTTTGGTCACCTTCAAATATTCCCGTTAGGGCTGGAGAAACCACCTGAGGAGTATTGTAAAACTGCGTAAAATGCAAATCTTGCCCGTAGGCCATTTCACACAAAATCAGGACGCTTGCCAGGAGTAAATGTCTATACCTCAAGATTTTTGGTTTTTGGTTAAAAATGGTTGATATTCAAATATTTACCTCTAAATTCAAGCCAATTGTTTCAAAAAAAGACCAAATTAAAAATTTTTTCTATTTAAGAAACCAATATACGTTTGGCTATTCTTCTTATTAAGCTTCATTTAATCAACAAAGGTCTCAAAACAAAAGGATTACGTATTTATTCTGATAATAATATCCACTCATACTCTGTTCTTGATTCAAATTCGAGCAGAACCAAGCTCAATCCCGTAATATTATTGTCTATTCTTACGGAAAACGTTTCTTTTTGATGCATTACCTTCTGTTCATATATTTTGTTTCCTGAAGCATCAAAAACCCGTATGGTTTTCAACAAATCATCTCCGGTCTTAATTCTTAATTCACCGGTACTGGGATTGGGATAAATGGAAAATCTGGAATTCGAAAAAATATCTTTAATTTCTGAAAGGCACTCTTTTGTCTGGACCAGAAATGGCCTGGATTCAAAAAATTCATTTTCAGGAATACAAATACATTCCTGACATTTCCATTTGGCAATCACAGTTGATAAGCCTTCAAAATTATTACTCGTAAAACTTTTTCCTCCTTGTTGCTCAAGCTCATCATTTACAAACCACAATATTTCTGTTTCCAGTACATCCTCACCTTTTAATGAAAGGTTCACTTCTTCTCCTTCGCAGACCAATGTATCAGGACCAATAATGTTTAATAGGGGAATGGTATCAGAATGAACCTCAATGAAACGCGAATAAACCTTTTTGTTCAAAATTTCAGAACAACTATCTTTTCCCATTACAAATACTTCAAATAGGTATCTGCCGGGAGAAGGACTTAAATAGGGTTTGGCATTTTGACTCCAGCTCAGGTGATGTCCATCAAGGTAGTAAAAAAATTCCAGGGATTCTGTAAGGTTCCCAACCTCTCTTGAAATATAAATCGTATCAGATTGGCAAATCGCTGTATCAGAGAGTGTTAAATTTATTTCTGGTTGCAAATCCGGACTTACAAAAACAGAAACCGGATTTCCATAAAAGGTGTCGCTTTGAAAATGAATTAGGCTTTTATAAATGCCGGTATTTTCAAAGTCTGCATTATTTATCATCAACTCATTTATCCCTCTATTTTCAACAGTATCTTCATTAAAATACCAGGCGATTTCTAAACCAAATGAATCAATAGGGTTCATTTTTAATTTAAGATCCTCTCCCTGACAAAGAGACATATTATCTGAAACATCCAGAAAAATTGGTTTTATCGAATTTGAATCCTGGTACTCCAGGCATCCAATGGCTGGATTGCTTGTTCTTTGATTTCCTACCAGATCTGAAAAAAGAAGGTATATCGAATCTATATCGCCCGATCCTGCACCTATTGATTCAACACCAGGATTAAGATGAAACCTTTCATTAAGAGGATCCGCCATTTGCTGGTTAACTGAAAAAATCATCCCATCTCCACAAGATATGGTAGAATTAACTCCGTCATTCAATTGATTACAACCCTGAACATCTACCAGAGAATAGGCAATTTCAGGATGGCTAAAAATATTTCGAAATACATCACCTGTTGGTGCATGGTTTTTTTGAAATAAAGAATTGTATACTCTGGTATCGGAAAGACCAGTAGAATCTGAAGCATTATTGTAGAGTGCTCCTCCAACTTCGGCCTTGTTTTCAATAAATGTACAATGAACTACCAAAGGGCTGGCATTGCCATGATCAGCCCCTAAATTGTAAACAGCACCAGCTGAATAAGCACTATTATTATAAAATAAACTATTAAAAAAAGATGGACTGGAATTTCCCCGAAGTCCTAAATTGTATACAGCCCCTCCATAATTTGGCGTACTATTTTCAAAAAACCGGCATGAATTAAATACTGGATTACATGCGCCCGCCATAGAACCATTGTTAAACACGGCCGCACCAGAGGCACCACATGTATTTTGTATAAAAAAGCATTTTTTGAATGAACCATTAGAAATCCCATTTGGAGAACCTAAGCAATAAACAGCTCCTCCATCCAATTGGGCTTGGTTGGATTTAAACCAGCAGGACTGCAATTCCGGGCTGGACTCACCGCTAAAACTTCCGTTATTATACATAGCTCCCCCTTGTTCAGCATGATTCGCTTCAAAAGTGCAAAATTGAAGGAAAGGGTTGCATGAGCCCGATTTCCCGAATGCGTAAAATGCACCCCCATATTGTTTGGCTGAATTTTTATAAAAAACATTTGAATCAAACTTACTTTGCACGGCCCCCTGCTCCGAACCGGAAAGGTATACGGCCCCTCCTGATTTTTCGAGTGATCCGTTATTCAAAAAATGGCAATAAGAAAAGTTGGCTTCTACCAAGCCTTCAAAACTTGCATTTGCATTAATAGCCCCACCATCGTTTTCTGACCTGTTTTTCCTAAAAATACAATTTGTAAAATCACTATTAATGTGTCCATTGAAAGTGGCAGCCAGGTAAACAGCTCCACCAAATCCTTTTGCAAAATTGTCCTGAAAGACACAATTGGAAAATACGGAAAATGACTCCTGATTTTGAAATTGACCATTGATATAAATCGCTGATCCACTGTTAGTAGGCTCTCCAAGAGGACCTCCACCATTTGCATTTCCCATCACAAACCAAAGTCCGTCCAAAAGCAATCCCTCATTGGAATGGTCAATTTCTAAAATGGTAAAGGAGTTATTTTCAAGACTGCCATCCCTATCTATATCGCCACTCAAAATGGTGATGTTTTGTTTAGGATTTCTTTGTTTGATATCTGATTCAAATCCTGTAAATCCACCAAAAATCTGAACAGGTTTGTTTATCAAAAAGGACTTTGATTTGTCAATTGAGTCACAAGAAATGCAATGGGTAGGATGGTAGGTTCCTTTAGCAATCCAGATTTGACTTCCGGGAGCTGCATTATTAATTGCAAGGTGCAAATCACCATATGCGTTTTGCCAGGAACTTCCGTCTCCCACTCCATCTGGCTTTACATAGGTGACCTGCCCATTGACCTGTGTACTACTAATAAGCAACAGACCAAATACAAACATTTGGTACAAAAACTTCATACAAAGCATTGAAAAATTAAGGGGAGGTAGGACCCTGAATCGGAATAAAATGTGGTGAGACTAAAATAACTATGTAGGGAATATCAAATTTATGACTTTTTGCCCAAAGATGCATGATAACCTTCCAACATTAATTGTGCAGTTGCCGGATTGGTAGCCAGGGGAATATTGGAAACGTCACAGATCCGCATCAACATTTGTACATCCGGCTCATGGGGATGTTTGTCCAAAGGATCTCTGAAAAAAATAACCATGTCCAATGCACCCTCTGCAACCATTGCAGCAATTTGGGCATCACCACCTTTTGGACCGGATAGCAATTTGGTTACTCCAAGTCCTGCTTTTTCAATATGAGAACCTGTGGTGCCAGTTGCAAACAAAGTAGATTCAAGTAATGCAGCTTTATTTCTCAAAATAAAAGCAACCATTTCAGCCTTTTTACCATCGTGGGCGATGAGTGCAATTTTCATCTGGGTTTTTTTCAAAAAAGAAATTATAAATTCAGGGTAAAGGTAAAAGAAATGAATTGGCCAAAAATAGAAAAAGGCAACAATCGAATCGACTGTTGCCTTTGGTATATCTTAGGAGATTTGAATTATACACAATAAAGTGAGTATAAGACCAGCTCTACCCCCCAAATGAACTGGTCTCACTCACTGTCCAAGGCCACTTCTGACCTTAAGACCTCTTTACGAAAATCCAAAAGGATTATCGGGGACAAATGTCCCATCTTGCTCTTTCTCAGGGCTACTAGAGACCCCGTTCACGGTTTAAGGGAAAATATATAAAGGGAATAAAGTGGTAAACCTTTGAAGACCCTTTTCTTTATTTTTGCGACACCTTCTCTTAGTCCAAAACTGTGCCACGTTTTCAGAGAGATTGTTTTATTATTTTCTTTAAAATAACCTCCTCTCTGTTTGTTTGATGGCACAATATTACAGGCTCCAGAAACTACTTTTTTACAAATTTTGCACAATTTGTGACAGGCAACTCACTTACTTTATGACAATGATTTTTAATATGGAAGCAACAATAATGTAACAAAAAGTCGCTGTAAATCAGCCTGGCCAGTCATTTTGTCAGAAAAAACGGCATGGCACACACTTTGAACTTCCCAATTCAAGTATTTATTAAACAAAAATTTGATAAGCATGCAAAAGGGTAACATTTCAGTTCAAACCGACAATATCTTCCCCATAATCAAGAAATTTCTTTACGCAGATCAGGATATTTTTCTGCGAGAATTAATTTCCAATGCCGTAGATGCGACCAGCAAACTGAAAATTTTAGCCAACAGAGGTGAACTGAAATCAGAAATTGGAGACACCACCATTGAAATTATTCTGGATAAGGATGCCAAAACGCTTACCATAAGTGATAAGGGTATAGGTATGACCGAAGAGGAGGTTTTAAAATACCTCAACCAGATTGCCTTTTCAAGTGCTGCAGAGTGGTTGGAGAAATACAAAGATGAAGCAAATATCATCGGACACTTTGGTTTGGGATTCTATTCAGCCTTTATGGTAGCAAGTGAGGTTGAAGTAAAAACTAAATCATGGAAAGATGGCGCAGATGCTGTCGTTTGGACCTGTAATGGTTCTCCGGAATACAGTCTGGATACAATAGAAAAAGAACAAAGAGGCACAGATATCATCCTGCATATTTCTGAAGATGCTACTGAGTTTCTGGAAAAAGCACGAATCGAAGAGCTGCTTCTTAAATATTGCAAATTCCTTCCGGTACCTATAAAATTTGGAACCAGAACCATTACTGAAAAAGTAGGAGAGGGAGATAATGCAAAAGATGAAACAAGAGAAGTAGACAACATCATCAACAATCCCACTCCAGCCTGGACTAAAAACCCTTCGGAACTGAGCGACGAAGATTACAAAGGATTTTATAGAGAGCTGTTTCCGATGGGACAAGACCCAATGTTTTGGATCCACCTTAATATAGATTATCCTTTCAACTTGACAGGTGTTCTGTATTTCCCTAAGATTGGCGGTGCCTTGGAAATGCAGAAAAATAAAATTCACCTTTATTCAAATCAGGTATATGTTACAGACGATGTAAAGGAAATAGTACCGGAATGGCTGACGCTTTTGCATGGTGTGATTGATTCGCCTGATATTCCTTTGAATGTCTCTCGTTCCTACTTGCAAAGTGACAGCAATGTGCGCAAAATCACCGGCTACATCACTAAAAAAGTAGCAGAAAAGCTTCAGGAAATCTTCAAGGCTGACCGCAAAGCATATGAAGAAAAATGGGATGACCTAAATGTCTTTGTTAAATACGGCCTTATTTCTGATGAGAAATTCTATGATAAGGCTTTGAAATTTTTACTTCTAAAAAACACTGAAGGCGAATTTTTCACACTGGATGAATACAAGGAAAAAGTTGAAACCAATCAAAAAGATAAGGATGGTAAGTTGGTTTACTTGTATACCAACAATCCGGATGAACACCACACCTATATTAATACTGCCAAAAATGCAGGTTATGATGTTTTAGTTTTTGATAATTTGATCGACAACCATTTTATACAGCACCTTGAATACAAACTAACTGATTTCTCTTTCAAAAGAATTGATTCCGATACCCTTGATCACCTCATTGAAAAAGATGAAAAAAGAGAGTCCGTTCTTTCTGAAAAAGAACAGGAGAAGGTAAAAGAGGTCTTTTTAAAAGTAGCCGGAAAAGAAGGCCAGTCCGTGCAATTAAAAGCACTTACACCTGATGAACCACCTGTACAGATTATTAAGCCGGAGTTCATGAGAAGAATGAAGGAAATGCAGGCTTTGAACGGAATGAATTTCAATGATGCCTTTCCTGATATGTACAATGTGGTGGTCAACACCAATCATCCGGTTATTGCTCAGAAATTGATGAACAAAAAGACAGACGAGAACAAGGAGAAACTTGCCAACTATCTTCTAAAACTTGGACTGTTAAATCAAAACATGTTGAAAGGAGCCGAATTAGCTGAATTCATTAATTCATCCATTGACATGGTAGCCAAATAAAACAAAAGGCGGCAGTGATTTACTGCCGCCTTTTTTATTTATCTTTTAAAAAAAGCTAATTACTCTTCTACTTTTTTGCGCTTTCTGCGAGTCTTGAACAACTCAACCACCTCTTTATCAGTAAGGAATCCTAAATCTTTAAAGGTTGTCGATACAAACTTTTTGATATCCTGGTAATCCTTTCCTCTTTTATCAGTATAAGTTTTAAGTAATTTACCTACATACTTCATAGACAAATCCTCAAGGTTCTGATTGAACTTCTGGTTGCCGAAAATCTGGATATAAATTCCGTAGTATTTCGCAATTTCAAAAAGCTCGTGATATTCTTTTGGTTCAATGTTATTGATAACCCTTGCGAAGTTGTTATAGATGGCTTGTCTAACACACTCATTTTGCATGGAAAGACCTTCATGTTTATTGTAATAAACCTTGATCGCCTCCTGAGTATCTTCATGAACGTAGCCTTTGCTATGTATAACATCCATCAACTGATAATAATCGGTCAACTCATCTTTGATACTATCATCCAGGATTTCAGAAACACGTTGGTCAGCAGCAGCGTCCAGTTCGATTTCACGCTTATGTAATTCAAGTGTCAAGTGAAACCATTTATCAGAAAAGTCGCTTACATCTTTTCTAACCTTATTAAAGGTTGATTTCAAGTCTTTTTTGTCCTTATCCTCCAGATCAAAGAAGTTTGCAAAAATTCCCATAATTTCAAGGTGTTCCTGCATACCGATGAAATCTTTGTTGTTGATCAAAGCTTTCAAATGTGGAACGATGCTTTCGTTGTTATGGGTATCTTTTACACGGTAGATCAAAAATTCTTTCAGGCTGGTAAAATGAACCTGAAATTCATTTTTAGAATCTGGAATTTCGGCTGTTTGGAAATTATCGTTTTTAAACTGCTTCCAATAACGGTGATAAAATGCCCGACGATCTTCCAGACGACGATACCTGTCAATTCTTAAGCTATTTAGGAAATAGCGAATCTTTTTATTTTCAACCTCCTCAATAAGGTTGGTTACCCAAATGTCAGAACTTAGTGCAAAACCCATTTGAATGGATTGGCCAATTCTCTTTCTAAGGATATCGAAGTTTGCAGAATTTGCGATGGCCATCAACACTTCTTTAAAGTGCTCCTGGGTACGCACATATTTCATGGTATCCATTCTAACCTCACCTCTCAAAACTGAATATCCAAGAATTTTTGGCAGGAATAAGCCTTCAAACGCTTCATGTAAAAATGCCTTTTCCAAAGAGACCAACTGTAAAGGATCGTTCTCTGCAACCTCATCATACAATTGTGCCATAAAAGGCTCATACTGTTCTTTGAGGGCCAAAAACGATTCTTCTTCCTCCTCTTCAAGGTAAGTTGCTAAATCATCAGAGCCCTGGATTTCACCGGCAATTGCCTCCAGCTTCTCAAAATATTTATCATCTAGTTCTAACATAATGGTTGGGTTTTTTAAAGATAAACCTGGCAAAGCCACTTTGAGCCTTGCCAGGTTTATTTACAATCATTTTTAAAATGCTGTGCAAATATAGTCAGTTCCTGGTAATAGTTCTAATGCCATTTATAATTTGTTATTTTAAATAAAAATGAATCTCTTCGCTACAACTATTCAAGTTTTTAAGAATTATACACTTTACTGACAATTCAAAGTTTATTTTTGCGGGTATATTGAATGCCTTAATCAAAAACACATTTAATGAAAAAAGTAAATATCCTTTTAGCATTTCTATTTATTGCTTCATTCGCCTGGTCCCAAAACACAAAAGATAAAACTATGGACGTAAAGGTAGACGTAGTCTATCTTTCTTCAAATTTACTTGAAGGTCGTTCTACCGGAACTCCCGGTGAGCAAATGGCGGCTGAATACATTGCAAAAAGATTTAAAGACCTGGGTTTGAAACCAATGGGGACAGATGGAAAATACTTCCAATATTTTGATTTCAACTATAAAAACAATCCCCACGTCGAGAATAACGGAGAAAAAAGAACCGGAAAGAATGTGGTTGCGTACCTGGACAACAATGCAAAAAATACGGTAGTAATCGGAGCTCACTATGACCACCTAGGCCATGGTGATTTTGGTTCGCTTTATACCGGTGGAGATGAAATTCATAACGGAGCTGACGACAATGCGAGCGGCGTAGCAACAGTTCTTTACCTTGCTGAAAAACTAAAAAGTGAAGGTCCTAAAAACAACAACTATCTTTTTATAGCCTTCTCCGGTGAAGAAATGGGACTATTTGGCTCTAAATACTTTGTTGAGCATCCAACAATTGATATAAAATCCATCAATTACATGGTGAATATGGACATGGTTGGAAGACTAAATGAAGAAAAGGTAGTGGTAATCAATGGTGCCGGAACTTCTCCGGTTTGGAAAGAGACTTTTCCTAAAATCAAATCAGAATTGTCACTAAAAACTTCTGATAGTGGAATTGGACCATCCGATCATACCTCTTTTTATTTGAACGAAATTCCTGCTATTCACTTTTTTACAGGACAACATTCTGATTATCACAAGCCATCCGATGACAGCGAATTGGTAAATTACGATGGAATAGTAACCATAAGCGAATTCATTTACGATTTGATTTCAAAAATCGATAAAAAGGGAAAAATCGAATTCACCAAAACCAAAGATGAAAATGAAGGCAAACAAGCTGCTGCTTTTAAAGTTACACTTGGAGTGATGCCTGATTATGTATACCAGGGTGAAGGGATGAGAATTGATGGCGTTATGGAAGGAAGACCGGCAGAAGTTGCAGGTATGGAGAAAGGAGATATCGTTATCAAAATCGGAGATTTGGACGTCAAAGATATTTATGACTACATGGAAGGATTGGGTAAATACAAAAAAGGAGATACTACCAGAGTGGCTGTTAAAAGAGGAGATAAGGTAATGGTTAAAAATGTGACCTTCTAAATCAAAATCCTTTGTTTTAATAAATAAAAAGAGCGGCTTGAAAAATCAAGCCGCTCTTTTTATTTGATATTAATCCTGATTAATCCAACCTCAAGTCTTCAACTTTTACGCCTGGATAATCACTTGCATTAAAAACGAAAGTTGAAGCGGGAATCGATTTATTTGGAATAACTTCATCCACCTCTACTGTATATCGAACTCCATCCGTAAAAAACGCCTTCATTCCTAAAATGTCAGCTTTTGATTTTTCAATTTCAATCCTGATTTTAGAATAATCTGCACCTTTATTCCTGGGTTTTAATTCTATTTGTTGAACTATCTGCCCCTTGCTGTTTTTCATTTCGTTAACCAGAGCATATTCAAAATCATCTCTTTCGTAAATATTCAATAAATCAATTGGAGACAAGACCGTGTCATCACCTTCGTCAATATCGTTGATTTGAACCTCTTTTTTTTCTTTTAAAAACAACCACAAGTCATTGCCGTCGCTCATCAACATTTGATCTGTCAGGTCCAATTTGTATTTCTTACCATCTTGGACAAGAGTACCTTTTTGTTTAATGGTAGGCTGTTCCGGTATATCAATATTTAAAGAAAAATTTACGGTGAGTGTTTTATACGCCTCATATCTTTTCTTCACCTTTTCAAAAACCGTTTTGGCTGCAGGATCTTCTACCAAAGTCTCCTTGGGTGTTTGAGCAAATATGCTCAAGGTAAACAGGCTGAGTGCAATAATGGAAAAACAATATTTCAACATGAATTTTTTATTTTAAAAACGAAGGTGCGAAGGAATTATTTAAAATCCACCTTTCCTAAAATCGTTAATCTTTTAATAACGATCTTAGGACGTTTATCTAAACAGGAAGTTACTACGACCTAAATCCAAGCAGATAATTTTGAACCAATTGGTTGAAGATTGGACCTTCGTCAAAAAGGAATCTAACTTCAACAGGAAGGTTAATAATTGGCAGTTTCTCTGCCAATAAATAATCCTTGTGGAGTTCCAGTCTCATGGCATCTTTTTCTGTTGTCAAAATCACCTTTTTCTTAGAATCCAGATTATCAAAAGCCTGGTTTAACTTCCCTAAGTCATACTTTGTAAAATAATGGTGGTCTTCAAATTCCAATACCTTTACAGAGTCAACCTTTGTATTTACATAATCCAACAAATACTCCGTACCGGCGATGGCACAAATAACAAGTACATCCCAATCTGCTTGCAAAGGGATTACCTGTGCCGGATTGAACATATAATAAGGATGGCCATAATCGTAATAGGTAAAAAATATTTTCTGGTGGGGCAGCGGTTTTATCTCAGCAATAAGCTCCTCTTTTTTATTTACAGACAAATCAGGGGGACATTTGGAAACAATGATTACATCCGCTCTTTCATAGGATGAGCGCCATTCCCTTAATCTTCCTGATGGCAATAAATAATCACGCGTAAACAATCTATTAAAATCTGTCAGCATGATATTAAGACCCGGTTTAACTGACAAATGCTGAAACGCATCATCCAACAAAATCAACTGGGTATCCGGATGATTTTGGACTATTTTGGGTATAGCATAAGAACGATCTTCCCCAACAGTCACTAATACATCCCTAAATTTTCGAGCAAATTGTAATGGTTCATCTCCAGATTGTTCTGCAGTAAAGTTTGGAAGGACTTCAAGATATCCTTTTGTTTTTCGCTGATAACCTCTACTTAAGGTTGCTATTTTTATATAGTCTTTCAAAAGCCTGATAAGGTATTCTATATGAGGAGTTTTACCCGTTCCCCCTATGGAAAGATTCCCTACAGAAATCACCGGCAGGTTGAATACCATACCTTTCAACAATCCCTTTCTATAAAAAAAATTTCTCAGGCTGATGCCAATTCCATAAAGCAGGGAAAAAGGAGCCAGCAAAAGCTTGACGAGTAAGTTTTGAACCATATAATTTTTTTACAATAACCCTTAAGAAAGGAAAATGATGCCATTCATTCTAAAAAATAAGATTAAACTCCTTTTTCGAAAGACTCAATTATCTCAAACATATTTGATAATTCCTGATGGAGATTTAGAATTTTATCGAACCTTTTATTGCTTGTAAAGATATTTGGTTCGAGTATATCCATGTTATTTCTAATGGCAACATGAATGTCAGGACCTTCAGAATATATGAAAAATGTACGATTTTGGTTAGCCCATTCCTCCAATACCTTTTTCAGATCATCCGTAAGAAAATGATTTAAAATAAATTCTGGTGTGTGGTAAATTAAGTATCGTCTTGAAAGCACTGTATCCTCTATAGGTTTAGCTCCCAATCTGTACATTTCTTTGATACTGTTTGTTAGATTTGATTTTTCAGTTTTTGGTAAAATCCAAATTTTACCTTCATGGTTCCTGTTGGGATTAAACTTTAAAAAATGGCCGCGAAATGCAATTTTTATCTTCCCGGTAACTTTAGATTTGGTTTTGACTTTTAATTCACAAATCTCAAATGCAGTGTCATGTGTTCTTCCTTTGAAATAATCTTCACTGTTATATTCCACTATTTCTTCCATTACAAAATTGGACTTTAGGAAAATTACTTTTGAAATTTTTCCATATGGCTCGTATTGAATCGAATGTAAAAGGTTTTGCAATTCAAAGAACTCCATTAATTTATGAATCACAATATGTTTAAATGATGCTTTGAATTCCCTGATTTTGCTGGAAAATAAAAAGCTGGGGACCAATCCAAAAACAAAAATCAACAGTGCTAATAAAAATTGCTGATTTGCCAGCCACCAGATAAGGGAAAAGATGAGCATCAATCCTGACAACAACAGTAATAACAGCAGTTTTTTCCGTTTTTTCTCCAATCCTTTTAAAACCGGAAATAAGGATTTCGAATAATAAAGTCTAAGCTGGTCTTTGCTGTTTTCAAAATTAGTCCGGACAGGTTTCATTATCAAAAGTTAGAAAGTTTTAACCAACCATAAGGAGTAATGATTCACTCATTAAGTGTTATAAACCAATTATAAAGGTGAATTTTTAAAAAATCCTTGTAATTTTGCACCCTTATGGCAAAAAACATCCTTTTTTACTGTTTTGTGGGGCTTATTTTGGGCATTTCTCTTACCTCTTGTAAAACTGAGTTTGAGAGAACCAGAATTAGCGGCGATCCTGAGCTTATTTATAATAAGGCTTATGAATATTATGAGAAAGGAGATTATGATAAATCCCAGGCCCTATTTGAGTTGGTGATTCCGGCATACCGAGGCAAAAAAGAATTGGAGGATATCTATTTTAAATACGCCTATACCTATTACAATCAAAAGAAATTCATTTTGTCTTCTTATTACTTTAGAAACTTCTCAACTACTTTTCCAAATAGTGAGTTGAGAGAGGAGGCAGAATACATGTCGGCTTTTTCCAACTATCAAATGTCGCCGTCCTATCGCCTGGATCAGACCAATACAGAAAAAGCAATTGATGAATTTCAATTATTTATCAATACCTTTCCTGAAAGTAAAAGGGTTGATGATGCCAATAGGCTTATTGATGAGTCACGAAGAAAGCTTGAAAAGAAGGTGTATGCTGAAGGAGAGTTGTATTACAACCTCAGACAATATCAGGCCTCGGTTTTGGTCTTCCAAAATCTTTTAAAAGATTACCCTGAAACACCTAATGGTGAACAAATAAGATATATGATCACTGCTGCCTCTTTTTATCTGGCAGAAAATAGTGTTATCGATAAGCAACTGGAACGTTATAGAGACGTTGAAAGATATGCCAATGAGTATTTGGCGAAGTATGAAGAAAATTCAAGCAATAGGAAAGAGATTAATACCATGCTTGAACAATCAACCAGAAAAATAAAAAATTTAGAAAATGAGCGATATCAAAACCAAAGTGCAGGGACTGGATCCTAATTTACATGCACGTGATGTAAAAGCATTTGTTAAAGACACCGGCAACATTTATGAAGCGCTTGCAACCATTGCTAAAAGAGCAAAACAGTTGAGCGTTGACCTTAAAAGAGAGTTGCATGACAAACTTGATGAGTTCGCAGTTAATCCTGAAACCATTGAAGAAGTAACCGAAAACAAAGAGCAAATTGAAATCTCTAAGTTTTATGAAAGACTTCCAAATCCTGCAGTAATTGCAACAGAGGAGTACCTTTCAGATGAGTTGCACTCAAGATATACTGAAAATAAA
>JAWKLG010000028.1:0-94132 GCA_041392845.1 Saprospiraceae bacterium | reverse complement strand
TCATTTTGCCGGACTCGAACTGGCCGAATGCGACGTGCTGCGCAAGATCATGTCGGGCAAGCGGCGCCATTCCGAGACCTTCCAGATGTACCAGACCAAGTATTTCAACAATTGCAAAGAACGGGGCTACACTCCTGAACTCGCTGAAGAAGTCTGGCGGCAGGTGGAGTCCTTTTCCGGATACTCTTTTTGTAAGGCGCATTCCGCTGCCTTTGCGGTTTTGTCTTTCGAAGACCTGTACCTCAAATCGTATTATCCGCTGGAATTCCTTACCGCCGTGGTCAACAACTTCGGTGGATTCTATCGCATGGAAGTGTATTTGCACGAAGCCAAACGGCATGGGGCGAAGGTTCATGCGCCCTGTGTCAATCTGAGTGACGGGCTGGCCCGGATTGAAAGAAAGGACATTTACCTGGGACTGAAATTCATTCAGGGCATCCAGCGGGAATTGGTCGATGAGATCATTTATCAACGGGAGGTCTTTGGTGCCTTCAAATCTTTTGAGGACTTCCTTCGCCGTCTCGACATTCCTGGCACCCAACTCGAATTATTGATACGGGCAAATGCCCTTCGTTTTACGGGATTGAACAAGTACGAGTTGATGCGGGAAAAAGGTCGACTGCTACAACCCAAAACTGAACATGCCAGTACCGGTTTACTTTTTGAAGACCCGGCCGAAAACTTTGAAATGCCCGAAGTAGAAGAAGGCCCTTTTGACCAGGCTTTTGACGAATTGGAATTGTTGAAATTTCCACTTTGCTCACCTTTTGATCTGCTCAACTGGACCTACCTCATTGAAAAAGGATTTCCGGTACCTGAAGCCTATTGCGAGCAATATCCTATACCGGAAAAAGAGGCAGAAGAAAAAGAAGGCTCCGTGAAACGTTTTAAAAAAACAAAAAAACTGATCAATGTGGCAGAAATGCCGAAGTATGCCAACAAAATGGTGCATATGCTTGCTTATTTTATCTGCCGAAAAACCACCGCCACCAAACATGGCGAACGCATGGCCTTTGATGCCTGGTGGGACATCGAAGGTGATTATCTCAATACCGTTATCTTCCCCAAACCCATGAAGCAGTTTCCTTATCGCGGTATCGGTGTGTACCTGCTTTATGGAAAAGTGATGGAGGAATTTGGCGTTTGCAACCTCGACATCCACTACATGGAAAAAATCCCTTACGTCCCTGACACCCGATTTGCACAATAAAGAAATTAGCTTTGTACTATGAACAAGACAGCCATCATGATTGAACCGGATATTTTTAAAAACATTCCAAACCTGAAAGCAGGCCAAACAACCAGAAAAGGAGGAGTAAGTGAAGCGCCCTACGACAGCCTGAACTTGAGTTTCAACACAGAGGACGAAATAGAAAATGTAAAAGAAAATCGCAAAAGAGCCTGGGAACACCTTGGTTTCAGGGAAGAAGAAACCGCAACTGCGCACCAAACGCATGGCACAGATGTCAAAAAAGTGGACCAAGCCGGCAAATGGGAAGGATATGATGCTTTTATTACCAAAAAGAAAGGCATTTTATTGGCTGTATCGGTGGCAGATTGTTGCCCCATCCTCATTTATGATCCTATAAAAGAAGCAGTGGCCGCCATCCATGCCGGATGGAAAGGAACCATTCATAAAATAGTCAGCAAAACTTTACAAACCATGCAGTCTGCCTATCAGACCAAACCATCAGATTGTCTGGTATACATCGGCACATGCATAGACCTTTGCGATTATGAAGTTGGAGCCGAAGTCTCTGACCATTTCCCCGAAGCCTTCAAAGAGTGGGATGAAAATCGCCAAAAATACCGTGTAGATCTAAAATCCACCAATCGCCACTGGCTACTCGAATCCGGTGTAAAACCGGAAAATATAGAAGTATCACCCTACTCTACCTTTACCAACGCCGACCTGTTTTTTTCACACCGTCACTCAGGTGGAAAAACGGGAAGAGGGATGGCGATGATTGGGGTATTGAAAGGGTGAAGGATTGGAGGAAGGAAAAATTTGCCTCCACCTTGAGGGGGTCGGGGGGAGAAAATTCCGGAATCTTAGAAGTACAAGAATTTTTGATTCTTGATTTTGGACGTTTGATCTTTGAAGTTCAATCGCAGAGACTTTCAGGGCAAAAAATACATCATGTCAGATAGGACGAAAAGACCAAGTCAAATCGCCTCCACCTTGAGGGGGTCGGGGGGTGAAAATTCCGGAATCTTAGGAGTAAATGAATTTTTGATTCTTGATTTTTGATGTTTGATGTTTGATGTTTGATTTAAAAAAGCTCAATGCAGGTGCATCGAGCTTTTTTAATGTATTCCTAAATCTAAATCAAAAATCAAAAATCAAATCTACCTTCCAACCATCACCTTCCTCACCATTCTTTCCCCAGCTTCGTTGGAAATCTCAAGGAAATAAAGGCCTGGGTGTGCATTATTGATATTCATTTGATGTTGTACCTGACCCTGGAAAGCATCCAACTGGTCAGTTTGAACAGTTTTTCCGTTCAAATCCATCATTCGTAGCTTATAATGTTGTGCCTGGCTGGCTAGAAAACTAATGGTCAATTGTTCGTTTGAACCAACCGGTTGGGGAGCTAGTTTGAAATCAGCCAATTCTTTAAGGTCGTTAACTGATGTTACATCAGCCATTGCTCTAAAGCTTGCGATTTGGGAATAATCACCACAAAAATTAAACTCATTGAAAGGTCTGATTCTCCAGTAATGAGGTCTTCCTTCCATAAGATTGGACGCCAAAAAGGAAGTGCCTTTCACGATACCTTGATCAATTACCAATGACATATTTGGTACCAGGGCAACCTGAATCAGGTAATAAGTAGCATTTGGCACTGGCTCCCAATCCAACAATGCTTCGGTTGTTCCAATTACGGAAGGATCCGGCGTATTTAAAGTAATGGTTGCATTGGGATCAATAGCAGGAAGCGGGCTAGGATTTAAAAGCAAATCTCTTCTTTCATCATTGATATTGGCATGCATCGCATCCATCTGTTCTTCAGAAAATCTGTTGGAGCATCCATCGTTTGCATAAGACATGTAAAGTGTTCCGTCTGCTGAAACTTCTTCTCCATTTGGATCCAGATAAATTTGTGAGCTTCTTGAGTCACCATTACAAGTCCAACGAGCGCTAAGATAATCGGCGTCAGTATCACAGAATCCATCTCCTGCCTGGTAGCAATTACTACGGTCCACTTTTTCTACTTCGCGGCCATTGATAAATTCAGGAGCGTTAACACCTCTTTCCGGAGTTTCTCCTTCCCAACCTACGAATGGGTGTGGAAGTGAAAGGTAATGACCTACCTCATGAGAAAAAGTATGGTCATCTTTTCCGGAACAATTTTTTGCGATGGCAAGTGCGTCGGGGCCCGGGCTGTAGTAACCGCAGTTCCCTGCCGGGTCCTCAACTATATAGGCATTGACTGCATTGTCAACATTGTTTTGGCGCATCATATCACGACCATTGCCAAAGTTGTGCACAAACCAATCTGTATTATTCAGATAGTTGAAATCATCTTTCAGGTAAAACCGAATATCGGAATCTTCAAAGTCTTCATTCAGTGTACAAAGGGCATCCAGAATATTTCTTGGCTGAAAATATCCGTTTCCGTTGTCATCTCCTACTACATGGATTTGCAGCGGCAACCAGGTAATGGCGCCTGAACGATTGGAAACTGAAGGATTTGAATGTTTGTCTTTTTGGTATTGGATCAACCATTCGCTTTTCCCGGTGTAACCACAATAGTTATCTGGTTTATTTTGAGCGCTGATAAGCGACACGATGAACAGAAAGCTTAGGAAAGTAAATAACCTTTTCATAATCATTAAATATTGGGCTGTAATTGCGTTTTTTCTTTTGCGAAGAAACAAAGAACTAAATCAGAAGTTTTTGGGAAAGCTAATCGGGGTAGGCAGGGAGACAAAAAAAATAAGCGGTAGAAATTAATATCCCACCGCTTATTGAAGGTCAGTTCATATTAGTTGTTGATAACAACTTTTGAACTAAGGATTCCATAATCAGTTTGAACCTGAATCATGTACACTCCTTGTTCAATTTGTAGTCCTTCCAGGCGAACAGCGTTGTCGCCAGGATGGAAATTGTGTTTCATTTGATAGGAAAGTTGACCCGTGAGGTTATACAGGTTGATAATTCCTGTGAAACTTTGTTTTGAATTTAAATATAAGTTCACACCACTGGTAGTATTAGCCGGATTTGGAAATACATTGTAGTGAGATACAAAGTCAATGTTGTTGGAACTCATAACTTTGTCAGTTGTGAATTTCATTGTAGCGGAAGCAATACTAGCAGCACAAGTATTCGTCCAGTTGAATGCTTTTACCCTCCAATAATAGGTTTTCAAACGGTCAATTCCTGTCAATTCAACGTATGAATCGTTAACGATATGCGTTTGAACATCAGAGAAAAACTGATTGGTTGCAATTTCAAAAACGTATGAAGTCGCGCCATCCATATCTTCCCAATCAATGTTCAACTCATTGTTGAACACCGGTATAGAAGCATTATTCTGAGGATAGATTGGAATCAAATCGTTAGAAACTGTCTGTGCCGGAGGGCTATATGAATTGTCCAGGAAGTTTCTATCGCTGCTTGCTAGATTGGCAGCAATAATATCTTTCTGGTCGTCTGTGAATTTATTTACACAGTTATCATTGAAATAACTCATGATAAGTGTCTCATCAGGATTAACGGTTACACCATTAGGATCTTTTGCACCACCACTGTAAACACAAGAATTACCATTGATCAAACCGAAGTTATAATCCGGTGGTGTATCACAAATCATATCACCTGCAGTAGTACAGTTGCTTCCGTCTTGCAATTCAGTCGGAGTACTGCCATTTGGAGAAACCACAGGTGCAATTGGCCAACCTGCATCAGGATTGTCGAAAGGATCCGGCTCATATCCACGGAAAGGGTGAGGTAACCCGAAAAAGTGACCTGCTTCGTGAGCCAAGGTCTGAGAGTTGGAGTTTACCTGGTCGATACGCATTACGATCCAATCTCTTTGTGGAGAGTAATATCCCAGAACAGTTCCCGGAGATTGTCCTCCACCTGCAGGAGTTGCATCATCTACAATAAAGACGTTCATTGCTCTGTCATCTTTATTGAAGTTCATGATGGTGCCCTGAGTACCGACATGGTTATCATAAACAGTATTGTTGTTGATGTAATTGAATTCACCATCTTTTATAAAAAACTGGATTTCCTGTTCTTCATAAATTTCATTCAAATGGCAATGCATTTTGTACACGTCCGTTTCTTTTACACGTCCGGTACCATTTGTCCTTGCCACCAGGTGGTATTTGATGGGAACATAAGTTACTACTCCTCTTGGAGCGACATAGCCATTCTCAATCATAGCTTTGGCTTTTATGGTCATCTCAATAGATGCATCGGGATGAGTTCCACAAACTCCATGATTATTTTGGGCAACTGCAGAAACTGAGAAGATTAGAGTAAAGGCGCAGCAAACGGCCCAAAAGACATTTCTCATTGTCAAGTAATTTTAAGTTTTTAATCTGGATTCTCTTGTCGAGTTTTATTAGGCCTACAAATGTAGGAAATTTCATTTCACTGCTTTGTCAATTAGGCAGCAAATATTAGGATCATTGGTTTCAGGAGGAATGAATTCTGAAAAACTCTAATTTACAACATAAGACTGGCTTCTTTTTTAATGGCCATTTGAGCCTTATCCAGTCCGGTTGATTTACCATCCAAAAGGTTGAGTAAAGTACCGGCGAGTTGCCTTCCATCGGCTTCTTTTGGAAGCTCATTACAGACCTCATTCACTATATTAACAGTTTCATCTCTTGCCAGTTTTATGATTTCCCATAATTGTTCGCTGACATACACTTGTTGGGTTAGATTGTATTCAAATTCCTGCTGAATAGCCAGTAACATGGAAATTCTAAGGTCTTTTGCAGTCATTCCCTCTTCTCTCATTCTAAGTAAAAGGTTTGGAATAGCTATTCGCTCGCAAAACAAAGCCAACCTCTCATAAGCTTGTAACTTCAGTGGTATGGTTTGTTTTTGAGACGCCTGACGAATCTCAAGATGTTTGAGTGCTCTTTGATTTTCAAAAAAACCTTTCATTAAATAATAAACCGTAAGGAATACGATAAGAGCCGGTACTGTAATTTTTATTATTTCAAGTATGACAGAAAGCCAAACTGGCATATGGTTATTTTTTAAAAGATAAGTTTAAAATTTGTCTTTGATTCCGTTCCAGATGTTGGCAAAAATAATGGCCAAAACAAGACTGGAGAGCCCAAAGTTAAGCCATTGATCACCAATACCACCCAAAACAAGAAAATTTGAGATCACAAAAAAGGAAAAACCAATACAAAACCAGAAAAAAAGAATTGTAAGAAGGAGTGGTTTCATTTTTTTGTTTTTTCATAGGTCCAATTATAAATATAGCCTCCGGCAATGCCCATTATTAAAATGGTAATTCCAAATCCGGCCGGATCTTCTATTGCTATGGTTCCTTTTCTAAAATACTCCAAGGCTAAAGTTGCGACTCCCAGAATTAAGGTAAAAACAATCATGTTTTTTATCATACCGCTCATATTAAACGCTCTGTTAGTGAACCGTAAAGGTAAAATTTTGCCCCGGCGAAAAGAAGTAATTCTCATCATTCAACCAAAAGCTGGCTATGGTTGTTGGTAGGCAAGATGTATTTTATCTAACTTTGCAGTGAAAATCGAACCAATGAGTACACAAACCATGCAACCTGTTACGATAACTGAAGGCGCTTTGAAAGAATTGAAAAACATCAGAGCCCAACAGGAATTAAGTGAAGATTACGCCTTGCGTATTGGAGTTAAAGGCGGAGGCTGTTCAGGTTTTTCTTACATACTTGGATTTGATGTCCAAAAAGAAAAAGATCAAACCTTTGAAATCGAAGGCCTCAAAGTTGTGATGGATAAATCTCATGCCATCTACCTCATCGGCATGGAAATCGACTGGGTCGACGGCCTTGACAACCGAGGCTTCTCCTTCAATAATCCAAATGCGAGCGACACCTGTGGGTGTGGAACGTCGTTTAGTGCGTAGCATCGGTTCTCGTTGGCTCGGAGGCTCGTTAGCTCGTGGCTCGTTTGCTAGATACTAGATGTCAAGTATATCAAAAACATATCTCTCAATATTTTCCAAGAATAAAAAGGCATTAAACGCTTGATATCAGTTGGAAGTCCTCATCCAATTTTCAGGATACAGCATTGGTGCTAGTTTGCTCGCGGGCTCGTTAGCTCGTGGCTTGTTAGCCGGATACTTGAAGTCAGGTATATCAAAAACATATCTCTTAATATTTTCAAAGAACAAAAAGGAATTAGATGCTTGATTTCAGTTGGAAGGTTTCATCCAATGCAATACCAAGCGTCCCGAATCCAGCATCCAGCAAACGAGCCACGAGCCTCCGAGCCACGAGCTAACGAGCCCCCGAGCAAACGAGAACCGAGCAAAAAAAAATAGCAATTCCTGATACCTTTTCCCAAAAAATGGTACTAATAGAATGAAACTAAAACACAACGCTTTGGAAATGGGAATTTGATTTTGGTAAATATCCCTTTTCTGAATGCGCGGGATGAGGTACCTGTTCCCCTTAAAAAAATTGAAGCTATGAAGACCTTTCAACGGAAATTGTTTCACACTTTGAGTGAACTCCATTGGCCTGATAACCAATGGAAACAAACTTGTATGGAATTGTTGAATGTAGGGCGCAGTGCATTTTATAAGAGAATGCGGGGCGAGACTCCTATGATGATGTACGAGATATACCAACTCACCAGTCATTTCCAACTTTCCATCGACCACCTGATTTCTGAAGACAAAACCCTGGTACCCTTTAAATTTCCAAGAGGACCTTATCAGGAATTTTCTTTGAAAAAGCTTTTTGGTCAAATGACAGATGACTTTTTCTCCTTTAAAAGTTTGCCGAATGTAAGATTACATGTCCTGGCCAATGATCTTCCCTTATATTATTACCTGGATACAGATGCCCTGTTAAAGTTTAAATTCTTTTGCTGGGAGTTGACCAAACCAGGAAAAAGTATTTGGGATACTGCTTACAAAACTTTGGACTGGGAGGAAAATGTGCAGCTCGCCGAACAATGTGAGATGATTCATGACCTTTACCTGCACATGCCAAGGACAGAAATTTGGTCGGACAGTTTTTTAAATAAGACATTGAAACAAATCAACTACCACCTGCATCACACTACCGGTTTTGATGAACATCATGCACATGAAGTGATGGATGAACTGATAGGAGTGATTGATAAATTACAGGAAAGAATTTGCCATCATTACAATACTGCTGTCAATGGCACTGTCGCAAAATATTCTTTTTTTATAAACGAAAATGAGACTTTCAATAATACCCTGATGGTTAAAAGTGATGCTTTGAATGAAGTCCAAATCTATCATGATTATCCCAATTTCATCAAATCAAATCAGGTGCCTTTTTGTGAATTTACTAAAGAAATGATAACCAAAATTCGATTACAGTCAGATGCAATGGAGGCCAAATCAAAAAATGACAGAGAAATTTGGTTCACCCAATTAAAAGATAGCATTCAGGAATTTGAACAGCGGCTTTTTGTGGAGTTCTAAGCAAACTCTACTTCTTCATAATTAAAGAGGCTGCCTTTTTGGGGCAGCCTCTACTTAAAAATAGTTTTCTCATCGTTGTATCTGTACAAAGCCGGAATACATTTCACCCTGACCATCGTCGAAGGTGTAATAGTAAGTACCGTCAGGAAGGTCTACCCCGTCCCAGGAACCATTCCAGCCATTTTCATTTCTATATCCACGTTTGTAATACACCTGATTTCCCCATCTGTTATAAATGGTAAGGGTATTTTCAGGATAAATATTGGCTCCGTCAATTACGAAAGTATCATTGTAACCATCTCCATTTGGAGAAAATCCATTCATAACTTTCACACCTGCACAAATCACGGTCACAAAAACCTCAGCTGCATCACATCCGGTTGCAGTACAAATGGTGTATTCAAAATCATCCGGTAATTCTTCATCACAATAATCCTCATCAGGAATATACTGAACAGTTCCATCAGGCAGGAAGATGGCCATACCGTGTCTTGGAGCTCTTGAAATGTAAGCACTGTCAATTTTACCATATTCATCATTGCCAAGTACATTTAATACTGCAGTCCGATTTCTCTTAACTTCCATTTCATCATCAAGTGCCAAAACCGGAATGGTATCAATATTAGGATCTGCAATAACTGTTACTATATAAATAGTGGTATCACAAATACCCATATCATCGCAAACTACAAAACAAGCCTGCTCGGTTCCCGGCTCAATACCGAGATAGGAGAAACAGTTATCTGCAGCGTTCCAGCTGAACAAGACAAATTCACCTGACTCATCCTCGCAATTGTTTTCCAGACTCACAAAATTGCCTGGAAGTTCAAACAAACCGACACAAGCTGTAGCATTCTGATTGATGATTATAGTATCCAAAATGGTTTCTGTAGTCACACATGAAGTCTCCACATTGACAGTGTCTTTACAACCTGTTGCAATTTGAGTAAATACCAATTGGTAACTTCCTTTTCTTTCTACTTCAATATGCATTCCCCTTGGTACAATCGTGGTGTTGGCAACCAGCGTTGCCGGAGAGTTGGTATCAATTTGTACCACACTCATCGGACCGTAGGAATTGTTTGGATTTCCGCCTATGATGGATAAACCTGAAGCATTCAACCTCCAATCTCCGGTAGGATCCCAAAGATTCATTGAATCAATCAGGTCCGGAATATTTTCAAATTCACCGGAGAAGATGTCAGAATTGATTCTCCAGGAAATGATGCGATAAGGACCATCTCCACCCTGGCCAGGCAAGGAGAAATAACTAAATGAGAAGGTGCTATCCAACTGACAAGGTTGTAAGTTGCCATCATAAGGAACACCATCAATCTCCAATTCAAAATTGGTCGCAACTGCTGGTACAGTAAATCCTTCGATACACAAGTCTATCATGCTATTATTGCAATCAACTCCAAGCATTACATCATTTTCAGAAAGGAAGCCCTGGCATGGAGCATTTACATTGACCGAAATGGTCCAGGTAAAACAATCGCCGTTTTGTAAACAGATTTGGTAGCATGCTTCAGCAGCTCCTTGCATAATGCCGAATACAGTCACACAATTATTAACCATATCGAGGTCAAAAGATGCATTGGCCGAAGCTGGACAGTTATTCATGATCGAGGCGATGTAATTTTCATCAAAAGACAAATTCAAATCAGAAAGACAGATTTGCCATTCGTCTCCAACCATGATTCCCTGCGTAGACGCCAAATCAGGCATAGCCGCACAGGCAACTTCCACCTGAAGCGTATCTCTACATCCATTTCTGGTATTGAATGCTATAATTCTGTGGCTTCCTACCATCAAATTAATACTGGTACCATTTGGATTATTTTCTTCAGAAACATTTAAATCCACACTAGCACCGGTGTTATCCTGGCTAATAGAAAGAAGTCCGTAAACTTTGTCAGGATCTCCACCCCTGATTTGCCCCAATCCTGATTCATAGACCCAATTTCCGCTTGGGTCCCATCCGTTCATGGCATTTACCAAATCTGAAAGCGCGTTGAAAGTACCAGAAAACATCGTCCCGTTCACTTCCCAGGAATCAACAGTATAAGGACCATTTAAACCTGAACCAGGAACAAGGTTGACATCATAAACAAATACCGTATCAAATCCACAAGCTGTTTTTGTTCCACTATACAGCTGACCATTATTGTAAATCTGATAATCGTTGATTTCCAATGGACTAATCGGTAGACAAACCTCACCCATTCCATTACAGAAAGGCGTTTCAACATTCATGTTGGCCATTGGGAAAATCAAGGAACAATCCATGTCTTCTTCAATAGTTATGACGATGAATGAAGTATCACAAATTCCAAACTGATCACAAATCACCACACAGAAACTATCCTGACCAAAGTAATCCTGGTTTGGAGTATAACTGAAGCAATTCGAACCTTGTAACTGTACTACTCCATTTACCGGCTGGCTGCACATTTGGAAATCAGCAACACTTCCATTGAGCTCGTTAATAGGAACACAATATTGGTTGATACTTGTATTTTCCAAAGTCGAAATCTCAAGGGTATCCAACTCCGGAGCCGGCATTTCGCTAATCATTACCACCACCATTTCCGCACAACCGAAAATACGGTTTGTTGCCACCAAAACATGTTGGCCTGCACCATTGATCACCATCTCTGTTCCTTGTGCAAATTCTCCTTCGTCAGGCGCAATGCTAATCGTGATATTTATGGTTGTTGGCGTTAAAACAAGATCTGTGTAGGTATTGGCTTTATCACCTCCTATAATGGCCAGCAATCTTGGATACAAGGCCCAATTTCCACTAGGATCCCAGGTATTCAAAGAATCTACCACATCTTGTAAAGTATTGGCCATGCCGGAATAATCAACTCCGTTTACAGACCAGTTATCAATTTCAAATGGCCCATGCGGCTGGCTGTTGGGATATTAAAGTATGAATAAGAGAAAATTGTATCGACATCACAATCAGCAAAGTCAAAGCTATAAGGACTTCCATCCACCTGAACACTGTAACTGCTGATATCAAAAAGTGGAATCGGTAAACAAACACTTCCATATCCGTTTAAGCTATTTCCGTAAAGGGTATCAGCTTCAAATACAGTTTGAGGACAAGGATCTGCCACAAGCAAGGTAATCAAAGTTGTATCACACATTTGACCCCAAGGTGCGGCTACGTCCTGACAATGAACCACACACAATTGCGTAGTTCCCTCAAAATCAAGGTCCGGATTAATGGTTAAGCATTGCTCATTTCCATTTTCAAATGAAATGGTAACATTATCACTTCCACAAACAGATGCTGTCATTCCGGCACCGTTTAAAGGCATGATTTCATTATTCAAACAAGTATCCAAAATTGTATTTACCTCCGTAGTCAAATACAAATGCTGTTGTGTTGGGCTGACCAAAATATTTACCTCAAGGGTGTCGCAGATGGTCTGATTACCCATTTGATAACAGGAAATCACACAGAAATCATCAGCTCCTACATAATCGGACTGCGGAGTATAAACCATACAATCACTTGCATTCACTCCTACGCTTCCATGCTGAGCCATTCCACAGAAAGTCAGACTTTGCGGTTCATAAGGCAAAATGCCGGACCAATCGCAAACTGTCCAATTTTCACCTTCATTTATTTTTGGGTTAATGGTATAAATAGTAGACTGTGGAGCAGGATTTACAAAAATGCTAAATGTATCTGCACAACTATCCGACTTTTTAAAAGCAATCAAATCATGCCATCCTGTTCCGTTGACTTCTACCAAGGTACCTTGGAACACAGGTATTTTATTATTATTTAAAACAACAGAACGAGAAGTACGCTGATGGGTAAGTTTTAAATTGCTATAATTATTTCCGGCAAGTCCTCCAACCAGAGCGTATGAAGCTTCGTCATGATACCAGTTGGCACCGGCATCCCAAACATTCATGCTGTCAATCAATTCATCCAAATCAGCAAATACACCTGATTTCACCTGTCCATTAATGGTCCATGAATCAAGGGTGTATGGTCCGTCCAGACCACCCAAAGTAACGAGGGTAACATATCCGTAATAGAAAAGAGAATCTACATCACAACCACCTTGCGGCTGCACAAGATTTCCATCCATGTATAAATCATATTCTGACAATTTATTCAATGGGAAAGGCACACAAACAGGATTCACCATGCTTACCTCTTCCAATCTCACCATTTCTCCATCAAAAACTTCTTCACAAGTAGGACAACCGCCTGGCTCCTGCAGGTATTTGGTTTCTTCAACCATACATGTGGTTCCCTGCAACCTAACTGAGACGACATAACTACCCTGACCCAATCCGGTGAAGACATTACTGCTTTGCCAGTTGTCGCCATCGATTGAATATTCAATTGGAAGGTTACCTGGATTGCTGGTAATATTCGCCTGAACGGTCAGGCTTCCATCTCTTCTATTACAAGTAGGATCTATTTTATTTAAATTAGAAATAACAGGTGCCTGAGGCTCTTGAATAAGCACAGGATTATTGGCATATTCCATCTCACAGGTTCCATCTGCTTTTCTAATCATCAAATTATAACTGCCTTCCGGCAAATTATTGAATTGGTTTCCGGTATTCCAACTGGTACCACCATTCAAGCTATATTCTACCTGATTGGAAGCAATTACATCAATTTCGATATTTCCATTTTCAAGACCACAATCAGTAATGTGGGCAACATTCACCACATCAAACTCAATTGGATCTAAGGCCTGAATGGTTACCGGAGTTTCTTCTACCGTACATTCAAAATTCATCAATCGAACCTGTGGCGTATAAGTTCCCAAACCCAGATTTTGGAAATCAGGACTTGATTGCCAATCCGTTCCGTTAATGCTATATTCTAAAACATCATCTCCGAATGCAATTATGCTAATCGCACCATCTGAAGCATTACAATCACTAAGTTCCTGAGTTGTTACGCTGGTAATTTCAACTTCATTTTGAAGTTCAAGGGTAATATTTTCGCCATTCACCTCACAACGACCGTCTTGGTACCTCACCATAGTATTGTAGGAACCCGGTGCAACATTATTAAAAGTTGCACCAACCTGCCAATCCACTCCATTGATAGAATATTCCAGGCCGGATACTCCGGATGCGTTGATGGAAATGCTTCCATCAGCAGCATCACATGCACTTGGGTCATTGGTCATAGCATCCACATAAACCGGATAATTCTGAGGTGCAAGATTCAAGGTAGTATCGAATGTTTCACAACTTCCATCTGTGTATCTATAATAAACCTGATAATTTCCTTCATTCAATCCTGCAAAAGCTCCATTCATGGTCCAACTTTGACCACCGTCGATGGAGTATTCCAAAGTTTTATTTGGATTACCGCTTGCCAAAAGGCTGATGCTACCATTCATACGGTCGCAATCTGGATCCGACATTTCATAACTGGTTCTTTCTGGCGAAGCGGGTGTATCAAGTGTAATATCGGATGAAGAAACCGCACAGGTTCCATCTTCAAATCTTACCATTGGTTGGTAGGTACCTCCTCCCAGATTTAAAAACTGAGGATTGGCATTCCAATTCACACCTCCATCGATACTGTATTCAAGGTTTGCATCGGGTAGACCATTTCTACCCAAAGCAAGTATTTCTATTTTTCCATCCAGTACATCACAACTTACCGGATCGTTGTTTTCTATTAAAATAATTTCAGGCTGCTCGGCACCATGCAATCGATAAATTCCATAATCCAAATCACAAGGAGCGTCAATGCGCTTCACCATGATATGGAAAAGTCCGGCATCCAAATTTTGGAATACCCTGCTATTTTGCCAGGTAGCCCCTGCATCGATACTATACTGCAACATTGACAAAGGAGCATCAGTGATCGTAGCTTGAACTTCAATACTTCCATTGGCTACATCACAGTCAGGAATTTCCGGATAAATCTGAGTTACCACAGGTCTCTCCTTTTGTGAAATGGTTACAGAGCTTCCGTGAACCTCACAACTTCCATTTCCATTTCTTACCATCACATCATAAGTACCGGGAAGTACATCATAAAACAAGCTATCGACTGTCCATTGAATTCCGCCATCAATGCTATATTCCAAATCACCTGTTCCTCCATGGGTTGCAATGGCAATCAAACTGCCTTCGCCTTCACAGTCAGGATTTTGACTAAAGACTCTGTCTATACTTGGACTTTCAGGAGTACTCAAAGTAATGGGGAACGGAATGGTTTCACAATTTCCGTCGGTATATCTGGCCATAGCAGTATAAGAACCACCAGGCAGATTTTCAAACACAGCATTGCTTTGCCAGTTCGTTCCATCAATGCTATATTCCAAATCAAACTGCCCATTGGCATTGATGGTAATTCTACCATCTTCCATACCACAATCACTAGGATTTGCTTTTGAAATATTAACCGAAGGCGATGAAGGTCTAATCAAATCCATCGTCCCTGCATCCACGGTACACCATTCACCAGCCGACATATTTCTTACCATGATATGGAAAGAACCTGGAGAAAGATTTTCAAAATTGGGTGCTGACTGCCAGCTCAATCCATTATTTCTACTGTATTCAGTTATACCCGGAAGATTTTGCATCAATTGAACTTCAATCATTCCATCATTATCGATACAATCCGGATTTTCATAAATCAAATTATCCACCTCCGGCATGGAACCAGAATGAAGTGTAACGGTCCCTGCTTGAGTAGGGCAACTCAAATCGCCATTTCTAACCATAATCGGATAATTCCCAGCAGCTAAATCAGTAAATCTTGCTTCTGATTGCCAAGTGGTACCATTATCTATTGAATATTCTAAAGTTGTATTGATAGATGGAGTCGCCTGAATGGTCAGACTTCCATCTTCATTATTACAAAATGGTTCTTCCATTAATACGTCCAAAACTACCGGCGCACCGGGGGACATCATGCTTACTTGTGGACCTTCATTGGCACAACTTCCATTGTCATACCTAACCATGAGTTGGTAATTTCCGTTGCTCAATCCGTTGAACTGATTTGCACCTTGCCAACTTAGTCCACCATTAATAGAATATTGAATAGTACCCAAGTTACCGCTTGCCGCAATGGTAATGGTACCATCCGGACTCAAACAATGGCTTGGATCTGTTTTTTGAAAATCAGTTATAACCGGCTGCCCACTTGTTTCAACTTGAACCGTTCCTGCATCGGTGATACAATCGTAGTTTTCTCTTGCCATTACATGGTAAGAGCCGGAAGGAAGGTTGTTAAAGGTATTGGGTTCATGCCAGGTCAATCCTCCATCGATGCTATAATCCACGACACTGGTTTGGCCTGAAATAGTAAAAAATATTCTTCCATTGGAAACTCCGCAATCTGCTTCTTGAGTAGTTACAGTTACAACGAGTGTACTGCTACCACCTTTCAATGCAACTGTTTGACCTGTTACTTCACAAGTACGGTCTGCATTACGAATCATCAAAGGATAATTGCCGGAAGGAAGGTTGTTGAACTCAGTTCTATTTTGCCAGCTCAAACCTCCATCAATACTGGTATGAACCTGACCCGGGAAATTAACATCCAATCGGATGCTTCCATCCTTCTCCATACAAGCTGAAGGTTGGGTCTCGGTTACTTCGATAATTTCCGGAGTTGGAGGCTCCTGTAAAACTTTTACTCCAAGATCTGTTACACAGGTTCCATCTGTATTTCTAACTTTCACCCAATATTCACCTGCCGACAAATCTTGATAGAATTTCTGCATGGTGAAAGTATTTCCGGCATCAATACTGGTCTCAAACAACTGATTTTGAGGATCCACCAAAAATATTCTTCCATCTTCTTTTTGACAATCAGAAGGATCGGCCACCAATACTTCCGCAACCTGAGGAGCTGTAGGTTCCAGAACTCTGGTACCAGGCACACTAACTGCACATGTTCCGTCGATGGTTCTAACCCTTACATCATAAGTTCCACCTGCCAAACCTTCAAATCTGGAAGTATCTCTCCAGGTTTGTCCGTTGTCGATGGAGTATTCCAGGTCAGAATTGCCATCATAACTTGCATTGATTACAATAGCACCATCATTCAATCCACAATCGGTGACGCCTTCACCATACACTCTGTCAATTTCAATTCCGGAAGGAGCCAACAAATCGATGCTTCCAAGAGAAGTCACACAGGTCGTGTCTGCATTTCTGATGGCCAACTCAAAGGTACCACCAGGCAGATCGTTGAATAAACCTGAATTCAACCAGGTGTTTCCACCGTCAATACTGTATTGTACTCCGGTTGAACTGTTTGCATCCATTTCAATTACTCCATCTTCATCGGCGCAATTGCTTGGATCCAGGGCACTGAAACCATTGTTGACCGGCGGAACCGGATCAACAAGGTCATAATTTTGTACAGGGGTCACACAAGACCCATCTGCATTTCTAACAAGAATAGCATAGCTACCGCCAGGAAGATTTGGAAATGCTCCAAATGATTTCCAGGTGGCGCCATTGTCGATGCTAAAGGAATAGTTGCCCGTTCCATTGGCAGCCAGGATACTGATGGTTCCATCGGTCCTGTTACAATCGGTCGGATCTGATCCGCTTATCGAGCTAATAGTGGGTGTGGGTGGGTCTGAGAGTGTGCTGGTGCCAGCATCGACAATACAGCTACCATCATTATTTCTTAATTTCAAATCATAATTTCCTTCTGAAAGTCCTAAAAAGACATTGTCACTGCTCCAGGTAAGACCATCGTTCAAGCTATATTGAACGGTAGTCGCACCTGCAAGGGCATCCACTTCAATTTTTCCGTCGATTCCTTCACAATCTGTAGGATCTGTTACAATCACATCCACCAATTGTGGCGCAGCCGGATCTTTCAATTCAATTGCGCCGCCGGTAACTTCACAGGTACCGTTGTCATTTCTGACACGTACCTGGAAGACACCTCTGGACAATTGTTCAAATTTGTTAGTAGTAACCCAGGAATTACCACCATTGATACTGTATTCAAAAGAACCGGTACCTCCGGCAGTATTGATGGTTATAGAGCCATCTTGTGCTCCACAATCCTTTGGATTTTTCGGATTAATAAAAGTTATAATAGGGGAATTCGGTTCTGAAAGAACTGTCAACCCGTTGTTTACCCTACATGTTCCATCTGAATTTCGAACCAGGGCCGGATAACTTCCTGAACCCAATCCCGAAAATACAGGTGAACTTTGCCAGTCAATTCCATTGATACTATAATGGTAAGAACCACTTCCTCCACTAGCAGAAATCTGAATGCCACCATCTTTCACCGCACAATCTGATGGATTGGAAGGCAACACCTGATCGATCTGTGGTTGAGGTGGATCCTGCAAACTCACATCATCTCCATTGGTCACACAAACACCACCGTTTCTTACCCTGATGGAATAATCTCCTTCTTGCAAACTGTTGAAAATCGAAGAATTGCTCCAGGTAGTTCCACCATTGATACTATATGTCAATCCTCCCACTACATGGCCTGCCGCCGCTGTAAGTGAAATTCTTCCGTCTCTACTGTTACAATCGTAAGGATCATTGGCCAGGTATCCATTGATAACCGGCTGGCTAGGAACTTCAACTGTTTTTGAAACGGTTTGGGTACAACCAAATGCTGAAACAACCGTCAAACTTGCTGTGTATGCAGCTCCTGTCGGATAAGTAAATTCAGGATTTTCAACTGTGCTATTGCTTCCCGAAACACCAAATGACCAAGCATAGGATACAATGTTGGTATCAGGAGTCGTGTTTTGAAAATGCGTAGCAGAACCTACACAAACTGTATCTGCTGAAAAGTTTGCCAATGGTAATTCATGGAAAGTCACTTCAATCTCTTCCTCTACCTGACAACCGTTTCCATCATCTACTCTTAAAGTATAAACCAGATTATTTTGTCCTGTGTATGAAATTTGAGGACGTGCTACTGTTGTATCGCTCAATCCTACTGAAGGAAACCAAGTGTAAGTCAAACCAGCTTGAGCCACAGTTCCAATGGTGTCTGTAGCAAAAACACAAAAATCCGCATCCCCTCCGGGTGCAGAAATTATAGTTGGTTGAAAAACTATCTCGACCGAGTCTTTTGTTCCCGTGCAGTTTTCGGTGACGACCAGTTTATAGGTCGAAACTTTATTTTGAAGGGTAACCCGGGGTTGCAATCCTCCGCGATTGCGGATGTATGCAAAATTGGGATCCTCTTCACTGGACCAGGAAATGGTATATCCACTGCAATTGGTTTGCACATCTATTCCGCTGATGAGAACTTCCGTACCCGGGCAGTCTGTGTAAACCGTATTGTTTGCACTTACAGATATAGTTTCTAAAATCGTCGGGGAAATGCTGGCAGTAGCTGAAGTTGTCATTCCTAAAATAAGGAAAAACGAAAACAGCAGGTTGCTACCTTTCGAGATGTAGTTTCTCAGCATGTTATTACACTTTAGGTTCATGGGAAAGTTTGCTTTCTCTCCTTTTAAAAAACACTTTAAGAATTTTTATAATTTATTCTTTTCAAAATTCATACCAATAAAAAATTTAATATGTACTGGGGGCTGGGTACTAGGTGCTGGGTGCTAGGTGCTAGGTGCTGGGTGCTGTGCAGTTTCTCGTTTGATCGGGGCTCGGGGGATCGTTTGCGAGATCCTGGATGCTGGATTTTGGACACTAGAAGCTGGATTGCCCCAGCTCCGCATCTTTTTTTTCAAGGTTCCATTTAACCACCATGAAATAATGATGAAACTTATCTAATACCTACGATTTCAATTCCACCAACCGCATCCCACTAACCGCATTCCACATTCGTCATTCGTCACTCGTATTTCGTCACTCTAATTACTTCTTCTTATCTTTGCATTCCCGTTTTTTAAAAAACAACTACATGTCAGAGCAGACGACACAGACCTATACCATTCATTTGCCCCAATTTGAGGGGCCATTTGACCTGTTGTTGTTTTTCATTGAGCGTGATGAGCTGGACATTTACAATATTCCCATCCATACCATTACAGATGATTTTTTGGAGTATATCCGCCAGATGGAATCGCTGAATGTAGATTTGGCCAGCGAGTTTATTTTGGTAGCTGCAACCCTTTGCCGCATCAAAGCCAAAATGCTGATTCCTAGGAAACCGATCGATGAAGAAGGAAATGAAATCGATCCACGTCAGGAATTGGTTGACCGACTTTTGGAATACAAGCGCTTCAAAGGAATATTGGATGAAATGCGGAAATTAGAGGAAGACCGTTCCTTCCGCTCCGTCAGAGGAAATGCCCATGCTGAACTTTCCAAAATTGCCAATAAAGCACTGGCCGATGTAGAATTGGAATCTGTCAGCCTCTACAAATTAATGCGCACCTTCGAAAGGGTGATGCAGAAAATGGATGACCGCCAAACCAAGGTAGTTCACCGGGTTTATAATTATCCCTACACCATTGCTTCCCAGCAGGACTTCATCTTTTCCAAACTGGAAAATGGCCAAAAAGCTGACTTTGTAGATCTTTTTTCAAAAATGGAAAACCGCGTTCACGCCATCACCACTTTCCTGGCCCTCCTAGAACTACTCAACCTTCAAAAAATCGACATCACCCAAGGCGAAGGAATCAATAATTTTTGGATAGTTGGGAAGGAAGAAGCTTGAATGTTTGATTCTTGATTCTTGATTTTTGAGGTTTAATTTTTTCCTATCTGTAAACTAAAAGTGGTTTGAATACGTCCCAAAAAATCACCCAATCCCCATTCTCCCCATCCCAATTTCCAAATTCAAAAATCAAAAATCAAAAATCGTTCACCGCATCTCCAACCCCTTCCACCGATAAAACCCAAACTGGATAATTCCGCGGGCTAGCAAAAAGGAGATCATGGCCATCCACAAGCCGTGGTTGCCATGGGCATGGATGGTTGTAAAATAGACCAGGATAAAAACCAGAAGGGAGAGCAACATGCTGTTGCGCATAGTTTTGGAAGCTGTTAATCCTACAAAGATGCCATCCCAGATGTAGGCTGGAGTTCCAAGGAAAGGTACGAGGGCCATCCAAAACAGGAAAGGAATGGCAGCTTGAATTACTTCGGGTTGATTGGTAAATATTTTTAAAAGATCTTTCCCGAAAAGGGCATAAATCAAACTGAAAATGAGCGCCATGCCCATTCCCCACCAAAAAGATTTGGAAATGGCTTCTTTGGTTCCGGGCTTATCGTCCGCACCAAAATATTTCCCTACCAAACTCTCAGCCGCATAAGCAAATCCATCCACTCCGTAAGACATCCAGTTTAAAAATTGTAATAAAATCACATTTACTGCAAGAATTTCCGGCCCCAATTGATTGGACTCACTTTGAAAAAATCCAAATACAAAAGTGAGGCAAACTGTTCTAATAAAAATGTCCTGGTTGATTTTCAGGAAACGGGAAAGAGCTTCCCATTCTGCCAATAAATTCAACTTGATATGCGATAAAACGCTCTTGTACTTTATCAACAACATAATGATTCCTGAAAGTAAACCACCGTATTGTGCCAGGACTGTTCCCAAAGCAACTCCGTCAACCCCCATTCCCTGAAATTCTACAAAATAAATATTGGCAGAAATATTAATCACATTGGTGACGATGGTCCATATCAAAGGGAAAATGGCGTTTTGCATGCCAAAAAACCAACCCATCATGGCAAAGGAACAAAGGGTAGCAGGAGCTGCCCAAATCCTTATTTTAAAATAACCATTAATCATGCTTGCCTGCTCACCTTCAGCATGCATGAGGTAGTTCGCCAATTCCAGAACCGGTTTTTGAAAAATCATAAAAAACAAGGCGATGAGCAAAGCAACCATAATGGCCCGGCCCAGTGTCAAAGCAGCATAAGCATCGTCTTTTTTACCAAAAGCCTGAGCAGTCATCCCGGTGGTTCCCATTCTTAGGAAACCAAAATTCCAATAAATAAAATTGAAAATCATGGACCCGATTCCGACCGCGCCGATGTGCATGTCCGACAAACGACCCATCAATGCTGTATCCACTGAACTTAACAGTGGCACCGAAACATTACTGATAATATTGGGTATAGCTAATCGTAAAATCTCTTTATTCATCGGCCGAAACATGATGGGCAAAGATGGGAATATCTTTTTCATTAAAGTATTGAAACCTGTACCTTTGTGCCCTCAAATCAGCATCGCTTTTCAAGAAATCAACCTACATGCCTGAAAGTCAGAGACAAATCCTCGATACCGACCAAAAAGCCCTGGAAATTAATCTGGACGATTCTATTTATGGATCCTTTGCAGAAATTGGTGCCGGACAAGAAGTGGCCCGCTACTTTTTTAAAGTAGGAGCAGCTGCCGGAACCATTGCCAAAAGTATGTCAGCCTACGATAAAGTAGTGAGTGACGATATTTATGGAGTCGAAGCCAGTGGTAGATATGTTTGTGAACCCCGCCTTTATAAAATGTTGGATCACGAATTTGCCCTGATGGTCAGAAGGTTGAGAGCTTCAAGGCCTGAGACCAGCTTTTTCGCATTTGCTGATACCATTGCAGCCATGAATTTTCAAAAAACCATCAAAGGAGATGGTTGGCTGGGCATGCGATTTCAACTAGACCCAAAGACTGAACCCAATGATATTGTGATTCATGTTCGCATGCTCGATACCAGTACGCAACAGCAGCAACAGGCGATCGGAGTTTTGGGTGTAAATCTGGTTTATGCCTGCTATCACTATCATGATGATCCGGAGACTTTGCTGATTTCTTTGTTGGACAATCTGCATGGTAGGATAGCGGTAGACATGGTAAGGGTAAGCGGTCCGGCTTTTGAGAACGTAGACAATCGTCTGCTTTGCTTGTGGCTGGTAAAACATGGACTTACAGAAGTTGCAATGTTTGGTCCCGACAAACGTGCCTTGCATGCATCCGAATTTTTATACCGTAAAAATGTAATGGTTGTAAGGGGGAATTACCGCCCTGCTACCCTGGTTCATATGGATTTGATCAAGGCAGGCTTTTCCCAGTTTAAAAAAGAAGAAGAAATTGATCCTGATAATGCTTTTCTATTAACGGAGATCACCCTCGACAATCTGCGCGTCGGTGGCAAACCCAACGAAAAAGACTTTTTGGATCGCGCTGACCTGCTTTGTAGTTTGGGACAAACCGTGGTAATTTCAAATTGTGAGAAGTTCCACAAATTGATTTCTTATCTCGCCGATTACAAAATAAGAAATGTCGGCGTTGTCTTTGGCGTGCGAAAATTGATGGATTTGATCAATTCCCTTTATTATCAAAACATGGACGAGCGCCTTTTGGCTGCATTTGGTGAGATCTTCACAAAAAGGGTTCGTATTTACGTTTATCCTTCTTTACAAAAAGGATCTACCGACCTGATGACTTGCGACAATATGCCGGTTCCCAATGGTGTCCATTATCTTAAACACCTATTAGAAAATCGCCAGATAGTTGACATGGAAGATTATGACCTGGAAGTCTTGCACATTCATTCTAAAAAGTCCTGAAAAGTCGGCAGGATGGTGACAAGGAATGGGAGAAAAATGGTGCCTAAAAGTGGCCAATCTTATCAAGAATACAATCTTTGGATATCCAAAACCACATCCACAGGTAGAAATGTAATCAGGTATAAAGCATTTGTATTGCTTTTTCTCCTATCAAACTACCCATTGCGACACCCATACCACCCATTTTTACGGCTTTGCCTTTATGTTTGTGTTATGCATTTGAATGATGGGCGCTTTCACAGGACCTACTCCCATGATTCCACTCCACCATTGGGCGATTTTATAATCTTGTCCGGGAAGTATTACTTCTTTTGAAATATTCTCAAGCGCATTTTGGATACCTTGTGTTTGGCCAAATTCTGCTGTAGCTTCTTCTTTTTTAAAAAGGTTCCTTGCACCTCCAAGCAGAATTCTATCTCCTACATTTCTAAAATAGACATATCCTTGTCGTAATGAAAACAACCTTTCACCTTCAAACCTGGATGGGCTCAGTAATTAAAACCTGATTCCTGGCTGGTTCAAGCGCTAAGTTTTCTATCAATTGATTGGCAAAACCATTGGTGGCTACCAGTACCTTTTTTGCAAATAAGTGCCAGTTGTTTTCATTTTTTAAAACAATACCATTTTCTTCTTCTTCCAATCCTGAAATATCAACACCATTGAAAATTTTGATACCAGCCTGATAAGCCTTGTTCAAAAGCGCCTCCATCATTTTTCCGGTATTGATTTGACCTTCCCACTGATTTTTAATCACATAATCAATCCCCGCAAACGGAAAATTGTCCTTTGATACGACAGAATAGGTTTCTTTTTCCCCTATAGTATCTTCCATTAATTGATTGAAATGGCCAATCTGGTCTGCACAATTTTCAAAAGTTTCCTTTTCTTCTTTTCTAAAAATTTCAAAATTCCCACTGCCATTGAAATCCATCGTTTCATCCCCTACCCTGCCTCTCAATTTTTGTAACCCCTGCCATCTCATGCGCACCAAATCCATCATTTCAGTTTCAGACATATTTTGCAAATCATCTATCAATTCCGTCAAACTTCCAAAACAGGCAAACCCTGCATTCCGCGTACTCGCCCCCACCGGAAACGGCCCTCTTTCAAAAATCACAATCTTAAAATCCGGAAACTTTTCTTTTGCATCCAAAGCAGCATTCAACCCAACTATTCCACTACCGATAATAGCCAAATCCACCCCATCAAAAAAGGAGGATTGTTCCCAAAAAGATAAACCTGGAAGTTTTTGCATGAATAATGATTACAAAATCAAAACTACAAAATAAAATACGTCGCATCCTCCGCGCCCGTAGTGGTGAATATTTTTTTCACCACAGAGAACGCAACGTACGCAACGTATTTCTAATTCTAAAATCGCCTCCCCCTTGATGGGGGTCGGGGGGTGAAAAATTCCACCATGCTTAAAATCACCTACAAAAACTACGCAACCTAAATATTAAACCTTGGCCTTCTCAATCCTCTTATTCTTGAATCAGGATTTGCAGGATGTTAGGATTTATAGGATGTCATCCTGCTTGATTAAATGCATCCTATTTTTCGCCAGAAAAACTGCTATCCTTCTCATCCTTTCATCCTCCTCATCCTGATTCTGTCATTTGAAACAGCAGAAAAAAATACGTCGCGTCCTCCGTAGCGGTGAATAATTATTTCACCACAGAGGACACAACGTTTAACCACTCGTAATTCGTCACTCGTAATTCGTAAATAAAAATTCCCCGATCCTCAACTAAGAGAACCGGGGACTTGTGAATCAGCTATAAAAATACATTTACGTCCTAGTCAGCATCCCACCAGACCTTGGAGGTCGGTGTTACACCACTTGGAACATTCTCTTTGTTGTTGTTGATTTCTGTATCCGGATATGGTATCCTGGTCGGAATCTGATTGAATAAAGCATTCATGGCCGGAGTCAACTGAGGAAATCCGGTACGGCGGAAGTCATTGTAAACTTCTGCTGCTCCCCACAAATACAAACCAAGGTATTTCTGGGTAATCAAATCCTCCAAATCATTTAATGGATTGGCAGTTATGTAATCATCCATCTCTGCTTCGGAAATAGTTTCTTCCGTCTCGCCTTCTCCTGAAAGCATTGACATGTGAGATTTGATGGCTGCAGCATAAGCAGCTTCAGCAGCAGGCATGTTATTCAAAATCATGTTGGCTTCAGCTTCTATGAATTTTTGCTCTACATAGGTAACAATCGGAATATAAGTTTCAGGCTGATAGTAGAAAATTCCAATATCAGAAACATCATCCAACTCATCTGGCAAATTCGAGTTTCCATTTTTATGCCCCACATACGTGCCTGTATTCTCTGCCGTATCAACCATCATAGGCAACCTGGGATCGTTAAGAGCGGTAAGCATATCAAGGAGATTTTGAGAAACCTTCATAGTATTGGCAAATTTCTCAATCCATTGATTCCATGGACCTTCTTCACCTGCTTCACCCATGTAAACAAACCTTGGCTCATCAGCAGGGCTATCCATAGCTTCACTCAATGCATTCAAAGCAGCTTGTGCCTGCATGTTGGGATCCTTTCCAGGAGCATTAACCAAATGAATCGCATACCTTGCTTTCAACATATTGGCCACCTTTCTCCATTTAGCCATATCACCTCCCAAAAGGAAGTCACCGGAACCAACTTCAACAGGTGATGCCAGATCAATTGCTGCGATTGCCTCATCCAACAAAGTCTGGATACCATCATACACCGCTTCCTGGCTATCGTAGCCCGGTTTCAAATTACCCGTACGTTGCAGCGCTTCAGAAAATGGAATTGCTCCAAAGAAATCAGTCAATACTCCATAATTCAAGGCCATCATAATTTTTGCAATGGCAACATGGTTCATCGCTCCATCTTCCGTTCCATTCTCAATCACATCTTTACAACCAATTAAAATGGTAGAATAGGAATAAAAAGCCCACTCATTATTGAAATCAGAAGTATTGAATCGATAGGTATCATTAGAAGGTGGCGCTGAAACGTCTGCAATCTGCTGCATCCATTGTGCAGAATAACGGGTAAAATTACCTCCACCAACTATGTTGTAAGACATAGTATTGGTGATATCCGCAATCAATAAATCATAATCTCCTCCCAGAGAAATTGGATTGTTGGGATCGTCGTTGATATCCAAATAATCATTACAACTTGGCAGCCACAATCCTAAAAGGCCAACCAGGAAAACCGTTTTTACGAATTTTATATACTTATTTTTCATAATATCTTAATTTGATGGTTTAAAAAGGATTTTCATTTTTAAAAAGTGGCATTTAAACCAACTGTCCAACCCACTGTACCAGGGGTATTAAAATTGTAAAATCCTTGCCCGTTGGCATTTCCATACAAACTTACTTCAGGGTCCGCACCGGTAAAGTTTGGAGCGTTCAACCAAAGGTTTCTACCTGAAACAAACAGACTTAAATTCTTAATTGCTGAAGTATTGTTGAACATTGTGGCAGGCATTCCATAACGAATTGTCACTTCTCTCAAGCGAATGAATGAACCATCTTCCACCCAGTCTTCCTGAGCAAGCCCCCATTTTTCTCGCCAATACTTTTCATCTTGTCGTACTTCGATATCATTTACTGCTCCATCTGATTTAACGCCGTTTGGAAAAACAAAACTGGCAGTTTCCCTGTTTTCAGTCACTTTGGTTACACCATAGGAATTCAGGTAAAAGTTATCGAGATTTAAAATATCTCCGCCTTCCCTTTTGTCCAGTACTGCCGACAAAGAAATTGAGCCGAAATTATTGGTACTATAAGAAAAAGTATTTCTGATGGAGCCAAACCAATCAATCTGGGTATTTCCAATTACACCTAGATTATTTTCAAGGCCAAGAGGCAATCCATAACGTTCTGAATTTGGATCATCATTAATAATAACCTGACCATCTTCATTTCTCAAATAACGACTCCCCCAAATTACTCCGTATCCTTCATCTTTTACGATGTAAATACCGGGAGAAGTAAATCCTGCCAATCTGATATTGTCCACTCCTTCCGTAAGATCTTCAATGGTATTGTTGTTTTTGGTATAAGTACCGGTAACATTCCATTCAAATCCACCAACTTTAACCGGAGTAAGTGACAATAAGATTTCTACTCCATTGTTGCGCATGGACCCAGCATTTACTATCCTTGAAATGGCACCAACAGATGCAGCAACCGGAGCATTGAAAATTTGATCCTGGCTGGTACGGTCATAATAGGAAGCTTCCAATCTGATTCTGTTTCCGAAGAATTGAGATTCCAAACCAAATTCAATTTCTGAAGTCAACTCAGCTACCAAGTTTGGATTACCAATTACATTGGAAAGGTTGAATCCATTTACACCATTGTAAGGACTGTTGATGGCTCCACGTTGACCATCACCGACACTACTTTGTACATAAACAGTTTCCGTAGTATTGTAAGGATCTGTGTCATTACCTACCTGAGCCCAGCTACCACGTAATTTCAGGTAAGAAAGAACGTTGTTCCCTTGTAAAGCAGGAATCGCGTCCGTCAAAACAAAACTCAAACCTGCACTTGGATAAAAGAAGCTGTTGTTGTCTTTAGGCAAAGTCGAAGACCAGTCATTTCTTCCGGTAAGTGTCAAATACAAATACCTTCTGAAACTTACTTCAGCGGATCCATACAACCCAATCAACCTTCCCTGGTTGAAATATTGGATTGAAGACACCGTTTCGGCATTTTGGATATTGTAAAAACCAGGTATCGACAATGATACGCCCTGTGCAAATACACGGTCGTCGTACTTGTCATTGATATTATGACCAACCAATAAACTAAGTCCAAAATCCTCATTCAAATCATCTTCAAAACGAAGCGTCAAATCGTTGTTAATTTGGCGGTAATTGATTACATCATCATACAATCTTCCAGAAGGGAAAGTTCCAACCGTTCCAACTGCTTCCCTGTATTTCCTGGTATCTGAATAAATATCCGCTCCCAATCTGTTGGTTAATTTCAACTTTGGAGTGAATGCATATTCCACCATGATATTAGGGAGGAAACGATTTACAACACTTTCCAATCCGTTTTGATCCAACAAGAAATAAGGGTTGTTTCTTGCCGTACGGTACAAACGCTGGCTACCATCTTCCAAAAGATAATCCTCCGGTCCGATTTCTCCATCACCATTGTCATTTCTCAAATCATAACTAATGGGAGCACCGTATACAGTCCATTGGTATGCCTGGCGACCATTTCCTTCCGTAATACTACTCAGGTCAGTTCTATTGTAACTGAAAGAGGCATTTACAGTAAGGTTATCGCCAAAGGTAGAGCCAAACTTTCCAAGGAAATTGTGTCTTTGAAGGTCATTTTTATACAAAATACCTTTCTCATCTCTATTGGAATAAGAGAAGAAATAAGTAGATTTCTCATTCCCACCTCCCAAAGAAATGGATGCATCTCTTATAGTACCGGTTTGGAAAAACTCGTCAACATTGTCATATTTCTGAGCCAAAGTACCATTTGGATCAACATTCCCATTTTCATCAAATCGCAGGGTATCCATCCTCGGACCCCAGGAAGAATTGGACATTGGATTGAAGTCTCCATTTACTCCTTGAGCATATTTGTCCTGAAACTCCGGAGTTCTGGCATTTTGCCATCCCTGACTAAAGCTGAAATTAACAGTAGGCTTTTGGTTTCTTTTACCACTCTTGGTAGTAATCAAGACCACACCATTTGCTCCTCTTTTTCCATACAAAGCAGTAGCACTCGCGCCCTTCAAAATGGAAACATTTTCAATAATGGATGGATCCAAATCCACCATTCGGTTGGACGTACCTCCAAAGAACAATGGAGAGTCACCTTGGCCGGTACCATTGATACTGGCCTGGCCACCACCAAATGTCATGGAGTTATCAACAGGCACACCATCAATAACAAACAAGGGTTGGTTTTCTCCAAGGAAGGAAGAAACACCTCTGATAACTATACGAGATGAAGATCCGGTTTGTCCTCCGGAATTGGTAATCTGAACGCCTGAAACCTTTCCGGCCAAAGCGTTCACGACATTGGTTTCTCTGGAACTGACCAGATCTTCACCGCCAACCTGCTCAACAGAATAGCCCAAAGCCTTTCGGTCTTTGCTGATTCCGAGCGAAGTTACTACGGCAGTTTCCAATGTCACCCCCTCTGAAAGGGTCACATTTACAACGTTGGATGCACCCAGCTCAATTTCGCGGGTGTTGTATCCAATGTAAGAAATTTCAAGGGTTGATTCCCCTGCAGGGACATTGATGGAATATTGTCCGTCAATGTCTGTAACGGTTCCAACGGTTGTATTTTTTACCAATACAGTTGCTCCAATCAGTGGAGCTCCGCTGTCGTCGGTTACAGAACCAACTACTGTGCGCTGGGCATAGGTTGCCCCAAGACACAACAGTACTAAAGCACAAACTAGTGAGATTTGTTTCATACTAATTCGGGTTTGGTTAATAATTCGGTTATGCATGACCTCCGGATTTCGGGTTTGGAGATCAATTCTTTTTTCAGACAGAGGGGTGAATTCTGCCTGTATCTAATTCGTATTTTTCACTAGTTCTCCCTCAAAAGGGAGTTTCAAAGAACTGTTATCTAATTAACTTGTAATTAATATAGCGTTTGAGGAGACAGATCTGCTGTCTCCTCAATCAAATATTTTCAAACTTTTTAATAAGTAACTTTAAAGAAGGAAAGAATTTCCTATTGCAATTTAATAAGAACGGTTCCCTTATCTACGGGTTTACCCTTTTCAACTTTTATCTCTTCGACTACTCCGTCTCCTGGAGATTTGAGAACGTTTTCCATTTTCATTGCTTCCAAAATCAATAAAGGATCACCTTCCTTGATTTCTTGCCCGGCTTCTACCATGATATCTAAAACAAGTCCTGGCATCGGAGCTTTTATTTCATCTACCTTATGTGCTACGGTAGCAGAAAGTCCCATTTGTTTCACCAATTGATCATAAGGATCTGAAACACCTACCTCATGTTTTACCCCATTGACTTTTACCACTGTCGTTTTGGAAGCCTTATCAAACGAAAGGATTTCTACTTTATAAGATTGATTGTCGCTGATAATATGCCAATTGTTTTCCGACTGTTCAACAACATCCAGATTATCCATTTCTTCATTCGAAATTTCAAATTTGGTATTTTCATCAACCGTTACATTATAGTTTGCCATTGGGTCTATTTTTTAGGATTTCCGAGACGCATCATAAAGGAAGTCTCGAAGATAGTGTAGACGATATAAATTAAGAAAAACGGAACCACATATAATTGGCTTTCCGGATTATATCCCTGCGAATAAACGACTATTATTAAAACTGCCAATAACATTTTTCCGAAGGTAAAGCCGATTACCAGGGAGGTAAAACTTTTTTGATTTTCATTTTTAAGGGATAAACTTCCCACTATATACATTAGAACACTATAAAAAATGAAAAAAGCCCAAATAAAAATGGATAACCAAAAGTACGGGGCTAAAGGTTTGATAAACTTCATTCCAAACAATACACTAAGCATCACCACAGAGACAAGTGCCAATTGGCTATAAAACTTTCCGGAATTCATTTTTTATTGATAAAAATATCTTTTAATGTAAAATAGAGGGCGGCAAATGCACCTAAAAAAACACCAAGGATGGTAAACCAGGGAGTTTCAGTTTTAACTACATCATCCAGTTTTTTGCCTCCAAACACAAAGACAAACAAAATGGCCGCCATTTCAAAAGCCATTCCGGAATATTTCATAAATACCCTGCCTTGGTCGCTGGATTTTTTTTTATCCTCCTCAGGCTGTAGCGGTTTCTTTGGCAATTTCTTTGGCTTGATTTGAAGATTTCGGGAAGGAACCGGATCCCATTTGACAGGTTACATTGAATACCGCTCCTGATTGAACGATAATCTTTCCGGTGTGGATAGTGCCTTCAATATTAGCAGATTCTTTAATATGAAGAAGTTCTTTCACTACAAGTTTCCCTTTAAATTTTCCTTCAATTACAGCATTGGCACAATTCACCTCACCATCTATCATACCGGTGGGTCCAATGATTACTTTTGACTTACAATTTAAAGTTCCTTTGATGCTGCCATCAATTCGTATATCATTTCCGGCGTTGATATCGCCGGTTAATTCTGTTCCTTGTACAAGGCTGTTTAATCCGTGAGATGTGGAAGCGGGAATAATAGTGCCGCTTCTTCCGTTGTTATCTTTCTTTCCTCCTAGCATATCAAATAAATATTTAATGTTTCACGTAAGTAACGAACGCTAAAATAAGAAATTTTTAAACCGGCCTTTATTTTAAATCATTAATTTATACAAAGGGCGGTCTGCCTTATACTTATGCCAACAAAAAAGCCGGCTGGAAGTTCCAACCGGCTTTTTTGACTATTATTTCCCGTAACTTTTTAGAAGTTAGGACAATATACATTACGTTTTTCAGGTCCGCAGATTTTGTAAACCAGGGCAAATTCAAATCCACCGTTGGAATTACTTGCAGGACGCAATTCAGAAATATTAAGGTCGTAGCTGAATCCGATACTGAAATCGTTGTAATCAAATCTTGTAGAAAGAATCAAAGCATCGCTATGAATTCCATCTTCCAATCTGTTTGACAAACGAGTCCAGGCACCAAATTGTACTGCCTGATATTCGTAACGGGATTTCAACAAGGTAACGCGTAAACTTGTACCTGCATTCACCTCCAAAGAAGGACCTTGAAGCATGGTAATCACACCAGGAACCAAACCAACTTTGTCAGAGATACCAAATTCACCACCTGCGTGTACTGTGAAACGGCTGTAAATCTGATCTTCAACCTGATCCTGGAAAGAGATATCTGCTCTGTTTAAGTGATGATAAGCACCACCTACATATAAGTTATTATTTTCATCAAACACAGAGAACCATAAAAGTCCGGCAGCTAAATCCGGCACCAAAACTCTGTCATTTGCAAAATTCTCTAAAGAATTCGCATCAGGATCAAATGTTCCCTGCCCTGAATGCTGAGTTCCCCATTGTAATCCGGTATAGTCGATACTTCTTTGAAGTACTCCACCGTCGATACCGAATACTAAATAGTGGGCTTCATTTCTGTAGCCACCCATTCTTTTACTGTAAGAAACGGAAAGTTTTCCCTGAAGCTGACCAAAGTCGGAACGACCCGCTTTGTCACCCCAGAAAGATCCACCAATTCCAAAATAATCGTAGCGACCTACAGGTATACGCTGATCGTATGATACAGAGTAAGTGTTGTAAGCGTATGATTTAAGGACACTGGCCCACTGGTTGCGGTAATTGGCCACCAAACGAACGTTACAATTCATAACGCCAGTCATGGCCGGGTTAAGGTTTAGCGGCGAGAGGTAAAACTGGGAAAAGTGAATATCCTGCGCTTGCAGGCTAATCGCTCCCAATGCCACTAACGAAACAGTCAAAAATTTTGTAAACATTCTTTTCATAATAGAATACTTTGTAAAGGTTTTAATTCAAACAGAATGTGTTAGAGGTTACTAGTCATTAAAACAGAAGCCAAAGTTAATGAGAAACTTAAAAACTTTTTTAGAAAAGTTGTTAAAAAATCACGCAGCGCCTAAAATTTGCCCAATAAAATGTCGGCACCAAAATAAAATACGGGAAATAATTTTTCGATTCAGAGCGCTGAAACTATTAGGTTCGTTGAGTTCTTTCAAATTAAGACTTAATTCGTCAAGTGTTTATACCTGAAAAAAAGTCACATGAATATTATTCAAATAAAAGCTATGAAAGAAAAAAAAACAAAACCAGTACAGTGAAAAAAATTTCTGCGGAGTGATTGACTTCAGTTTCTTTTTGGAAGATACAAAAAATTATGCAAATAATCCTCACTACCTGTTTGCATTTTATAAAATTGTGTAATTTTGCCTCGCTTTTTAAAAATGTTTAAAAAGATCTTCATATTTCGGGGCTATAGCTCAGTTGGCTAGAGTACTTGCATGGCATGCAAGGGGTCGAGGGTTCGAGTCCCTCTAGCTCCACGAACTGGGTTCTAGGTACTGGGTACTGGGCACTAGGTGCTAGTTTCTAGTAGCTAGAACCCGGATTTTTTTCCAATCCATCCTGGGGACCACGGCCAAATTACCACTCCAAAGCCTGGTTGACCTATTCTTTTAAGTGACGAAATGCGAATTACGAGTGACGAATTACGAGTGACGAGTAAGCTTGTTAACCATCGTCCAGATACCAGCAACCCACTAACGAGCCTCCGAGCAAACGAGTAACCCAGCCCCCAGAACCTAGTACCCAGCACCTAGAACCCAGCACCCAGTACCTAGCACTAGTAGCTAGAATCCAGATTTTTTTCCAAACCATTCTGGAAACCATGGCCAAATTACCGCTCCAAAACATGGTTGACTTATTCTTTTAAGTGACGAAATACAAAATGCGAATTACGAGTGACGAATTACGAGTGACGAGTAAGCCCGTGAACCATCCTCCAAGTTCCAGCAACCCACTAACGAGCCCCCGATCAAACGAGTAACCCAGCACCCACAACCTGAACCTAGCACCCAGAACCTAGTACCCAGTACCTAGAACCTAGAGCCCAGATTTTTTTTCCAATCCATTCTAGAAACCATGGCCAAATTACCACTCCAAAGCCTGGTTGACCTTTTCTTTTAAGTGACGAAATACGAATTACGAGTGGCGAGTTAGCCAATCAACCAGCGTCTAATATCAAGCGTCCAGATACCAGCAACCCACTAACGAGCCCCCGAGCCCCCGAGCAAACGAGTACCCAGCCCCCAGAACCTAGTACCCAGCACCTAGCACCAAGCACCTAGCACCCAGCACCCAGCCCCCACCACATCTTTCCCACTTTTATATCAATAAAAGTCCTAATCTTAACTACCTTTGGGATTCAAATTATTTCCCATACTGAACACTATAATTACGACAGGATGACAATCGTAACACTCACTACAGACTTTGGAACCCGCGACGCCTATGTGGGCGCATTGAAAGGAGCCATGCTTTCCAGGCATCGCGACCTTCAATTTGTAGACATTACCCACGAAATTCCTGCCTTTGACATAGTTAGTGCTTCTTTTACCTTGAATAATTGTTGGGATGAATTTCCTGAAGGCACCATACATATAATAAGTGTAAATCCATTTGTAGAGATTCCTCCTCGTTTTGTATTGGCTTCTTATGGAGGTCATTATTTTATAGCTCCCGATAATGGGATTTTCTCATTATTATTTCCAAGACCTTTGAAGGAGGCGGTTGAATTGGAAATCAATCCGGCATCCACCTTTCCTCAAAAAATCCCCTTTGCAAATGCAGTGGCAGGAATTGCAGCCGGCAAAAGTTTGAATGCCTTAGGAACACCCATTAAAGAATTGGATGCAAAATTCACCCTGCAACCTGTAGTCAATCAGCAGCTTATCAGAGGCACTGTCATTCACCAGGATCGTTATGGAAATGTAGTTACCAATATCAGCATGGCTTTGTTCGATTCTGTTTGCAAGGGAAGACCTTTTTCTATTTTATTCAGAAACCACAAACCTCTTTTTAAAATAGTAAGAAACTATAATTCGGTAGCAGTTGGAGAAACTTTAGCCCTCTTCAATGATTTTGGCTTGCTGGAGATTGCCATGAACATGGACAACGCCGCATTGCTGCTGGACATGAAACTCGACGATACCGTTCAAATTAATTTCGATACGCCTGAGAATACTTCAGAATGATTAAGAGAATTGTAAAAATGACTTTCCGCGAAAACCACATTGAAGATTTCAAAACGGTTTTCAAAGAAAGTAAACAATACATACGAAATTTTGAAGGCTGTCATCATCTTGAATTATGGCAACAGACCAATAATCCTTCTGTGTTTTTCACCTACAGCATGTGGGAATCTGAAAAACACCTGGATGCTTACAGACATTCTGAACTATTTAAAACCACCTGGGCTAAAACCAAACCACTGTTTGAAGCAAAGGCCGAAGCATGGTCGGTAGATGGCCTTGAATTTTTACCTTAATTATTTTGCTAATTGATCTTAGTCATATCATTTTCGACGGACTCCAAACTTATCAGGGATTGGATGCACCGGTGATTTGTGATTTTTGGTCAAGAAAAGATTCAGAAAAATTTTACGAAGATGGTTCTGCCTTTCACATTGGGAAAATAGAACTGGTTGCAAATACAGGAACCTACATCGATGCTCCGTTTCATAGGTTTGAAGAAGGAGAAGATCTCGCAGAACTGGATTTAAAGAAAATAGCCAATCTTTCAGGTGTATTAATTGATTGTACAAAGATTCCATCCAGGGAAATTACCGCTTCCCTTATAAATGGTTTAGATGTAAATGGCAAAGCAGTTTTATTTCATACCGGCTGGTCCGAAAATTGGAATACAGAGGCCTATTTTGGCAATCATCCTTATTTGTCTGAAGAAGCTGCTCTTATTTTAAAAGAAAAAAAAGCAAGTCTGGTTGGAATTGATTCTTACAATATAGACAATTCAAAATCAAAAAGCCGTCCAGTACACACCACTTTACTTGGAGCAGGTATTCCAATTGTAGAACATTTGACTCATTTGAATGGTATTCCTAAAAATAGACCCTTCAGATTTTCTGCTGTTCCTCCCAAAATAAAAGGATTGGGCTCCTTCCCTGTCCGAGCTTTTGCCGAAACCCTTGAGACCAATGAATAAAGAAATCCAATTAGCAGACTACACCATATATATAGGTGATTTTCAAAAATCGCTTCTAACATGGTTGGAAGAGAAAAATTATACGCAGTTATTTTTTTTCGTTGACAGAGAAGTATATAGACATTGGACTTCTGAGTTGGATGATTTGGTAGCTCAAACCGGTGGAGCCTTGATTAATTTTCCTGCTGGAGAATCACAAAAAAATCTTCGTACCTGTGAGGACCTTTGGGCAGCTTTAATGAACAAAAATTGTGATCGAAGCGCTCTTATATTCAACATCGGAGGAGGAATGACCGGCGATTTGGGCGGTTTTGTGGCTTCGACCTATAAAAGAGGAGTTGATTTTGTGCAGGTTCCTACTACCAGCCTGGCAATGGTGGATGCTTCGCTTGGTGGAAAACTGGGCATTAATTTCAATCACATCAAAAACTCCATCGGAGTTTTCAAAAATCCCAAGGCAGTATTTATTGATTCCAGATTTTTGGAGTCCTTGCCGGAAAGAGAATTAAAGGCCGGGATGGCAGAGGTCATCAAACATGCCTTGATTTTTGATGCAAAGTTGTGGGAAGATTTAATACCTGTTTTAAAAGGAGAAGAAAAACCTGACTGGGATGACTTAATTTTCAGAGGTGTAAACATCAAAAAGCATTTCGTTGAAAATGACCCCCTGGAAAAAGGGATAAGGAAGGCGCTTAATTTTGGACATACAATCGGACATGGCCTTGAAACTTATTTCCTCCAAAGCCAACACCCGCTGCTTCACGGAGAAGCAGTAGCAATGGGTATGGTTGGAGAAGCTTATATTTCTTTTAAAAAAGGAAATATAAAAGAGCAGGACCTTTCTAAAATCAGTCAATTATTACAAGAATATTTCCTTTTACAAAAGCAGTCTCATTTTGATCCTGTTCAGATTTTTCCTTACATGGAAAAAGACAAAAAGAACAGAGGAACAGAAATCAACTTCAGTCTTTTAAATGGAATTGGTAATTTCAGAATAGACCAAAAAGCAGAAACGGAAGATATTTTTGAATCATTCTCATACATTCAAAAAACCTTTCAGAGTACTTAGGGGTTGTATGCCCTGAAAGAATGTTCTTAATCTTTTCTAAAAACCAATGTTTTTACATGAATGCATATAACATTTGTTATTTTTGACAAAATCGAAAAGAAAGAGCGATTCAATTTACAAACATCACAAACCCATTTTGAACCTAACATTACAAAAAGTTAAACCATGAAAAAACTTTCCTTTTTTTCAGCCTTAATGGCTTTAGTTCTTTTCCTTCCATTTGGTAGTCAGGCGCAGATCAGCACTCCTGCGGCAAGTCCTACCATGAATCTTTCAACCAAAGTAGGATTAACAGAAGTAAGCATTGAATATTCAAGACCAAGTGCAAGAGACCGTGACATTTTTGCTAAAAATGGTTTGGTTCCTTATGGCGAGATGTGGAGAACAGGTGCCAACAAAAACACCATTTTTACTTTTGGCGATGATGTTATGTTGGGTGGTAAAGAAGTAAAAGCTGGCTCTTATGCTTTGTTTACCATTCCAAATGAAAATGAGTGGACCATCATCCTTTATAATGACACCAATAACTGGGGTATTCCAAAAGAATATGATGCGAAAAATGAAGCAGCAAGATTTATGGTAAAGCCTGGTAAAACTGGAAATGGTGTAGAGACTTTCACCATCAACATTACCGACGTAACCTACAATTCTGCAAACATCAATCTTTCCTGGGAATTCACCAGCGTAGATCTTCCTTTAAAAGTGGAAGTAAACAAAATGGTACAGAAAGAATTTGACCGCCTGGTAAATGGTCCAAATGCTGCTGACTATTACAATATGGCAGCGTTTTACCATGAGTCTGGACAGGATTTGAACAAAGCATTGGAGTATGTAGAAAAAGCAACCATGGGTGACGATCCTAAATTTTGGCAGGTAAGAAGAAAATCTTTGATCCTTGCAGATTTGGGCAAATACAAAGAAGCAGTTGAATCTGCCAAACAGTCACTTGCCTTGGCTCAAAAAGCAGGCAACATGGATTATGTAAGAATGAACGAAAAGTCTATTGCAGACTGGACCAAGAAAATGAAATAATTTAGGGACTAAGAGTCCTGCTAAGAGGCAAGCCAAAAAGATTCAGGAGACGGGAATATAATACTGGTTTTCAGGTACTTCCTTCCCGTATATATTTGAAACCCTGATCTGAACATGGCTTGCCTCTTTTTTGTTTGTGAAAATTGAATGGAGAATAAAACTTGCAAATGCCAAAAAAAATTTGGATAATTGTTTATAAGTATCTGATAATCAATTAACTAAAGTATAGCAGTACTAATTATCAATACTTTAAACTTTTGTTTTTTACATATAAGAAAGTTTTAAATTTCATTTACGCCTCCTCCCCTAATGCGATGGAATCATGGCCATCCTTAAAACCTGTTGATAGCTCTATAAGGGAGCGAAGACTGATTACGCTATTCATAAAAAACAAAAACACTACTACATTGAAAAGATTATACACTCTTCAATTAGGTGGCTTGGTTTTTATATTGGCATTTAGCTTTATGCAGCTTCATGCCCAGGACATTCATTATTCTATGTTCTACAATTCGACGCAAAATATTAATCCTGCACTTACAGGATTGTTTTGTGATCAATGCTACCAGGCCAACATGCGTAAACAATGGAGTTCTGTACCCGTAGATTATCTCACCCTCACAGGTTCTTATGGGCAGAAATTTCGTTTTAAGAAAAAGGATGCCAAAAGCTTTATCGGAGCAGGAGCAACTTTCAATTATGACATTGCAGGTGATTCCAGATTGGCAACATCCAATCTAATGATCTCGGGTGCTTATACTCGATTACTTAATAAAAAGAATTACCTCTCCGGTGGATTAAACATCGGAGTAGCTCAAAGAGCCTTCAAGCCAGGTGGTCTAATTTTCGACGACCAATTTGACCAAACAAAATGGTCTGTCAACACTGCAACACAAGAGGCCATCGCAAATACCGATATGGTTTATTTTGATGTAGGAGCAGGAGTCAATTGGGCTTATGCCGATCCCTTATCCAGAAATCAATATTATGTAGGCGTCGCAGCCTTTCACCTCAATCAGCCTGAAACTGCATTCTTCGATGGTTATAGCCCCAAATCTAAATTGCCTATCAGGTTGGCAATTTCAGGAAGTGCTATTGTACCTATCACAAGAACCCTTGACGGAATGTTGACATCTGTAGCACAGTTTCAAGGTCCACATGAAGAAATACTGGTCGGACTACATGGTCGTTACCACCTGAACTCCACTCCTACCAGAGAACTGGCATTGCAAATAGGAACCAATTGGCGTATCAACGATGCGGTAGGTGTTCCTGCTTTTGCAGTTCTATGGAAACAATGGGAAGTAGGTGGTACTTTCGATTTGAACATATCAGATTTTACAGAAGCAACCAATCAAAGAGGAGGGCCGGAATTTTACATCAAATATTGTGTAAAACCTGTGCCTGATAAAAACTACTGTAAAATGTGTCCCAAACTCCTGTAAGAAGGGATCAAAAAACAAACCCAATGAAGAATTTCCTCAGCATATTTTTTCTGCTATTGTTTTTTGGAGCTTTTGGGCAAAATAAAAAAGCCTACCAGGAAAAAGCAGAGACTACCTTCAGGGAGATGGACTATGCAGCCTCCCTTGAACACTACAAGACACTTATCCAAATAGACAGCAACGACATAGATGCTATTTACCACGCAGCATTGAGTGCAGATTATGCAGATGCGTATGGTCAGGCTTTATTGTATTACGGAAAACTAAGCCAAGCCCCCGGATTTGCCGAACACCCTGAATTCCACAATGCATTGTACAAAGCTGGAATGATGCAAAAAACCCTGGGCTTGTACGATTCAGCCATTGAAACATTCAATGAATTTTCAGCAAGTCCGTTTGGGTCCGATTCCCTTAAAAATCTGGCAATTCAACAAATAGCAGCATGCGAATGGGCCAAAAAAGTTAGAGACGAACAAGCAGACTCACTCGATTTCTTCCACTTTGGACCTGAAGTCAATTCGTATTATGCTGACTTCGGGGCAATGTATCAGGATGGCGGACTTTATTATACCTCTGCCTATCAGGAAGGAGTGGACCCAAATGATGCTACTGAGCCTACTACCAGAGTGTACCGATTTGATGAAGGAGCTGAGAAAGGATTTCCAATTGCCGGTAATCCTGCAAACGCAGAAATGTTGTCAGCTCACTTTGTAAAAGACATTAAAAACAACAGGAACTTCATTACTCATTGTGAGCAGCTGGACCCGATGACCTTCCGCTGCAAGTTGTTTTATTTTGAAGTGAATGATGAAGGCACTGAAGAGTTGGTAGCCATGCCGAATTACATAAATCTGGACTCTTTCACCACCACTCAACCAGCTGTAGGAACCCTTAACGATACTACATTCGTATTTTTTGCAAGTGACCGCCCGGGAGGAAAAGGTGGTTATGATATTTATTATACCTGGCAAGATACCTCTGGTTCCTGGGCACAACCTAAAAATTTTGAAGCCATCAATACAGAAGGCGACGATGTAACTCCTTTTTATCATGAACCTTCTCAATCCATCTTTTTTAGTTCCAACGGTATTAAAAATATGGGTGGATTTGATATTTATAAAACTACCTATCGTATCAACGACTGGACCAATCCGATACACACAGGCTATCCCATCAACTCTAGTTTTGACGACCTTTATTTTTCCTACGATGCAGAATCAGCACAGGCTTACCTGACCTCCAATCGCCCGGGCTGTATGTGTCAGGATGCTGAAAAAGGTTGTTATTGCAATGATATTTATAAATACCCGATTCCGGTTGATTTGACCGTTGAAGCTTTCAACATCACCAATGGAGAACCATTGTATGGCGTAGTGGTTGAACTTTGGGAAGAAAGCCCGGAAGGTGAAATTTTGGTAAAAAGAATCGAAAATCCTTCTGGTAATGATTTCTTCTTTGAATTGGAATTGGATAAAACCTACAGAATTACCGGTGATTATGGCCCTGACTGGTCTACTGATTCAAGAACATTTAGTACTACCGGTATTTACAAGCCAACCCACATCAAACAAAAGCTGGAATTTTTACCAGCCATCAGGTTGGATGTGCTTGTGTTTGATGCATTGACAATGGATACCATCAACAATTTCTTATTTGAACTGCAAGAAGATAAAAGATACACAGACTTACTTATCAAAAGACTTGGAAACCTTGTAACCTTCAATATTAGAAACGGAATTGAATATGACTATCGTGCATTGAAAGGTTTATACAATCCCGGGGAAGGTTCTTACATGGTTGAACAGGTTTATGAGCCTACGATTTTCAGGGATTCGGTTTACCTGACTTTTGATACGGTAACCTTATATTTTGACAATGACCACCCCGATCCGGACACCCGTGCAGTAACGACTCAGGTTACTTATGGCGGTACCATCGAAGGATATACAGATTGGCAGGGAAAGACCCATGAAGGTTATTATGATAAAAAAAGTTATTTCATACAAAGAAGCATTGAAGGAAAATCGCCTGATAAACAGGAGGTTAGAAAAAGAGAGTTAACTGTATTCTTCAATGATGAAATCAAACAAAATTATGATCGTCTGAATTTTTATTCCGGTCTGCTTGAAAAGTATCTAAAAGCCAATCCAAACAGACAATTCCAGATTCAGGTAGATGGTTTTGCCAGTCCTTTGGCAGGTCCTTCTTACAATAAAAATCTGACCCAAAGACGTATCATGAGTGTGATGAACCACTTTGAACAATACAACAATGGCTTTTTAAAACCTTATTTGGATAATGGCAATATTAAAATTATGGCCAATCCGAATGGAGAACAAGAGGCAAATCCTAACGTCTCTGCAGACCCTGGAAACCGTTCTGAATCCGTATTTAGCAGGGAAGCTTCCTTGGAAAGAAGGGTTCAGATTTCAAAAATCGAAATGATTTCAGACGGGCTATCAGCGACTGAAGTCATTTACGACGCCACCAATTCAAAATAAGCACAACCCACATACATATCCGAAAACTCAAGAAAAATGCAAATGGGTTACATAACAAAAACAAAGGGCAAACACTACAAGACTGGCTTTCTAATCTTGTTTATCATGATTGGGATGCTTGCATCTTTGTCAGCACAATTATCAGTAGAATTTACTGCTACCGAGCCCTCCTGTTTCAATTTTTCCAATGGCACTATTACCGCTATGGGACAAAATGGAACAGATCCCTATTCTTATCAATGGAATAACAACCAGACAGGTCCTACACTCATTGGCATAGGAGCAGGCAACTATATTGTCACTGTCACGGATGCTGACGGCCAAATGGTAGTGGATAGTTTTTTGCTAGGACAGCCTGACTCCCTAAGCGTTAACATCAGGCCCCAGGGCTCGATTTGTGATGGTTCTTCAGGCAACTTTCTTGGTTCAGGGATTGGAGGAACTCCTCCTTACACCTACATCTGGAGCAATAGAGATCGCGATAGCATCCTTGAAACTCCCGCCGCAGGATTTTATGCCCTGACCATCAATGACAGCAAAGGGTGTAAAGCATTTGAAACTTTGGTTGTGATAGACCCTCTTGAAGTTGAAGTAGTTACCAGCGATGTAGTTTGTGCCGGAGCATGCGATGGAACAGCAAGAGCAATCGTTCGCGGTGGCGAACCACCTTATACTTTCCTTTGGAATTGGAGGGCCGATACCAATCAAATTTTACCCAATGTTGATCCCGGATATTACGAAGTTACCGTGACTGATGCGCGAGGTTGTACAGGCATAGCCGGAGACACCATCCATGAACCGGATTCCATCAATATAAATCTTACTATTGAATATGACACCTGCGGTCCGGGTGCAAAAGCAACGGTAACCGCAAATCCAGATGGTGGAACTCCTCCTTACACTTTTATGTGGGACAATGGAGATACAGACTCCACGACAATGTACATGGGGCTCAGTCAACATTCGGTCACTGTTACCGATGCAAACAATTGTAAGGCAGATACAATATTCATGATTTACGATACCGGGACTCCGATGGTAGTAATAGATTCCATCAATCCTAACTGCGCCGATTCAACCGGAAAGGCAATTGCGAGAATTTGGGGTGGTACGCCCCCTTTTACTTACATGTGGAACACAGGCGATACCACCATGATGATTGGTGGACTTCCTGCCGGCACCTATTGGGTCAAAGTAACTGATCGAAATGGCTGTATGGGATCCGACACAGTTACCCTGGTAAACGAAGACAATCTCGAAATAGAGGTTACAGGTGAAAATCCACTTTGTAATGGTGTAGACAACGGAAAAGCTACCGTAACCGTTTTGAACGGCACACCACCTTATACGTATTTATGGAGCACCGGCGGTATGACAAATATGATAACCGACCTTGGTGCAGGCTGGTATTATGTTACCGTTACAGATAGCACAGGTTGTACTGCAATGGATTCGATTGAGTTAATGTATGAAGTAGAAATTGAAATAGAATTGGATTCCATGCCTGCTATTTGTGGACAAAATGGTTCGGCGAAGGTCGTAAATGTAATCGGAGGAGTTCCTCCTTACACCTATATGTGGGATGATCCACAACAACAAACCACTCCAACCGCAACAGGATTAAGTCCTGGATTTTATCACATTTGGGTTACTGATTCCTTGGGTTGTATGGCACATGATTCAATCATGGTTCGCGATTCAGGAAATGTGGTGGCTGATTTCGAATGGGAATTCCTGGAATGTTATCAAAATGATTCCATGTTGGTCCAGTTTATTGACAGAAGTACAGGAAACATCAAATCATGGAACTGGGACTTTGGAGACGGTCAGACTTCAACAGATCAAAATCCAAGGGTGGTGCTTACCCGGGAAATCAATATTGTAACCCTTTGGGTGATGTCCTTTGAAGGCTGTATGGATACCATTCAAAAGACCGTTGAGTTGCCATTCATCGATGTGGACCTTAGCCCTTTGGACTGGGAAGTATGTCAGGGTGACACCTTTGAAAATAATGGCAACAAATAATGATCCCGACTTTCCGGTGACTTGCACCTGGTATCCTGATACACTTATTTTATCAGGTCAAGGAACAAATATGGTGATGGTAAACACCCAAAACCTGGGAACCTACACCATTTATGTAATAAAAATGAACGATTTGGGATGTGTGGACACCCTTTTCACAGAATATACCTGCAAACCAATAATGGAAGTTGCGGATACCAGTTTAATCAGCTACAGCCAGTGCGATAGTTTTACGATTGATTTCAGTTATGGCGACACTGTAAACTTCTGTTGGTTGTTTGGCGATCCAAATCATCCGGACAGCCTATCTGCAGATCCTGCTCCTTCTTATACTTATCCTGATACCGGAACCTATATTGTAGGATTGATTCCAAAGGAAATTTGTAAGGATACTATTTGGTATCCGATACATGTAGGGCCATCTCCAAAAATTGATTTTACCTGTGATTTTGATACTTGCAGGGACACTGTTATTGTTCAATTTACTGACTTGTCCATGGTTCCGGATTCTATAACTTCCTGGAATTGGACCTTTAGTACAGGCGACACTTCTACCCTTCAAAATCCTTCGGTGATTATTACAGAGAAAGATACACTCATCGCTACTTTGGTTATCACCTGGGGAGATGGATGTTCTGATTCACTTACGATGGAAAAAGTGGTAGATCCATTTATTTGTTATCCAAATGGAGTCGTCATAGCCTGTATGGGTGATTCTACCGAATTAAATCCTGGAATAAATCCCGACACCGATTATCATTACTCCTGGTCACCGGGAATTTTCCTGAGTGATTCTACCATTTTTAATCCAGTTGTGGTCTTGGATACTTCACTGACATTTACTGTGACCATCACCAGGGACTCTTGCGAGAAGACTATGGATGTCATGGTAATTGTTCCTCCTATGTTCAACTTGGAAGTAATTGGCGATTCAATAGTTTGTGATTCATCAGAGGTAATGTTGATTGCAATTGCTGATGTGCCTGTAACGTACAAATGGTCGGAAGATCCTGATTTCGACGATGTATTCTCTACCAATGATACTGTTTTCGTTCAGCCGGGAAGGCCAAGCATTTATTATGTGATGGCAACCGATACATTTGGTTGTTCTAAAATGGATACGTTCACGGTAGGAAATTACATGGTTGGGCTGGATATTTCCAATGATACCATGATTTGTCTTGGCGATGAGATAATGCTTTCTGCCACTTCTGTATTTGGCACAGATATATTGACCTACAACTGGGAGCCAGACTCTGCAATAGTGAGTGGCGACAGTACCGGATTTATTATTGTAGCACCAACGGAAGATACCTGGTATACAGTCAAGGCAACCAATCAGTTTGGATGTATGAAAACCGACTCAGTCCTGGTGATGGTGAAAGACATTTCAGACTTATTTACCATATCCGCTGACCCCGATACTTTGATTGCCGGAGTAATTGATTCATCCCAATTGATGGTCACTAACCTTCCGGGTTATACTTATCAATGGATGGATCCTAATTTCATACTCGGTCCAAGTGACATTCCTGACCCTATCGCTGCTCCTGGTGGAATTAGCAGGGTTTATTCGGTAAAAATTACCGACACTGTGGGTTGTATGGCAGTTTTGGAAATTCCGGTAATTGTCATTCCTCTTGCTTGTAAAGATTTTGTCTTTGTACCCAATGTCTTTACTCCAAATGCAGATGACCTTAACGACATCCTGTATGCCAGAGCACCGGAATCAACAGATTACTATTTTGCAATCTACAATCGTTGGGGAGAATTGGTATTTGAAACGAATGATCCTAATATCGGTTGGGATGGAGTTTTTAATGGACAGGCTGTCAATGCAGATGTTTACGGGTACTTTGTCAGATACAATTGTGAGGGCGAAGTCTTTTTCAAAAAAGGAAATGTATCTGTTTTGAGATAGACCTGACATGAAATATAAAAAAGGGGAAATCAGCAATGGTCTCCCCTTTTTTAATATTTTTTTTAAAAATTTATAAAAATGAACCCATTTGGTCGAATCTGCATTTTACCTTTTATTAAATCCATTGAGATTATTATATTTTGTGAACTCATAAAAAATTGAAAACAACTTATTCATGAAGAATTTAACCAAAATTTTGTTGCTGGCTTTTGCTTGTTTAAGTATTGCCGCAACTGCCCAGGAAACCTTTAAAGGAACCATCTCCTATGCTTATAAATTAGATGGTGCGCAAGCTGAAATGCTAAAATCAATGATGCCCGAAAGAATGGACATCACCTACAGCGAAAGAGGAATGATTACAGAAACCATTGGTGGTATGATGGCTGCAGCTGCAGGGAAAATTGTTGTAGATAATAAAAACAAAAAAGCCTTTGTTTTGCAAGAAGCTCAAAAAACGGCTTACATGATGGATGAAGAAGATTCCATGAAAAGTATGGAAGGAATGGATCAGCCCAAGATTACAAAAACAGATGAAACCGCTGAAATCTTAGGCCACACTTGCACAAAATACCTTGCAAAAATGAATGTACAAGGTCAGCAAATGACCCAGGTGATTTGGGCTACTTCAGACTTTAAAGCTCCGAAATACGATTTCAATGACCAAATGGCTAAAATGATGCAAACCTATTTCAATGAAGGATTACAAAACACCCTTCCATTAAAAATAGAGTTTACCATTCCTCAGGTTGGAATCAACGCTACATTAGAAGCTACAGAAATAAAGGAAAAGAAAATTGCAGACAGCGAATTTGAAATCCCTGAAGGTTTTGCCCTAAAGGATATGAGTGAAATGCAGGGATTCTAAAAATAAAACATGAAAAATATACTCATATTAGTTGCAATAGTATTTGTCGGTTGTACTCCCGGAAAAGATTATGAAGGTCTTGCTTCAGAGCTTTGTGATTGTATGCAACCTACACTTGAATTGAGCAAAAGACTTGAAAACATAGATCTGAATGCTCAGGATAGTCTTCAAACGCAAGCCATCATCAATGAAATCGAGCGCTTGCAGGAACAGTCCATGATTTGTGCAGATGAAATAGAAGCTAAGATTGGAGAGGTAAATGAAGAAGACAATGCAAAATTGAATGCAGCCTTGAAAAAAGTCTGTCCGGAAATCGCCAAGATGATGGACAATCAGGAATATTAAAAAATAAAAGCGGTCCGGAGCATCAGGTATAGCAGACTGAAAGCTCCGGGCTCCACTTTTTCTAAAACAGTTTTAATATTTCAAAAACTGCCTCACTCTGACGCCTTGTTTATCCTTGATAACCATTAAATAGGCTCCCGGAACCAAGTCCGGCTCATTGAATTTAATGGTATTTTTACCTGCTTGTAGTTTATCCTTCACTTTCTTGTACCCTACTTCTTTTCCGTTCCAGTCCAGAATTTTAAATTCGACATAATCAGGTGTTTTTAATTCAAGTTCAACTATAAATAATCCATCGTTTGGATTGGGAATGATTTTAATTTCTTCACCTGGAGAAGCTGGCTGGATGACAGACGAAAAGTCTACTACAATGTTATAGTGAATCGTACTATCACATCCAGAAACACTTTCATAAATCCTTGTAAATGCAGTATCATTCAATACTTCTAAACCTAAAAAGTTCTCGTACTTCTTAAGGATGGTATCGACCTGACTTTCATAAATCGGATGCACAGTCAACATCAGTTCCAGGATACTATCACAGCCATTTTGGTAGGGATAAGTATATTCATAGGAACCGGCCTCAGTGAGCGTATCTTGTTCAAATACATAAAAGTCTCCTTCACAGATTCCGGTTACTATGGTCTCCCGGTAGTTGGACAATCTTTCTATATGAAGATTTATCAGGCTATCACATCCATTCACAGTTTGAAGTTCTATGGTAAAATCACCTTCCCGACTGTAAAAATCTCCTGCAATTTCAATAGAATCTCCTCTGCAGATTGCAGTATCAATATTTTCAACTGATTCCAAAATCAAGTCCAGAATCAAAGTAAGGGTACTATCGCAACCATTCTTATTTGGATAAGTAACTGAATAAGTTCCGGCAGCATCCAAACTCATTCCTTCCCATGAATAGTTATCACCATTGCAAATTTCCGTGTGTACCATTTCTGAACTTCCTTGCAAAAGCATCAATTCTAATTCTACTATGCTATCACATCCATTCCTATTTTGAAGTGTGTCAAAATAAGTCCCGGCCTCTGAAATATTTATTCCGCCAAATTCCAGACTACTACCTTCACAAATACCATCTTGAATCTGAGTAAAATCAAGTGGAATTATGGTCACTTCCGTAACTTCAATACTATCATATAAATAATATCGGAAAGTATCTATCAAAAAGGTATCGGTTGTCAACACCAAACCATTGTACAGATTACCATCACACAGATTTACAGATTTTGAGCCGGTAATTTCCTGGGTAACTACATTATGAAAATAGATATTGGTCATCTCATAGGGTCCTTCCTCCAATGAGACATAAGCTGTATTTAAAATAGTGGAACCTTGTTTGTTGTTTTCCAATTGGTCTATTCTAAAATTGACAAAACCTCTGGAGTTCATCAAACTGGTTGCTGCAGGAGGGAGTTGAATAGGGTCAAAGACAAATTCAACCACATTGCTGGCTACCCAATTTACAGTGTAAGCATGGCTGGATGCGCCCGGCGTAAAAGAAGCAAAATCAAATAAATCAGAAAGCGTATCACGAATCACCACCCTGTTTACAGAATCATTTTGAGTATTCTGAAAATGAATTTTGTATTCAAGTTGGACATTCGGTGCGATCAAATGATCTGGTCCATATCCTGCCGGAACACAATTTTTATCGATTACATATTGAAAGTCACCTGTTACTTTACATTCTACATCGTGGGTTTTATCATCAGAACCAACTCCATAAGATCCGACATATCCGATTGAGAAATTGGTACCACCTCCAGATTTACAACCTTCCACATAGGTCACCAATGGTTCTCGTTTACCAGGATGAAAAGGTTCTTGTTCTAATTCCATACGATAGGTACTACCATTGGCAAAAAAGGCAATTTCTCTTCTTTCTCCAGGTTGGAGGCCACTGGTAGTTCTGGCAAAAACAGTGTCTTTTAAAACAACCTGATCTTCAATGATTAGGTAGTTGATATTGGGTCGAGAGACCTGTTCTCCTACGTTTTGGACTACAAATTTTACACTATCCCCTTCACATTTTCCGAAAATATCGAGGCTGGCACCCGACCAGGCAGGTGAAGGCACACAAGGAAGATTTGGATAAATGATAGCTTCAGAGCAATGGGTCATCCCATCAAGCGTAAACTCGCAGTTCAAATCAACATCGATGGTAAACCCGCCACAAATATCAGGGCCTACATTTCCCAAATCAAAGCGGATTACCTGACCATCGATAAATTCATAGGGTCTGCTGGAACCTACATAAGTCATAAATGGATCGAGCTCCACGTCTATGTATGCACCACCCGCTGTGGCGTTTCCATTGTTACAATAGCTTACAAAATACCTGTTGGTAGTACACCTTTGCAGATAATTGATTCCAAGGAAAACAGAAAGATCGTAGCATCTTTCTGGACCCGTTAGGTAAAAATCCTTTTCAAAGAATTGGGAATTCGCATCCAGGGTAAAGTTGATGTCATTATCACAAGGTTGAAAACCCTGTATGCCGGCATCGTAATGTAAGGTGTAGGTACCATGCCCTAAACCACCGAGATAAAAATTCCCGTTGGAGTCGATCGGAATAATGGTGGTATCAGATGCAATTAAAAATAAACTTCCCTGCTGAACGGTGGGTTCACCATTTTCCTGAATACAGTTTCCATTGTAATCGTCTACGATTCTGCCAAAAACATATTGGCAGGAATCGGTTCTATCGGTTATGTTTACATTAATGATACTATCACAACCATTTGCTGCTATACCCGGAAGAACCAATTGTGAAGAACCTCTACTACAAATAATAGAATCCTGAATCATCAAACATACGCCAGGACAAAGCATGGTATCTAAAAAGCCGGGGGTCTGAGGCTTGGGTAAAATTAAATATTGAACAGTGCTGTCACAGCCCAGGGCACTTGTAAGGGTTTGATTATATGATCCTGGCTGATTAAATACAAAACCATCAATTGTAACAGGAAAATCATTTTGGCAAAAGAAATAAGGAGGTTTTATGGTTGGTGGAATGGGCGCTACGATAATCGGAGAAATGGAAGGAGTCAGGATAACAAGCATTTGATGGAGTAACTGAAATGACTCCACCTCCAGCACTTGTAAATTCCAAGCAAATTCTTGTTGTACTATCTCCACTAACAATCACAGCATTGCCAGGGATTTCCCAGTGGTAATCGGTGGCATTATTAACTGTATCAATTTCATAGCAAACTACAGCTCCTGGGCAGAGTGGAGAAATTGGAGTATCCGCATTAATGGCGCCTGGCGGATCTGGTGGATCGGTGCTTACTCCTCCTATAATGGTAATTGTCACATCACAAATATCCCCTGCAAATCCATCTACCATTATCTGGTAGATTTCTCCTGGAACAAGGCTATCAGCCTGCACAAGGCCAGGAGTATTGTTACCTCCACTCGAAAAACAACTGGAAACAGGATTTAAATTTTGATCGTAAATCAAAAGTTGAACACCCTGTCCATTCTGGCAATTTGAGGCCAAAACTGTTGCACTCTATGGGTGCTAAGCCTGCAATAACAGAAAACCAAAATTCCTTTCTATACTACCACAAGGAAAGGTAGGCCCGGAGCTCCAGCAGTATAAGGCCCTGTAGAACCTATATATATTGGCCCACACAATACACATCCCGGTGGTTCATCAGATGCTTGCCCGCATGGTGGTTGAGCAAACATAAGTTGCAAGTGTGCCCAAACATATCAACAATGCTAAAAATGCCTTTTTCATACACATAGATTAACTCAATCATTTTCAATAGCTCAAAAATCAGAACTAATTCATGGTTTTTCCAATACAAAAAAGCTAATTTGCCAATCAAAACTTACTAATACACTTTACTTTGATTTTATTATATTATTGATATTCAGCTTATTATAAAAATACAAATAGACAAAACTGTCAATTAAAACATAAATCCCATTGAAAAATAGTGATCTGATTTTAACCCTTCAAAGCCTGGACAAACAGGATATCAGAAATTTGAAAAAATTTATTCAGTCTCCATTCTTTAATCAAAGAGAGGATGTATGGATTGCTTTTGAATTTTTAACGGAAGAATTAGCCAAAAGCAATCCGAATTTAAAAAAAACAGCCTTGTTTGATGTCGTCTATCCTTTTGAAAAATTTGATGACAAAAAGCTACGCTATTTGATGTCGTTTCTCCAGGAACAAATTCTCCAATATTTCTCAATATTGGAATTTCAGGAGCAAGCGGTCGAAACCAACCTGAAAACGCTCAAACAATTAAGAAAAAGAGGACTGGAAAAAATCTTTTTAAAAGAATTAAAAAAAACGGAAAAGCAACAACTTAAAAGCTCGGCAAAAAGCAGCTTCAAACACCTGCATCAATTTCAAATTGAAACAGAACAATACCAATTTACTCATCAAAATCGCAGATTCGCAGACTTCAACATCGAAAACATCCCACAGGAGTTGACCAATTTTTACCTGGCGGAATTATTTCTTTCTGCGTCGATTGCACTTAGCCACCAAGCTGTTTCTAAAAAAGAATATGACATCCCTTTTTTAAAAGAAGCAATTAGCTATGTTGAACAGAATGAAAAAAGACTCCCGATTTCAGTCCTAGTCCATTATAAAAGTTACCTGGCACTAGCTGAACCTGCCAATGAATCTCATTTTCGTGCATTAAAGGATATGCTTCAGGGCAATACTGCTATTACCAATTCGGAAGAACTTCGGGATATCCTGATTTTATTGATCAACATTTGCATCAAAAGGCTCAATTCCGGTGAAAAACATTTTTTAAAAGAAGCATTTGATTTATACAAACTTGGCCTTGACAATAAAGTCCTTTACATTCAAAACGAACTCCCAATTTTCACCTTCAACAATATCGTCAACATCGGCCTTGGCTTGCAGCAATTTGACTGGGTAAAAGACTTTATAGAAAACAACCATAAATTTCTGCCAGCACAACATCGCGAGAATGCTTATCAGTACAATCTCGCCAATTACTACCTGCGGACCGAACAATTCGACCAGGCTCAGGAAATCCTCAGCAAGGTCATCCTAAAAGACACCTTATACAATATCGACTCCCGCCGAATTCTTTTGAAAATTTATTTTGAAAAAGGAGAAACAGAAGCCCTTTACTCCCTTATTGCGAGCTTCAAAGTCTTCCTCCAAAGAAAAAAAGACCTCGGCTACCATAGAGAAATGTATCAAAACCTGCTTTCCTTCCTCGAAAAATTCCTCCACCTCAAACCCGGAGAAACCTCAAAAAAAGAAAAGCTACTTGAAAAAATAAAATCCACCCAAAGACTGGCGGAAAGAGACTGGCTTATTGGAATAGTTGAAGGATTGAAGGGTTGAATAGTTGAAGGGAAGAGATTTTTGATTTTTGGTGTTTGATTTTTGATTTGGATGTTAAAGCTTGCAGCCATCTTGAAACAGTTCAGATAATCTACTTAATACTTGATGATTACGAAATCCATCATTTGCTTTTCATTAGACACCTGCCTTGGTAAAAAATATTCGACCCTACGGGTCGTGGGTCAAATGGGTTTCCGGGCTACGGAGATTGGACCCTTCGGGTCCTAAAGAGCTTCAAGACCCAAAGGGTCTAATCTCCGTAGCAAAACGAGGAGTGAAAAGAAAATCGACCCCAAAGGTAAGCGTCATTCCGGCCTTGAGCCGGAATCTCCTAAGCAGGAAGCAGGATGAAGTTTTGGCGATAAGGTTACCAATTGGAAGCAACCATACCGGGTGTCTGAGCCTGTCGAAGGCTCCCGGACAATGATTCCATCGTTCAAGTGTACTTCCTGCTCGTGGCGATCTGGCCATTGGCCGTTGGCTATTAGCCATTTGCTGTTGGCATATTGTAGCGGCGGGCCGCGCCAGCCCTCCAGCAGAGTAGATCTTTAATTGCAAAAATTTCCTTTTTGGTTTTAGCCAAAATTCAAAGTTGTTTTCCGATAAGATTAACATTTGCATGATCGGATATTCCACTGGATACCTGATGAATGTGCAATGCTGTAATTGTTTTTGTCCGGTATCCGTTCGTGGTAATTAATATTCACCCTACCAGGTCGTCATATTTATATGTATTACTTGGCTACAAGATTGACATGGCTAGGGCCAATAGCCAATACCAAGGTACATGAAGGTCTTCAGACCAGTAAGATTCCCCCTGCCAAGTGACGAGTGACGAATTACGAGTGACGAATTTGCATTTCGATTTTTTCCATTTCCAGCATCCAGTTTCTAGTGTCAAGGATCCAGCCCACCGGGTGGCTGAGGCTGTCGAAGGCAACGGAGGTGAAGGGGAAAATTCTGCCTTTTGGCATATTGAAAATCACCCGTTTAAATGAATTTACTGGACAGTATTAATCATCTCGTCGTTCCAGGTTGGCGCAGCCAACCCCTACAAATGCCAATGGCCAATAGCCAACGGCTAACAGCCAAAAAAAATACACCTGCAATCTACTTGAAACTACAGGTGTACAATCGCTCTCTAAGCCACTTCTTAAACTCTAAGAAGAAATTTATCTTTAAAAAAGGCAGAATTATTAAATCCAGCTTGAAGTTAAGAAAAACAAGGAAGTAAATACAATAAAATACTGTTTTATATTTTACTTCATCACCATAATGCCACCTTTTATTTTGAATTAATATTTAAATAAAAAATTTAATTCCAATTATAATGGTCTAAAAAATAAAAACCCAACAGGGAACCTTAGACATCTCACCTTTGTTATTTACCTGCCAATCAGATTTAACTATTTTTGTAAAAAAGATATTTTGGAAAAAGGATTAGTGACGAAATCAACCGGTAGCTGGTACGATGTAAGACGAGAAGACAAAAGCATCTTGCCTTGCCGCATTATAGGTAAGTTCAGAATTGAAGGATTGAAAACTACCAATCCGGTGGCCGTGGGAGATGAGGTAATGTTTGAGGAGGAGTCTGGAGGAGAATCCGGAATCATCAAGGAGATTCTTCCCAGAGAAAATTATGTCATTCGACAATCCCCGCGTAAAAAACACGACTTACATCTTCTTGCCAGCAATGTTGATCATGCAATAGTCATCATGACCATACGTGAACCCAACCTTAAACAAGGCTTCATCGACCGATTTTTATTGATGACGGAACCCTACAACATTCCCACCAGCATTGTATTCAACAAGGCCGACCTTTATGAAGAAGGAGACCTGGCTGTTTACAAATACCTTGATAGCATTTACGATCCTATCGGATACAAAACCTGGCTGGTATCCTCTACTTCAGGACAAGGACTGGACGAATTGAAAGACTTTTTAAAAGATAAAACCACTCTGGTTTCAGGACAATCTGGCGTAGGAAAATCTACACTCATCAACAATATCGCACCAGATTTGTCTCTCCGCACCCACGAACTATCCGGCTACTCAGGAAAGGGACAACATACCACCACCTTTGCCGAAATGTTTCAACTGCCTTTTGGCGGAAACATCATCGACACTCCCGGCATCAAAACACTTTCATTCAACCACTTCGAACCCATGGACGTTGCCCACAACTTCCGCGAGTTTTTCCAACGTTCAGAAGATTGCAAATTTGGTGGCTCCTGCCTCCACAGAAGTGAACCCGGCTGTGCCGTAAAAGCCGCCCTCGAAGCCGAAGAAGTCAGCGAACTCCGCTATTTGAATTACATCACCCTCCTCGAAGAAGTCGAAGGTCAAAATTATTGGGAAAGACATAAATCGATGTGATTGGCTGTTGGCTGTTGGCCGTTGGCCATTGGCTGTTGGCTTTTTGTGAATCGGCGATTAAAGAGATTTACCGAATATTTTCAATCATTGAATCGTTCCAGGGTTGGCGCAGCCAACCCCTACAATAGCCAATGGCCAATAGCTAACGGCCAATGGCCGATTTTAGCCATTCCACCTTCTCCAAATCCTCCAATTCATCGACATCAGAAAGGGTGTCGACTTCTGCGACGGTCATACCGAGACTTAGGATTCGTTGGCGGGTTTGTTCGGCGACTTTTTCGGTACTCCAGTTGATTTGTTCAAAAACAAAAGGTTGGAATGAGTTCATGCCAAGCAAGTAATATCCGCCATCTTCTGCGGGTCCTATTACAAAATCATAATCCTTTAATTTTTCAAAGGCCTTCTCGATGATTTCAGGGCTCAATTGGGCACAATCGCTTCCGATGATAATCAAAGGAGCTGCTTTTTTGAATCCCTCTTCAAATCCGTTTTTCATACGATCTCCTAAATCAAGACCTGTTTGAAGGTGCTTTTCAAATAAATCTGAGGTCCATTGATCTTCTTTGTTTATAAAAGAACTATAAAAAACCATCCTTCTTGCATCAACTTCTTTTACTACCTTTCTCGTATGATTCAACAGTTCTTTATAAACCTCTAAAGCCTTTTCTTTGCCAATGGATGTGGCCAACCTTGTCTTGGCCTTTCCCAACTGTGGATTTTTTATAAAAATGAGTAATCCTCTTTCCATATTTTACATCCGTATTTTTAAAATTTGAGCCCGCTAAAGCCAAAAATGAGAAAACCTTTTAAATGGCATATCATTCTGGGCATTTTTGTCCTGCTTTTGATGGTGTATTGCACCAAAACCAAACCTGTTGAAGAAAATCTGAGCCAAAGTCCTTTTTTAAATCTGGCTGACTCCGTTCATTATGTCGGACAACAGGTTTGTATTTCCTGCCATTCAAATGTACATACGACATTTTCACAAACCGGGATGGGACAATCCTTCGGAAAAGCCAATCGTGAAAAATCTGCAGCGGTCTTCAACGAGCATGCCTTGGTGTATGACGACAAAAACGATTTCTACTATTTCCCCTATTTCAAAGACTCTGTTTTTTATATAGATGAATTTAGACTGGATGGAAAAGATACCGTCCACAAAAGGACAGAGCAGGTGGATTACATAGTAGGATCAGGACACCATACCAATTCGCACATCATCGATATAAACGGATACATTTATCAGGCTCCCATCACTTATTACACCCAGGAGAAAGTCTGGGATTTGGCACCGGGATTTCGAGATGTCAAAAACGAAAGATTCAGCCGCAGCCTGGATAAAGAATGCCTGACCTGTCACAATCATTTTCCCCGATTTGAAGAAGGCTCCAACAACAAGGTGCTTGATATGCCGCTTGGCATCCAGTGTGAAAGATGCCATGGTCCAGGTTCTTTACATGCGAAGGAAAAACTGGCTGGAAACATTGTAGACACTGCCACCACAGCCGACTACACCATTGTAAATCCAAAGCGTTTGTCACGCGACCTTCAGATGGATCTTTGCATGCGCTGTCACCTTCAGGGTACTACCATTCTACAGCCAGGCAAAAGTTTCTTCGATTTCAGACCAGGTATGCAATTGTCTAGTGTGATGAATACTTTTCTTCCCAGGTCGACTGGAAGTGATCGCAAGTTCATCATGGCTTCTCAGGCAGACCGGCTCAAGCAAAGTCCATGTTTCAAAAATTCTGAGATGACCTGTCTTTCCTGCCACCATCCGCATCAAAGCGTGAGGACTTTGCCGGAAGGATATTTCAATCAAAAATGTCAAAACTGTCATAGTTCTTCCGCAGGAAATATTTGTAGCGAAAATGAAGCAAACCGGATGAAAAATGGCAATGACTGCGTTTCTTGTCATATGCCCAAGGCCGGAAGTGTGGACATTCCACACATATCCATAACCGATCACAATATTCAAAAGCGGCCAGCAGTACTTCAGCCAGAGCCATTGAATCCAAAAAAGGAATTTTATGGCCTGCAAATTCTTACGAAAAACAAAGCAAGCAATGTAGAAATGGCTCGTGCATACATGGCATTTTATGATAAATACGCCAGTGCTCCGATTATGCTGGATTCAGCTCGTTTTTATTTAAACAGGTGTAAAAACCTGGACTTAAAGGACTATCTGGAGCCATTGGTTCATTATTATTTTAATAAAAATGAAAAAGACAGCATACGACAGGTTTATGAAAATCTTCCTAAAAATTATCAGCCGGACGAATGGACGGCCTATCGATTTGGTCAGACCGCCTATGCTTTGGGTGACATCTCAAATGCAATAAAGTTTTACGAAAGAGCTGTTGCAATTATGCCTTATGAATTGGATTTCCAGGAAAAGCTCGGTACTGCCTATCTGGCCAATCAGGACCTTGCGAAGAGTGAAAAGGTTTGGAACTTCATTCTAAAAGAGAATCCTAAAAAGCCGCTGGCACTTTGTAACCTTGGATTTATAAAAGTGCTTCAAAAAAACTGGCTGGAAAGTGAGCAATTATATGATCAAGCTTTGGCGCTTGATCCTGATTACACACAGGCATTAATGAATAAAGCAGCCGTGAAAAATTTCCAGGGTGATTCCAATGCTGCTCTCCAACTCTTAGAAAGAATTTTAAAAAAAGAACCCGGTAATGAACAGGCAAAACAAGCGGTGAATCAAATTCAAAACGGGAGGAAATAGAACTTTTGAATGTACGATTTACGGTTTACGATTTACGAGGGGCTCGATGTCTACGACGGGGGTGTTTTTTTTATACCTATGAGAAAAATCTATTTTCTAAGAAAATGGAAAGTTTAGGATTTACTGGACGGGGCTTTGAATTGGTAAATACTTATTATCTTGAAAAAAATCATCTAACAATACCATTTTTAACCCATATTCAGATAGTATGAGTCTAAAGAATCTTATAATTTTGGCGGCTATGATTTTAACCAGCCCTATTTTTGGACAATTGGACGTGACCTACCAACAGCCACCAAAAGAAATTTTGGATTTGGCAGATGCTCCCTTACCTCCATTATTACGTATCAGCCCAAGTGGCGATTATGGATTTCTGCTTTATAGAAAGCAGTTCAAATCCATAACTGAACTATCAGAAACGGAAATGAGATTGGCGGGTTTGAGAATCAATCCGGCTACCAATATTTCAAGCCGTGAACGATATTACTTCAAACTGGAATTGCTCCATATCAAAACGGGCAAAACGGTTGAGGTAACCGGCCTACCCGAAGAAGGTAAATTTTCTAACTTTTCCTGGTCGCCTGATGAAAAGAAAATCGCCCTAACCCACACTACTGATTCCGGTCTTGAACTTTGGTCAATAGACTATGCAAGTGGAAAAGCTACAAAACTTATAAATGGCAACCTGAATGCCAACATGGAACCTGCCTTCGAATGGTTTGAAGACAGCGAGCATATTTTGGCTAAATTGGTACCGGAAGACAAAAGGCCATTGATAGATGAAACCAAAGCGGTACCTACCGGACCCATCGTTAGTGAAAATGACGGTCAGGAAGCGCAAAACAGAACCTATCAGGATCTTTTAAAAAATAAAAATGACGAGTTCAATTTTGAACAGTTGACTCGTTCTACCCTGGCCAAAGTGGGTCTGAATGGAAAAATTTCCGTTTGGAAAGAAGCTGACATGTATGAAGACATCGACTTTTCACCCGATGGAAAATACATCATGCTGACTACTGTTTCGAGGCCTTTTAGTTATATCGTCCCTTATTATCGCTTTCCTTCGACCACTGCTATCTATGATTTAAATGGCAATTTGGTAGAGACAATCGTTGAAACGCCCCTATTGGAAGAACTTCCAAAAGGATTTATGGCCACCCAAAAAGGAAAAAGAAGAATTAGCTGGAGAGCAGACAAGCCTTCAACCATCTACTGGGTAGAAGCATTGGACGAAGGAGATCCGGAAGTGGAGGTTGAATACAGAGATGTTTTATACCAGCAAGATGCTCCTTTCAAAGAAGAGCCCAGGTATCTTTTAAAAGTAAAAAACCGTTATGCGGGCATGTACTGGGGCAACGACAATACTGCAATTGCCTTGGACAGATGGTGGAACAATAGGAACACCAAAAGTTACCTTTTTAATCCTTCAAATCCTGACAAAGATCCTGAGATTATCTTCGATAGAAACTACCAGGATCAATACAACGATCCGGGAAGCTTTGTTACAGAAAGAAACCAATACGGACGTTCTATTCTTGCCTTGAGAGACAATTGGGCTTACCTGATTGGAAGAGGTTATTCAGAAGAGGGAGTAAGACCATTTGTTGACAAAATGCAACTCGATAGCCGTGAAACCAAGCGTTTGTACCAGGCCGATGGAAAGGATCAATTGGAGATGGTGATTTATGGAATGGACGTAGACAAAGGCATTTACCTTACCCGATTGGAATCACCAACTGACTATCCAAATTACTATTTTAGAAACATAGAAACAGGTGATGTAAAGCCAATTACTTCTTTTGAAAACCCCTTCAAAGCGATGCAGGAGGTTCATAAAGAAATATTGACTTACACCCGTCCGGATGGGGTCGAACTTTCAGCCACACTATACTTACCTCCGGGATACGATAGAGATAAAAAAGAAAAGCTGCCCATGATTATGTGGGCTTATCCTAGAGAATACAAGGACAAAAGTTCAGCCGGTCAGATAACCACTTCTGCTTTAGAATTTAATTATCCTTACTACGGTTCACCTTTGTATTGGGTATTGAGAGGTTATGCAATATTAGACGATGCCGCTTTCCCTATCATCGGAGAAGGAGAAGAAGAGCCCAATGATTCTTTCATCGAACAATTGGTCGGCAATGCCAAAGCTGCAATAGATTATGTAGACAGTCTTGGATACATCGATAGAGAAAAAGTAGCTGTTGGAGGCCATTCTTATGGTGCGTTCATGACAGCCAATTTATTGTCGCATTCCAACTTGTTTGCTGCAGGTATCGCCAGAAGCGGAGCTTACAATCGTACTTTAACACCTTTCGGCTTCCAGGCAGAAGAAAGAAATTACTGGGAAGCCCCTGAGATTTACTACCAGATGTCTCCATTCATGCATGCCGATAAAATGAAAACTCCCTTGTTGCTCATCCACGGGGAAGCAGACAACAATTCAGGTACTTATCCAATGCAAAGCGAAAGATATTTCAATGCTTTGAAGGGATTGGGCGCAACCGTCCGCCTGGTAGTGCTTCCAAAAGAAAGCCACGGCTACGCAGCCCGCGAATCCATCCTCCACCTCCTCTGGGAACAAGATCGATGGCTGGAGAAATATGTAAAGAATAAAGAACCGAAACCTTAGTGGCCGTTGGCTTTTAGCCCTTGGCCATTGGCTATTGTAGGGGTTGGCTGCGCCAACCCTGGAACGACGGGGGCGTCCAAAAATATGCAGCAAATATCTTTACTCGACAATTTGAAAATGCCAAAAGCCAACGGCCAATAGCCAACAGCCAACAGCCAGAACGTGGCCGCGCCAACCCTGGAACGACGATAGGATTAAAAATATGCAGAAAATATCTTTACTCGACAATTTCAAATTGCCAATAGCCAAAATTTGCCTTCGACTCAGGCAACTAAGATTTTTTCCTGATCAATTTGAAACCACTTTACCGGGTGCCTGAGCCTGTCGAAGGCACCCGGAAGAGGATTGGAAATCTCAAAATTGAACCCAGCCAACGGCCAATGGCTAAGGGCCAATAGCCAACAGCCAACAACCAACAGCCTTTCCATATGTTAATCCCAAGCCCGTTCTTTCCTAATCATTAAACTTATCCCTAATTTACTTTCGATTTCTTATGAAATCCTTGGTCTCGCCTTTAACACACTCCCTAACCAAAGTCATTGACAAACTTGGTTCAATAGTTTAATTTGACTAAAAACAACAACTATGAAATCCCTCTACTCCTCTAAACCATCTTGGTTTGGTTTAACAACCATGTTCCTTTTGTCTTTCACTTTAACCGTTCAGGCACAGACCTTCGACAAGGTTTATGGAGCCGGGATTGGTGTCAAAATTCATCCTACTCAAAACCTTGAATTTAATCTGCTTGCAAGTACTCCTCAAGGCTTGGAAAGCCTTCATTTAAATGCAAATGGAGACCTAATCAGCCGTAACCTTATTTCAATTCCGCTTCAGAGAACTATTCCTTTTGAAGATGGAATTCTGGCAGTTGGTAAAGAAAATTTTGACTTTAGAATCAGGAAGACCAGCTTGGATGATCAGCTTGTTTTTGACCAGACCATCCCTGGTATAAATGCCGATTTAAAAGTCCTGGATATTATCCAGACTTCTGATCAAGGCTTTGCGATTAGTGGCTACTTTTTGGAAGATAAAATATTTGATTTCCAGGGAAACACTTTTACCATTCTTTCTAAAAATGCATTTTTATTAAAAATTGATCCAAACGGAAATCTGCAGTTTTTAAAAACCTACAACAATACCAACGATGCAGTCGACAATGCAGAAGGAAATAAAATTTTACAGCGTCCCGATGGTTCCTTTGTTATGGCAACCAGTGTATTGGGTTACAGCACGAGTCCATCAGTGGAATCAGAGGTTGCAGAAATTTGGATTTTAGACCAGAATGGAAACCTCATCCAAAAAATAACCACACCACTTTTGTCCAGTTATTATAATCAGGCAGAAATAAAAGCATTTGCCAATACCTCAGACGGAGGATTTATTGCTACAGGAATTTATGGTTTTATTTCTACCCGATGTTATCCTTACAGAAATCACGTTTTAAAATTCAATTCAAACAACGAATTGGAGTGGGACAACCGAAACATTGGACCTACGAACTATCGACAATTGCCTGGTGGCCCGGTTTATGGAGTCTTGGAAAAAACGTCAGGAGAATATATGGTACTCGGGATAACTCCTGGTGATTTCTGCAATCAGGGACCTGGTTATCCTGCAAGCATCCAACTTTACAACAATCAGGGAGAAAACTTTGCCAGTGGTCCTTATCCACCACTGGTTGATAACCCTACCAATCCTAACGCCAATATTGATGCGATTGATTTCAAGGCCACTCCAGATGGAAATTATGTTTTAACCGCCACTAAAAACGGCGAAATCCATGTTTACAAATTTGACGCATCAGTATTTGCGAACAATCAACCGGATTTGGAATTGGCTATTAGAACCACCAATAATCAGCCGGCTATCTATTCAAATTTTACAGTAGAATTTGAAATAAAGAACAATGGAACTGCTGATGCACATGGAATAATTGTTCAACTTCCATTGCCCCAAAATCTGGTTTATGTTGGTGGAAATGAAGCTATTGCTACGGCAGGAACTTTTCTTCCTTACAACATAAATCAATGGACTTTGCCTATCCTTAGACCCGGAGAAAAGCATTACCTAAGGGTCAATTATTTCAATTTAAGCACCCAACCTAAGTTCGTTTATGGCCAGGTTGTTTTCCAGGAGGAACCTGATTTTGACTCTACACCCGGAGGTTGGCAGTGTTGCAGTCCGGTAGAAGATGACGAAGCTGCAATAGAGATAAACTCCGCTTCAACTGCTCTTCCTGATTTGAGCCTGGCAGTCAGTGCCATTGCAGTTTCAGGTCCTGGAGGATTTAGAACTTCGCTACTGTATGACCTTCGTAATAATGGATTGGCAGACGTCAATTCTGATGTAAAAACCAGCCTTTATTTCTCTACAGACAATCAATGGCAAGCATCAGATTTAATGCTCAGTTCAGAAACCGACAATTCCATTCCTGCCGGTTCTTTTGTTCAAAATCAATTGTGGTACAACGTCCCGCTTAGCTATGCTCCCGGAGTTTATTATTTGATTTTGAGAACCGACGACGATGAGACCATCCAGGAAAGCAACGAAAACAACAACCTGGTAATTTCTCCTTTCCAAATTTTGCCTAGTGCCGATTTGTCCTGGGATGGAGTTAACTTTTTACCATCCATAGTTGGTTTGGGCGCTTCTTTTAATGCAGATGTTCTTTTTAAAAATATAGGAAATGCGAGTGCCGGTAATTTCATCATTGAAACCTGGCTTTCAGAAGACGACAATTTGGATGTCAATACAGATATAAAATTGTACGACAGGACCATTTTTGGTCTTGCTCCGGATGCCGGAGGTACTACCAGTTTTGCAGTACATGAAATTCCAGACAACATCCCAATTGGCAATTATCATTTGATTTTTGTAGCAGATGCAAGTGATGCCATTCCTGAAGTGGATGAAAACAACAATATTTTTGTTTCACCCATTGAAATCATAACTCAAGGGTATCCGGATTTAAAACCTACAAATATCCTTAATATCAATTCCAGCCTTTCTGCAGGTGATTTAATTGTTCCGGAGGTAGTTTATAGCAACCTGGGAACAGATGTGGCATATCCCCCTTTTAACATAGCCTTGTATTTATCAACCGATGCCAACCTTGATCCAACCGATCAATTATTAAGACAAGAAATTCTTCCTTTCCCATTTATAATTCACTCGGCCTATTCCAGACTATTTCAGCCATTTGCTATACCCTCTTCGACTCAGACAGGCAATTATTTTATCATTGCAAAAATGGATAGCAACGACGAGTTGGTTGAAATTGATGAGACCAATAATCTCTTCAGTTATCCGGTTCATATCGAAGGAATTCCACAAGCAGGTGTCGATCTTGAATTGAACATTTTAGGACCAACCAACAATCCTCCCAACTTTTCATATTTCACTACCGTAGCTAAAATTGAAAACAAGGGAACAGCTACTGCAAGCAATATTGTCATCCTGATGCCCCATGCGGAAGGAGCCGTTTATCAGGGAGGAAATGAATACCTGGCTAGCAAAGGCACTTATGAGTTGTATGGCAATCAATCCTGGAGAATCAGTTCACTTGCACCCGGAGAAGCTGCTACACTTACCATGAATTTTTTCAGACTTTCTCCTCAAATTGTTTACCAGTTTGGATTTGTTGTTGCATCTGATGGTCAAGATGTAGATTCGAATCCCGGATTTGTCAATTGTTGCACCCCACTGGAGGATGATGAAGCCTATTTCGAATTGGCACCCAACTATTCTACCCAACTTGCCAATCGAAACATTGCCTTCGAAAACATGGAGTCTGAAATCACACTTCTGGAAAGAGCTGATCCCAATCCGGCCCAAGATTTCACAACATTATTAATCCTCTCCAAGGAAGCCACCACTACCCCACTCATCATCTACGATGCTTTAGGAAGAATCAAAAAAGAAATGGAAGTAAGTTTGGAAAAAGGTCCCAACCAAATTCCTTTAGACATTTCCCAATGGCCTTCCGGCACTTATCAGGTAATGTTGTATCCTTTCCATCCCTATTTGAGAAAGGGCAGATTTGTGAAGGTGGAGTGATGGGGGGGAATTGAATAAAAAAAGGCGAGCTTTTTCTAGCTCGCCTTTTTTTATTCAATCTTATCAAGAATCATAAGTCTTTCACCATCTATACTGGTATAGGCAATCAGTCCATATTCGAAGTTGAAATACAATTCAAGGATATTACCTCTATATTTAACTTCTCTATAAAATACATCTTCAAAAAACTTTGAGTTTAGCTCAATCTCATCAAAAAACCGCAATGTTTTAGCGCTGTTTTGAAAAGTTTCGAGGTTAATATTAAATAAAGACAAGTTTCCACTTCCTCCATTCTCCTGAAATCTAATTCGAAAAACTTGACTACTCTGGAATGGTTGGCCTCCAGATAAATCAGGACTTCTTGATAGTGATAAACTCCAAATATCATTTGTAACTGAATCAACTAAAGCAATGCTAACAAATTCGGAATTCCACAATATAATTTGGTTGCTAGTTTGACTGGTTTCACAATTTAATTGAGCACCTGACAAACTAACCCCAGAGCGAATTGTATCGAAATCCAATTTAGTTTCAAAACCTAAACTATCTACAAAAATCAATTTACTAAATGGATTTTTTAAATAGCAGAACTCAGCCTTTAAAACTGAATCCAATTTAAATTCACCTGGAATCCGGATATCCTCACAAGGGATATCTTCAACAATCACCGGCTCTTTTTCTTCCGGAACAAATGATTCTTTTTTGCAACTAAAAGGAACAAAAACAAGGAAAAGTAAAATAGGGAAAAGTAATAGTCTCATGATTTGCTTTTTCATAAAATTGGTTACTTGCTAAATGGTAGGTCTGGAACCAGATACTAAATTAGTGAATAAAATCGGTTTTACTAATCTTACAACCTCCGAAATTGGATTTTAGGACGATGGTCATTTAATATACACATATCAATTCCACCAAGCTTTCATACCGACCACACTTTCCATACATTTACTTTAAAATATTGTAGAAACTCTCAATGGGAAAACTAAAACGCCATGCACTATGAAAACAATTTACCTTTCCTCGATATTGGATCCATTCAAGGAGATGCACCCAAGGATTTTATTAAAGCACATTTTTATGGATCCGGTAAAAGAGACAGTCCAAAAAGATGGCCAAAATACTTAGCCAAAGTAGGTCATAAATGGTATCCAAATGAAAGTATTGTTGAATATTTAATGACCAGGATAGGAGAAGTACTAGGATTAAATATGTCCAAATCATATTTAGTCTCTGTGCATGGCCAACTGCGGTTTCTAAGTAAATATTTTTTAAAAAATGATCAAACTCTTTTCCATGGTGCTCAGATATATTCTGCTTTTTTAAATGAAGCTGATGAAAATTTTATTGACGGAGTCGAGCTTTTAGGATTGACTAGGGAGCTAATCACTTTTAAGTTTACATGTCAAGCAATAGAATTTTCTTTTCCTTTAGAATCAGAAAGAATCATTAATTCCTTTTTAAGGCTTCTGTTGTTCGATGCATTAGTTGGAAATAATGATAGACATTTTTACAACTGGGGAGTAATTACTAATATTAGGAAAAATCATCGTCCCTTTTTTCTCCAATTTATGATACTGCAAGGGGCTTGTTTTGGAACCTATCTGATTCTAGGATAGATAGTTTTTTTGATAAAAATGGAAGAATTAATGATAATAGACTAAGGAATTATGTTTTAAAATCTTCCCCCAAAATAGGTTGGGAAAATTCCCAAACTATTAATCACATTAATTTAATAGAAAGAATAATTATAGAGAATAAGAATTTTAGTGATATTTGCGCCGAAATTTTAAATAGTAAACGTCTTGAAGCTGTTATTGAAATGATAAATAATGAATTTGCTAAACTTATTAGTGAAAAAAGACGTATATTAATGATTGCATGTCTTAAAATGCGATTTAATATTTTAAATGACATTATTAATTAACCGTCCATGATGAAATCAAAAATTTTTAAGAATTTTTGGAATTATGACGGCCAAGGTGAACTCAAATCCCTAATAAAAGAAGAGAAAGTTTTTGAACTTCGATTCAAAAGTCTAGTGATTGCCAAATTGAAATATCAAAAAGAAATTTGGACTTTCGAATATACTGAAGAATTCAAAAATCAAGATGAAATTTCTCCTTTGCCGGATTTCCCTGACAAAAATAAAGTTTATGAGTCAGAGGCCTTGTTCCCATTTTTTGTCCTTCGAATTCCGAGTTTACACCAACCAAGAATTCAAAATGTTATTAAAAAGGAAAACATTGACCAAAATAACATTATTGAAATGCTGAAAAGGTTTGGTAAAGATTCTATTTCTAATCCATTTAGGCTCCTTTTAGCCTCTTAAAAATTATAATCTAGCCACCTGAAAAGGTGGCTACTCTTTTACGTTTAAGTTCTGATTTCATTTCCCTGATATTCTCCTTCCAAATTCTCCCTGAAATGTATCGGATTTTCATTTCCAATTAGTTAAGCATTTAATACTTCTAAAAGGATTGTGTTTTTAGTTAAAGTATTTTCGGACTACCTAAACTCCAAATGGTTAATCTCTGAACAAGTAGCCAATAAAGAAAGGCCTTTCAATGATACAATACTTGAATTATTTCCTAAAAAAATTGGTAAAATACTGGACACAAAGACTCCTATTACATCTTACGTTGCCCGCCATACCTTTGCCACAACCTTAAAGAAAAACAAAGCTGATATTTCAAAAATCAGTGAAGCTATGGGGCATTCAGATGTTAATGTTACAAAAGCTTATTTGAAACGATTTGAAGACGAGGAATTGGATGCGCTGGATGGGTTGTTGTGATTATAAAAAATCAACAACTTAAATTTTACCAATTATTTCCAATGTTTTGGGTATTAAAAACAAAATTTTCTAAATCACTTTTAAAGTTATTGTTTAATGATTTTTTGAGAATAATAATTTCCAGAATATGTTTTAAGAGACAATAGATAGATGCCTTTACTCCAATTTTCACAATTCACAATATAAGTTTTCCCAGCTCTAATATTACTCTTTTGTAATTTTATAGAGCCTGACAAATCGGATATAATAATTTGATAATCAACCTCATTTTTACCTTCTATTCTAAAATATATAGTATTGCTTACGGGATTAGGAAAAACACTAATCTCTGAAATTTCACCATTGACCACATCAATAGTATTAACATTTTGGCAACCTGGTATCAAACAGCCATATTGGTCAACTTTAACCAACCATCCACTTTGAAAAACATTAGGAGGTAAGCTTCTGGTTTCCCCACCAAGAATATACCCATCATTCGTTTTCTGAAAATCCAAAACAAAGTTGTATTCATTTGAAATGGAATCTTCAAGAAATTCAAATTCCCTCATCCAAAGACTATCTCCATCAAAATCAACCATCCCTATAACACCAGAACATGTTGTAATTTCTGAATTAATTTGATGTCCAGCAAACACCAAACCTAAACTATCGTGAGAAATAAATATATTAGTCGCTTTAGCAAATTCAGAGGGACTGCCAGCTCTAAAGGCCCTTTCCCAGATAATTCCTTCATTATTAAATTTAAAGGCCATCAAATTACCTTCATATTCTTCAAATGAGTTATTTACTTTAATAAAATTCCCTGAAGTGCATATTCCATAATAATTACCTTCTATATCTTTTACTATTCCACGTGTCTCATCTGAAGTGAAAGGAGCAATTAAATCCCACAATATATTACCTTGAAAATCTATTTTGACCAAATAAGTATTTGAAAATCTATCCTTTAAAGGAGGAGTGTATCTAGATAAAACCAAACCAAGTAAATATCCATTCGATTCCGGCAAAATATAACCTGCTAAAATACTATTATGAATATTTGAAATATTCCTATCAAACAGGATATTCCTAGAGAGTCCCATTTTATTAATTTAAGATAAACATGATCTGTAATAGTAGTTTGACAATCCAACATTAAAAAATCTCCATTTTTATCTTTTGCCAAAAAAGATGGATTGACCAAATTTTCATTAGGAAATCGATCATGAAAACTCCTGTTAAAAAATTCTACATTACCAAAATAATCAAGTTTAGCAAAGAAGTTAGAGAGCCCAATCGAATCTTCAAATACTCCAGATAAGTAAAATTTATTGTCCTTGTGAACTAATGTTCTATGTAAACTACTACTAGCTCCTTTGGAAGACTTATATCATTTGAATATTCGACTTGGCCATTTAGGTTAATTTTACTTATGAATAAACGTTTATCATCAATATTTCCCGACTCCAGTCTTGTTCCAACTACATAAATAGCAGTATCCACACTATAAATATTGGCAATCAAACTAGCCCATGATGAAAATTCAATCCTTTTGTTAAACTGTTCCTGTGCTACAAGACGGCTAAATAATACTGATGAAACCAAGCAAAAAAACAAAAGGAAATGTTTTCCATGCTTGAAAAAATGTAAGGTCTTAATTGTTATTTTCATATGCTTTTTGAGTTATTCCTAAATTAAAACCAAGATAAAACAATTTCATTGTTTAATTACGGTGGCTACTGCCAATGATTATTAAGGTTCAAATTAGAAAGGTGAATCAAATCCTTATAATGTTCGAATTCTACTCAAAAAGTTAGTACCGTTTCTTTCAAACTTGCCATCAAAAAGTCTGTTGAATTACCCATTTTCATTTTAACTTCTTGTTTTATAAGGAAAACTTGAATATCTTTTAAAATTACGAAGCATTGTCAACTTGAAATATTTCTAAAGCACTATGCTCTATGAAAACAATTTACCTTTCCCTTCTTATCACATTCTGTTCATTCCAATCAAACGCCCAAACCTCTTTTTTCAATCCAGATGCAATCCAGATTGGATTATTTTCGGGTACTGAATCTCTTGATTTGGAAAAAACTTCCCCTTCCAATGATTACATTCATTTTATTTCAGATCGCCTTTACCCGGTTTTCAAAAAAAATATCATAGTCAATGGCTCTTTTGAAATGGAAACCAGAGGAAACCTTTTGGTTAGGGCCAGTTTAGGGTATTCTAAAATGAATCAATCTTTAGCAGTTGAAAGTATTGGTAGCACTACTTATTTATGCACACCGATTGCTCCTTATCTCAACATAGGGTTACACATTGGTTATGCACTACGATTTAAAAAATATGAAATCGTTCCATCAATTGGAGGAGGAGGAAATTTCAAGCTAAATAAAAAGGACTTTTCAGCCGGCTTAACCGGAACCAGCTTTTCTTCAATTATCTACAGGTATTATTTTGAAAAGCAGCATTATTATACCCTTGAAGGAGGGCTTCGACTCAGGTACTGGTTCCTCCAAAATCTGGGAATAGAATTAGCCGGAAACTATGCCCATTCCTTTGAAAACATAGTCAAGATTCATATAGACTACAACATGGAAAGAACCCCCGGAGAATTCACCGGAAGTCGTACAGGCACCAAAAAGAATTTCGGTATTGGAATTTTGTATCGGTTTGATTTGGGAGGAGATAAGGGCATGTGAATAAACAAGAAAAGCGAGCCATTCACATGACTCGCTTTCTTTTGTCGGGGCACCAGGATTTGAACCTGGGACCCCCTGCTCCCAAAGCAGGTGCGCTACCGGGCTGCGCTACGCCCCGATTGACCTAAAAGGTCATTTATTTTCATTTGGCTACTCCCATATTTCAAGAAGCTTGCCAATAAATTTCAAAATTGCGGTGAGGGCGGGATTCGAACCCGCGGTACCTGTTACAGTACGTCGGTTTAGCAAACCGGTGGTTTAAGCCACTCACCCACCTCACCGAGTGTCTTTTTTGAAGTTACATTTAACTCCAGTATTAAGATTGGCTGTAAGAAGTTCCGCGAAAACGGATAACCCAAGCCGCAATTATTTCAATTTCAATACCTGTGAAGTAGTCGGTTTAGTTCCGAAATAAATTCGGAATCGTAAAAACAGAACTACATTTTTTCACCACTTCTACTTTCGAAGTGCCTTAAAAAGCGGGGCAAAATTAAGATGCATTCCTTAAAAAGTCAAACTATTTTTCACTTCTTTTTACAATTATTTTATAATGATTTAGCATTCAACAAATTAGAAGGAAAAATTATTTGATAAATAATTTTTCCTTCTTTATTAACTTCGGTTTTGTTACTCCTTTTTACCGCCAAATCGATACAATACACCTAGATTCATATGAAATTTTGAACCCGACCTGCTTCCTGAAAAAGTACCGGATTGTCCGTCTATATTAAAGGTTCCACCAGAATTACTTAAGCCGCCAAATCCATGACTGTATCCACTTGAAAATTCAATACCGAAGTTTTTAATCCAATATCTAATCCTTAGCCCTATATCTATTGTCACAAAATTGCTTTTTTCTATGGTAGTAAGATTTTCAACCAAAACGCCGTTGGTACTAAATGCACTGTTATATGTAGTCGCATTTCCAAAACCAAAATTTCCACTTAGCCCTACATAAGGCATAATTTCAAAATTCTTCCATTTAAAGTTATAACCAAACTGTAAACCAGCATTCAAATCAGAAGCGGTCTTTCCACCTGCATAAAAATTACCTAAAAAATCTTCATTGCGATTCACCCATACATAATCATTCAATTCAGTGTAACCTAAATTCGCTCTAAGCACCCAATTTTTCTTAGTCTCCAATTCAAAAAATCCTCCGAAAGCTTTGTTGTCCTGATTGATCGGGAACAGGAAATCAGGCTTCAACTTTACCATATCAGGCAGGGATGAAGCTGTTTCCTGAAAATAGCTTTCGGTTCCAAAATAAAGCCCCGCACGGTAAGATTGAGGGGTAAGAAAGGAGTTTTGACCGTTTAAGGCAAAACCTAAAAAAACGAAAAGGACAAATGAGTAGTTGATTTTCATAACAAAGGGTTTTAAAAAGCCGGCCGAATACCGACCGGCTTATGTGATTAATTACAATCTGAAGGAGAACAATTGCCTTCCGGAAGGCAAGTATTTTTATCGAGCCCAAAGGCTTTATGCGTCCCAATCATGACCAACTGAAGTTTATTACTTACATACAGGTCAGACAAAGAAAGATCTTCGTGATATTCAGCTTCCAACCTTGCACAGTTATTACAATTGTTTGACCACGAAAGAGAATATGGCTGTTCACAATTTTCATATTTTAAATTGCCTCTATCTGTTTTCCAGATGTTACCTGTTAGCCCTGCAAATTGGTTGGTTCTATGCGTCCACCAAATTCCAAGTCTTTTTCGGTAAGTATCGTTTTCAGCCCAAACCTTTCTTACGGCAAAAAAAGCACTGTTCCAAACGCCTATTTCTGCACGTAGCCTCAATTTATTATCAGATGGAGACCACCTGCAAGTCATTTCCTGATGTCTTATGCAAATATCCTCCACCATTAGAGCACCTAAATTATCCCAATCTCCCAATAAAGGCAATTGATTTTGAGTAGCGAATGCAAAAACATCGGGCAACTCTGCAATTTCTCTCAATTGGTACAACAGATTAAAATCTGATCCCGGAATTTCCACATTTAAACCATATGGATATTCTTTAAAAATGGAGTTGCCCACCATAACCTCTCCGTCTACACTAACAATAGATTTTACCGGATTGTCCTTGATGTGATGGTTAGGATAATTTGAGAAATCCAATTCCTCGCCACTTTGCGCCAGCCATTCATTTCTTTGCTCCTCCAGACTTTTCCAGAGGGAATAATAACCGGTTTGTTGTTGAAACCAATCGTATGGATAGCTTTCATTAATGGCCATTTGATTGGCAGTTTCTTCATCCAAGCCTTCCATGGTTTGATTGTAAAACTGTCGCCACAAATGATTTGCCTCCCTAAGTTTAGAAATGGTTTCCAACATGGTTGCCCGAGAATCAAATTTTAGCATTCCATTTTCCATCTGGATTTTGTTAAAATCTATTTCTGCAAGTTTGGCCATGGTGGCCGGATCACTTACATCGCGATTTTGTACCTGAGTAGAAATGGTAACTTTTTCCGGTTCCTGAAGCTTTTCCGGATAACATGACTTTAAAGTCAAAAAAAGTGATACTGTGCCTAAGAGCACAAAAAGGGTTGATACTTTCATAGCTTTATGAATTTAAGTGAAAAAAAAAAATTTCAGCTTTAAAAAGTGGCTCTCCAACCACTGTATAACCCTTAGTACCAAAAAATTGAAAAAGGTATCAGGAAAAAGGAAAAAAATTTTGAAAAGAAGGATTTAAGCGATTTTAGAAAGGTTGTATCTGAATTGTTAATTATTAAATATTTTTTCAAAAATACTATATAAAAAAAGAGAATGCCCCCTGGATTGAAGGCATTCTCTTTTTAAGGAAATAAATTCCTTCTTATCGATAATTTTAAAAACTCAGTAAAGCTTAAAAAAACCGGCTATAATGATTTAACAAATTCAATCAAAGCATCTCTTTCCTCTTTGGAAAACTTTTTAAAAACATCCCTACTTTTCTCGGCCTCTCCTCCATGCCACAAAATCGCCTCTTCCAAATCCGCAGCACGGCCATCATGTAAAAAGGTAGTATTGGGATTGACTATTTGATTCAATCCGATTCCCCAAAGAGGAGCAGTCCTCCATTCCCGGCCATTGGCGTCAAATTCAGGACGATTGTCAGCCAAACCCTCGCCCATATCATGTAAAAGCATGTCTGTGTAGGGAAAAATAGTCTGGTTCGATAATTCTGACATCGGGTGATTTCCTGTTTTAAAAGATGGTGTATGACAGGCTGTACAATTCGCTTTTTCAAAAAGCTCCTTTCCTCTTTTTACATCAGGTAAATCCAAGCCCCTGGCTGCCGGAACGGCTAATGCCTGGAAATAAAAAGTAAACAAATCGATGGTTTCACCATCTACATCATCTTCAGGGGACAAACCACCCTGACAATTGCTTTGGCCTTCACAACTTTCATTTTTAAAATAAAAACTGGTGAGCCCCATATCGTTGTGTGCTGCATCTGCTGATTGTTGAGCTGCGGTAGGATTGCCTGCCTTCCAACCAAATCTTCCCAGGGACTTTTTCTCTTCCAAAACTTCCCATACCCAGTTAGGCTTTCCGCTGATTCCATCACCATTTAGATCCTGCTCATCTGCATTTTTTAAAATATCTTCCTCCTTGATAGCTTCCAGTAGTCCTAAGCCATAAACAGGGGGAGCATTTCTGGGAGAAATCATCAATCCGCCTGGTAAAGCAGTATAAGGCTCTTCCACGCTATAAATTCGTTTTGAGATTTCTTTAGAAGTTCCATCAACAAAAGTTACAATCTCCATTTGCTCGGTCCAGGACAACTTCCCTTCCGGCTCTGTACCAAAAATCGCTTTGGTTTGCAACTGGCCTCCAAAGCCGGGAGCGGGAAGAATTTCACCATGAGGTCCCGTGCCCGGAACACTCAATCGTAACAATAAACCAGACTTTGTATCTCCTTCAAATCGAGGAACCTGTCCCCTTCCATTTCGAATATGGCAGCTTTCACAAGAGTTTTGGTTAAAAAGGGGCCCTAGTCCGCCAAACTGAGTAGCAGGTGCAGTCACAAATTGTTGTGCAAAAGCACCATCGGCTTGTAAATGTTTTTGCAAACCTGTAGCATTCAAATTTGCCAATGGAAAAGTAAAAGCATCGGGGCCCGTACTATGAATAGTAGTCGAACCTCCGGTCAGAACGCCTTCCAATTCCATGGGCTGAACACCATCCTTTTGACAACCAGCGCCCAGAAACCATATAATAAAGTATAACCAAAATGCTTTTTTGTACGACAGGTATCTCATATCTCTTTTTAAAAAAAATTATAAATCAGAAACCAGTGGAAGTACCTCACTCTCAAGGGTTTCCTGAAGATTTCTTACAGCTTGTTGAGCAGCAATCACAGCATTTTTATTATTAAAAATAGCATCAGAAAAAGTACCGGGAATAGACTCAATGGCATCGATGGCAGCAGTTATCTCAGATTTAACCTTTGCATCCAAACTTGGATTTTCTTCTGCTATCACACTGCTAAGCCCTATTGAATTTCCACTATTATTAAAGTTGCCTAAATAGATGTTTTGGATGCTGCGCATATTGTCTGCAAAGTCTGCTTTAGAGTTGGCACTAAATCTTGACTCTTCCAAGGTCAAATCTTCCTGACTCAAAGGATCGTTGATTTTACCATTAGCAACTTCATCCGCAATTACAATCAGGGAATTGGTAATTTCCTCCACTGCAGCTTTTTGGCTGATGTAAACGATGCTACCATTCCCGGCTTCCGTGATGTTGGAAATAAAATTGCCTTGAGAGGGAGCCCAAAGTTCATAAAGGGTTTTGGTGTCATTGGCCAATGCTCCAGAAGCAGCTGCCAGGTATTCAAATTCTCTAGGCGTAAAATCTGCAACTTCTTTATCACCATTTTCGCCCCAAAGCAAAAACTCGATGGTGTGGAATCCTTTCAAGGTTCCTTCCTGCTGCTCTAAAAATGCGACTGTCAAATCATTATTGCTGGCCAATACATTATTCAGGTCAATCACATTTACCGGCCAGGAATCCATGCTTGGATCCAAGCCTTCCTGATCGACGGGACCGAATAAAAACCCTTCAGATTGTTCCCAGGGAGACCTGGCAGCCACCCAGGCTACTCTTGCTCCTGCTAAATTGCCAGGGGTAGGGTCAGCTTCCAATGCCTGCGTGGCAGATTGAAGTGCTGCACCTTTTTGGGCAAGGTCATTATAGGTTGCCACAATGACATCGTTTCCGACATTATTCAATACTGCGGTAAAATCTTTGGTATCGGGTGTAATCGGATCTTCCTTTTCACAGGCAGCCAAACTTGCTACCACCAAAAACATAAAAATTACTCTTTTCAACATAATTCACTCGTTTATTCGATTTTCAATTTTTATTAGATAAAGCTCTTTAAATATTAAATCCAAATCCCAGCGCGAAGGTGTTCTCTTGTTCGCCGGAACCTAAATGCCTCCAGGCAAAATGGCTTTTGAAAACAATATTGGGATGAGGGAAATAATTCAATCCTACGGTGTAGACCGTTCTTTCGTAACGTGGATTTTTGGAGACATCTCCTTGGGTTTGATACATGGAGTCATACCACTCTGCTCTTACAAAAGGATACAGCTGATTCTTGGAGGCCTTGGTAAACATAGGCAAAATATCGTAGGCAATTTCTCCATAAACTCCTGCTGCCATTTGTCCGACGGGCGTTCTTTTTACATCCAGATTGTTGGACAAATTTCTATTGGCTGCACTCAAGGCTTCAGAATTTTGCACATGTCCTGCCATTCCATATGCCCTTGCTCTAAAAGGATGTTTGTCGATGGTAAAATGTACATCTCCATAAGTTACCCAGGAGTCTGCCGTAAAATCTGCCTTGGGGCGATTACCGGTAGGATTGCCGGAATAGATATTAAATCCTATTTCACTTTCATCTGCAAATACATAATCCAGACGCAGGGCATAGGCGAGGTTGTCAGCATTGATGGTAAGGAAACGAGTTTGATAGCCATTGCGAATCCAATTGTAGGAACTGAATCCGGTATTGTCCAAACCGCTTACCAGATAGGCTTTGTAAGAAAGATAAGGATATCTTTTGGCCGGATTTAACTTCAAATCTCCACTTACTTCAATTCCGGTTTCGTACCAACCCAGAGGGAGGATGGTATTTTCCAATTCAGAACGATAGGCTGTAAAATATTCCTTGGGTTCGTCTTGCTTGGATGCATTGCCCATGTAAAAACGCATCTTACCAACCCGAACTTTGAAAGCCTCGTGGAACTTGAATAAGAGATTGATTTGTTCCAGGACTACTTCACCTCCCTTTTCCACTTCTTGTTCAAATTCACCAAACTCCTCCAGGGGGTCAAAACCCATAGTCACTCCTGTTCCACCATGTTCGAATTCAATCTCGGATTTGAATTCTATCAAATCAGAAAAATCATAATAGAGGTACATATTCATCCGCTCCGGATCGATGGCATTTTTTCTATTAGGAAGCGTCTCCCAGTCGTAGGCATAATAGTTTACAACTCCATAAGCATTGAATCTCAACTTCTCCAGGATTCCAAACTTTGTGGAATCTTCTTGTGCCTGTAAGGCCTGATTGTGAAAAAAACACAATAATAAAACAGGCAAAATTATTCTCATTTCGGGTATCGATTTTATTTAGACTAATTTTAAAGAAGCCCAAACATAGCGGTAGAAAAAGGTAAACGACAAAGGATTTTACTTAAAAAAAACCGAAACCACAAAAATTACCTAAGCCTAAGGAAAATGCTTTTGGCGAGGATTAGGGAGGGAGTACCTAAGAGTAGGTAGGAGGATTGGTAGCTGGATGCTAGATGCTGGAAACTGGAAATCGGATTCAGCAGAATTGTTAATTAATCCCCGTCATTTAAAAAGGTGGCAAGGGGAATTATCTTTGCTGAAAAAACTAAACCTTTATTTATGAGACTATTATCTACATTATTTTTCATTTCATTTTCTTTTTCGGTTTTAATTGCTCAAAATCCTACCTTTTTTTCAAATTTCAGTTACCTATCTGCTGGTCAAAGAACTAAGTATGGTCAGGTTTTGCAAGATTCGGAAGGGTATACAATTGTACAAGGATTTGGAGTTTCTAGATTGGACCTTTTTGGAGGAAAAAATAGCAGCAGTACTTTAAGAGGTTCATTGTCCACAGTTATTACACATGCAGAAGAAAAGCAGGACTATTTATTGACAATAACCAGAGTTAGACAAGATACATCTGGCATATATATAAGTCAATACACTAAAGATCTTTCCTCCAATGACCCCTTTTATACAATTTATTTACAAGATTCTCTAGGTAGCATTTACAATATTGGTCCTGCGACTTTGGAGGTAGACCAAGGAAAATATCTAGTTTTTGGGAACAGATTTATTTATGAATTAGGTATTTCGAATGGAGAAGTAAATATAATATCACAAAAGCCGAACAATGTTGGTGTTCAAACTCAGGCAATTGAACGTGGAGGCAAGGTTATTACTTGTGATCATCAGGGAAAAATTCATCAATTCGATCTTGAAGGAAACCTTTTATGGTCAAAAGGTCAAGGCAATGTTCAATATTATGATATAAAAGAATACAAATCAGGATTTTTATTAGGTGGCCAAAAGGATGAAAATAGTTTTTTAGAAATCATAGATCAGGACGGAAATTCAAATGAATTTCAAAGTTATGCTGACTCAGCTATTTTTGATTTTGTGATAAATGATAATGATCAAATTATCCTAACTGGGGTTACAAATAACAAACAAGGTTTCATTGCAAAGTTAGGTTCACTCAACGATGAAATTTGGCGATATTCCCAGCCTGTTCAATCTCATGGTGTTCAGATAAAAAAAGGTACAAATCAAAACTACATCGTATTACTTGTTACGCTAACAAAAAATTATTTGTGTTCAATATCTGAAGATGGAGAGGTTGAAACCACTAGGTTTTTAATAAATAATATTGACGAAAAAGCACTTTATGTCAATAATATTGGCACAAGAGTAGGTGGCGAAACAAACCTTTTTCAGGGCGATTTTTCTTCAGGGAGATTTTACTATCCTAAATGGACTGAAATGACCATGCATGCAAGTAGCGGGATACAACTTAAAGCCAAAGATGAAGCTGGAAATCTTTTTTATAGTGTACAAAATTACCGATTACCAGATTTTAAATTTGGCCTCATTGATATGGAAGAAGGGGACATGGAAAGAATTTGGTCCATTACAAAACGTGAGATTCAATTTATCAAAAAAGATCTTGAGGACGGGAAAAAGGACTTTACATGGCCAAAAGATATAATAGAATGGCCAGCCTTAGGCAACAGTTATATCAACGAAGACGGAAAAACTATTTCCATCAATAAATCTGCAGCTCCATTTGTTGATTTTAATAATGATGGTATTTACAACACGGAAGATGGTGATTACCCTAAAATTAAAGGAGATCAAATGGTTTGGTGGGCTGTAAATGATGATACCGACAGAACTACGAGTTTTGCATATGATGAACCTTTATTAGTAGATGTATTTATTTCAATGTATGCATATAATTGCCATCCTTCCAATGCTTCTTCTAACACTTTATTTGTAGATTATGAAATAGTTAATCGTTCAGGAGGGAACTTTGAAGATTTTGGAGCGGCATTTTTTACAGATCCTGATCTTGGATGCCCCGAAGATGATTATATTGGTTGTATTCCAGATAGGAATAGCATTTTCGCTTATAATATTACAGAAAGTGATAACGAAGGGAATAATTGTAATTCAAGTGGAATTGACAGAATTGAAGGTAAAATTCCATCTCAAAGCATTTCATTTTTAGATAGAACAATGGAACGATTTTTAATTTTTGATGACAACGAATTTTATAGCAATTATCCTGAAAATGCAATTTACATGCACAATTATTTCAATAACCTGTGGTATGATAATCAACCAATAACTCAGGGAGGAATCGGCTACAATCCAGGCTCCACCGACACAGTAAAATTAGTTGCACCGGGAAATCCTGCTAATCCCAATGAATGGTCACTTTGCTCTGAAGATTATGGAAATTTAGATGGAAAGGGAACAGGATTTTTAGAGCCTATCAATTTGAAAAAAGACAGTTCCTATACTTTTAGAGTTTCACTACAAGTACACCCGGACGTTGAATTACCTTGTCCTGATATCAATGATTTATTGGTTAAACAAATCGATTCCATTTTGGAATATAACAATCAGGGATGGTTGGATTACGATTTGGATTTAGGAAAGGATACCATAGTAACAAATAACCAATCTATCACTTTAGCTCCGTCAATTCCTGATGGAGTAACTTCTATTGAATGGTCAAATGGTTCGAATTCCCCTTCCATTGATGTAACAAGATCAGGAGTGTATTCAGTGAAAGTTGTTTCATCAATGGGATGTACCTATCAGGACGATATTTTGGTAGACATTATCTCATCCACTTCAGATAGAACCAAAGAAAATGAATTTTATGTACATCCAAACCCGGTCAAAAACAGATTGATCGTTTCCGGTAAAAATTTGGATTTCGATAACTTCCAGATTTATGATTTGTCTGGGAAATTGGTAAAAAGCCAGGAAGTTGAGCATGTAAATACAAGAACAGAAATCAACATTTCTGATTTACCGGAAGGAATTTTCTTCCTTTCGATTTTTAAAGAGAATCAAAGATTGGGTACGTCTAAAATCGTGAAAATCAATGAAAATTGATCGGATTCTCAATTGAGTTCGTTTATATAAAAAAGAGGATGGCTAGTCAAAAGCCATCCTTTTTTTACCATAATCAATCAAATACCAGCACCCAGAACCTAGTACCCAGCACCTAGCACCCAGCACCTAGTACCCAGCACCTAGTACCCAGTACCCAGCACCCAGCACCCAGATCAAAAAGCGCCGAACGGGTCGAGGGATCCAATTCGGCGCTAAGTACTGCTTTTTCTTTACTAGAAATGTTTGATTCTGCCTGGGCCTAGATTTCCGGGCTGCTCAGGCTCATCTTAATCTTTTTCTCCAATTCAGTTACATTGTCTTTAAACAAGGTATCAGTATCCAGCAAATCCTGAACGGTTTTGCAGGAATAGATTACGGTACTGTGGTCTCTGCCTCCAAAATTATCTCCAATTGCTTTCAAGGACTGATTGGTAAGGTTTTTAGCCAGATACATGGACAATTGACGGGCAATAACGATGGAACGTTTTCTGGTTTTGCCGGCAAGTTTGTCTACTGGTACTTTGAAGTGGTCAGCAACCAGTTTCTGGATAAAGTCTACCGTAATTTCTTTATTGATATTGGAAACGAAATTCTTGATTACGTCTTTGGTCAAAGTCAAATCAATCTCTCTTCTGTTTAGTGAAGATTGAGCTATCAAACTAATCAAAACACCTTCCAATTCGCGGATGTTGTTTTTAATATTGTAGCAAATGAATTCCAACACATTGGGTGGAAGATCTACTCCTTCCTGGCTCATTTTTGACTCAAGGATAGCCATACGTGTTTCAAAATCCGGCGCAGAAAGGTCAGCAGAAAGTCCCCATTTGAATCTGGAAATCAATCTTTCTTCCATTCCTGAAAGATCCTTGGGTGGACGGTCAGAGGTCAACACCAATTGCTTACCACCCTGATGCAATTGATTGAAAATGTGAAAGAATATTTCCTGAGTTTTGGATTTGTTTTCCAAAAACTGAATATCGTCAACAATCAATACATCCACCAACTGATAGAAGTTTACAAAATCTCCTACGGCATTGTTTTTAATAGACTGGATGATCTGGTTGGTAAATTTTTCGGTCGATACGTAAAGTACTGTTTTGTTGGGCATGGTACGCATTACTTCGTTTCCGATAGCATGTGCCAGATGCGTTTTACCCAATCCAACGGAGCCAAAAATAACTAGTGGATTGAAGGCCGTACCTCCTGGTTTGTTGGCTACTGCCATACCGGCAGAACGTGCAAGACGGTTACAATCACCTTCAATAAAATTGTCGAATGTGTAGTTAGGATTCAATTGCGACTCGATGCGCAATTTTTTGATACCGGGTATTACAAAAGGATTCTTAATATTTCCCGTATCGAATACTCCCGGAGTAGCGTCATCTTTCTCATCTCCGTTACCGGGTTTGTTCAATTTGCCTTTGTCTTTAGAGTTACTCATCAAGATCTGGTATTCCAAACGACCTCTGTCTCCCAATTCCTTGCGGATGGTCATTTTGAGTAAAGATACATAATGTTCTTCCAACCACTCATAGAAGAATTTGTTTGGTACCTGGATAGTGAGTGCATTGTTCTCCAATCTGACAGGCCTGATAGGCTCAAACCAAGTTTTGAAACTTTGTGAGTTGACATTTCGCCGAATTGTTTGGAGACAGTTTCCCCATACGCTTGTGTGATCTAACGTCATTTCCCAGATTGATTTTTTAATTCCGGCTTGTGGTTTTCCAACCATTTTGTTGTGATACAGGCACAAAAATTGACCACCAACAAAAGGACCTTTTCACCCTTCCCCGGTTCATTCTAAATTCCCAGATTGACAATCTTATGATTGCTCTTGATTTTTGTATCAGTAAGTTGGTTAGATGAAGGCAAATCAATGTTTGTAACATTCGCCTAAGCCTTCAGAACGATGTAAAAAATTGCGGAAGCAATTCTGTTTTGTCGTTCATCGAAGAGGACTGCAAAAGTGGGAAAAAAATCCTGAACAAAAAATAACTAAATCCAAATAAGATGTATTTTTTTTTTGATAATATTAAGAATCCCCAATTATGCTAAGGTCATATCAATTTAACTTTCCTTTTACATTTAAAAAAACTAAAATAATTAAAATCTTTTTTGTAGAAAAGGTCAATTTACAGCCTAAATAATTGATAATCAATTTTTTAAAAGTAAGGTTAATTTATATTTTAATTTTATATAAATTGTAAAATTTAATCATACAACCAAATAGGACTAATTTTAGAGTTAAATGATTTTCATCACCAAAAACCAAAAGTTCATCACCGTTTCACACCTTTTACTATGTCACAAATTTTAAATTTAAAATACCATCCTTTACATGAAAATCTGAATTATTTTGATTCACAAAACAAGCTAACAGACTGTTTATCAATCCTATTATTTAAATCACATAAATCCACATATTAATGGTTTGATAGCTTCCGCTCATTCACTGAAAGGAACAAAAAAATATTTTGCAAAAAAACTGTTATCAAGCCTTTTAAAAAACCTGGAAAATATAATTCCGTTTATCAGGATTTACTTTCTTTACTCGAAAGGCGGTTAGCTTAGCTTTCAGGAATAAAATTTTAAACATCACATTGATTTTGATGTATTGGATTAAATACATTCGAAATTAAATTGGGCTCTAAAAAATATTACCTAAAATTTCAAAATTCAAAATTGCAGAAACCGCTTGTCACAGAAATTTGACAACATTCCCCGTCGAAAACTGCTACATTTGACATGAAAAAATAATTCAATATGAAAATCCACATCATCAATGGCCCTAACTTAAATCTGCTCGGAAAACGCGAACCGGAGATTTATGGGAATCTTTCTTTTGAAGAATATTTCATTACCCTTAGAAAAGAATTTCCTGAAATCAGCCTTTCAACTTTCCAAAGTAATTCAGAAGGAGCTATTATTGATGAGCTGCAAAAAGCGGAAGGTAATTATGACGGTATTATTATTAACGGTGCAGGATTCACCCATACATCAGTAGCCATTGCAGATGCTATCGCCTTTCTCTCCATCCCGGTAATAGAGGTCCACATTTCAAACATCCATGCCCGAGAAGCCTATAGGCATCATTCCTATTTTTCAGCAAAATGTAAAGGAGTTATCGTTGGATTAGGAATGAAGGGCTACGAACTGGCCGTCCGAGCCCTTCTTTCATGATAAATTTTTACCAGCCTGGAACTATGTTCAAACCAAATACCCATTTGGTTTCTTTTTGTAATGGTCTTGCGAGATATGGTTCCAAAATAGCAGCTCCAAATAGATTTACCCTCAAGGAAACACCGGTACTAAATACTGGTCTCAATTCAGGATAAACCTCCTTTTCAACTGCTTCACCATTTTCAAAGAAAATATCAGTAACAGGTCCATCAAACTGTCTGAAGTCAGACCAGGCCATACCACCATCCAGGAATAAAGCCAACTCAGTCAAAAAGAAATTACTTTTTATCAAAGACAGTCTTTCAGGTCCGGAAAGTGGCAACCTAATCTCCGCTCCAAACAAACCAATTTTACTACCGGTAAGATTGGCCAAGCTCAAATCATTGGCCGCACCAAAGTCATTTACAAAACTCTGCTGGTACCCACGTACAAACCAAGGATAACCCAGAAATATCGGAAATATCCTATTGGCATCCTGTCCATATCTACCCAAATGGGTGGCACGAACTGCTATTGAAATGGGTTTTAAATACTGATAATACCTCAAGTCAACTGTTGGAGAATAAAATTCATATTCACCAGTAGTGAACTCTGCACCAATCCTGTATCGATACCCTTTTAATGGAGAAGCAACACCACTAAAAGAATTGTCACCTACATAGGCAGCATTGATGTTGTACAAATTAAATCCATCACCACCATCTACCTTTTCACGATCTTCCCCAATAAAGTTGCCTATAAAAGTATACGTAGGATCTGTCGTGTAATATCTATTCACCGAATCAATCCGACTATAATATCTGGCGTAAGAAACCCCTGCTTCAACTCGCTGAGTAACGGAAAAAGGATATTGAGCAAATACATCAAAACGATCTTCAAAAATCCTTTGAATGTAATAGGACTCTCTTATCGCAGGTATTGTACCCTCTCCTATCTCAACTGCTGATTGAAAATATTGTGGAAAGGAAACAGAAGGGTATGGTATGTGTGAAAAAGCTCCACCCCATGAAATTCTGTTTTTTCGGTTGATGTAAGCCAACTGTCCTCCTGCATCAAAAATTTCCCCATTCACTGCCAGAGAGGTAATCAATTGATGGTCTCCTAAAATATCACTGAACAACATGGTAACTCCTCCGGCTAGCAAGGTATTTTGACCAATGGCATTGTTTCCAACACCTACGCCTCCACCACCGGTTACAAAGTCCAACTTAAATTTTGGATCGTATTTCCTCCTGCTGATGCTGTCTTCTGTAATGCTTACCCTTGACTCCGGATTTTGAAGGTTCTGATTTACAAAATCAGGAGCTTTGGGGTTCACTCGAGGCAATGAAGCTTTAGCCATATTCACCGCCTTTGAATCTACTTTAACAGGATTGAAGTCCTCTGCATCTGCAGCGTAAATCTGATATTCCCTATTGAAAAAACGGGTGTATAAAATCTTGCCGGTTTTTGGATCTACCGTCAAAGCGGGAGCATAAGGAGTAATTCCGCTTATTCCCGTAGCAATGTTGGACATTTGAAATACCTCCTCGGTATTGAGATCCATTTTATAAAGATTCCGAACGCCATCTCTATCTAAGATAAAGTATAATTCATTATCTGATCCAAAAACAGGATTAAAATTATCTGCGCCGGGGAAGACATCTAATTGATCTACTGTACCCGTTTCCAAATTCATTAAAGCCAGATTGAAGACCCATTTTCCATCTGTTTTACCTCTGTCAATACTCAGCTTATCTGTAGAAAAGGCAATGCTTGAGCCATCTGGAGAAAAAGATGGATGCATTTCAGCATACACATCATCAGTTATTTGTTCAACTTTGGTGGAACGAAGGTAAAGCTTGAATAAATCCACCTGACCATTTTTCTGACCACTTACAATGAATGTTCTTCCATCCGGAGACCAGACCGGATTGCTAAAGGATGGTAATCTTCGAGACGAGATTTCATCTAACGTTTTACCGGTTTCTACATCCTTCACTACTAGGACATTTCTACCTTTTTTCACGCCAACGAAAGCATATTGGCGACCGTCAGGAGACCAGGTTCCGGAAGACTCTATAAAACTGATATCATCCAGGTGACCATCTCTGAGGGTGCTGGTCAATTTTCTGATTACCTTCCCTGTTTTTGCATCAGCTAGCCACAGGTCAAGCGTAAAGACGTCTTTTTCAGAAAAATAGATGACATATTTTCCATTGGGACTTATGGAGGGCACTATATTAATGGTACCAGAATTTTTAGCAGAAAGAAGCTCTTTTCCATAAGACAATTTTGTGTAGGTACTATCCACTCCATCGCCGTATTGTCTTTTTATCAAATCAACCCAAAGTTTGGATAGGTCTTCCAGTTTCACACCTACTTCTTTTTGCACGGCTTCTTTCAAACCATATTTGGCCGTTGACAAAAACAAAGGTTTGATAATGTCGTCGCCCTTCATGCCGGTGATGAAAGACCAAAATGCCTGTCCCCAACGATAAGGGAAATATTTAGGATTGTTGAGGTCCTTTATCTCAGGCACATCGTCATTCAAAACTGCATCTCTCAGCCACATGGCAGTATGTGGATCTACCCTACCGACTGACATATACTCTGCAAGTCCTTCTACCATCCATAAGGGCAAATTGCCAAGGCTTTCCAGGTTGGTGGAATCGCTACCATTTAGTATAAGGCTGTATTGAAAAGCATGAACCATCTCGTGGCCTAATACATGATCCGTTTGTTGGTTGGAATAAGCCAGCGGCATGATGACCCTGTTTTTAAAGGCCTCGGTCACACCACCCGTTCCGCCACTGATGGAACCACCAATAGCATTGGTTTGCTGAAAATCAGCATGATTGTTATAAAAAAGGATTGGATTGTTGTTCAAAACTGAATCATGGAAAACCTCTTGGTGCAAGCTGTACCATTTTTCAGCATCTTCTGAAAGTGTATTCAGTAAGGAATCATTTTTGAAATAGTAATAAATATCGAAGTGAGGAGTCTCAGCTACTTTGAAATCAAAATTCTCATATTTGGGTTTATTTTTTCCAAAATATTGTCCAAATGTGAGAGATGAAATCAAAAGAAAGAAGGCAAAAAAGAGACTTCCTTTTAAATAAATTGGTTTCATGGTCGTCGTGGTTAAGTTCAGTTAATCTTAGTCGAAAAGCTTGATAATGATACTTTTACGACTACTATATAATAACATTTAGAGAAGGTTTTGTTCGGTCTTATTAGTATCTGCAACCGGTTAAAGTATTATTAAGGTTTCAGGATTTGACATTAGAATTGCACAAAATTTACCTTGTGTTCTTTTTTGAACAACCATGATAAAATGCGTTTTAAATAAAAAGCAGGCAATGACCTAAGAGCCATCTTATCCTAAATTTCCTCATCTGGCTTTTTAATAGAAATAACTTAAATTGCAGGAAACACTTATTTTAAAACCAATTAATTCAAAATAATATGTTAGAGAACTGGGTTAAGATTTTTGTCCATAAAGAGCTGTTGCAGGTGAAGCTGGCAGAAGACATTTTAAAACAGAACAATATTGAAAGCCATATTGCTTCCAAACCTGATTCTGTTATCCAGCCTTTGGGAGAAGCCGTTTTGTATGTCCCCAAAGAAAAAGGTGAGGCTGCATTGGACGTTCTGAAAAAAAATGATTTCTTGTAGGATGAAAATGATTTTAAAAAAGGTGAGCCCGGTAATTCTATTTTTCATTTTGTGCGGAATGCATAATCTTCAGGCACAAAGTGTTACCTGGCTCACTCCTACCGAACATGATTTTGGTGTTCTCAAGCAGTACCATCCTGATACTGTCTATTTTACTTTTAAAAATATATCGGGTTATGACATGGTGATTGATAATGTCAGAACCACCTGTGGGTGTACAGCCCCCAACTGGAGTATGGAACCAATTCCGGCAGATTCTACCAGTACCATTCTAATTGAATACAATTCTAAGAACCTTGGCTATTTTGAAAAGAAGATTAAGGTTTATTATGCCGGCATTCGAAAAGCTGAAGTTTTAAGGATAGAAGGAGAAGTAGTAGAATAGTGTAAATCATTGGTCTTAATTTAATGCCCATCCATCCCTTTTAGACGAACTTACCAGTTCGCTCCCTCACAAATTAATTTATCTTTGCCGTTTTTAAAGAAGGAAGTCCAACTTCCATATTACACTATATTAATAAGCTAACTTTTACAGATATGTTGGTCTTTTGGTTTGTCATCATTTCCTACATCCTTTTAAGTGCTTCACTATACTTATTATTTCAAAAAGCCGGAGAAGAAGGTTGGAAAGGACTGGTACCCGGTCTCAACTTTGTTGTTTGGAGTAAATTGGTAGGTAGAAAACCCGCTTATGCAGCCTGGATGTTGTTTCCCATCGTAAACTTTTTCATTTACGCAGGTCTGTGTGTAGACATGGTACGTTCATTTGGGAAATATACTTTTTGGGATAGTGCATTGGCAGTTATTTATGCTCCTTTGAAATTCTTCCTTATTTGGAAAGATCCAAAAGACAAATATTTAGGGCCTACCCTGGTGGCAGAGAAAAAGTATGCTGATGAGATGCAGGAGGCAATGGATAAAGGTGAAACCAGAAATTATAAAAAGCTGGAAGCCAATAATCCTTACAAAAAAGGCCCCATGCGGGAATGGGCAGAGGCAATTTTCTTTGCGGTATTTGCTGCTGCTTTTATTCGTATGTTTTTAATTGAGGCATATACCATTCCGACTTCTTCTATGGAGGGCTCACTTTTGGTAGGTGACTTCCTTTTTGTTAGTAAAGCTCATTACGGAATCAGAACTCCTAAAACAGTAGCTATGATTCCTTTACTTCATAACCGCATTCCAATTTTAAACCGTGAGTCTTATTTTGCTGAGCCCAGCATACCTTTCACCAGACTGCCAGCGATTGAAACCATAGACAGAAATGATCCGGTAGTATTTAATTATCCGGAAGGGGACAGTGTTTATGTATTTCCTGAAAGAACTTTCAGCATCTATGATTACAGGAGAATGCAGATATCTGAAGGAGCTTATCGCGCTATAAAAACCGGCAACAAGGAATTAGTGGTTCGCCCGATTGACAAAATGGACCATTATATAAAAAGGTGTGTTGCCATTGCCGGCGATACCCTTGAAGTCAGACATAGACAGCTATACATCAACGGCGAAGCTGTTGAAAACCCTAAAAACATTCAGTTCAGCTATTTGGTATTGTTTCCTGAACAGCCCAATACTGCCAAATTTAGTGATTGGGGTATAAGCGATGAGGATATTTATGCCTTTGGGAATAGACCTAATGGCATGGGCCCCAACCATATGATGTTGGTTTTGAACCAGGAGCAGATTGACAATCTGAAGGCGATGGATGAGAAGATCACCATCATTCCAAATGAAAATTATGTGGTAAAAAATGCCAAACCAAAATTTGAGCAATTAAAAAGTGCCGGAGTTGATGAGCGATTCATAAGAGGTGGAAATCAGGACGATTATATAATGACCCTAGATCAGGAGCTGGTTAAAAAATTGCTAGCATTAGATAGTAGTCTAATCATACAACCGGTGGATGATTCTCAAGGGCTCTTCCCTTACGATCAGGATCATTTCTCCGGACAAAATATCGACAATTACGGCCCAGTTTGGATTCCTAAAAAAGGAGTTACCGTAGAATTAAAGCCTGAAAACATTGCCATGTTCCGTAGAGTTATCAGCGTATATGAAGACAATGATTTCAAGGAAGAAAATGGCAAATACTTCATCAACGGAGAAGAGACCACTTCTTACACCTTCAAGCAAGACTATTTCTGGATGATGGGAGACAACCGCCACAATTCCCAGGATTCAAGGGTTTGGGGTTATGTTCCTCATACGCATGTGGTAGGAAAACCTTTGTTTATCTGGTTCTCCACCAAAGAAGGAAATATGCGAAATGGAATTAACTGGAACCGAATATTTACGAGTGCAAGTAAGTTCTAGGGGCTGGGGACTGGGTGCTAGGTGCTGGGTGCTAGTGGCTAGGGGCTGGGTGCTAGGGCTTGGGGAATTTACGGTTTACGATTTACGATTTACGTGGCCTTTAAAAACGAAAAGCGAAGATCAAACACCTAATATCGTAACCTTCAGACAATCAGGAACTTTCTTGAGCGGCAATATGATAGCAGGGATTAATTCATTAATTCCAGAATCCAGCGTCCAGCCATCGAGCTAGCGATCCACCGAGCCAACGAGCTCACGAGCCGCCGAGCACAAAAAAACCCCTGCCTATTAAAATGGACAGGGGAGAAATCTAACTTACTGATACTAAAATATTCTTTACTCAAAAGGCGGTTTTATTAAGGCAAAGCGTGGAAGCTTTGATTAATTCACCTTTGAGCCTGATAAGCGTAATTCTAAGTCCGGGATTATTTTTTTGTGGAGGCTTTGAGCCTTCTCATAGTATGTTTTCCTCTAATATATCTTTTCGGACCCAACAAAAATAAACGGCTTAGGGCGGTTTCCCAAAAAATAAGTGGTATTTCTTTAGAGGACTTAGTGTAAGGCATATTTTTTAATCTACTGTATATCAATATTTTACACTATTCATTCATTTTTAATTAAAAATTACCAAGCCACAATCACCTGAAAATCAAGGCCTATATTTTTCACAAAATTTATTCACTTTTTTTGTCAGGTTTTCCACAAATGATTGTTGAAAACATTTGACGAAGCATATTTTTAATACCTTTGAATCCGAATGCTTAAAAATTTCGTAATTTTTATTGATATTTCTACCCACATCAAATTTACATTTTACTTTAACAGCCAAATTGAACTAAGATAATCCACCCCATTGTCCTAACTGTCCATATCAATTTATGAAACTATTCAAAAAAATTTTCCAAAGCCCCGAGGCCAGGGAAAGAAAGTCACAAGAAATCTTCATGACTGATGAATTTCTTTGGTTGAAAAAAGGAGAAAATGCAGGCCCTAAAATGCTTTGGGATAATATTGAGGAAATAAGAGCAATTGTTGAAATTGACTCTGACAATCAATCCTCTGTATCCATACGACTTTATTTTAAAGATTTAGAACTAAATGTTCCAAGAGGATGCAAAGGATATAAGGCCTTTCGTGAAAGAATCTACAAATTGAAAGATTTTGCCAGTCCAAATTATAAACAAGCTTTAGAGTGCGACGACCCTCAACATTTTATCTTGTGGAGGAAAGAAAATAAAAAACCTGTTTCCAGCTTAAAGCCACAAAAAACTGCGTAAATACAGGTTTTATTAGTTCAGTGCCTTCGTAAAAAGCAGAAAAGCAAGTCTCATATTATAGAAATAATTCAAGTGTTTTACATTTGAATCAAATTTGTATTGTTTAACGTACAAAAGCAATTCACTCCTTTGCTAATGAGGGAGTAATTATAATTTCAAATATGAGAGTTTTAAAGTTTGGCGGTTCATCTGTTTCCACAGCCGAAAGAATAAACGGAGTAGTAAATATCCTCACGGACTATTATCAAAAAGGACATAAGTTCACGGTTGTTTTTTCTGCATTTGGAGGAGTTACCAATTCATTGATCGAAATGGGAACTTTGGCAGAAAAAGGAGATTTGGCCTATAAATCTCTTTTTGAACAATTTTCACAAAGGCATTTTGATACCGCAAAAGAGCTGCTTCAAACTGAAGTTTATGAAAGAATGCTTCCGACTCTGCAAGAAAACCATGATGTATTAAAAAATCTGCTTCATGGGGTGTTTTTGGTGAGAGAAGCCTCTGGCAGAACCATGGATTATGTCATGAGTTTTGGAGAAAGAAACTCCTGCTTTATCATTACCCATGCTTTACAACAAAAAGGTATACCCGCAGCTTTTCTTGATGCCAGAAAAATCATTAAAACTGATAAACAATTCGGTAACGCAAAGGTAGATTTGGATGCTTCCTATGAAAACATCAAAAATTATTATGCTGTAAATCAGGAAATCCAGGTAGTAACAGGATTTATTGGTTCTTCAAAAGGTGGCTTGACCACAACCCTAGGAAGAGGTGGCTCGGATTATACTGCTTCGCTACTTGCTGCAGGCTTGGACGCAAGATTGATTGAGATTTGGACCGATGTAGATGGAGTATTGACTGCAGATCCACGAAAGGTAAAAAGAGCTTTTTCCATGCCGGCCATGACTTATGCTGAAGCGATGGAAATGTCTCACTTTGGTGCAAAAGTTATCTATCCGCCGACCCTTATGCCGGCCATGAAACGAAATATTCCACTCGTGATTAAAAACACTTTTAATCCAAAGCACGAGGGAACTTTTATTTCCGAAAAATCAGATCCAGCTGAAAGAGCAGTGAAGGGGATTTCTTCAATTGGAGAGATTTCTCTTCTTACACTGGCAGGGAGTGGAATGTTTGGAGTACCCGGCATAGCAGGAAGACTCTTCTCTGCCTTGGCAAATAATGGAATCAATATCATTTTAATAACCCAGGGGTCTTCTGAGCATTCTATCAGCTTTGCTATACAACCTGAAGTTGCAAAACTGGCGAAAAAAGTCGCTGAAAAGGAGTTTGAATTTGAACTGGAAAGAGGATTGGTAGATCCTATAAAAATTGAAAATGACCTATCTACCGTAGCCATTATTGGAGAAAATATGCGGTATCGTCCGGGCATCTCAGGTAGATTATTTCAGGCCTTGGGAAAAAATGGTATCAATGTAGTTGCCATAGCCCAGGGTTCTTCTGAATTGAATATTTCAGTAGTTATACATAAAGAAGATGAGGCCAAGGCATTGAATGCAATGCATGAGGCTTTTTTCCTTTCAGATACCAAAGAGCTTCATGTTTTTATGGTGGGAGTTGGTCTCATTGGCTCTACCCTTCTGAACCAAATACAGGCTCACCAAAACTTTTTGAAAGAAAAAAATGCCTTGGAAATAAAAGTGGTTGGACTTTCCAACACCAAAAAAATGCTTTTCAATGAAGATGGTATTGGCCTGGATAATTGGAGAGACGCACTTTCAAAAAGCGAAACCAGTGCGGATCTGGGAGCATTTGTTGAGACCATGACAAGGATGAACCTTTCCAATACCATTTTTGTAGATAATACTGCTGATGAAAAAGTGGCCAACTTTTATGAAAAGATTTTGGACCATAGTATTTCTATTTCTACACCCAATAAAATTGCAACTTCTTCGAGCTATATTCAATACCTGCGATTGAAAAATATAGCCAATAGAAGAGGTGTTCAATTTTTGTATGAGACCAATGTAGGTGCAGGTCTTCCCATTATTTCTACTTTAAATGACCTTACTACTTCCGGAGACAGAATTTTGAAAATAGAAGGTGTGTTGAGTGGTTCCTTGTCTTTCATTTTTAATTCCTTTAAACCCGGAATCAAATTTTCTGCAATTGTAAAAAAAGCTCAGGAACTTGGATTTACCGAGCCGGATCCACGTATCGACCTCAATGGAATAGATGTTAGAAGAAAAATTATCATCCTGGCCAGAGAAACCGGTATTCCTCTGGAAGCAACAGAGGTTGACATCAAAGGAATTTTACCTGAAGATGCTCAAAACGCTCCTACGGTTGATACATTCTTTGATCACCTGGCAGATGCCGATCAGCATTTTGAGACCATGATTTCCAAGGCTGAGGAAAATGGTAAAGCCTTAAGGATGATTGCTTCCCTGGAAGTCAACAATGGAAGTAGTAAAGCAACTATTTCCCTGCAGGAAGTCGGACCGGATAATCCATTTTTCAACCTTAATGGCAGTGACAATATGATTGTTTTCACTACAGAAAGATACAAGGAAAGACCCTTGGTGGTAAGAGGTCCCGGCGCAGGTGCAGAAGTCACAGCCGCCGGAGTTTTTGCCGAGGTGGTTAGGATTGGAAATTATCTTTCTTAATTATACCCAGCAGGACAGCTGCTTATTTTCTGAGCTTATTACCTTTGGAAAATTTTTCATTTTATACCCTTTTTTAAATGGCTTCAGGAATAAAAGTTTTTGCACCGGCATCTGTAGGAAATTGTATCGTCGGTTTTGATTCACTTGGACTTTGTCTTGAGCAACCCGGAGATGAAATCATAGTCACCCTTTCGGATGAGCCCGGATTGAAAATCACAAAGATTACTGGAGCAAAAGGGCGACTTCCCTTAGAAGTAGAAAAAAACACTGCAGGATTTGCAGCGCTTTCACTTTTAAAACATTTAGGCAAGGAAGACCTGGGCATTGAAATGGAAATTCATAAAAAAATGCCTTTCGGATCGGGACTGGGAAGCAGTGCTGCTAGTGCAGTTGCAGGTGCATTTGCTATCAATGAACTTTTAAAAAGACCGCTTGAAAAGAGGGAACTTCTACCTTTTGCCATGGAAGGCGAGATGCTTGCCTCAGGTTCCAGACATGCAGACAATGTTGCTCCAAGTTTGTTGGGAGGAATAGTTTTAACCAGGGACAATGAAACCCTGGATGTTCATCGGCTGACCATACCAAAGGGACTTTACGCAACTGTGATTTATCCGCATGTAGAAGTATTGACCAAATCGGCGAGGGACATTCTTTCGCCAACAGTACCATTAAAAAAGATGGTGCAGCAGTCTGCAAATATGGCCTCGTTTGTTTTGGGACTTTTCAATGGCGACCTGGATTTGATCAAGAGAAGTTTACAGGATGTGGTCATTGAACCACAGAGAGCTCAATTGATTCCGCATTTTGAAAAAGTAAAAAATGCAGCATTAGAAGAAGGAGCACTAGGTTGTAGTATTTCCGGTGCCGGTCCTTCTATTTTTGCTTTGAGTGCCAATAGTCTTATTGCAGAAAAAATCGGAAAGGCGATGGAGACTATTTTTCAAAAAGAAAAAATAGAAACCAATCTTTATATATCCAAAATCAATCAGGAAGGAGCTATCAAACTTTGATTACATATTGTCTTTGGCGGTCCAATCTTCAGACAAGGCAAAAGACTCAGTAAGTTTAGCAAGATTATTTAAAGCATCCGGGTACTGATAATAAAGTGTGATGGTTTTCTTTTTACCCATATGATTGAGTGTCAGGTAGGTGTAAGGAAGATCCATCAAATCCGGTTGTAAATATTCGTCTTCAAAGCTGTAGAAATCTGCTTCTTTGTATGCATTAAAAAGCGCCAAGGTCTGTTTTTCAGTAAAGGTTTTGGTGTAATTTCCTTTCTTTTTCACGTTCATTTCACCTTTGAAAGTTGCCTCTCCCACACCGTTGATGGTAAATTCATAAGTAGGGCATTTTCCAAAACAGGGCGTTTTTCTAATGGTGATGTAGCTTTCTTCTGTAAGCTGGTTGGGATTCTCACATTTTTGTGCGGAAAAGATTACAAAACTCAGTAAGCTGAAAAGTAAAACTCTCATGGACCTGTTTTTAATTCAATGGTAAATAACTACTATTTGAACGTTCAGATTTTGCTTTTTGATATGCTGTGGTGGAATCCCGAATGGTTTCTTCCAATGGTGTATATGAAAAATCAAAGGCTTTTAAGGATTTCTCGTTTTCGTAAAAAAACTGCTTGCCTGTAATCATTGCAGTTTC
>JAWKLG010000027.1:0-96135 GCA_041392845.1 Saprospiraceae bacterium | reverse complement strand
TGAGAAAGCGCTTTATTGAAAATCATAAATTCATCCAAGGCTCCCTGATATCCGTTTCCGCCATTGATGTTTGCACCAATCATAAGGTTTGTGAGATCAATTGGTTTGGTTCTGCCTGCTCCTGTATGCCATTGGGTGCCATTTAGATAAACCTTCATTTCCCCTGTTGTTGCATCCTTGGTAAAAGCCCAATGATTCCATTTACCTTCAAAATCTGCCGGATTTGCCTGTTTTTCTAATCTGTCATATCCTGAACCATCGTTTCCACAATCCCAATATATGATACCATTACTCCAGGGCAAATGCACATTTACCTGACGGTTGTTTGCGTCGTCTACTCCTTCGAAAACGGAGGTATTTACAGGAAGTGCGTCCACGTTTCCAAAAGACCAAAATGCCAGCGTTACTGCATTTGAAATATTGGATAAGGCGTTTCCATCATAAGAAACTGATCCTGCTCCTTTAAACTCCAGATAATTGTCAGCAACATCGGACTGGATAACCCTTCCCGGTCCCACTTCTTGTGACATTAATTCTATTGCACTTCCAGCAATGGATTCTGAAGCAGATACTTCAACCAATACATTGTCTGCTCCAATCCAGTTAAAATCTTCGAAAAACTTCAAATGATGTTCGCCCGGATTGGTGAAATCCGTATTTTTAAAATACACAGTTGTCCATCCTTCCAATTCAGGTGCGGTTGCATCCAACAAGGAAGCACTGGTAGTTTTCATTCTTATTTTTAAAAAACGTGCTTCACTTCCCCCGGAGGTAACATTAAAGACAAGTCCATTGATCCTTCCGGAATTTACACCTGCAGAAGCCAATTCACCGGCTGTGAAGAGATAGACATTTTTGAAGGTATTGTTTCCTTGTTTGATAAAAACCTGTGGAACTTCATCAGCCCCTATTTTTGATTTCTTTTCATTAGACGTAGAAGTATAGTTTACATCTTTTTGAATAAACTGGTAGTAGGAATAAACCGGACTTTCGCTATATGAAAACACATTTCCTTCCTGATTGTCAAAATCAGAAACGTAATGGCTCAATCGGGTTTGTCGGGTCGAATCTACCAGGGTACTGTCAATAATAAATGTATTACAACTGTAATCCCATTCGCGGCATCCGACATTACCGGAACCTACTGCAGCGTCATGACATCGCATGTTGTACAGCATGATTATTTTTTGCCAGGAATTGGAGGGGTCATCCGGAAAATCAAAATTTCCCACCCTGGAAGTTGAATCCCAGGTAAAAGTTTGGACCCAGGTAGTATCCTGTGCCTGAAGGGAAGAAATTCCTACAAATAACAATACGAAAAGTATCAGTCTATTCATGAAAACAGATTTAAATGATGGTATGAGAGGCTAAGATAATTAATCCTTAATTGTTGGGATTCAAATGGGCTGGTTGAATTTTGGTTTGTCTTTGTTTTTACGAAAGAATGAAGGGTTGAAGGATTGAAGGATTGAGGGATTCAAGGATTGAGGGATTGAGGGATTGAAGGGTTGAAGGGTTGAGGGGTTGAGGGGTTGAGGGGTTTACAAGTAATTTTTTTAGGATTCCTTGTTCAATAGTATGGTACCAATTTTAGAAAAAACAGGAGGAAATTCTATGAGGCAATTTACCCGAAACAATATTACTTTGGTAGGTCAATGGCATGCCCTTGACCTACCAAAGTATTGATTATCATAGATTTAACTCTATATAAAGACCCAAAATATTCATCCAAAATCTGAGCAAACGAGCTTCGAGCCAACGAGTTCACGAGCTAACAAGCACCGAGCAAACGAGAACCAAGAATGACCGAGACTGTTATACATCCATATCAAATTAAGAGAAAACCAGTGATATGATATACGAAGTAGAAAAATTGCGGAGGCAGCAGTTGATAGATTTGAAAAATTCAATGGGTGGGGCTTATGGAATTATTGAAAGGTTCAAAAGAGGTGGGATTGGTTCGCCATTTATGTTTTATGATTCGGGCTGGGAAGAAGCGGATCGTTTGAATAATTTGGTGGATGAGCCTATTCGTATGAATATTGAAAAATTGAAAAATGGTTTCTTTTTCAGATTGGCTGAGCGTACACGAACTTATATAGTGCCTGTTTTAAAAAAGGATATTTTAAAAATAGTACTAACTAAAAATGTTCCGGAGAGGACCTGTCTGCTTACTTTTCATTTTAACGAAATTCCTTCTTTAAATACTTGGTTCAACCTAAACCGATATCATGAATTTTCTGATTATCTGAAGAATACCCACTTTCATCAGAATTATACGGGCGAATAAAGAAGTCTGATTATTTTTAAGAAAAAAACAAATGGAAGTTATTATTAGCAACACTGACTTTATTCCTGGAAAAAAAATTGTTGAAGTAATTGATATTGCACGTGGCAGCACTGTCAGAGCAAGAAACATCGGGAGGGATATTTTTGCCGGATTAAAAAATCTGGTTGGAGGCGAAATAAGTGAATACACCGAATTAATGTCCGATGCTCGCGAGCAGGCCATAGCAAAGATGGTGGCGGACGCAGAAAGAATGGGCGCCAATGCCGTCATCAATGTCAGGTTTACCACTGCCATGGTGATGCAAGGCTGTAGTGAAATTTTGGCTTACGGAACTGCAGTCCGAATCGAATAATCAATTTTTGATAAACTCTTTCAGACCCAACTTCCCATCAGTAGTTTCTATTTTTAAAAGGTAAATTCCTTTTGAAAAATCAGATAAGCTTATGTTTTGTTGAGCAGTTAAATTACCCTTTGCAGTTAAGAGTAATTTGCCTCCGGCATCTAAAATAGATGCATTTTGAATCTGGCTGCTTTCGGAAATTGAAATAACAATCCTTTCGGTTGCCGGATTGGGACTAATGCTAATTTCCTCTTCAGAAAGAAGAACCTGGTTTGCACTCATCACATCGCCCAGATATTGGGCCAGGATTTTCATCTCTGGATCAAAATTAATTCCTACTGCATTAAAACCAGGATTTATAGTAAAGGTCTGGTCGTTGAAGGTATTGTCTAAAACCCAATCGATGGAATCATTTGCTCCTACCAATTGTATGGGAACAGGCAATTCATAAAAATTAACTGAAGGGTGAGATTGTTCCTGATGCAGGGTCAAATGAACCAGGCCATCGCGATCCTGATACCAGTAAATGCTGTAACTGGGATGTCCTTCCCCATAAATCCAGTCCTGGAAAAAATAGTCTAAGTCCATTCCTGAAGTCGCTTCTATATGTTTTTGAAGATCGCCGGTTTTGGCAAATCCATAGGCAAGATTGGGATCTTCCAAATAATTTTTAATGCCATTAAAGAAGTTGTCATCTCCAACCACCCAACGTAGCGTGTGCAGCACCAAAGCACCTTTGCTGTAGGAAAGTCTGCTGTTAAAAATCCTGCTTACAGAAGTAGTATCATCGACATAAACAGAACCATCCGGCTGGGAAAAAACTGCATTTCTTTTGCCGTTTAACCAGGTTTCAAATGGTCCGAATCGAAGTCCCGCTTCGTAGGTGAGTCCTTCGAAATAAGTTGCAAATCCTTCATTGAGCCAGATATCCTGCCATGAGCCGCAGGTAATTTTATCTCCAAACCACTGATGCGCCAATTCATGAGCCATGAGACTATTGATAAAAACGCTCATAAAACTCATGGTAGTGTGCTCCATTCCGCCTCCAAAATCACATTGTGCATGACCATATTTTTCATCCATGAAAGGATAAGGTCCAATTTTATCTACAAAGAATTTGAGGAAATCTATACAGTAAGGCGTTTGACTTTGAGCGTTTTGGAGATTTTCAGGATAAACATAATTGAGTTGTTCCAGGGAATCACCATTCGGAAAATAAGCCCAATCGGAATAAACCGCATAATCGGTCACTGCAAATGCTACGAGGTAAGCAGGAATCGGATAATTGTGAGACCAATGGTATTCTACATCATTTCCTATGTTTTTTACACTTTTTAAAATCCCGTTTGAAGCCACTTTATAGGTATCGGGAGTAATTACAAATACATCTGTCTTATCCACTTTATCTTCCAAATCCTGTTTAACAGGTCTCCAGTCTCTTGCACCATATGGTTCTGATAAAGTCCACATGATAGGAACGGAATCCTGCCCGTGAGTTGAGCTGACAAAAGAGCCAAAGCCTGTTTGATTGGGTACACCTTTATAAAATATGCTAATTGAATCCTGCTCTCCGATAGATAATGTATAACCCAGTTCTATTATCAGGTCAAAATCTCCCGACTCCTGAACAACAGCAGCACCGTTTCGTGTCAGGGCGCTGCTAACCTCCAATCCTTCGTTGTACATTTCAAGGTTTAAAGTGGAAAGGTCATTTACATTTGAGGTATAATAAAAAGTCACCTCTCCTTTTATATAATAATCTGCAGGATCCACTTCCCATCTGAATCGTTGATAATACAGGTCGATATCTTGATTGGTCTGCGTAAGGCCGGAGTGAATTTGATGTTGATGAGCTTTTGCTTCGGCGTCTACCATCTTTTCAAAAAAGTCGTCCTGACCACTTAACAATAATGACACGGAAAACATACAAACGAAAGCAGTGAATATTTTTTTCATAACGGTATTATTAAAATCTTTCATTCTCCTTAAATAAAGAACATTGTACAAAGTTCGGTAAGAAAGATCAGAATTATTGTGACCTATCTTGCAAAATGTCGATATTTTTTTGACCTAAATCTGCAACATGGTACGAATTTTGTAAGCTTAGCGATAGATTTTCCCCTCTACAATTTCCCCCTCTTTGTGATACTTTGATCCCCCTCAAAGGATATTTTATTTTTTTAAAAAAGTCGGCTACTATGAAAAAACACTTCTACTCTGCACTACTATGCCTATGCGCTACCTTATGGGTTCAAAATGTAACGGCCCAGATTGTTCTCAAACTTCAATATTTAGAAGCTGAAAATGCCTGGGGAGTATTTGCCAAACCAGGGGAAGGAATGGATCCTTCTGATAATTTAATTCCCGGCTCAGGTCAAATCACATTGGTTATGCCGGCTGGATTTTCATTTGGCAATGTTGGCAATCATGGTGGAACCTGGATCAATAATGCCACAGTAGAAAGTCCAAGGGAAAATCCATCGAAAGATTACCGTTCATTTGGATTCACCAACAATTATCCACCTATCAAACTGAAAAAAGGAGAAGAGACTTTACTTTTCTCGGTTGAGAAACTTGCAGGTGATTGTCCTGATACATTATATTTAATTGATAATGAAGATGATCCTTTCAGCCAGGTACCCAATTCAGTAGGTACCAATCCAGGTAACAATCTTTCCATTTTTGATGCCATCAATAGGTTAGCCTATGATGTAGCCGGTGTTTATGACCGAATGATGTGGAATTGCGATCCTGATGCAAGATTGAGCAGCAATGAAGAAGTTTTTGAAATCGGAGCATTCAAAGTCAGCCCTAACCCGGCATCCAATATGACCATTTTGGATATGCCCTTCCAGGAAGGAAATCTGAGCATCAAAAATCAACTGGGGCAGACCATTCACAAAATAAGAAATTACCAAAGCGGGCAAGCCATCCAGCTTGACGCTTTCAGCAAAGGTTTGTACAGCCTGGTAGTAGAACACGACGGAGTTTTCTACACTCAAAAACTATTGATTCAAAAATAACAAGCACAACCTAGAGGATATTTCAGATGTCTTAAGTATGTTAAAGAACCTGGCCAAATGGTCGGGTTCTTTTTTTGGCCATTAGCCGTTGGCTGTTGGCCGTTGGCTTTTTGGATCTCTCAGATGACAAGTGGAAGAATGAGTGGAGGAGCTTTTCAAGTGGTCTTGGTGGAATTTACGGTTTGCGGTTTGGGGTTTGGGGTTTGGGGTTTACGATTTACGGAGCCTTAACTTATTCGTCTAAAGGAATTTACTGCAAATTTTCAATCATTTCATCCTTCCAGGGCTGGACCCCTACAAAATGCCAATAGCCAATAGCCAATAGCCAACAGCTAACAGCCAACAGCCAAAATGGCTTGGTATTTGAGTTATACAGGTAATTCTCCCCTCTACTATTCGGCCTGTGTCCCTTCCCCTTTTCGTGGTCGATTTGAACAACCTTATCACTTGCGAACTATGGAAAAGAAGTTTTACCTTTTTGTACTTGCCCTGGTATTGCCAACCCTTTTGTGGGAGGCAAGCGGACAACTATTGTTCAAAGTAAAATACGATCATGATAATGAAAACTGGGGCGTATTTGTAAAACCGGATCAGGGGTATATTCCAAGTGCACCAAATCAATTATTTCCGGGTTCAGGACAGGTAACCATTGTAGTTCCGACAGGATATCAAATTGGAAATGTCAAAAGTTATAATGGACTTTGGGTTGCCAATGCCAGGTCAAACAGACCTTATGAAAATTGGAATATGGATTATTTGCATTTTGGATTTCAGGTAAATTTTCCACCATTAAGTTTACAGGCGAATTCTGAGTCGCTATTATTTACCTTCGATAAAATTTCAGATTGTCCGGATACCTTGTACATAATGGACAATGACACCGATCCATTCATGGTTTTTCCAAATTCTGCCGGCAATAATCCAGGCAATGATTTTTTGGTATATGATGCCGTTACCGGAGCCGTTGTAAATTATTCCGGCATCTATGCCCCAACTGAATGGAATTGCGACCGCATCATACCAACTTCCGGATTTGGTAACATTCCTTTGGAGGAATTCAGAATCTATTACAACCATGGAATGCAGCAAATCAATGTAATCTATCCGGAAGGTGAAACCAAGGTTGAAATTTTAAATAGTCAAAATGAAATCTTGCTTACCAAAGATCAATTCAATTCAACCGAATCTATTAGCACAAAAAATCTGGAAAAAGGCTATTATACCCTTCGCCTAACAAAAGACGGCCAATCTGTATTAAAGGAAATATTGGTAGATTGATGGATGCTGGATGCTTGATGCTTGATGCTTGATGCTTGATGCTTGATGCTTGATGCTTGATGCTTGATGCTTGAGATGCTTGATGCTTGATGCTTGATGCTTAAAATATTAATAATCAGGCATTTACATTAATTTATTTAGGTCTTTTTTTGTACATTTTACCAACATTCCGTTTTATGAAATATGTTGCTATTAATAATACTTTGTCCCTTCCAAGGTTGGCGCAGCCAACCCCTACAAATAGCCAATGGCCAACAGCTAACGGCTATCATATAACAGCTCGAATAATTTCCTGATTGTCTGAAGGTTACGCTATTCGCTATTCGACGTTCGCTTTTCGTTTTTTTTAAGCCCTCTTAAACCGTAAATTCCTTTTCCTTCGACCCCATCGGGGTCAATTATCCCAACCCGAACTAAGACCATTAACCTTACTGACCCTGTAGGGGTCACATTAAATTGGCAGAATGCTGGCTCCTGAATGGTGGATGCCGGAAATCTGAATACCGGAATGTCGCAATTCTTTTATAGGGTTCTTCCGCTTCAAATAACCTGCTACAAATTCTAAATCATTGCATCGTTCCAGAGTTGGCGCAGCCAACCCCTACAAATAGCCAATGGCCAACAGCTAACGGCCAATAGCCAAAAGCCATTCTCCAAAAACCTTATCCAGCTGATAATCAGCCAATTGCTCTTTATTTAATTGACCAGCCCATTGCACTCGATTTGCATCATTAGCACCAGGACCACTTGAATTATACTCTTTAAAAAAAGCTGTTTTTTCATTGCTTTCTTTGCCCCAGTTGTCCCAACCTTCAGGTTTTATTACTTCACTTAAGTGGCAATTGATAAAAACGGATTGTCCAAAGGGTCGCCAGGGTCTGCCCAGATATACTGAGCCTTTTGGGGCATCTCCAACAATTTTACAATTTAGAAAAACAAAGCCATGCGTTTCACCTTCTTTTGTAGAAGGAGCAGTGATGTAACCGGGAGATTTGCAAAATATGGTGCAGCTATCAAATACGGCAGTAGACCAACCAAAAATGAAGTCCACCGTGCCCTCGATGTAACAGTTTTTATAGTATTGTCTACTTCGGTCGCCATGTGGATAAAGCGTATCCTGAAATCCAAGGAATCTGCAGTTTTCAAACTTTACTTTATCGCCGTCAACCCTCACAGCAACAGCTTGTCCGACCGGCCCTGATGAGTTTTCGAAAGTGATGTTTTTGGCTTCAAAGCCTTCTCCAAAAATGAAAAAAGAAGTAGAACCTGACGTACCGATGTTTTCTCCAAATCTGTTTTGTTTGGATGCAAAATCATCGTAGGTAAGAATTGTTTTTTCTACCGACTCACCTACAAAGCTCACATTGGTAATGCTCGCAGGCAGGACTAGCTTTTCTTTATAAATTCCATTTTTTATAAAAATATAAGTCCTTTCCTTTCTCAAAACCGGTACAGCATTGATGGCATCCTGCACCTTTGTGAAGTCACCAGAACCATCGTACGCAACAATAAAATCATATTTTTCAGTTTGAAAATTACTTCCCGCTGTCACACCTTGAAGAGAAAGAATCGTCAATATAAGTGAAGCCAAAAATTTCATAAAAAAGGTTTTGATGAAGGACTGCAAATTACTTTTCAAAAAAATATTGACAGTCCCATTTTATAACATCCTACCAGCAGCAATTAACCTTTTGGGGATATTTTAATTATTCTACCGGAAAATGGATGGTAGTAGTTTAATTGGAATTTACGAATTACGGTTTAGGATTTACGAGTATTTAAAAAACAAGGAACTTATATTTACCACACAAAAACAAACAAATGGCCTTTTCGGAAGATTACCTTCAATTTGTATTGGATCAATTGGAACCTTTTGGTGTAATCATACATAAAAAAATGTTCGGAGGGGTCGGAATTTATAAAGACGGGGTAATGTTTGCCGGAATAATGGGAGGTAGTTTACATTTCAAAGTAGATGACCTGAATCGCCAGGATTTTATTGATGTAGGGATGGAACCTTTTTTTCATAAAGGAATGGGAAAGGGAATGGCCAGCTATTATTTAATTCCGGAAAACATCCTGGAAGACAAGGATGCATTGAAAAAATGGGCAGAAAATGCATTTGCTGCTGCTTTAAGAAAGAAAAAATAATTTTAAAATAAATAAGAGCCAGTTATGGAGACTTTTGAGGCCGAAATGAAAATGTTGGATCGTGCAGAACAGTTGGTAGATTTTGGTCGATATGAAGAGGCCTTAAAAGTTTTGAAACAGCCTTTCACACAACTTTGGGATGACCCCAAAAGGCTCCTGCTCTTTTTTATATGTACCCTTGAAACCAAAGACTATATAAATGCAAAAAGGGTGATGGACAGAGCATTGGAACAATATGCAAACATCTCCATTTTTCACCACCTTGCTTCCCATTATTATGAAGCAGTCGACGATATAGCCGGTGCATTTAAACATGCCAAAATTGCTCTGGAAATTGAACCGGAGTCAGTCGATAATTATTCAAGATTGGCTGCATTGTATGTGCAAGTTGAGAATATTGAGGAAGCCACTCGATTTGCAACACTTGGTGAATCCCTGGATCCTAACGATGCTACCCTATTAAAAATAAATGCCATTATTCATTTTGCCAATGGAGCCTTGAAGAATGCGCTATCTTATGTCAACAGAGCACTGGAAATTGATCCAAATGATTCCAAAACTCTGGCTTTGAGGTCGAGGATTATTGCTTCGGGAAAAAAGGATTTGCAAGATGCTGAGGATTCTGCTTTTGCCGCTTTGGCAGCAAACCCTAATGATGAATTCGCCAGAGAAACGGTCATTGAAATCAAAAGAAACAGCAATGCTTTTTTTCGATTTTTTGTGGGGAAAGCTTTTAGCAGGTATAGCATTAACTGGACAGGGAGGAATGTGATTTTGTTTATATTATTTTGGAAAGGAACCTTGTTGTGGGCCGGATTTGGAATTTTGTACATGATGGTGACCTGGTACGGTGGCGTTTTGTACAATTCTATTTTAAGGCTGGACAACAAACTCAAATACCTTTTGAACGGAAAGCAAATCACACAATCCAATATATTTTTAGGTTTTAATCTGCTGCTTATAACCGGAATTTTGGCGCATTTTGTATTTGACTTTTCAGGAGAAGTGTTATTTGCCATTATTGCGTCAACTTTATCCGCCCTATTAATAGCCATCTCATTTTTTGAAATAAAAACAAGCGGAGGAAGGATGCAATTTTATTGGTGTGTTGGCCTTGGAATTTTATTGCTTTCATTAGCCATCACCACTCCTTTTGCTTTTGGAATTTTGAGTATCCTTGGGCTTTTAATTTATGGTGTACTCTTTTCAGTACAATTACTTTTCAACTAAATCAGAAAATGGTTTTTCTTGAACAGCTTCGACAAATAGGAATTGCATTAATAAAAGAGGAGCCTGATTATTTAGAGCTTTCAACTGCTATAAACGATTATAAAGAATTGTTGAACAGCTTGACTCCTTATGACATCGAAGATTCGAATTATTTAGAAGATGTCAATACGGAAGGTGGCAGGGCAATCGGAACCAGATGGGCAGCCATGTGTCTGGAGGATATTTTTCGAACCAAAACTTTTGTAAAAGGTATTTACGAAGCAATACAGTCTCTTCACAAAACCCAAAATGAACCAATTCGCTTATTATATGCAGGTACAGGTCCTTATGCTACCTTGATTTTACCCTTGCTTCCTTTTTTTACCCCGGACCAACTTCAACTAGGCTTGATTGAAATCAACCCGCTTAGTTTTGATATGGTAAAAAGTTTGTTTAAAAAACTAGCATTGGAAAAATTTGTAAGCGATTATTACCTGGAGGATGCTACAACTTTTCAATTTCAAAAATCTGAGAAATATGACCTGATTCTTTCTGAAACCATGCAAAATGGATTGAGGGATGAACCCCAGGTTTCTATTTTCATTAATCTTTTGCAGCAATTTCCAGACGCTCTTTTGGTGCCGGAACGTGTAACACTTAGTTTTGGGTTTTATTCACCAATGTTGGCAAGGCAGGATAAAATAGAAAGTCAAAAAATTAAACCACTGGAAGAAGTTTTTGTATTAGATGCAGCATCCATTTTGACTTTTAAAAATAAAAAAGGATTTGATTCGATAACCATTGAATGCCATCCAAAAGATTGGCAGGGGTATGCGTATGGTAGCATTTTTACAAAAATAAAAGTCTTTGGAAATAATGAATTACTCACCGACCAAAGTGGTTTAACTGTTCCTATTTTTCTATTTTCAGTAGAAAGCAGAAAGTCAGTTTTCGAATGGTTTACCTTTCAATATGAGAATGGCTTGAAACCCGGATTAAAGTTCACTTCAAACCATGTAGAAAGTCAAACATAAAATTTCATATCATGGAAGATAGAAGCCCTAAGTTTTGGATTATTGTGGCCTCCAAGGATCATGTAAAAAAAGGAGTGGAAGGTGGCTTTGCTCAGGCAGGGCATGGTAAGTCCGCGCCCCTGAAAAGAATGTCAAAAGGCGATTACATTGAATATTATTCGGGGAAGGAAACATTGGAAGGTGGCGAAAAATGCCAGGAATTTACCGCCATTGGAAAAATTAAAGAAGATCAAATTTATCAGGTAACAGAAAATCCTGACTTTCATCCCAATCGACTAAACGTTAATTTTTTCAAGGCTGAAGATATTCCTATCAAGCCTTTATTGGAGGACCTGGATTTTATTGAAAACATAAGGTATTGGGGATTTCCCCTGATGAAAGGCGTATTGGAAATCAATCAACATGATTTTGAACTCATTTCACAGAAGATGTTGAAGGAAAGATTTTAGGCCTTTTTTAGAAGAGATTTCCATCTTAACAAAGAAACTCCCACTTCACTGAACAATCGGAAGCACTATTCCCTTACCATTACAAACCGGACTGTGGAATCTCCCCACCTAATCCCCCTCACAGTCCGTTTTTTTAAAAAAAACTTTGTGAATTTCTTTGCCTGAGTCAGGTAAAATAAGCTACCAACATACGGTTTAATTTTCTTTCCTTTTTTTGAAAAGGGAGGTTTTTGATTTGCCGTAAATCAATTCAGAACCCCAAAAAAATATTTAAATGGAACCTTCCATACACAGCAAAAACATTTTAAAAGAAGGTAAAAAAGAATCAATCTTGATGAGGGAAAACAGGTTTTATTTTTCCTTGCTTTCTTTTCTTTTGATCCTTTCTCCCCTTGCCCTAAATGCAGTAAGTTACAATTTCACCGGTTCAGGAAATTGGTCCAATGATTTAAATTGGGCAGGTGGAACTGCACCTGGGCCAATAATTTTTTCAAGCGATGATATCACCATTGCAGGTGATTGTTTGTTGGATGTAGACATCAGTTCATCTGCTCCAATTACCATAAATTCAGGAGAAAGTTTTACCATTCCGGATGGGTCTACATTAACTATGACGGGTGATTACACCAACAACGGTGCGACCACTATTGAAGAAAATGGAGAGTTTGTAATAGGCATTGCCGGTGAAATCTCCTTTTTAAGCGGAACTTTTAATCTGGATGGATTGCTTACCAACTCCGGCATTTTGCAAATCAATACATCACGAAATCTTGTAATAAGTAACACCGGAGATTTGGTGTTTGAAGACGGAGCTACCAGTGACATTCTCGGTACTGTGACCAATGGTGGAAATATCATAATCAACGGAGGTAGCTTCTCCATCAACAATACCATCAATAATAATAGTTTAATTACCATTGGATTCAATGGCTTTTTAACCATCGCCTCCGGTGGTCAATTAAATAATAACAACGCAGCAACTATTGATAATGCAGGTGGGATAGTTTTAACCACTTCCGGATCTTCCATAACCAATCTTGGAAGTGGATCCCTTTCGAGTAGTGGAACCATAAGTGGAGTTGGTTCCATAAATGGCCCTAACATAACCAATGAAAATTTGGGTAATATTTCCCCAGGATTGTCTCCCGGCTGCCTGACCCTCGGTTCCTTGACTACAAGTGGAACCGTTACCATAGAAGTAGATGGTTTGACTGCTTGTTCCGAACATGACCAGATTCAATCATCCAACAATTTAAATCTGGGAGGAGATCTGGATGTAACGATAAATTACACACCAGATGCCGGTGATCAAATTATTATCATTGATGCCGGATCCATTACCGGTACATTTAGCAGTGACAATTTGGATCCTGATTGGTCGATTGCCTACAATTCACCAAATCCCGGTGAGGTAAGCTTGAATTTCATGGTATTGCCTGTTGAACTATCAAGTTTTACGGTAGAAGAAGCACCAAGGAACCGTGGACTTTTAAGTTGGACCACTGAAACTGAGATGGACAATAAAGGATTTGAAGTGGAGCATAGCATGGACGGATTGAATTGGAAAACATTGGGATTCGTAGAAGGGAAAGGACGTTCAGTTCAAACTCAACGTTATGAATTCCAAGACAGAAATCCGGAAGATGGAACCAATTATTATCGATTGAAACAAGTCGATTTTGATGGAAAAACTGATTATTCTCCTATACGCTCATTGGATTTCGGAAACATCAGAACCAACGACATGAAGGTATTTCCCAATCCGGTAAACGGGAGAGAATTTACCATCAATTTGCCCGAATTCGAAAAAGAAACCGGGGTACTTCGTGTATTTGATATGAAAGGAAATCTCCAACTCAGAAAGGAATTTTCCGGCATCGCAACCAATATTAAAACTGAAAATATGAATCCGGGAATGTATTTGATAGAGGTGAAGATTGGTGGAGAGAAGTTTTCGGATAAGATAATTGTGAAATAAAAATTTACGGATTACGATTTACGGTTTACGCGCACTTTCACGTAAACCGTAAACCGTAATTCGTAAATTCATTAAGCTTTTTTCCATCTCCTAAAAACCAACCACCCACCCAAAAGCATTAAAACCAAAGGCCAGACGGTCACTATCCCCAATACGAAGGATTTGATCAATTCCCAACCATTTCCAAAGGAAGATTTTAATTTCATTCCAAACGTTTCGGAGTAAGTCCCGGGAATTTTAGCTAACCTGACTGCTTCATACATATTCAACAAGACAGTACTCATAGAAGATTTATTATCGAGATATTTCAACCTTGCTTCTGCGGCTTCAATTTCTTCCTGAAGGTTTCTAATCTTTTCTTCCGCATTTAAGACATCCTCAACCGTTTTAGCTTTATTTCTTAAAATATCGATGAATCGGTCTCTTACTGTTTTCCTGGTTTCTAAACGGGATTGAACATCGATGTATTCCATCGTTACATCCTGGGCAGAAATCCTTTTATGATTGATAAAAAGACCTTCTTTTTCAACTTCTGCTATAAATTCATCTAGTTTTTCACTTTCAATTCTGATTTCAAGGTCATTTTCAAAATTTCTGGAATTGGCAATTTGGTTCATTTGCACGATGTAGCCTCCTTTTCCCAGGACGAGGCTTTGAATCTTCTCGGTTGACTTTTTCAAGTTTTCAACCTTCATCCGGAGATCAACTGTTTGAATGATTTTTCTTTTTTCAGTTTCTAAAGATTCAGGTTTTTCAGGTGCAACATCATCTTGATCGCTCATGCGCATTGCTGAAGCGGCATTTTCGCCTTGGGCAAAATCCATTTTCTCAGAAGCAGATTGACAAGAGAAAAGGAAAAGAGTTAGAAATACCAATGGGATGTTTTTCATACAATGGAAATTTGGTTCAAATAAAAGATTCGACCTTCTAATCCACTGGCGTATAGGCACTTGTTAATGAGAAGTTATTGATTCTGGACTTGGTTTTGAGAATTGTCGGATGGCTGATATAGTTTGTTAAAAAAGGGAATGAGCAAATAACTTTTTATTCAAAATGTTTTTTCCCTGACCCTTAACGAACAAGCTACGACACCTATGTACCCTGATGAAAAATTCCTTTCCCATTCTATTTTAAGGAAAACCCTTCCTTCAGAATTTATCCATTATCGCATTTTCAAATCAGGATTTAAATCATTGAAATTGAGCTGCATCGGCAATCGATTTCAAAGGATTGGCACGCCAGTAAGTTCTGGAATTGCCAGGAATAGAAAAACCCAACCAGAAAATATTCAAATCATAAACCATTGCTCTTATTTGTTTTTTAGCCTGACCCTGTTCTTGAACATCAGAAATTTTATGGCTTTAGAGGGAAACTAAAACACTATACGACCATTCTGAAAGAAGGAACAGGGGCTACGGGCTTTTAGTCCTGAGTTTGGAATATTTTACATTGAATTTACGGTTTACGGTTTACGATTTACGAAGCTTTTAAAAGACGAAAAGCGAAAAGCGAACATCGAATAGCGAATAAAGAAAGCATTTACAAAAGAGCCGAAATATTAACTTTACTTTCATCCTGTAAATCAGAAATTTAGGGGATGAAAAATTTCACATTTTCTTATTATCCTTTAATTGTAGTACTTCTCGGCTTTCATGTGAGCGCTTGCTTTCAAGCAAAAGTCACTGCCGAAAAGTCTGATGGTACTTATACTATTCGTATTGACGAGCAAGCCGTTTTTTCTTATCAGTTTGAAGTTTTAAAAGTTCCACTAGGTGAAGACAGTATTTACAATCGAGGTGGTTTTGTGCATCCGCTTCGTAGCCTTTCTGGAAAAATTTTGACCCTCATCCGCCCCAAAGATCACCTGCACCATTTTGGTATTTGGAATCCCTGGACGCATACACTTTTCGAAGGCGACACCCTTGATTTTTGGAATCTCGATAAAGGAGAAGGGACCATAGTTTTTGACCATTTTATAAAAGAAGAGAAAGACGGCTTTTCTGCCAAACTGCATCATGTAGTTTTAAAAGGTGGGAAATATAAAAATGCGTTGGAAGAAATTCAGATCTATAAGGTACAGCCTGTTGATTCCAAAACCTACCTGGTCGATTTTACATCTGAATATAAAACTGCCTCTCCCAGTTCATTTAAAATATTGGAATATCGCTATGGCGGATTTACCTATCGTGCTACCCAGGAATTTGATCCGGGAACTTTGGAGGTGCGTTCTTCTGTTACTGCGATTAGAGATTCCATAGACGGAAAAAAGGCAGATTGGTGCCTTGTCCCTGGTGAAATAAAAGGGGAAGCAGTCAGTCTTTTATTAATGGGACATCCCGACAATTTCAATGCTCCTCAACCGCTTAGGGTTTGGCCGGAAGGAAAACACCCGGAAAGGTTGATGGTCAATTTCGCTCCAACTAAGTTTATGGATTGGAAAATGGAAGTTGGAAAGGATTATAAACTAAAATACCGAATGGTCGTAAGTGATAGGAAAATGGGAGAGAAAGATGCCCGGAGGTATTTTGAGGAGTATCAGAATTTGGGAAATTCGATTCCATAATTAACATTTTTGGATTTAGAGGGAAAGACCTTTTTTATCACTTGCTATTTTTAAAATTCCCTCATAAAAAAAAATGACCTTGAAAAAACGAATATTACATTTCAGCTTACTTGTCATCTTTGGATTGATATCCATCCAACTAAAAGCACAAACCATTACGGGCAAACCCGATCCATTTATAAAATTCCCGGCGCATCATGCCCAAAATGTAAATCCGGATGTAAGGTTGGAGTTGACTTTTCAAAATACTCCTACCGTAAATAGTCAGGGGGAAATCAGAATATACGACCGTGAAAGCGGTAAACTTGTTGACAAACTTGACATGAGTATTCCTGCCGGACCAACCGAGCGAACCACTGCACCTAAGCCTCCATATATTGAAAATCCATATCAATATCCGGTTGGAAATTTCACAAATGCCAATACCAAAGCTGGAAAATCAACGGTCGGTGCTGAACCTACTCCCGGAAATTATCAATTGAGCATCATCGGAGGATTTACTGAAGGATTTCATTTTTATCCGATAATAGTTCACGATAAAAAAGCGATCATCCAATTACACCACAACTTGTTGGAATACGGCAAAACCTATTATGTGGAAATCGATCCTACCGTATTCACATTAGAAGGGGAAAAATTTGAAGGTGTAAAAGGAAAAGACAGCTGGTATTTCTCCACCAAAAAATCTGCACCCAACCTTGAAAGAGGAAAATTGGTAGTCGCTCCGGATGGCAGCGGAGATTTCAATACGGTGCAAGGTGCCTTGGATTTTGTGCCTGATTTTAGCGAAAACCGTATTTCGATTTTTGTAAAAAACGGGGTCTACGAAGAGATCGTTTATTTCCGTAACAAAAAGAATATCAGCATTATAGGAGAAGACAGAGAACAAACGATTGTACAATATGCCAATCGCGAAGCATTCAATCCTCATCCTCCCAATATTGCTACCAATGAAGTTCCGGGCACCTTCCCTTCACGAAGAGCAGCCTTTGCCATTGACAACTGCAGCGGTATTCATTTAATGAATATGACCGTTCAATCTTTGTGTGAACGCGCTCAGGCGGAAGGATTGTTGGTCAATGGAGAAGAGAATATGATTTTGAATGTAACCGTAAAAGGTTCAGGCGATGCTTTGCAATCAAACGGTTCAGCTTATTATGAAGATGTAACTGTTGATGGTTGGGGCGATTTGATATTGGGAAGAGGACCTGCATATTTTAAAAATTGCCAATTCCATGCTACCGGTCCATTTATGTGGATCCGAAACACCGATGCCAATCATGGAAACGTATTTGTAGAATGTAGTTTCATAGTTCCTGAAGGCAAAGAAACTGTTTTTGCAAGGTCACCCAACAACAAAGGGAAAGACTACCCTTATGCGGAAGCCATTTTAATCAATAGTAAATTACAAGGTATTTCTCCAGAAGGATGGGGCACCATCAGCTCTCCGGAGAAAGTAAGATTTTGGGAATACAACAGTACCTCATTGGCAGATGGTTCCGCCATTGATGTGAGCCAAAGACATCCGGACTCAAAGCAATTATCGATGGAGAATGATAAAGAAGTCATTGAAGATTACATGGATCCTTCCTTTGTTTTAGGAGGATGGATTCCCGGTTTGGCACCCATTATTTTAAACCAACCAATGGTTTATAAAGCCAAGGCTGGAGAAGATATTCAATTGAAGATAAGCGTAGCTGCTGTTCCTGAAGCCAATTTTCAATGGTATAAAAATGGAGGCCCAATCGAAGGAGCCAATGAAGCGGAATTAATAATTGAAAATGCAAAACCATCAGACCGAGGTGAATACAAAGTGGAAGTAAGCAATACGGCAGGGGAAGCGGTGAGTGAGGTGATAGTGGTGTTGGTGTTTTAAGCTCGGGGCTCGTTTGCTCGGGGGCTCGTTCGCTCGATTTAAATTTACGTTGCGTCCTTAGCGTACGTTGTGGTGAAAAGATGTCACCGCTACGGGCGCCGAGGACGCAACGTTTTAATATTTAATTTTTTTATTGCCTAGCAACAATGACCTTCAAAGATCTCTCTACTTCTCAAATAAAAATCACTGAAGTGAGCTCGGATGAAATCATAATATCTTCCTCAGAAGATGGTTTGAAGATTTTAGGCAATGCCTGGTTTCAAGGTTATGAAGTGATCATTTTGTATCAGAAAAATATTCATCCGGATTTTTTTGATTTAAAAAATGGGATGGCAGGAGAAATTCTGCAAAAGTTTTCGACTTATCGGATTCGTCTGATTATCATTGGGGAGTTTTCCGAATATAAAAGTCAGAGCTTACAGGATTTCATTCGTGAAAGCAATAAGGGAAAACAGGTGAATTTCGTTCCCAATCTCGAAACGGCTCTTCAGAATTTTAAAGAATAACACCCGATGAAAACCATTTTAGCTATTAACGGTAGCGCCAGCCGGAATTCTTCAAATAGCCACCTCCTGAATTTTATCAAGGATATAATCGAACCCGAGTTTCAATTTGAAATCATAGAAAACCTTTATGAGCTTCCCTCCTTTCAAACTGTTTTGACCAATGAAAATACACCGGATGCAATAATTGAATTACGGTCAAAAATTGAAGCTGCTTCCGGAGTTTTATTTTGCACGCCGGAATATGTTTTCAGTATTCCATCCGGTTTAAAAAACATACTTGAATGGTGCGTATCCACTGTGGTTTTTTCCAATAAAAAAGTGGCAATCATCACTGCATCAGCACATGGAGTAAAAGGACATGAAGAGCTACAAATGATTCTCAAAACCATTTATGCTCAAGTGTTAGATGAACATACATTGCTAATCCAGGGTGTTAAAGGAAAGTTTGATGCAAGCGGCACTTTGAAGGATAAAAAAACGGAGCAAGACCTTCAGACTTTGGTTCAATCTTTTTTAAAAACCATTTAAAAAATAAACGTGATACAACTTGAAAGCGAAAGGTTAAAAATCAGGCCAATCAACATTGAAGATAAAGATGCCATTTTTGCATACCGATCAGATAAAGATGCCAATCAGTTTCAGGGATTCATTCCCGAAACAATGGAAGAGGTTGAAACCTTCATCAACAAGAATCCAGAAGAATGGAACATAAGCGGAACCTGGTTTCAGTTGGTTTTACTAGAAAAATCATCCGGCAATATCATTGGTGACCTGGGTGTGCATTTTAAAGATGAAGAACAGGTCGAACTCGGCATCACGCTCAACAAAAATTTTCAGGGAAATGGATTGGCAACCGAAGGAATGCAGACCATCATTGACCACCTTTTTTTAAAAATGAAAAAACACCGAATCGTAACTTCCCTAGATCCAGAAAACCTGGCCTCTATCAAATTGGTCGAACGATTGAATTTTAGAAAAGAAGCCCATTTTAAAAAGAGTATTTTTTGGAAAGGCAGATGGGTTGATGATATTGTTTATGCCTTGCTGGCTGAAGAAAGGAATTGAATTTTTTGGGATATAGAGAATAGAGGACTGGAGATAGGGAGAGACCATTTGAATTTTGATTTAAATATGGATTCAAATAAAATCAAAAGTAATTATGTGAAGTATTAAGACTTGCCAAAATACAATTCATGGCCTTCAATTGAATCCATGAAAAGCTTACCTTCGCCGCTGTTCAAAAATCAAGATCATGGATTCCTTTTCTAGGCATATTGTCAATAATTTTGAAGTAGTTATTCAATCCCGATTGAAAAATTATCCCAAAGACAATCTTTGGAAACTTATAGTAGGAAGTTTATTGATTGCTTTCGTCATTCCCGACCTTTTTGGCAGCTTTTGGAAAACCCTTCTTTGGTTTTTCCTGATCGTAACCATTCTTGATTTCCTTGCGCTTATCATCCGCGCCAAATTCCTGGGCAGCAAACTCGAAATCGATGCCATGGTAGAATTTGCAGAAGAAGGCATTACGATTACCCATTTAGATAGAAGCAAAGGCAGTAATTTTTTCCCTTGGGATAAAGTCGAGCAAGTAGTTGAAAGAGACGATGCCTACATTTTCAACCTGGGCCAGGTAGAGCCGTACTTTATTAAGTTGGCTAAAAATGGTTTGGGGAGTGAGGAGGTGAGGATGGTTGAAGGGTTGAATAGTTGAATAGTTGAATAGTTGAATAGTTGAAAAAAAATGAAATACTTCAAACTGGTCTTCCATTTGGTATGAGACTTATCATTTTATCATCTTTACTTCCTGAACGAAAAAAAGAAATAACCATTTTTCTGGCCGGGGATTCTACCACGGCAGAATATTCCAATAATTATGATGTTGGAAAGGATCATATGAAAACCAGGTATCCGGTTACCGGATGGGGACAAGTTTTTTCAACTCTTTTTTGACACAATTGAAGGAATGAAGGATTGAAGGAAATCAATCCTTCAACCCTCTATCCTTCAATCCTTCTATCCTTCTATCCTTCTATCCTTCAATCCCTCAACCCTTCCATCCCCCCGGTGATCCTCGTCATCCCTTCCCCCACTCCACCTTCCTAATTTTGCGGCGCAAAAAAATCAGGAAGGATGACCAGAGATGGAAAAATAGAATTGATGGCTCCGGCAGGGAGCTTTGAATCTTTACAGGCCGCGATTGACAATGGAGCAGATTCCGTTTATTTTGGAGTGAGTCAGCTGAATATGCGGGCCAGGTCTTCTATCAATTTTACGATAGACGATTTGTATGAGATTGTTAGGCGATGCAAGAAAGCCGGAGTTCGTACCTACCTTACTTTGAATACCATCATTTACGATCACGACCTTTCTTTGATCAAGACCATAATGAATGCAGCCAAGGAGGCAGGCATAACCGCCATCATTGGTGCAGACCAGGCAGTAATGGCCTATGCAAGGGAAATTGGATTGGAGTTGCATGTCTCAACTCAGGTAAATATTACCAATGCGGAAACGGTGAAGTTTTATTCCCTTTTTGCAGATACCATGGTTTTGAGTCGGGAATTGAGCATCAGCCAGGTGAAAAAAATTGTCGATACCATTGAGAAAGAACAAATCAAAGGTCCCAATGGCAATCTGATTGAAATTGAAATTTTCGGACATGGTGCCTTATGTATGGCTGTCTCGGGAAAATGTTATTTGAGTCTTCATTCGCACAACAGTTCTGCCAACCGGGGTGCTTGCAAACAAAATTGCAGGAAAAAATATACCGTCATCGACCAGGAATCAGGTTTTGAGATCGAAATAGACAATGAATACATGATGTCACCCAAGGACTTGTGCACCATTGGATTTTTAGATCAAATCGTTGATGCCGGAGTAAAAGTTTTAAAGTTGGAAGGTAGAGGAAGGGCTCCTGAATATGTGGCAACCACCACCAAATGTTACCGTGAGGCTATTGATGCAATTTCAGATGGAACGTTCGACCAGGAAAAAGTAGAAGGATGGATGGAAAGACTTAGTACCGTCTACAATCGAGGATTTTGGGATGGCTATTACCTTGGACAAAAACTGGGAGAATGGTCGGTTTCTAATGGAAGCATGGCCACTCAGAAAAAAGTGTTTGTAGGAAAGGGACGCAGTTATTTTTCCAAATTACGCATCGGAGAATTTTCTGTTGATGCCTATGATGTAGCTGTTGGCGACAAAATGCTTGTTACAGGACCCACCACCGGTGCCCAGGAATTCACCGTTGCTGAAATCAGAAATGATAATGGAAACGTATTGGAAAAAGCAGGCAAAGGAAGCATCATCTCCATCCCTGTAGATTTTAAAATTCGTCCATCTGACAAACTCTACAAAATCGTAGCATCGGAATGGTCGTAATCACCCTCCAACGAGAAAAATGTATCGGCTGTAACTACTGCGCCGAACTCAATCCTGAAAATTTTCGCATGTCCAAAAAGGACGGCAAATCAGTTTTGCTCCACAGCAATGAAAAACGCGGATTTCATACTTCCAAGCTATCCTTTACTTCCGACCTGGAAGCGATCGAGAAAGCTGCTGCAGCTTGTCCGGTGAAGATTATACAGGTGAAGGCAAGTGCCTCCGGCAAATGACGAGTGACGAGTCGGCTTTTGGCCTTTGGCTGTTGGCCATTGGCAAAATGGAATGCTGGTACAATTTTTCAAAATTGTACCCAGAGTACAGGCAGGTCTTCAGACCAGTGATCCAATGACGAATGACGAGTGACGAATGACGAGTCGGCTTTTGGCCATTGGCAAAATGGAATGCTGATACAATTTTTCAAAATTGTACCCAGAGTACAGGCAGGTCTTCAGACCAGTGATCAAATGACGAAGTACGAGTGACGAATGACGAGTTGGCTTTTGGCCGTTGGCCGTTGGCCATTGGCAAAATAGAATGCTGGTACAATTTTTCAAAATTGTACCCAGAGTACAGGCAGGTCTTCAGACCAGTAAGATTCCCCATCTTAAGTGACGAGTGACGAGTTGGCATACAGAATCAAGTGTCCAGCATCTATCATCCAACTTCAAGCCCCTAAGAATCCATACTAGCAAGCGTAACCAAATTCCGGCTCGGAGGCCGGAATGACGCCTTCTTTTGGTAAAAAAAACAGAATCCAGCACCCAGAACCTAGTACCTAGCACCTAGTAACCAGTACCCAGCACACTTCTTAACCAAAGTCAATGGAATCCATTTTTGGGTGGTCGAACTTTGCATTATCAAAATCATCAAAACCTTAAAACACTAAGATTATGCAAGTTTTATCATTTAAAAATTCGACAGTAAAGTATGCAAGAGTTACCGGTCTGATGTATTTGGCCATTATCTTTTGCGGATTGTTCAGCGGCTTGTTTGTCAGGGAAGCATTGGTAGATTTCACCAATCCTGCCCTAACAGCTGAAAACATTTTAAACAACCTTTTCCTTTTTAAAATGGGATTCGTCAGTGACCTCATCATGATTGTTTGCGACATCGTGGTGGCACTAACTTTTTATGTACTACTCAAGCCAGCTTCTAAAAACCTGGCCTTGATGGCTGCATTCTTTCGCTTGGTTCAGGCATCCATTATCGCACTCAACATGCTTCACCACTTTGAGCCAGTTCTGATGCTGGATGGAAGTATTCCATTCAATGCGAACAGTAGTGAGCAATTGTTTGAAATGGTGTTATTTTCTTTGAAATCACACGAATACGGTTACTTGATTAGCGGAGTTTTCTTTGGAATGAGTTGCCTAATTTTAAGTTACCTATTTAAAAAGTCAGACTTGTTTCCAAACTGGTTGGCCTACCTGCTTGCAGTAGGAGCAATGACTTACCTGGGCGACTGCCTAGTTAATTTCCTTTTCCCGGAATATGCTGCCTTTTCAGAAATGATGTTGCTTTTCACAGCAGTATTGGCAGAATTCACGATCACCCTTTATTTATTATTTAAAAAGTTTTAAAAATCATAGCGAGAATCCATCAAACAGATTCCAGCATCAAAAATATAAATATCATGAAAGCAGTAATATATCAGCAATATGGCAAGCCGGAAGTGCTTGTTTCAAAAGAAATCAATAATCCTGTTGCCAATGAAAACCAAGTATTGGTAAGAATCCACCATACCAGCGTAACCATAGGCGACACCCTTGTAAGAAAAGGAAGTCCATTCCCCATCAGATTTATGAGCGGCCTTTTCAAACCTAAAAATCCTGTATTGGGACATGAGTTTTCAGGAGTAGTAGAAAGTGTAGGGACAAAAGTTACAGAATTCAAAACCGGAGACAGAGTTTTTGGATCTACAGGAACAGGTTCCGGAACCTATGCCGAGTATTTTGTGATGGATGAAAATGCGCACATCGCCAAGTTGCCGGATAACATTTCCCTTTCGGAAGCTTCTACCATTCCGGTTGGTGCTTTGACTGCCCTTTATTTTCTTCAGAAAGGAAAAATAGTCGAAGGTCAGGAAATATTGATTCATGGTGCTTCCGGATCGGTGGGGACTGCGGCTGTTCAATTGGCCAAGGCCTTTGGAGCGACTGTAACGGCGGTTTGTAGTGGTAGTAAAGCGAAAATGGTTTCAGAAATTGGAGCAGATCAGGTAATTGATTATAAAAAAGAGGACTTTTTGAAAACGGATAAAAAGTATGACCTCATTTTCAATGTTTCCGGAAAAACTTCTTTCAAAGATTGTAAGGCTGTGATGCAAGCTGATGCGATGTATGTTGCCGCCAATGCTGCCGGTTCAGATTATGGAAAAATCTTTTTTGGAAAGAAAAGTGAAAAGAAAAGAATTGTAGCGGGAGTTATGAAAGGCAGCAAAGAGAATCTGAAGATCATCGCTTCCATCATTGCAAAAGGCCAATTCAAAAGTGTAATCGACAAAACCTTTCCCATGGAGCAGCTTGCTGAAGCGCATGCTTATGTGGAAAAAGGAGACAAAGCCGGTAATGTTGCCATCAACATCATTTAAAAAATTTCAACATGCTATCTCAAATAATAATCTTGATTGTTTTGATGATAACTATCGGATTTTATCTGTTGGGTCTTTAGGGACCCAACTTTTTTCATCTTTCATCCTATTTTTAAACTTTATTTTGAGCTTTTAAATGCCATATTTTTTAAAAAATGAAATTCAGGAAAGCGACCGAAAAAGATCTACCGGCCATGATAGCCCTTTTAAATGATGACAAGCTGGGAAGTACCAGAGAAAACATTGGTAGTAATGATTACGAAAAATACCAGGCTGCTTTTTTGAAAATAAAAAGCGATTCCAACCAAAATTTAATGGTGGTTGAAAGTGAAACCGGAGAAATATTAGGCACCTTTCAACTGAGTTTTATTCAGTATTTAACCTATACAGGCGGAATGAGGGCACAGGTCGAGGCAGTAAGGGTAAGGAAGGACCAACGGGGAAGTGGATTGGGAACTCTGATGTTTGATTGGATCATTCGATATTCAAAAGAAAATGGAGCACATCTTCTACAACTGACTACGGACAAAAGAAGGCCAGAAGCCATTTCATTTTATGAAAAATTGGGATTCACCTCCAGTCATGAAGGGATGAAACTACACTTTTGATCAACGTTTTGCTGCCAGTCGTTTTTTAATACGGCTCAAGGATTCCGGTTTTACACCAAGGTAACTAGCCAAATGGTATTGCGGAACACGCATCAAAAGATCAGGACGATTTTCCAACAGATTCAAATACCGATCTTCGGGACTACTGGTGATAAAAGCTGCCAACGCTTCCTGTTGTTTCCCAAATTCCTCTTCCACTGACACACGGCACAGTGATTCAAAAGCAGGAATCTTTTTATACAATTCCAGCTCCTTGTCGTAATTCAGCACTGCCAATACACAATCTTCCACACATTCAAAATAATGATTGGCCGGCACTTTAAGCGAATAGCTTTGAAGTGAAGCGATGGATTATTCTTCCGTAAAAAACTCAGTAGTTTTTCCTCTCCATTGACTAGATAATACTTTCGTACACAACCCTTTAGATTAAAATAAGAATCGCGCGCTATCTGACCTTCCCGCAATAAAATCGTCCCTTTTTCAAACGATTTGACAGGAATTCCTGCCCTCAAAGCATCTGCTTCCTCCTGACTCAAGGTCAAAAATTTACCGATAAGGTTTGCTATGTCGTATTCCATTGGGTTAAGATAAGGAAAAAATGCTGGGGGCTCGTGCTCGTGTGCTCGGAGGTCGGAGGCCGTTCTGGTGCTCGTTTGCTCGGGGGCTCGAAAAATATCGCTGGTACAATTTTTCAAAATTGTACCTGGGTACATGGGTCTCAGACAAGTGATCAAATGACAAAGTACGAGTGACAAATGACGAGCGGCTTTTGGCCGTTAACGGTAGCCATTGGCAAAATGGAATGCTGGTACAATTTTTCAAAATTGTACCTGGAGTACAGGCAGGTCTTCAGACCAGTAAGATTCCCCAACTCAAGTGACGAGTGACGAATGACGAACCAAATTTCCAGCATTTAGTATTTCAAAAGAAAACTAAGGTGACTTGACCCTGAGGGAATTTCTCACAGAATCGCAAGAACATCGTATGACCTAGTAAATATCTAGCCCATGAACCAAAGTCAATGACCCTGGAGGTCAGTATCTCAAAACACCCAAGGTCATGCAGGTCTTCAGACAGTAAGTAAGGTCAAGTGACGAGTCTGAAGTGGCATCGAGTTCTGAGGCTAGCATCTAGATATCCCAATCAGTTACCATCGGTTTATCCTCTTTTAAGGAAGGGAAGGAAGCAAGAGGACACCGTGCAATTAAAACCAATGAATATTTAAAAAGGACTATTCATTTTTCTATCATATAACAGCTTGAATAAGTTCTGATTGCTGGATATTCGCTATTCGCCATTCGTTTTTCTTTTAAAGGCCACGTAAATCGTAAACCTAATCCGTAAATTCCAAATACCAGTCGGAAAGCTCCTCCAGCCTGTTATTCTTTGTAATATGGGAAATTCCCACAAGCTATAGGGAATTAGTCCTTTTATTATTTTTAAAGCAAGGAAAATCATACCTTCATGAAAGAGATTGTTGAAAAAATTCATGATAATATATCAATATCAAGGAAATGCTCCATTCAAGAGAAATCAATAATCTTAAATTAAAACCTAATTTAAGAATAACCTTCACCAGCTAACCTAAGCAAACACCTTGAAGAAGGAATCCCTAATTGGAGTTCGAAAAACTGTTTTGGGCATAAATTTTTGTAGAAAGTGTCCAAATGCAGAATTAACCGCAAGTCATTCATGAAAGGTTCACCTCTCCGAGGATTAGGGAAAATGCAATCTCTTTTGATTAAAATTTTGAACTAAAAGTTGGTACGCCTCCAGTTATTTTCTTCAAATACGAGTCAAATAATTCCTGGAATAAATCCCTTTCAACAAGGTATTGGTGTAATTTTTGTTGCATTTTTCTTCATGAAGTAATTGTTATAAAAAAGAAATTTTGACAACGGATAAAAAGATCTGACAAAAAATCTGTCAAATTCAATGTAATCTGATGGGATGTATGTTACCGCCAATTTTCAGTATGGAAAAATCTTCAAACGATAGGTGTAGAAGACACCATAATTAGCATCTTTAGAAGGAATTCGTATACCTTTCCCATCCATGAATCCACTTATGTAAAGGGAAGGGAATATTCCATGACCAAATCATCTAATTTATTATTTCCATAAAATGATTCTTTATAGTAACCGGAAGTTTTAATTCTAGGAGCATTTTCATTTTTAATCTATTTCCCTAAACTTTATTTTAGTAACATTTTTAAAACTCAAACAAAATTCGGAAAGGTAAAATTTAAGGTCAGTAAAACAATTTGGGTTGCAAGATCTTTGAACTAAGAACTCCCATGTTGACTTTGCTAAAGAATATTTCAAGCCAGCATTTATTAGAGCGCATGAAATATTATTCTTCAGTTTTTTCAGTTTGAACCTGTAATATTTGATCCATAAAAGGAAGGACCGAGGTCTTTTAGTTCGAGGATACCATTATTCGATATTAGAATAAACTGGTTGTCCAGGGTTAAAAAATAAGAGAACCTTCTTTTCTTCAAAAGAATTCACTTGTGATGAAGTATAAACTACCTTCTTTGATTTCATATCCTTGCCAGGTTTTTTAATACCCTAAGGATTTTTGTTTTACATAAGCTATCAATAAAAGTTCAGACGAATTATCTATGAAAATACTATCTGTACTATCGTGATGCCAGCCTACTACTATTGTAAACTCCAAAGGGCAAAGCGATTCAGCAATTTTTTCTATAATTACATCTTCTAATATTTGAGCATTGTAAACAATTTTCCACTTTAAAATCATGCTGGCCCACTCTCGAAAGTATATTGAATGATTGTTCATAGTTGTAACAACTATTTCGTTCCATGATTAGATAATACCTCCACACTCTTTGAAAAGGTATGCGGCTTTCCATTGAATAAAGTCATGATTTAATCTTACCAGTATGCTTCATCGTATCGCTCATGTTACGATAAATCATCTAATTCGTATTCACATTGTTACTAAGGGCAAGATATTTCCAAATTCATCTACTCAATGTTCAAAATGACGGGTATAATTTTTCGCATTCTTAGAGCATTCATTTCTTCTCCAATGAAAAAAGAAATAAGGACTGATGGATATTTTGATTTTGTTTCTGCTTTTCCGTTTATAATGCTTTATACCCTTTTTAAATTGTAGATTTACAGCAGAATTTCTTCACCACTAAGATTTCAACTCATGATGAATTAGAGGCGAATGACGAATTTATTGAAAACCTTCTGCTTTTTCCTTATTATAGACAAAAAATCTTTTGAAACAATTGAACCCTAAAATTTAATCAATAGCTAAGGTGAGAAACTTGCAATAAAAATACTATAGATCTAAAATTATTGTTTACAATTTTAATTGTTTTTTAGATTTTTCAATATATCTCCAAATAATACATCCCTGAAGGTAAATCTTCAAGATTTAAAAATTCATTTTGAGTATATTTCCTTGATAAACCTTTTTACCAAAAGGATCTAAAAATGGAAAGTTCTACCTGAGTCATTCCTTCAGGAAAATTTGTTAATTCAAAACCATCTACGAAAGGATTTGGAAAAGAAAGTATCTCATCCATATGAGCTTTTTCTTCCTTCAATCCTGAAGGAATATTCCATTGAATACTGCTATCACATGGCTGAATATGATTTACATTCGGAATATTAATGATATCATTTGAAATACGGGTAGGTGTTCTTATCGCCCTTATTTCGAGGTCACAATCCAATCCTTTTTCATTTGGAGAATGAATAACATGCATGTAAAAAGTAGCAGATTCCGGAGCAATATAAAGTCTACAATCTGGTCCGGGGTAAATAAACCCAATTCCTACAGGCCATCCGTTTGAGCCAGGCTCGTAATGGTGAGCCAAAAAGACTAATTCATTATCATTTTGCAAATCAACCTGGTAAAGATCTTCTCCTGTTGAAACGTAAACAAACCTACCATTTGGCGAGAAATTAAGACCTACACCTCTTTTGTTATCTGGAAGGTGAAAGTTTTCATATGATTTAACATTACCTGTTTCATTTTCAAAATGGAATAGAAAAATTCCTTTTTCTTCCGTTCCGAATGCAATTAAAGAACCATCAGGCGAGAAAGAAACCTGTGCAATTCCCAATTCTTCCTGGGTTAAGGCTGGCCCAATGTTACTACTTATTGGACCAATAACCGTGTTATTTTCAATTCTAAAAAGTAAAAATTCATTGGTCGCGAATTTTACTGAATTAATCCACCACCCTTTTCCATTGCGAGTTTTAGTAGCGGAAATTCTACCTGGATTGGTTAAGGCCTCACTTATGATCTTTTTTTCAAGCAATTCAAATTCTCCAAGGTGGTTCATTTTAATTTTTGAAAAATAGATGCTATCAGAAACCGCTGCTCTGTAAAAAGAAGAAACAAATTCATTTTTATGCACTAAGTAAAATAAACTATCTGAGATTCCAGGCAACATTATGGATGATTGTGGGGAAGGGTAAATTCCAAATGTTACACAATGACTTTCATACAATGGCCCAGGATTTAAGGTATCCCCGTTTAGGATGATTTCGAAATCAGCATTTCGAATGTCACAATTATTTGCTATTAGCAAAGGAGTACCATCATCTGCACAAATTGCACTACCAGCAGAATCTAAACTGTATTTATCCACCCCCTTAACAGGATAAACATTTACCTCTCCATACCTAAAGTCCAAAAAACTAATACCAAATGAATTGTCCAAATTATTTCCATAACCAAAGGGCCAAACCTGATAATGAGCCTGTCCATTGAGTACTGAAATGACAAATAAGAAAAACAAGGTTTGTAATAATCTAATCATGCTTTTTCATTTTTGTTATTAGTTTTCCAATTTCAAATCCATTTTATAAAGATAGGCAAAAAGGCTTGATGCTGTTCTGGACGCTGGAATCTGGATATTGGATGCTTGATTTTAGCGACGGATTAAGCCAAATGGATCTTTTTTAATGAAAACCTTCATGTCCCTTCATTCCTTCATGTTTCAAGTGAATTATTGAAACAATTTCAATCATTGCAATTAATCTGCGGTGAAAATAGGTGGCATTAAAGTACCCCTTGAAGAATTTCCTGAAGACAGCCGTTAGTTCCTTGATCGGAATTTCCCATATTACAAGTAGAATAACAGGTTGGAGGAGCTTTTCAACTGGTATTGTGGAATTTACGGTTTACGGTTTACGAGGCCTTTAAAAAACGAAAAGCGAACTTCGAATGGCGAATAGCGTAACCATCAGATATTAAAGAGTTTAAACTAGTTGGATTTTGCTCACATCCAGCGTCTATTGCCTTGATGGCAGGCACCAAGGTAAGGGTAAAGCGTCTTATGGTTTAATTGACTTTATAATCCGAATACTAAAAATTTTCTATTTTGCGGGCAGAAAATTAATTCTTTAAACTAAATACTATTGTATGAAATCTCTTAGACTAGGAATTTTCTTCCTTGTTTTAGGTGTAGTGAGCCTAAGTTCTTGTGATAAAGATTGCACTCCTCCAGCCCTATCTGAAAACATTGTTGGAAACTGGGAGTTCCAGTTATCAGGTGGTTCGGCAGAATTCCAGGCAGATGGAACATTGATTGATCCAGATGACGTAGTACTTGGATTCGAATCCAATGGAGTTGCTTATGATCAAAAATCTTACGTTGTAAATGGCGATACTTCATTTACCGTAACAGCGAAACCAAGTTCAGGTTCTGGTTCTACCTCTTTTGAGTTCCCAGTTACTTCAAATGAGTGTGATGAAATCAAACTTGAAATAATCGGTATCACCGAGACAATGAAAAGAAAATAAGATTTATTTCTTACTAAGATTTAAAGAAAGGGAGACCGTGAAGGTTTCCCTTTTCTTTTTTAAAAACAGATTTGACATATAGTATTTCCAAATTTAATCCACCTTACTTTCTGTCATACGCCGGAGCTTCGTATTTTCGCGCTCAAATCGGAACAATGAACAAACCTCTGGTGTCTATTCAATGGCTTAAAGACAATTTAAATCAACCTTCTTTGGTGGTTTTAGATGCCAGTGTACCTAAAGTCGGAGGTGGAGGAAACACCCATCTGGATGGTAAAATGATACCGGGAGCAAGATTCATGGATCTTAAGAAAGATTTTAGTGAAGCAGGAGCAGAATTTCCTAATACCTTTCCAACTAAAATCCAATTTGAAAAAGCTGCAAGATCGCTTGGTATCAATAATGAAGATACCATAGTCGTTTACGACCGCGAAGGAATATATAGTAGTCCCCGTGCCTGGTGGTTGTTCAAATCCATGGGGCATGAAAATGTTTTAGTATTGGATGGCGGTTTACCGGAATGGTTAAAAATCGGATTCGCAATTGAGGAAAGGCAAGTTTCAGAAGATTATCCAAAAGGTAACTTTGAAGCAAACTTGATGGAAGATGCGGTGAAGGATTATCATTTTATAAAAGAAAATATTACCACTGAAAATTGTCTGGTACTTGATGCCCGTTCCAAAGGCAGATTTGACGGTACTGCGCCGGAGCCAAGGGAAGGACTTCCTTCCGGTCATATACCCGGCTCAGTTAATTTACCCTATCAGGCAGTGTTAAATGGAAATAAATTCAAACCGCAATCAGAATTGAAATCAATTTTCGATGAGGTTTTTTCTACGGAAAAAGAATTGGTTTTCAGCTGTGGTTCAGGACTAACTGCCTGTATAATTTTGCTGGCTGCTGAACTGGCTTTGCCCAACAAAACTGCTGTTTATGATGGTTCCTGGACGGAATGGGCCAGTAAAGAAGGAGAAAATGGACTTATTGATACAACTATTTAAAAAAGAAAGGATGTTGAATATCCAGGTCGTAATGACCAGTTTGATTTTTTTAATGCTTGGTGCAAATCTAAATGCCCAATCGCTGACTGATTTACAACAAAATTACAAAGACGGGAATACTGCTGAAGCTGCCAAAATTGGCCAACAATTGCTGGAGGCAAATCCTGACGACATACTCGTTGCCCACATAACCGGTAGAGCTTTGACAGACGAAAAAGAGTTTGATGCTGCCATTCCTCTATTGGAAAAGGTCATTGCTTCAGACGAAACTCCTGCCTGGATGCGCGCCTGGACAAATGGCTACCTGGGCGTTTGTTATTTTGCAAAAGATGACAGGCAAAATGCAAAGGAAAATTTGGAGAAAGCCATCGAATTGGACATCACAGAAAACTCCACTGAATTTGCTCAAAAAAGAATCAAGCTTTACCAATTAAGCCCTTATTACGATAATTGGAAAAGTGAAGAAACAGACCATATTCGAATGCACTTCCAACCTGATATTCAAATCAGGGATACCAAGGATTACATTTCGAAGCATGAAGCGGCCTATCAAAAAGCCAACAAATTCTTCAAGGCCGATCCTTTTAAAAAAGTAGACATCTATGTTTGGGGCAATCCTCGTGAAGGTGCACTGGAAATAGGAAGAGAGGTAGGTTCAGCCAGTTCAGGTGTGTGCATCATCAATGCAGTTCCCAGACAATCTCCCGGGCACGAAATCAATCATATTTTGATGGATTTTGGTATCCAGCCAATTTTCACAAATGGCCTCATCAATGAAGGTGCCGCAGTTTATTTTGATCAGGAAAATCCGGACTGGATGGCTGCTGCTAAAGCTTCTTTGAATGGTCAAAAAATGGATTTTGAAGACCTTTTTGAAACCGTACCCGGTTGGCCGGAAAGAGTTATTTATCCTGTTGGAGCGGCTTTTATAGAATTTCTTTTGAAAAAAGGAGACGACACCACCCTCAAAGCTTTCCTAAAAGAACAAACCTGGGAAAAGCTGCTGGAACTATATGGTGAAGGCACTGTGAGGGAGTTTGAAGCGCAGTTTTAAAAAAATTTACGGTTTACGATTTACGGTTTACGAATGCACGGAAATTAGGCCACTACTTGTCTGTCTGGATCTACTTTGGAGGACTTCAAAAATCAAGATTCAAAAAGCGAAAATCCTCTTGAGTATTCTGGTATTTCACCCCCCGACCCCCTCAAGGGGGAGGCATATCTCAGGTCTCCTCCTTGAGGGAGGCATATCTCAGGTTTCCCCTTTGAGGGAGTCACTGTATCGTCTCCCCCTTGAGGGGGTCGGGGGGTGATTGTCTATCCAAAATCTTACCAGCACCCAGCCCCTAGCACCAAGTCCCCAGTCTCCAGCCCAAATTTCACCCTCTGGGGTGACAGACCGGAATTTCCTTCTCAATAATTTTGGGTAAGAACCTCAATCACCTAAAATTAAATGTTATGGAGAAGGTAAAAATGTACCTAAGTGCACGAATATCTGAAGATGCGCATGCATGGAACAATGAAATCTGTGATATCATCAGTTCACATTTTGATATTTTTAAACCACAGGATCACAATCCGTACAATGTAGATCACAGGCTATTCGAAAAGGAAGTTTACCGAATAGACTTAGAGGCTATGATGGCATCTGAAATTGGTCTTTTGCTGGCACCTTACGGAAGAGATTGTGCTTGGGAAGTAGGTTGGTATGCCTGTTCGGATAAACCCATGGTGTTGGTTGCTGAACGCGATTATTCCTGGACAAGGGATTGGATGATAAAAGGTGGTATTGACGCCGTTTTAACCAGTTGTCCCATTATGTACGATCGATTGAAGCAAGATAAAATCGTACATGATAAAATAATCAAAGTGAATTCCAGAGCCGATTTAGGTAGTGAAATCGCTAATTTCTTATCAGAATACAAGGCTTCTTTAAAATCTACGTATGGTCAGGTTGCTTAAAAAATTCTATTACCTCAATACCATGGGTAGAATAGAAGGGCCACCCATGGCTGGGATGCTATTATTAGCAGGTGCCGTTTATGTAAGTCCGGAATTGCCTTTAAACATCCTTCTAGCTGCATTCTGCATGTATTTCATTTGCATGAATTACGTCTATTTAATAAATGGAGTTACAGACACAGCCGAAGATGCTATTAATTCACCGGATCGGCCATTATCAAAGGGAGTCATTACGGTTCGGGAAGGCTGGATTTATTGCCAAATTCTATTTGGTTTGACGGTGCTTTATCCATTCTTTTTGCATGATTCCTGGGCAGAACGTTCCCTGGTATGGATCACTCTATTGATGGGATATTTTTATTCAACGCCCCCAGTAAGATTCAAAAGGATTCCGGTTTTAGCAACCATTTATCTGGTTATCAATTTCAATTTGCCTATCATTTTGGGATATTGGATGGCAACTGAATCTACTGTTCTTCCTCCGTTTTTATTATCTACCGTTTTTCTATTCCTGGCAAACATGCCTTTGAAAGATTATGGAGACAGGTTGGGCGATGAGCAAGCTGGAATCAAAAACTGGGTACAGGTGGCTGGTGGAACAAAACAACTCTTGCGTTTATCCATAGGCATTTCCCTTCTTGGAGCCATCATTTGCTTTTTTGCTTTGCCCCAAGACTTAAAATTCAGGTGGTTGTGGGTATTGTTGCCACTACTTCCGGCTCTAAACATCAGCTTCCATCAACTTCTTGGATTCAATATGGATAAAATGTTTACCCATGGAGTACGGAGCCTCATCCTTGGTGCAGTGGTTTTTGTGGTAGGAATAATTTTAGGATAAAATATACGTAGCGTCTTCGGTGTCCGTTGTGGTGTTAAAAATTTCACCGCTACGGAAGGACGCTACGATGGAGAACTTCAAAGATTAATGGTCAAGATTCAAAAATCAAAAATTCTCTTGATCATTCTGGAATTTTTTCACCCCCCGACCCCCTCAAGGGGGAGGCATGTCTCAGGTCTCCTCCTTGAGGGAGGCATGTCTCAGGTCTCCTCCTTGAGGGAGGCATGTCTCAGGTCTCCTCCTTGAGGAAAGCATGTCTCAGGTCTCCTCCTTGAGGGAGGCATGTCTCAGGTCTCCTCCTTGAGGGAGTCACTGTATCGTCTCCCCCTTGAGGGGGTCGGGGGGTGATTCTCTTGTCTTGAAATAGGTTGACTCAAAACCTATCCCATTTCCAGTCCAAGCACCGTTTCCCAGTTTCCTTCAGCGAGGTCATGGGTGATTTGGATGATGAGCGCATTACCGTTGAATAGTTTATTGATGCCTCTGATTTCAACGATTTGATTTAGTGCGAGTGCATTCGTTCCCTGGATCGTAATTTCTCCAAATTTTTCGCGGCCTTCTCCATAATTTGACTCGAGGGTCAATTCCATGTCGATGATATTTTGGAAAGGATCCAAAATGCCAATTGCATCTTTTTCTCTGGATGGTTTTTCCAGAATTATTTTATCAAAATCAACAATAGCAACCAGTCTTTTGGCAAGGGCCCGATCCAAAATCAGTTCCCAGGCAGTTCCTTCAAATTCTAAATTGGTAGGATTTAGATCGGCGAATTCATTTTGAATTATTATTTGCTCTTCATTCGCAATCGTATCCATCAAGTCCTTATCGGATATATTGGAAAAAGAAAAGCTCTTGAAAACCACGTCTAAATGATAGGCACGACTAATCGCATCGACCTGAACCTTACTCCCTTTTTCTCCATCATAACTAATATTCAACCCAAGGAATTCTCCTTTGAAAATAGTCTTTAAATCATACTCATATCCTGCTTTTACTTCAATGATACTTTCATCTTTAAAATTGACCTTGTCAAGCCATTCTTCAAGACTTTCTTCATCATGCCGGCCTGTTAAAACTAGGGAAAGCATCGGCATCTGATTGAATCCGGCCTCTGTAAAAACAGATAAAATTTGAACTTCATCAGGAATGGGTGAGCCATCCACTAGAATTGCAACATTTAGAAGATCACCTCCCGGTAGTATAAGGTCAGACATAATTTTTTATTTAAAATGGAAATTCATTTTGTTATTCATCACAATTATGAAAGGCAAATCCCAAAATCTGTTCACCAATCCTTTCAAAACCTGAATTGAAAGTAGCAATTATTATTTTGACAGACATTTTTCACCTCAATTAGATAAAAGTATGCGCCTATTTTTAATGATTTCATTGCTTGGAATTTCTTTTTTACACCTAAACGCTCAATCCGAAACTGAAGAGGCAGGAGTTACTACAGCTTGCATGAATTACCTGGAAGGATTTTATGAAGGGGATACCGTCAAACTAAAAAATGCCATCGTTCCTGAATTACTGAAATTCGGTTATTGGAAAAACAAAGAAACCGGAATGTATAAATCAGAAGGACAAATGACTTACCAGGCTGCAGTAAATTATGCAAAAAGAGTAGCGGAAAAGAAAAACTTCGCCAAATCGGATGCACCCAAATCTGTAAAAATACTGGACATCTCCAATCATACTGCCGCAGCTAAAATTACAGCCTGGTGGGGTACCGACTATGCCTTACTTGCCAAACACGATGGCAAATGGATGATTGAACAAGTGCTGTGGGAAGGACCGTTGAGCAGGGATTAATCCCTTTTATTTACGAATTACGGTTTACGATTTACGAGACCTCTTAATGTTGCGTCCTTCGCGCTCGTAGCGGTTAATAATTTCACCGCTAAGGTCACTGAGGACGCAACGTCATTATTTTGCCATGCTCCTATCTCCCCATCACCCCAACCCAAAATCCCTTCATCTCTTTTTGGTTTGATTTTCTTAACTTTGCTACATGGATGTAAAAACACAACGTTCGGTATCGGAATTCAATTCGGAACTCAAACTGAAAGGGTTCAATGTGTTCCAAATTGAGAAGGATGAGAATGCGACCAAAACCTATAGTCGGAAAGATTTTTATAAAATTTGTCTGACCACAGGCATGAGCAAAATACATTATGCTGACCGGAGTTTTGACCATGAAGGAACCGTTCTGTTTTTCGGAAATCCACATATCCCCTATTCCTGGGAAACCATTTCCAGAACTTATGTCGGCTACACATGCCTATTCTCAGAAGAGTTTTTGAATGTAGGAGATCGGTCGGAAAGCATCTTACATTCTCCCTTGTTTAACCTGGGTGGAACGCCTGTTTTAAAAATAAATGAAGAACAAAGGGCATTCCTCAATTCCATTTTTAAAAAGATGATTGAGGAACAACAAACTGAGTATCCTTATAAGGATGACCTTCTTCGAAATTACATTCATTTGATCATACACGAAGCCATGAAAATGGAACCTTCAGAAAATCATGATCAGCCTAAAAATGCAGCAAATCGCCTTACAACGGTTTTTCTTGAATTATTGGAAAGGCAATTCCCTATTGAAAGTGCTGACAATCCTTTGAAACTCAAGACACCGAAGGATTATGCAGAAAATCTTTCAGTACATGTCAATTATTTGAATCGAGCTGTCAAGGAAATTACAGGCAAACCCACCTCCAGCCATATCTCCGAGAGGATATTCAATGAAGCCTCGGCCCTACTCAAATTCACCAATTGGAATATCAATGAAATAGCTTATTCACTAGGATTTGAATACCCTACTTATTTTAATAACTTTTTTAAAAAGATGTCAGGAACTACTCCTAAGGCAATCAGGACCATAGAAGTTTGATTTTCTTAATTTTTGGTTTGATATTCATTACACTTAACACTTAAATAGTGCTCATCTTTGCAGTAAACATTAAAATCTTACTGCAATGCAACCAAGAACCAAACTATCAAGCTTTACGACATCAATTGTCCTTCTACTATTTTCCATCCTTTTCTTCAGTTGTCAGGAAGCTCCAGTTGTTGAGAAACCAGCGAGTACTAATGCTGCAATTTTCCCAAAAGGGAAATTAGGACCGGCTGAAAATTTCACTGGCAATGCTTATAACTACGGATTGGTTTCAATGGACTCCACTTTCACAACTTTGGTGGGAAATGTCTATTTCGAACCAGGCGCAAGAAGCAATTGGCACACGCATCCCGGCGGTCAAATTTTAATCATCACTGATGGGATTGGATATCATCAGATCGAAGGTCAGGCCATTGAAATCATGAAAAAAGGAGATGTAATAAAGTGTCCTCCCAATAAGAGACATTGGCATGGAGCGAGCCCGGATTCAGATTTACAACAAATGTACATCGTGCCAAATACGGAAAAAGGAATCATCGAATGGATGGAACCTGTAACCGATGAGCAATACAATAATATTTAAAAAAAGAAAAAAGTGAACATGCGATTGCCAAAAGGCATGTAGTTTATATAAGCTTATTCTACTTTTTTAAAAAAAGAAAAAACAACATATCATGATTTTAAAAGAAAATTTCAAACTAGCCAATGGAGTAGAAATTCCAAAATTGGGACTAGGAACCTGGTTTATCAGCAATGATGATTCAGTACAAGCGGTTAAAGATGCGGTTAAAATAGGTTACCGCCATATCGATACAGCACAAGCATACCAAAATGAAGAAGGTGTAGGAAAAGGAGTAAAGGAAAGTGGTGTAAACAGAGAAGACCTTTTTGTCACAACCAAATTGGCTGCTGAAGTAAAATCCTATGATGTGGCTGTGGCTTCTATCAATAAATCATTGGACGTAATGGGCTTGGATTATCTGGATTTGATGATCATTCACAGTCCAAAACCTTGGATGGAATACCAGAATGAAGACCGCTATTTTGAGGGCAATCGTGAAGCTTGGAGAGCTTTGGAAGATGCTTACAAAGAAGGAAAAATCAAATCCATCGGGGTTTCAAACTTTGAGAAGGAAGACCTTAAAAATATCCTTGACCATTGTACTGTGAAACCTATGGTGAATCAGATTTTAGCGCATATTACCAATACGCCAAAGGATTTGATTAATTATTGTAAAGCCAATGATATTTTAGTGGAAGCATATTCCCCCATTGGGCATGGAGAACTTTTTAAAAATGAGAAGGTAGCTGAGATGGCTAACAAGTACAATGTTTCGGTACCTCAATTAGGAATCAAATACGACCTGCAACTTGGCCTTTTGCCTTTGCCAAAAACTGCCAATCCAAATCACATGAAAAACAATGCGGAATTGGACTTTGAAATTTCGGCAGAGGATATGGATTACCTTCAAAATTTAGAACAGATTAAGGACTACGGAGAGGCGAGTAAATTTCCTGTTTATTCAGGCGTATAAATTGCCTTCCCTACTTTAAAAAATAAATAAATCTACCATGGAATTAATTAAAAATGGCCAGGCACCTTCAATGAAAGGACCGGAAGATTGGTTTACGGGTGCTGTCAGAATAGATCCCTTGTTTCCAAAAAAAGAGGCCACCCACAGTTCCGGAGCATTGGTAACCTTTGAACCTGGTGCCAGAACTGCCTGGCATACCCACCCTGCCGGACAAACCTTGATTGTACAATCCGGTCTTGGATGGGTACAAAAGGAAGGTGGCACGATTGAAGAAATTCGACCTGGTGATGTGGTTTATTTCGAACCCAATGAAAAGCACTGGCATGGAGCATCTCCTAACAAGGCGATGAGCCATATTGCAATTCAGGAAGAGGTCGATGGATCGGCAGTAAGCTGGATGGAAAAGGTGAGCGATGGCCAATATGCTAAATGATTTTAAAAAAGGTTTTTTATGTACGATTTATTAAACAGGCTAAGCAAGGAAGAAAAAAACTTGATTGCCGAGAAAGATGATTTCCATATTGCCCCTTATCGGGCAGATGGAAAGACCTTTGGAACTCCGACCTGGATTTGGGTAGTTGAGACAGAAGGTGATTTATACGTCCGTGCTTATCATGGAACAAAATCACGCTGGTATCAATCTGCCATGGAACAAAAGGCAGGCAAAATACAAGCCGCTGGAATGGAGAAAAAGGTCCGATTTGAACCAGAGCAATCATCGATTCTAAATGAAAAGATCGATGAAGCTTATCGCCAAAAATACAAAGGCAATCCTTACCTCAATGCAATGGTAAGTAATCAGGCAAAGGAGGCTACGGTTAGGGTATTGGGTATTGAGCCTTAAGTCTTTTTAAAATCACTTTTATTAAAATGACCCTACAAGAACTAAAATAATCTTGTAGGGTCATCTTTATTTCAGCCAGGCGCATTCCAAGAAATTTGGGCGCAAAAGCTCTTGTTTCATGAAAAATAGGCGCATTTTAATACTTGACAATAAAAATAGGCGCAAATCATATTAATATTACTCCTCAAAATCCCCATCCCCAAAACAATCAAAATCAAAAATCCATCAACCAGAACCCAGCACCTAGCACCCAGTACCTAGAACCTAGTACCTAGCACCCAGAACCTAGTACCCAGCACCAAGCTCCCTCAAAACACGCTTCCCATTCTCATTTTCAGGATTCAATTCAAGGGATTTTTTATAATTAAAAATTGCCTTTTCTTTTTGACCTAAAGCCAATAATGCTTCTCCATAACTATCGTAAGTATTGAAAGAATTGGGAAAGGCGTCGACTGCAATTTTAAAAACTTCGGCTGCTTCTTTGGCACGGCCAGCTTCCAAAAAACGATACCCTTCCATATTCAGCTCCTGTTCATTCAGGTAATATTCCTGATTGTTTTGATTTTCTTTTAAAAATTGAATTCCCTTTTCAAATCCATTTGCATCTGCTTCCAATTTAAATGATTCTGCCAGTGATTTTTTAGGCATATCATATCCTTTTTCATACAATATCCCTAAAAGCGCGCGATTGATTTCATACAAGGGAGCAAATTCAGTATTGCTGAGCAAAACGATACAAGAACTGTCACCAGGCATTCTGGTAATGATGGAACGAAATCCGTTGATACCACCACTATGATTGACTGTTGCCACTTCATTACCGGAATTCCCAATAGCAGCAGGGCCTAAAAACCAACCGTAGCTGGCATATGAGTTCTCTTCCTGAATATGTTTGGTAAAAATCATTTCCCGGTATTTTTCGGATAGTAAATGATTGGTATAAAGTGCCTTGTCCCATTTTTCCATATCTTCTATTGTTGAATACAATCCTCCGGCAGCAAAGGCAATGGAGCAATCCATAAAATAGGCATTGTAATATTCCCCCCAGTTTTTCGTATATCCGTCTGCCCGATTTTTGATGATCCGGTTGGGTCGATCAAATCCGGAATCGTTCATTCCTAAGGGTTTAAATATCTTTTCTTGGATCAGGTCATCGTACTTTTTCCCACTGACAGTTTCCAAAATCAGACCCAATACAACGTAGCCTGTATTGCTATAAGAAACCTGAGCTCCCGGTTCAAAATCAAGTGGTTTATCGATTACTAAATCAATGATTTCTTTAGGACGGTGAAAGTCTCTTTCAATGCTCCTATAATTTTGAATCGCCGTATAGTTGGGCAAGCCTGAAGAATGGGTCATTAAGTGATGCAGGGTAATTTTATCTGCTTTTTCTTTTGGAAAATCAGAGAGCCATTTAGAAATGGGCGAATTTAAATCGAGGGTGCCTGCTTCCACCATTTGCATAATAAGCATAGAGGTGAACTGTTTGGTCACGGAAGCCAGGCGAAATTTAGTTTTCGTAGTATTAGGAATCTCCCACTCACGATTGGCCAATCCAAATCCATTTTTATAAAGCACTTTGCCTTTTTTAACCACCAATACTGCCCCGGAAAACTTCCCATAAGCTTCGTAGGTGGCCATTAACTCATGAATTTTGCCTGCCTTTGAAGAATTCGGGTATTGGAAAGAGGGATCAGGTTTTACAGCACATCCTTTTTCACAAGAAACTCCTGTACTACCGCAGGCCGATAATAAAAGCAGAAGGAAAAGGGGCAATCTAAATTCAAAAAATAATAAGCTTACTTTCATGACCATTCTTTTCTTCCAAAGAACAGGGAAGAAAGCACAGGGAAAGGTAAATTTGTGTAAAACAAGGCAAAATGATGTAGCAGTATGGACGTTTGATTTTTGATTCTTAAATTTTGAATTTTGATCGAAGGAAGGACAGTACTAGTAAAACTTTTATGGACTTGGGTTTCCAGTTTGTTTTTAATCCTTGTTTTTCCCTTGGTACTCTTTGGTTATTACCTGTTTCGCTTTAGGAAAGAACCAAAGGTTTTGGTTTTCTTCCTCCTCCTTTCTCCCTATGTGGCATTGCCGGTTTATTATACAGCATCTGCCATTTTTGATTACCATAATAATAAGGTGGTAGAATATCAACTAGGTCATCCTGTATTTCCTGAAGCTAACAACTTATATAAAGAAACCAGGAGCTGGCCTAAGAGATTGGGTTGCTCCCTTACCGGTCTAAAATTATTTCCCCTTTTCTTTTATAAAAAAACTGCTCATTTTTTAATCAATAAATATGGCTATCAAGAGGGAGTCTACCTGGGAGAATATCCTTTAAAAGATGATTTAGAAAAGCTATTTACAACCAAACAAGGTCAAGAAGGGGAGATTATTAAAAAGGGGGGAAGCCTTCTAGTTCTGATTGTAAATGATGAAAAAATAGAATTTAAAGAGGAACCATCAAACGGGAATTTATTCTACTATCTTGAAAATATTATCATTGAAAACCCGGTTCAAATCCATCCACTCAATGGGAATGGATTAGCTGTTCGATTTAACGGAAACTCCTATGCTATTTTTGATTTAACCAATAGAGGCCTGGTAGCGGTGTATGAGTGATTGGGAATTCTAGCTTAACCATCCAAACTCTGCTTTTATCCTATTTTCGTCGAAACTTTTTAACTCAACTTTATTTAGCAACTACATTCGGGTTTTTCTTTAATTCATTAATAAATCATGAAAGCATTCTACCTTTCCAAATTTGGCTCTACTTCATTTTTAAAAATAAAAGATATCCCCAAACCCGAACCCGGTAAAAATGAGGTTTTGGTTAAAATGAAGGCAACCGCGGTCAATGATTATGACTGGAGCATGATTACCGGACGGCCTTATGCTTACAGATTGATGTTTGGATTTTTTAAACCTCGTAATCCTGTACCGGGAATGGAAATCGCGGGAGTGGTGGAAGCAATCGGTGAAGGTGTTTCAAAATTCAAAGTGGGTGATGCCGTCTTCGGAGATACCTCCGATTTTGGATTTGGGACCATGGCAGAGTACATGGCCATCAATGAAAATGCGCTTACCCTAAAGCCTGAAAATTTAAGTTTTGAAGAAGCCGTTACCCTACCCCATGCAGCCTTACTTGCCTGGCAAGGTTTGGTCGAAATGGGACAAATTCAACAAGGACAAAAAATACTCATCAATGGTGCCGGAGGAGGAGTCGGAACCTTTGCCTTGTACATCGCCAAAACCTTTAACTGCCATGTCACTGGCGTAGATACCGGAGCCAAGCTATCTAACATGAAAGCAATCGGCTATGATGAAGTTATTGATTATAAAAAAGGTGATTTTACAAAAGGAAGGGAAAAATATGACCTAATCCTGGATGCAAAAACCTGTAAGTCTCCCTTTTCATATTCAAAGGCGCTTCATCCAAACGGAAAATACATCACCGTTGGCGGCTACCTCAATTCGCTACTTCAAATGCTTTTTTTAAAATCATTTGTAAAACAATCTTTCCAAATCCTGGCCCTCAAACCCAATAAAGGAATCGAACACATCCTAAAACTTTGGGAGGATGGAAAAATCAAAACCGTAATCGACGGCCCCTATTCATTTGAAAAAACTCCGGAGGCTATTCAGCGGTTTGGAGATGCTGTGCATGCAGGGAAAGTTATAATCAGGAATGACGAATTCCAAATGACGAATTACGAGTGACGAGTGGCGAATTTAATTCATTTTATTTTTTGATAAATACCAGTTTGAATTATTCTCAGAATTTTTCATTCGTCATTCTACACTCGTCATTCGTCACTTCCCCTCTCTTTCCTTATTTTGGCCGAAAATCGACCATATGTTCAGGAACTTCCTACTCATTTGCCTAGCTTTTTCTTTTCAATTCGCATCAGGACAAACCACAAAAGACTATACCCAATTTGTCAATCCATTCATCGGCACCAGCAAAATGGGACATGTTTTTCCGGGGGCAACTGCTCCGTTTGGAATGGTTCAATTGAGTCCGCAGACCAACTTTGAACCACTTTTTAATGAAGAAGGAAAATACAATACCGAGACCTACGCCTATTGCGCCGGCTATCAACATAAAGACAGCACCATTATCGGATTTGCCCACACCAATTTTAGCGGAACAGGACATTCTGATTTGGGCGACTTTTTGGTGATGCCAACCATCGGAGAACTGGTTTTAGACCCCTTGAAAACTGAAAAGGGAGGAAAAGGATTTTATTCGACTTTTTCTCATGATAAGGAGGAGGCGCATCCTGGTTATTATAAGGTTGATTTAGAATCTTACGATATCAAGGCAGAGATGACGGCAAGCGAGCGAGTCGGATTTCACCAATATACCTTTGAAAAAGGAGGTGATGCACACATCCTTTTGGATATGGTGTACAATATTTATCACTATGACGGTAAGAATGTATGGACCTTTATTAGAGTAGAAAATGACTCCCTAGTAACCGGTTATCGGGAAACCAAAGGTTGGGCAAGGACGCGGAAGGTATTTTTTGCGATGGAATTTTCAAAAGCATTTAAAAGTTATGGACATAAAAAATACGATCAGGTCAAATACGACGGATTTTATCGCCGATTCAAACAGGATGAAAATTTCCCCGAAATGGCCGGACATGACATCCGGGCTTATTTCAATTTCGACACCAAACCAGGAGAAAAAATCAAAATTAAAATGGCCTTGTCCTCAGTAAGTACTGCAGGTGCCATTCTGAATCTTGAAACTGAAATTCCACACTGGGACTTTCAAAAGGTGAGAAATGATACAAAGGAAAAATGGAACCAAGAGCTTTCAAAAATTGAAGCAACCACTTTAAGTCCGGAGGATAAAATCACCTTCTACACAGCCCTTTACCACACAAACCTCTCCCCAATTTTGTATGAAGATGTTGATGGACAATACCTTGGTTTGGATCAAAACGTCCATAATTCTTACGGTTTTACCAATTATACCATTTTTTCGCTTTGGGATACCTATCGTGCATTGCACCCGCTCTTCAATATTACTCAACCCGAGCGCAACAATGATATGATAAAAAGCATGCTGGCCCACCAGGAGCAAAGTGTACATGGAATGCTACCCATCTGGAGCCATTATGCCAATGAAAATTGGTGTATGATTGGCTACCATGCAGTTTCTGTGATTGCCGATGCCATGGCAAAAGGGGTGGGAAATTTTGATAAAAAAAGGGCCTTGGAGGCTAGTATTTCAACTGCAAGTGTTCCTTATTTCGATGGCTTGGGCGAATACATGCATTTCCATTATGTGCCGGATGACAAAAGCCATTCCTCTGTTTCCAAAACATTGGAATATGCTTACAATGATTGGTGTATTGCACAAATGGCAAAGCAAAAAGGACAGCAAATCATAGCAGACAGTTTTTCAAAAAGAGCCGATTATTGGATAAATGTCTATGACCCAGGCATCGATTTCATGCGACCCAAATTAGCCGATGGAAACTTTAGAAAGGATTTCGATCCAATGGACACGCACGGACAGGGATTCATAGAAGGCAATGCCTGGAATTATGGTTTGTACGTTCCCCAGGATATTCCAAAAATGGTGGAAATGATGGGTGGTAAAGAAAGGGTAAGTCAGCACCTGGACTCTCTTTTCACCATGGAAATTGACGACAAATACATTGAAAAACACGAAGACATCACGAGGGATGGAATCATTGGAAATTACGTGCAGGGGAACGAGCCGGGGCATCACATTCCTTATTTATACAATTGGTGCGGACATCCTGAAAAAACCCAGGAAAGAGTTCGGATGATTATGGCAACCATGTATGGGCCAACGGTAGAAGGCCTTTGTGGCAATGACGATGCCGGTCAAATGAGCGCCTGGTACATTTTCAGTAGTCTCGGATTTTATCCGGTCACTCCCGGCTCCGATGAATATGCGTTGGGAAGTCCAAATATCAAAGAAGCAGTCCTCCATCTTGAAAATGGCAATACATTAACCATTAAAACAAAGAACCAAAGCAAAGAAAATATCTACGTCAATAAAGTGACCTTGAACGGAAAGGAATTGAAAAACTATGTAGTCAAACATGGAGATTTGATGCAAGGGGGGGTGATGGAGTTTGAAATGGAATGATTGGCTACTGGCTGTTGGCCCTTGGCCATTGGCTTTTGGCCAACGGCCGAAAGCTAATAGCCAAGGGCCAAATATGTCATTCCGGCCTCTGAGCCGGAATCTCCCATGTTCCGCAGAAAGTATTTTTAGATGCTTGGCTCGTGGGCTCGTGGGCTCGTGGGCTCGTGGGCTCGTGGGCTCGTGGGCTCGTTTATACTGGCATTTTTTTCAGGAATCATTGTTCAATGAAATTGATATTTTTAAAGTATGGAAACACCACTAGGCAAACCCATTAAATTAGAAACCGATAAATCAAGTTTAGCTTATTTATTAGGGTTGGGTGCATTGATTTATTTAAATGCTTCAGCCTATAGCATCCTCCTTTTCCTAATATTAAAATATCTATTGTTTAATCTGGATTTCACAGGCGAACAATTAGCTTGGAGTATTCAATCCCTTAAATTGTTATCGTTTTCTTTCTGCTTTTCACTGGCTATAAATTGTCACTTTGGTTTGGGAATAAGGAATTACCTTTTCAAACCATCCTCTGGATTTTTGTCGGATTACTTTTATTCAGTCAACTTTGCCAATTTGGATTAACCTTTCAATTTCCCCAGGTAATCACAGGATTGAACACCAACTCAGGTGAAAAATATTACCATTACTTAAATGAGGTTGATGTCTATGGATTTATAATAGTTGGGTTTGAATTATTAAAATACTTATCAACTGCTTTGCTTTTTATTTGGCTTGGAAGAAAAGATGTAATTGAGAATTAATAATTTTTAAACATCTTAACGTTGCGTCCGTTGCGTAGCGGTGAAAATAAACCTTCACCATGAAGGGCAAAGAGGTTCCTACCTATTTTCCTGAAGGCTCAACATCTGCCTTATTTTTCCTGTTGGGACTTAGAAACAAACCTCCCGATGGAAAAAATTATTACCAATTGCCAATTGTACAGGCCTTATCATCCACTTAGCAATAAATTGTTTCAGGTTAGAATTGAAGATGGCATCATTAAGGCCGTGGAACAAAACGGTTATCGGCTCGAAGAAACTGAAGCAGATGTTTTTGATGCTCATGGCAAAACCCTTGCAGCAAGTTTTAAAGATACCCACATTCACCTGTTGCGATTTTCACTAATGAAAAAAGAATTGGATTTAAGAGGTGTAACCAAATGGTCACATTTGAAAGAGTTGTTGGAAGATACCCATGAAAGGAAGGCTTTGAAAAATAACGACTGGTTGGTCGGTCGGGGACTTAGAGACAACACCTTTTCTGACAGAACCACCTTGCTGAATGCCAGCGACTTAGATACTATTCCGGTAGAATCTCCCATTTTTTTATTGCACCAGGATGGACATGAATGTGTGCTGAATTCTATTGCCCTTGAAATTGTAAAAAAGGAAAAACTTCTTGGAAAGGAGCACAATCAATTTATTGAAAAAGACAGTAAGGGAAAATGGAATGGCCGTTTTAAGGACACTGCCGTGCATTTTATAAAAATGAATTTTAGATCAAAAACTGAAGATGAGGCGAAAGAAGCCCTGGAACAAACTTTTGATCATCTGGCTGAATATGGCATTACTTCAGTAGACTCTGACGACCTCAATTATGTAGGTGACTATGAAAAAGTTTGGAATGCATACACCAAACTGGATCAAGAGAAAGGTCTAACTTTTGGTGCTTATCTGCATCATTATGTTTATTCTATAAAAGACATGAAGGCATTTTTAAAAAATAATAAAAAAAGGTCTGCAGAAGGAACCGGAAATGTGAGGGTCGGCGCCTTTAAGATATTTGTCGACGGTACCTATCGCTTGCATACTGCTGCTTTGAACATGCCTTACGAAGACAAAAAAGACACCTGTGGAGAATTGATTTACAATCAACAGGAACTCAATGAAATGCTTAGCCTTGCCGAAGAAAACCATATGCAGGTAGCAATGCATTGTATTGGAGACAGAGCAGTGGAAACGGCTGCTAAGGCCATCTCTCAGGCCAATCCAAAAGAAAAAAATCCCTTAAGACATCGGATCATCCATATGCAAAATACCAGAAAGGATTTATTAAAGTTTTTGGGAGAACATAAAATTCCTGTCGAAACGCAACACAGCTTTTTAATGAAAGAATGGTCCAGGTATGGAAAATGGCTGGGTGATTACCGAGAGGAATTTGTAATGGTTGGAAAGAGCTTTATTGACCATAACATCATTTTTTCCAATAGTTCTGATGCACCTATCGGCCCATTGAATCCTCTGGAGCATATTTTTGCGGCCATCAATCGTACCGATATGAGCGGTGAGCCCAAAGGTGGATGGCAAGCCCAGGAGAAACTTACGATCGACCAGGCATTTGAAAGTTACTCAACTACTCCAGCCTACATCAACCACTCCGATGAATACACCGGAAAATTGCTGCCCGGTTATCAGGCAGATCTTATCTTGCTAGACAGGCATCCACACGAGATTGGTCCGGAGGAAGTTCATTTGATAAAAGTTGATGCTACCTGGTACAAAGGCGGTTTGGTTTTTAGAAGGTATGAATGAGGATTGATTGCGGTATGCAATATATCTTTGGTAAAAGATAAATAATTTCTATCTCCCTGCCTTCTAGTTTTCTGTAGCCGAAGAATAAACTTTCACCACAAGGGCTGGGGACACCATGTTTTCATTAACCAAATATTCCAAACCATGTCTTTCCAAATCACCGGACTAACAATAGCAGTGACCAATATGGAAGCGATGCTTGCATTTTATTCTTCTGTCTTTGATATAAAATTTCAGGCAAAAGAGATGTACGGTAGCACTCTTTATTCAGGTCGTTGGGGACAACTGGAAGTATTGTTTTGTCCGGCAGAAATTGCCCAAAATACAGCCACTCAAAATAGGCATCAATTCGACATCATCGTTTCAGATTTGGAAAAAACCATTCAAAATGGATTGAAAAATGGAGGTGAGTTGATGGGCGATATTCAAATAGAAGGGAAAACAAGGTCAGTTGGAATCTATGACCCGGACAGGAATTCGATGACCTTCAAACAAATATGATCTGAAATACTTTCATAATTTCATTACCAAAATAGTATTTGACAATATCATGATCAAAGATGGGTCTATTGGAAAGGCCCCACCGGTGTAATGTCATTAAGTTAAAAAAGAAAAAGACAAAGGTCTAAGGTGGGTCCCTCGGAGAGGACCCGCCGACTCCAGCAGAGTCTTTTGTTTTCGAAAGTGTAATTGACTGATATTCAAACACTATTGTCTTTCAAATCCTAATATTTTTGGTTCACGCGACGGCCGCAAAGGTTAAGCGCAACGGTCGCAACTCAAATATTTTAATGGATTTCACCCTTCTTTCTATTACCTTAATTCAACCCTCCGTAAACCGTAAATCGTAATCCGTAAATTCTCCAGAACCCAGCACCCAGTACCCAGAACCTAGAACCCAGTACCCAGCACCCAGTACCCAGCACCTAGCACCCAGCCCCTAGCACAAGCGGAATAACCTTCGATGCCACAAACCAGAGCAACAGCGACATGATTCCGCCTATCACCAGGAAGTCGCGGAATTTGTAGATTCCCAAGCCGTAAATTAGGGTATTGGTCTGATAGCCGATTGGCGTAAAAAAGCTGTAATTGGCTGCAAATGAGATACATGCCATGAGTGGCAGCAAAGGCATTTCCAATTGTTGTCCTATTAAAATAGCAATGGGAGTAAGGACAATCGCAGTTGCATTGTTGTTGATAACACCGCTAATCAACATAGTCAACCCAAAAATAGCGGTGAGGACCAGACTATTTTCTTCGCCGGATAATTCTTTTAAAATGAAATGAGAAAGCAAGGAATCTGTCCCGGTATTTTTGAGGGCGGCGCCTATTGGCAACAACCAGGCAAGCAGGAAAATTACCTGCCAACTGATCGATTTATAAGCTTCTTCAAAGGAAATACAATTAAAAAGTAGCAATAAAGCCAAGCCAATGAGTACACTTTTTAAAATGGTCAAAATACCAAATGCCGCTAATAAAACCACTCCCAAAGCAACCAATCCGGAGATTACTTTTTTGGATGTAGGCACATTTTGATAATGGTAAAGATCCAGCAACTCCATGCTATTTTCTGCAAACCAATTTTCTTCAGCATCTTCCAATAGTTCTACCATCAGTTTATCGCCCACATCGATACGGTCGTTGAAATCACTCATAGAATATTGACTTTGTACAATGTTTCCATGTTTTTTCAGTCCCAGGGGAATACCTCCTTTGATATCAAACTGACTGATGTTGCGCATTTTTTTTCCTACAAGGGGAGAATTAGGCAAGATGAGCAACTCCACAATTTTCGAATCTGTTTTATAGGATTTTTCCACCGCTTCATTCACAACTGCACCAAGCTTACCGGACTTTTTTAAATCCATAATGTCATCAACACTGGAACGTAAAATCAATAAATCTCCCGGTCGAAAAGTATGGTAAAAGGCAGGCTTTTTAATGGTAAATGAACCACGTTTGATTCCCAGTAACTCAATGGTAAGGTTTTTATATAATTCTGTATTGAAATAGACCTTTCCTATCAATGGGCTGTTTTCATCCAACTCCATTTCGAAAGTAAATTTGTTACTTTCTGCCAAACCCTTTGCTTCGTCTCTTTTTTGAAATTTAAAATATAAAATTGTCAAAATAGGTAACAATATCAATGCAATGGCAAAAAGTATTAGCGCCGGTATCGAAAATTGGAAAAAAGAAATCTGCTCGCCTGTGATATTAAAATAGATATCCTTTACTATCAAATTGGTACTGGTACCCATCATCGTGATACTACCGCCCAAAATACCGGCAAATGAGATGGGAATCATGAACATTCGAAGATCTTTCCCACTCTTACCTATTACTTCAGGCATTAATTTTATAAAAATAATGACCACTGCAGTAGTTGAAATAAAGGCTGATATGCTACCGGTTATCAGCATTATCAAAGGAATGCCCAACCAGACGGGGTACTTAATAATTTTTATAATTTGATTGGCCAAAGATTGTATAACTCCTGTTCGCTCAAGTGAGGCTGACAAAATCATGAGTCCCATAATGGTGATGAGCGCAGTATTTGAAAAACCCGACACTGCTTCTTCAGGACTCACAAAACCCATTATAAGCAATGCAACAATGGTAAGAAATGCCGTCTTGTCGACCGAAAAAATCTCGGTGATAAACAGAATGGTCGATATCCCCAGGATACTCAGGAATATGATTTGGTCGGTCGTCAAGGGGTTTATTCTATTTGTTTAAAGATGGTATTTAAATGAGAAGGAAAAATTAACCGGTTTGTTCTAAACTTTGAATTAGAATTGGTCGAAATAAATTAGTTAAGATTTTCAAGGGCTAAATAAAATATATTAATTAAGAAAAATATCCCTCCGATAACAACAGCAGTCCATGTTAACCAATCCGGTTTTTCTTTTCTAAATATTGCTAATGCCCCAAATAACGGAACCAGGTAAAGGATGCCGGGAAGAATAAAATCCAGGTATTCAGAATGTTCCTTCAATTTTTCATTAGCCTTTAAATTAGAAGGTAAGTTCGTAATTAAATAGTATTGAATTCCTATAAATACAACAAATCCTATAGTACTTAAAATAGAAAAAACCGGTTTTGAATATTCCTCAGGATTTTGGTTTTCGTCCAAAATTTCCAATTCACTCATTTACATAATTTTAAACATTTCTCTTCTCCAAATAGGCCAAATACTCGTCACTAAAATCATTTCGGATTTCGACCCACATGGGGAGGTGATCGGACATTTTATAAGTCTTCCAGGTATCAAATCTGCTGGAGGGTTTTAGTCCGTTAAAATCTTCCCCTTCGTCGCGGTAGGTTTGTTCGTCTTCAGTGCGATAAACATATTCAAAAAAGTCAAAGATATTGGCAGCGGTAACTTCCAGCTTTGAATAATTGGTTTGGCGGTCTTTAGGTAGCCAAAAGGCTATCTGATCGTAGGCTTTATCACGTTCAACATTGGAGCCGGGAATGGATTTGAGTTTTTCCGGGATATAAAAATCATTGCTTTCCAAAGCAGCTAAGGTAGGATGGTCTTTTCCTATGATATTAAAATCGCCCAAAACGCCAAGGAAGGATTCTTTGTCATCTTTAAATTCATTTTCAGCCTTGTTAGCCAGAGCCTGCGTCAATAATTCTATCTCATTTTTCCGTTGGTTCATTTTGGTTTCTAAATCATTGTCGCCATAATAAATATGGACCGTACAAAGATTCAATTTCAACCAGCCCAATTGAAAGGAAATCAAATATGGCGTCCTGGCAAACTGCCTAAGGGAATCATCAAAAGAACCTTGTGGAAAACGCAATCCAAAATCATCGCCTTCCACCTTACGTGCCGGAATTGTTACCCTGGCCACACCCCTGGAAGGTCTTTCTATTTCAGTTCCCTTTTTGACTGTTAGAAAGGTTTCTGCCGGCAATTCCAATTTACAATTTGATTTAAGAGGAATCTCAAGGTCTTCTGCTAAATAGTATTTGTTTCCCCTTTTCTCAGTGTAGGCGTCATAGTCACCAGATAAATCAGGATTGCCATTTAAATCAAGCTTGATTCCATTTTCAAGGCGAATCCTTTCTCCAAAACATGCTCTGATTTTTTGATTTTCCTTCAAGGTCAATTCTCCGGCGATATTTTGAAATTGTACTTTATCCCGATTAAAAGTAAAAACCATTCTCTCACCATTGCCGGCTGCTCCGTCAGTAACATCGGTGGCAATAAAATCCCATTGTGGACCTAAAATATCTTGCAGGGATCGGAATTCGGTCAGGTCTCCCCTTATCTCTTGCAAGGCTACCAAATCAAATCTGGAAATTATCTCTGCCATGTAATAAAAGTCTTCATAAGTACGACCTCCAAAATTCTTTTTACCAAACTCTCGGATATTCCAGGTGGCAATACGAACGGTATTTCCGTTTATCACTTTTTCTCTTGAATTCTGAATATGAGCATCCAAGGCAGCCCTCAATTTTTTGATATTGGTGATTACCCTTTTTTTTCGGTTCTTTTCTTCAGGCTTGTCATAATAATTAAATCGGAGCTTTGGGTAAAATGGCATATTTAGGTGTTTTTGGGTTTGATGATGTAGGTATAAAGTTAGCAAAAAAGTTGCTCGTTTGCTCGTGAGATCGTTTGCTCGTGGCTCGTGAGCTCGTTTACTCGGAGGCTCGCAGAAAGGTTTATTTTTCTTGCTTGAATAAATTCAAACTTCTACGTAGCGTCATTGGCGTCCGTTGTGGTGAAATTTTTTCACCGCTACGGGCACGGAGGACGCTACGTAGGGGAAGATCAATGATAGGGAATCCTATTGACTATGAAGTTGATCTTTTAAAAATCCATTCTAGGTTACGTAACCAGATTCCGGCTCGGAGGCCGGAATGACGCGTCACTCCGGGAAGCCGAATTGCGAAATTCGAACAGCGAACAGCGAATAGCGAACACCGCACTGCGGTCTCCTCATTCATAAAACATCTCCCATTTTTCACCAAAATCGTTGCTTAGTTCAATGGGATAACCATCCAGATTATATTTGTAGTAATAGTTCATTGGATTGGGGGTAGAACCAAAATTTCTGTTATACTCCTTGATTTCATATCTGGTTATATTGTTCTTATTGAACCTAAAAAGTGAAACCCCTCCATAATGTTTATCTCTTTCGAAATTTTGATAGTTGTCGTATTCAGAAAAGAATTGAGAAGTGAGATTCCCCTTTGAGTTAAATCTATCAATTTGATTTATATTTCCATTCTCCAATATAAAAATTCCAACCCCCTGGATTGTATCTGTTTTAGGGTCCCTACTAATTTTTTGAATACTATCACCGGCTAGGTTGTAAGAATAAGTTTCAATTGTTTTTAATCGAACTGATTGAGCCTCCCTCCCTGAAAATCTGTAAACCCTGTCAAATTTTTCTCGTGTGCTCCAAATGATGGAATCCACTAAAAATTCACTCCTAAATTCTTCGCTTAATTTCTCTAATAATCCATTGGAATAAAAAAATGACGATTTTGAATAAAATTCTTCGTCTTCCAAGGTGTTGATTTCCTTGAGTCTCACTTCGTTGTCGTAAGAATATTCCATTTCGATTTTTGAACCATCCACATGTTTAACAACCCTTACAATCTTAGTTCCGTGGGTATCTTCTCTGGAAGTCTCTTTTTTACAATTTATAAAAAGCAATGGAAGGAATAAAAGGATTAGTTTTTTCATAAGCTGGGTGTGTTTTAAAATTAAACGGGAATTAGGAAAAGTGGTATTTGGTAACCAAGAATTTAACGGATAGAGATCTTGGGAGTTCCTATCCAGACGTAGCGTCCGTAGTGTCCGTAGCGGTGAAAAAATTTCACCGCGGAGGGCACGGAGGACCCTACGTAAGGGAAGTTCTATGATTGGGAATCTTATTGATTATAAAGTTGATCTTTCACAAATCCATTCTAGGTAACGTAACCAGATTCCGGCTCGGAGGCCGGAATGACGCGTTATTCTGGGAAGCCGAATTGCGAAATTCGAACAGCAAACATCGAATAGCGGACACCGCACAGCGAACTCGTCACTCGTCACTCGTAATTCGTCATTCATCAATGTCTTTCCCCAACTCGCCAATCAATACGCCCGTTACCGGAAACTTCCCAGAATTCAGTAATGGACCAGCACCACGGTCATTTTTAAAGACTCAAGGTGGCTTAAAGGCTACTTAGGAAGGTGCTGGAACTCCATATCGATTTCCATAATCGGAGGCGACAATTTTGACTTGGGTCATGTTTCCAGGTTTGGATAAGGTTGGAAAATCTGGATCTTTCCATCAAATACGGTTGGTCGATGAGGAGCACCAAGATGCCTGCCGGATAACCGATTTGTGATTTGATATGATTCAATCCGAAGGAAAGGCTGCTTCCCATTCTTGTTTCCAATTCCTATTTTCAAGAATGGTTACCGGAAACGCTTCAACTTCCGGTTTTACAACTTCAAAATGAGCTCACAATACTACATATACGTTCGAGCAGATAAATCCAATGCTTTTGAATCGTCAATTTTGCACATGAAATTGGTTTCCTTGAAAGGATGGAGTTGTTTTACGGCTCCGACTCTTCTACCTTCCCCGGCCGCTAGGATTAGAGCGTAAAATCATCCATTTTCAACCTTGCAGGATTTAGGAACTTTTTTTGTCCGGCATATGCTTTAAGAAAGAGGCATCCTTTCCTTTGATAACAGCCTGAATTTCAGCCATAATGGAAAGAGCAATCTCATGGGGAGTTTCAGCACCGATGTTCAATCCGGCCGGAGTGTAAACACTAGAAATCAATTCTTTTTAAAACCCTAAATCCAATAACCTTTCATTCATTTTTGCTCTCCGTTTCAATGACCCAATCATGCCCACATAAGCCAGGTCTTCTTTCAACAATGCTTGCAGGTAATCCAGGTCCATTTCAAAGTTGTGGGTCATGACCACTGCAGCAGTTCTTTTGTCACAGCCCAGCTCCGAAACTTTTATTCCACTACCTCTACTCACAGAACATGCACTTTGAAAATCTCCCTCCGATTTTGGAGATTGCTCACACGCTGACAACCTAGACATCCCAATCCATCGCACCTGCCAACTGACTGAAGGCTTCTACATCGTGGCCGGATCCAAACAACAATAATTTGAACGGTGGTTGAACCGTTTCCTTGTAATGATCTAAAATTTCAAAGGCCTCGGGTTCGATAAACTCATTTCTAAAATTCAAATTCCGACCATCCTGACATTTTAAAATGGTTCCAAAATTTCGGTGGCATCATTTTTCATTTAAAAAACCAGGAATTCAACTCGAAAGAGGTTCTGGTATCAATAAGTTTAAAAAAAAACAATCCAGTTTTTCTTCATTGATACTCAAAGGTTCCAGGAGAATCGATATCATTCCTTCGCAACCCAACCTGACCGTTCCATCATAAAAAATCACCTTGGCTTCGCCACTTTCAAAACCGGATTGCGCCTTTTTGAGAAAACCTCCATTTCAATACAACCTCCGCTCAAGGCAAAGGTCATCTGCCCATCCTCAGACATCAACATCCGGGCTCCTTCTTTTCGATAAGAAGAACCATCCAAATCTACAATCGTAGCCAGGACCGTCTTTTTTCCTTCTTTATAAAATTGATGAGCCTTTTTAAAAATAGTGGTTAATTCCATGAAAATTTAAATATGATCTGCAAATGGCTGATGATAAATCCTTTTTCCGGTGGCTTTATAAATGGCATTGGCCAATGCTCCACCAGCAGGTGGCAAACCCGGTTCACCAAGACCGGTTGGACTTTCGGAACTTTCAACGAAATGAACTTCCACCTTTGGAGTTTCCATCATTCGAATCAATCTGTATTTGTTAAAATTATTGGCTTGTGGTTCTCCATTCACAAATGAAAAATTGCCATACATCGCATGTCCAATTCCGTCAATGGCTCCACCTTGTACCTGATTGATGGCTCCGGTAGGATTAACTACGATTCCACAATCAACAGCGGCCACCACTTTTTTGACAACAGGTTTTCCATCTTTCATTTCAACTTCCACGATTTCAGCTACATGGGTATTGTGACTATAATAAGCTGAAAATCCCTGGTAGGTTCCTTCCGGTGCTTTTCCCCAGTTTCCTTTTTCCGCTAATAACTTGATGGTGTCAATCATTCGTTGCGGATTCCATTCCATGGATTCATCCATGTGTTGTTTGGAAGATTCCAACAATTGCAATTGCAATTCGACCGGATCCATATTTAGCTCTTCCGCCAGTTCATCGCAAAAAGCTGAAACTGCATAGCCCAAGAAGTTGGTATAGGGTGCTCTCCATGCTCCGGTTGTGATAGGACTGTCAAATTTTGCCGAGCTGAATTTATAATTCGGGGCTGCTGCAGCCGGGAAAAATGTAGGAATCAAATCATAGCAGGTACTGTTGGCGGCTGCTTCCATTATTTCAAATGAATTCACTTTGTCATCTTTTAAACCTGCCTTTATTTTGTATTTGATCGCAGGACGGTAAGTCCCGGCCATCATATCATCTTCCCTGCTAAAAACCAGCTTTACAGGTTTGCTAATTTTATTAGAAATCTCCGCAGCTTCAAGGGCAAAATCACCATACAATCTGCGTCCAAATCCGCCTCCCATCCTGGTCATTTCAATACTAACCTGTTCCACCGGTCTTTCCAACAATTTAGCTACCCTGTTGGCCGTCCATTCCGGTGTTTGAATTGGGCCTACCAAATCGATTTTCTCCGGAGTGATATCTACGAAGAAATTCATAGGCTCCATGCAATTGTGCGGCAGAAATGGAGAATGATAAGTCTTTTCAATCACCTTATCAAGCCTCAGAAAATGCAGATTTCACATCACCATATTCCTTCTGACTTCCATTCCTTTTCCTTCCAAAAACCCGTTCAACATGGTTTCGTGATCGGTTGAACTTTCCAGCTTATTGTCTGATTTCAATTTGCTTTCAAGGCATTTTTACCTTTCATGGCTGCCCAGGTACTGTTGGCAATCACGGCTATTTTATCACCAAATTGAACCACATCAGTTACTCCGGACACAGCCTTGGCGGCACTGTTATCATCAAAATCGGCCAGGGTTTGTCCAAAAGCTGGCTTAGTATAAATGCCAACTGCATACACCATCCCTTCCCTTTTAAAAATCCAATCCAAATAGTGATTTTCCGGTCACAATGGACTTTAAATCCACGTTTTTTTGGCATTTTTACCTATGATTTGAAAATCTTTAGGTTCTTTTAAAGTCACTTCTTCGGGAACCTCAAGAGCAGCTGCTTCTGTAGCCACAGCTCCATAGTCTAGCTTTTCACCATTGGCATTGGTAATAAATCCTTTCGAAGCAGTACAGGTAGAGGGGTCTACCCCCCAACGAGTAGCGGCAGCAGTGATCAACATTTGTTTGGCTGAAGCACCGGTTTTACGCAAAGCTTCCCAACCATGACGAATACTCTGACTTCCTCCTGCTACCTGGCGGTCGAAATCCTGGGTATTCAATTTCCCTTGTTCAACGATTACCTTATCCCACTCCACATCCAGTTCTTCGGCGATTATCATAGGCATGGAAGTTTTCACTCCCTGACCGATTTCCGGATTGGGTGAATAGATGGTTACATATCCGTCTTCTGCTATTTTAATAAAGGCGTTGAAATCCTTAAAATTCAGCTTGGAGATATCGACAGGAGGCTGGGCTTCAGGACCACAGGAACTGAAATAGCTTACACCGATCAGCATTCCACCACTGGTCAAAGCGGAGACTCTTAAGAAATTTCTTCTGCTTAAAGGTTTTATGATAGTGTCTTGCATGGTTTACGATTTTTTAGCGGCTTTTGCCACGGCTTCTTCAATACGATTATAGGCAGCACAACGGCAGATATTTCCATGCATAGCAGCACGGATTTCTTCCCTGTTTGGATTGGGATTTTGATTTAAAAAAGAAGCTGCGGTCATGATTTGACCAGCCTGACAATAACCACATTGCGGAACGTCTTCTTCAATCCATGCCTGTTGCAAGGGGTGATCACCCTTTTCAGAAAGACCTTCGATGGTGGTAATTTTTGCATTTTCTGCCTGAGCAATGGTGGTAACACAACTCCGAACCGCTTGTCCGTCAAGGTGGATGGTACAGGCTCCGCATTGGGCAATACCACATCCGTATTTGGTTCCAACCAAATCCAATTCATCCCTTAAAACCCAAAGCAAAGGCGTATCTGCATCGACTTCTACCGGTCGGGATTCTCCGTTTACATTTATTGTAAATTTTGCCATATGATAATTTTTACCGTAAGAAAATAAACTTACAGCAAAAAGACGAGGCTTCTCTATAAAAATGGTGTGAGTGTGGAGAAAAAAGGGTGAGGCGTCGTTTTTGAGACTGAAGCATCAGGTGTCGTCAAGGTATTTTAATTATTTAAAAAATTTAAAAACCTTACCTTGCAAGTAAGAAATATTGCATGTATAGCTGAAGAAAACTACATGAAACATTTTTTACTAAGCATTTCACTAATTATAAGCCTTCCTATTTTCTTGTTTTCTCAGGAAAACACAGTGCTTTTATGCACTGACGGAATTGACAACGATGGAGATGGCACAATCGATTGTAATGATGAAGATTGCAAAATTCTTTTCAATTTAAATTGTTCATCCTGCATCAGGACTCCTGATTTTATAACCGGAAAATCACCAGAAGGAAGCCCCGATACCAGCTGGGAGGTTTCCAATGCATTTGGCATAGGAAATGTACCCTTAACAGTAAATGATCTGCCAAATCCTGACGATCCAACACTTACATGGACGGATGCCATCTCTTTAGGCCAATGTGCATCTACCTGGGTCAAACCATCTCAATTACCTTTTCCCCTCAACCAGGCAAAATGGATTACACATCCTGATGATGCTAGTTGCTTAAGTGCCTACCCTGCTTACAGCAATTATTTTTATAGTATAAAATTCAATTTACCCTGTTCCTGTAATCAACAATCCATCACTACGAATGGAGCATACACCATTTCTTTCAATGCATATGTTGACAATAGTCTTTTAGGAATTTATATAAATGGTGTATTACAAAACCTACCTGTATTGCCGGGAGGTAGTTATGATTTTGGTGGTCATGTGCAACTGAATCTTTCTAACGATTGGATTCCAGGAGAAAATGAAATCTGCTTCCTTGTTCAAAATTTTCCTACAACAGGTGGCACCAATCCGCAAGGACTTCTGGCAGTATTAAATCAGGATACCGACCATGACAATGATGGAGTTCCTGATTTTAGGGATCAGTGTTTGTGCGGAGGAACCAGCACCATTGATACAAATTTCATTTTTTCTACCTCCTGTAATCCAATGGATACAATAAATGAAACTCGAACCTTCCATACTGCCTCAGGATGCGATAGTACAGTTGTCGAGATTGTTACATTCGACAACCAATCTGACACAACCTTCATTCAATCAGGAACATGCGAGCCAAATTTGGTAGGACTTTTTTGCAGAACTGAACCTTCCGCTGTCGGATGTGATTCTACCATTTGCAGAGAAATTACTTTGACTATTCCTGACACAATTTTACGGTTTGAAAAAGTATGTGACTCAACTTTAATAGGCACTTCATTATTTGAATATGGATGTGATAGTGTGGTTATGCTTCAAAGGTATTTTGAACAACCTTTTGAAAAGCAGATAAGCATTCCAATTTGTTCTCAAAATCTTCCTGAGAAAGACACTTTGATTTATGGCTGCGATAGTATCTTATATCGAACCTACTTTTATGAGCCCCTAGATACTTTTAAAAATGAACAACTCCGAATATGTGAAGGTGAGTCAATCCAAATCTTTGGCAACGACCATGAATATCCAGGTATATTCTGTTCTACATCTCTATCAAAAGAAGGTTGCGACTCCATTTCCTGTATTGAGTTAAAAGTTCATCCCAGACCTTTGGTAGAAATCATACCAAAATTGGATACAATTTATTTGGGTGATGAGATCAAATTATCCGTTAGGAATTTAAGAGGTAGTCTTACCCAAATTGAATGGTTTGACAATGGCAAATCTTTTTGTCAAAATTGTGAAGATGTTTTTATCCAACCTTCAGGAACCACTGAATATATAATTAATGTAAGCGACAAAAACGGATGCATATCCCAAGCTTCTGCCAGAATAATTGTCGATAAAGAACGAAGAATTTTCGTACCTAATGTTTTTTCTCCAAATGGCGATGGCATCAATGATTACTTTACAATTTTCTCTTCACCCGGTGCCCTAAGAATTAAAAGTCTGCGAATCTTCGACCGTTGGGGAGATATGGTTTTTGAAAATCTAAATTTTGAACCCAATGTCACTTCCCTTGGCTGGGATGGCACCTTCCGAGGCATGAAATCCACCTCCAATGTTTATGCATTTTATGCCGAAATCATCTGGGCTGACGGGTTAGAAGAAGTAATTAAGGGGGATATTACGATTGCTAGGTAAAATCGCAAAGCATGGGGAAGGCAAAAAAGGACGCATAGAGACTCTGCTGTGTTTTAAGGCTGGAATTCATTAAAAAAAGATTCATTCAACTATTCAAAATTCAACCCTTCAACTATTGAATCGCAAAGACGGGGGAAGGCACAAAAGAACGCAAAGAGAGCCTGCAGATTCTTAAACCTGAAACCCACCAAAGACCAAAGACCAAAGACCTCCCATAAAGACCTTTTCCGAAAACTTTTCCTATATTCAACCATTCACTAATTCAAAATTTCTCATGTCTCAAATCGATAAAAGTAAACCCGTAATGGTAACCGGAGCTACAGGATATGTAGCTGGTTGGTTGGTAAAAAGATTATTGGATGAAGGATTGACAGTTCATGCTGCTGTTCGAAATCCGGATGACAAGAAAAAAACCAGTCATTTGGATGAGTTGGCCGCTAATTCCAATGGTCAAATCAAATATTTCAAATCAGATTTGTTGACACCAGGCTCTTATAAGGAAGCCATGGAAGGCTGTGAATTGGTCTACCATACTGCAAGTCCTTTTAATTATTCCATAAAAGATCCCCAAAAGGAGCTGATTGAGCCGGCATTGAATGGAACGAAGAATGTTTTGGATTCTGCCAATGAGGTTTCATCTGTAAAAAGAGTCGTAGTTACCAGTAGTTGTGCTGCTGTTTATTGTGATGCCACGGATCTGAAAGAAAAAAACAAAGATGCCTTTACGGAAGAGGATTGGAATACCAAGGCAAATCTGGATTACCAACCCTATTCCTATTCCAAAACTCTTGCTGAAAAAAAGGCCTGGGAGATGGTGGAGGCTCAAAATCGTTGGGATTTGGTTACCATCAATCCTTCATTTGTGCTGGGGCCACCATTAAATCCTAATGCTACTACCTCCGGGACATTTGAGGTATTGGTTCAAATGGGAGATGGTACTTTTAAAAGTGGCGCTCCAAGATTGGGTATTGGAATGGTTGATGTAAGAGATGTAGCAGAAGCTCATTTCCAGGCAGGTTTCAATCCAAATGCAAAAGGCAGATACATTACTTCTGCGCACAATACCGACATCTTTGAAATTACTCAAACCCTGGTTCCCAAATACGGTGACAAACTTCCCCTACCCAAAAAACCGGTTCCAAAATGGTTGTTGATGATAGTCGGACCTTTTGTGAATAAAGAATTTACGAGAAGGTACATTCGCAACAATGTCAATGTGCCCTGGAAAGCCGACAATTCAAAAATTAAAAATGACTTAGGTATCCAATTCCGTCCTATGCAGGAAACCCTGGTTGAATCGATGGACAAATTAGTAGAAGAAGGAATATTTTCTTAGAGCGGGATGGGGGTTGCGGATTGCGGTTTACGGTTGGTTGGTTTTTCATCGTAAACCGTAAACCGTAAATTCTAATTGATAAATTAAGCTTGATCATCACTCCTTCACCCTATTCCAAATATCATCTCGCCGTTTTTCCCCATCTAAGTTGTCGGAAATTTATCTTCCAGTTGCTGTAATTTTGAAGGGTCAATTTCCATTTCATGAAATCCAATAAAGAAAAAAGGACCTGTCCAAAAGGGCATATTTATTTTAAGTCAAGCGATTGTCCAACTTGCCCCATATGTGAACGGGAGAAAATCCCGGCAGCAGACTTCCATGGAAAATTGAGCGCACCGGCGAGAAGGGCCTTAGAAAGAGAAAAGATCTTTTCATTGGAAGCACTTTCAAAATGGACAGAAAAGGAAATTTTGGAACTTCATGGATTGGGACCTTCTTCCATTCCCAAATTAAAGATTGCATTACAGGAGGAAGGATTGGATTTTAAAAAATAACCTATCAAAAAATATACATACCGATGAACCAGGATGTAAAAGATTATCAGGACAAATTGGAAGGAACCAATAAGGAAATTGCCGACCACTTATATACTTTGATCCATGATGAATTTGGTTCAGACGAGAACAAAGTTTGGCATGGCCATCCGGTCTGGTTCCTGGAAGGAAATCCAATAGTAGGATACAGCACCTTAAAAAACTGCATGCGTATTTTATTCTGGAGCGGCCAATCCTTCGATGAACCAGCCTTACAAAATGAAGGAAAATTCAAAGCCGCAGAAATCAGATTCACTTCTCCCGATCAAATCGACGAAGACCTCATCAAAAGATGCCTTCAAAAATCCAGAACCATCCAATGGGACTATAAGAATATAGTAAAGAGGAAGGGGTTTTGCTGGTGAAGGAAGGGTTGAGGGATTGAAGGAAGGGTTGAATTTGTCTTTGGTCTTTTGTCTTTGGTCTTTGGTTTCAAGCTTAAGAATCTGCTGCTACTCTTTGCGCTCTTTCAAGCCTTACCCATCCTTTGCGATACAATAGTTGAAGGTTTGAATAGCTGAAGGTTTGAATGATTTTTCATTAAATAAACTCCAACCTTTAGGCACAGCAGAATCTCTTTGCGCTCTTTTGAGCCTTACCCATGCTTTGCGATACAATAGTTGAAGGTTTGAATAGCTGAAAGGGTTGAATGATTTTTCATTAAATAAACTCCAACCTTTAGGCACAGCAGAATCTCTTTGTGTTCTTCCTTGCCTTCCCCATCCTTTGCGATTTGCATCTCTTTGTGTTCTTCCTTGCCTTACCCATCCTTTGCGATACAATAGTTGAAGGGTTGAATAGCTGAAGGGTTGAATGATTTTTCTTTAAATGAATTCCAATCTTTAGACACAGCAGAATCTCTTTGTGTTCTTACTTGCCTTACCCCTTCTTTGCGATTCGAGTCTCTTTGTGTTCTTCCTTGCCTTCCCCATCCTTTGCGATACAATAGTTGAAGGGTTGAATAGCTGAAGGGTTGAATGATTTTTCTTTAAATGAATTCCAATCTTTAGACACAGCAGAATCTCTTTGTGTTCTTACTTGCCTTACCCATCCTTTGCGATTAAATAGTTGAAGGGTTGAATTTTGAATAGTTGAATGAATCTTTTTTTAATGAATTCCAGCCTTATAACATAGCAGAGTCTCTTTGCGTCCTTTTGAGCCTTACCTTTTCTTTGCGAAAAAGTCTTTGGTCTTTGGTGGATTTCAGGCTTAAGACTCTGCAGGCTCCCTTTGCGTTCTTTTTCACCTTACCCTTTCTTTGCGATTCGAATCTCTTTGTGTTCTTCCTTGCCTTCCCCATCCTTTGCGATTTGCATCTCTTTGCGTCCTTTTTTGCCTTACCCCGTCTTTGCGATTAAAAAAAAGCGTGCGGTACCTCCAAGCGGAAGCCCGCACAACCTACATTGGTGTATAAAACTAGATTCTTCTTTGCGATGTAATCAGGAACCAAATTTTCCACGAATCGGGAAAAAAGAGAGGTTTTACCTTTATAAAAGGCAGTGTTCATTTGTTCAGGTCGATAAACGTAATCTATTGTACCAGATTAGCAACTAAAATTATTTTAACATTTAACCTTTTGGGTAAGCAAGAAAATCATCCAATCTCCCATCCCCCTATCTCCCAATCTCCTTATCCCTCAATCTCCAATCCCAATCCAATTCCTTATATTTTGGCCACAAACCAAACCCTATGAAAAAAAGGATTTACGATATACTGCTGGTTTCAAAGGAAAAAGGAGATTTGAGTTGGCTATTTGACATGTTCATCATCACCCTTATCCTGCTGAATGTGGTGGCCATCGTTTTGGAATCGGTCGCTTCGATCAGAAATCAATTTGGAGAATTTTTTCAATTATTTGAATTGTTCTCGGTAATAGTTTTTACTGCAGAATATATCCTAAGAGTCTGGACTGCGAATCTCCATCCAAAATACAGCCAACCATTTCTGGGCAACTTCAAATTCGCTTTGACACCAATGGCCATCATCGATCTGTTGGCGATTCTTCCATTTTATCTTCCCTATATCGGTGTTGACCTTAGACTTCTTCGAATACTTCGAATCTTTAGAATTTTCCGATTATTTAAAATAGTACGGTATGTTTCAGCCCTGGCTTTGATCAACCAGGTTTTAAAACAAAAAAGGGAAGAACTGGTCGTTACCTTCATTTTCACCATGTTTCTCCTGCTTCTTTCTTCCACCCTCATGTATTATGTGGAGCACGATGCCCAACCGGACCATTTTTCAAGCATCCCTGAAACCATGTGGTGGGGCATTGCTACACTCACAACAGTAGGATACGGTGATATCTATCCAATTACTGCAATAGGAAAATTCCTTGGCGGCGTAATAGCCATCATTGGAATCGGATTATTCGCCTTACCCACCGGAATCCTCGCCTCCGGCTTCTCCGACGAACTTGAAAATCGAAAACGAAAACCCGGAGAGGTGTGTCCGACGTGTGGGAGGGGGTGAATAGTTGAAGGGTTGAATTTTGAATGAGTGAATTGGTCTTTTGTCTTTGGGCTTTGGTCTTTGGTGGGTTTCAGGCCCAGGACTCTGCAGGCTCCCTTTGCGTACTTTCAAGCCTTACCCTTTCTTTGCGATTCAATAGTTGAATGAATCTTTTTTTAATGAATTCCAGCCTTATAACACAGCAGAATCTCTTTGCGTTCTTTTCAGCCTTACCCCGTCTTTGCGATAATATGGTTTGTTCCTTTATCTTATCTTTCCGTTATAAGACTAACAAACCTTTTGCTATGAGACTGATTTTTATTTTTCTCAGTGTTTTTATTCTTCCCTGGTCACTATCAGGTCAAAAGGAAAGTAAAATTATTAAGGTTAAACTTTCTGAAAGACTTGATAATAAGTCAACCGGACCATCCCGCTTTTATAAGGAAGAAGAAATCCCAATACTCAAAGGAATCCCTAATGACCTGGATACTTTTATGGTATTTTTCTGCCCCATGGGGTATTATCAATTTTTGTACGAGTATTATAAAAAAGGAAAATTTTCAAAAGAATATTTTGATGTCCATGTGAAAAATAAAGATATAATTACTGATGATTCAATTGCATATAAGACCTATGCATTTAGCGGTCTCAAAGGGGACAGAAAGATATTTAGAATCGACACCAATAATGATGGATCTTTTCTTGATGAGAAAGAATTTAACATCTCTGCTTATCCTGATTTAGATGAAATCTTCTCCAAGGACAACTGGTCAGAATTTATGATTTTTCATTTTGAAGAATCTTATAAAAATTCTGTACTTCGTAAACAATTAATAGGTAAAATAGATCCTTATGCGAAACTTGCTGAACCGTTTGATAAACTGGAAGAAACCTTAACCATAAATTTCCATAATTTCGAATACCTCCAAGGGACATTTACCGTAAACGAGAAAGATTATGTCATCTCAACCGATTCGAGGCCATTTTACTTTTCTATAAAATCGGGACAGAAAGATGTCATTCAAAAAGACTTTCCGAGAATACGATTTGGCCAATCGATCTCAATAGAAAACTACACATTCTATTTTGAAGATTTTGATTATGCTACCAAAGAATTAACCCTGATTCGTCTAGATGAAAAAGATTTGGTAAAAAAGTCATCAGGTCTTGAAGGAATGCAGGCACCTGAGATTGAAGGCACCTTGATTGACGGTGAAAAATTTAGCCTTTCTTCTAAACAGGGAAATTATGTTATGCTCGAATTTTGGGGTACCTGGTGTGGTCCATGCAAAGGAGACCATCCGAAATTGAAAAAACTGAATGAAACCTTGGCTAACAAAAAGGTTGAACTGATTGGCATTGCGCTGGATTACAACCTTGAAAACCTTGTTTCTTATATCCAAAAAGAAGAATTATCATGGCCAAATGTCTTCTTCGAAATCAAAAGTCCTGAGTTCCAAAAGGTGACCGATGATTATTACATTTCAAAATACCCAACTTATTTCTTGATAGATCCGCTGGGAAAAATTATTTCTAGAGGTGATTTGAATTTAATTAAAGAAGCTTTATTAGAATTGTAATTTTAACTTTAAAAATCATCTTTTGCGCTATTCTTTAAGCCAACGCCTATGCAACACCTCAATAAAATTGTCCTCGTGATCGGAATTATCACCCTTGTATTCGGATTATACCGACTGTTCAATGGTGATAATTTTGAAGAATATTTTTATGGCATATTTCTGGGCATCACACTCATCGGAACTGCCTGGTACAGAGCAGGTAAAAAGACAGAAACGGATGAATAACGATTTAGCTCAGAAAAAGACGGCACTCTTAGATCATTGTCTAAGTATCCTCGATAAAAAACTCAATATTCTTCAGGAAAGCATTTTATCAGTTCAGGAATCAAAATTGAATGAAACCAAAAGTTCGGTTGGGGACAAATATGAAACTGGTCGGGCCATGATGCAAATAGAAGAGGAACAACTGAACCAACAAGTTCAAACCATCAACGAGCAAAGGAATCAACTTTTACAATTGGACTGTAGCACACAATTTTCTCAGGTTGCAAAAGGTGCTTTGATTAAAACTGAAAAAAGCAAATTTTTTATTTCAATCGGCATGGGAAAGATTACTTTGGATGGTGAAAACTATTTTTGTGTATCTTCTGAAGCCCCTATAGTTGAAGCGATGTCAGGAAAAACCCTGGGAGAAAAATTTTCCTTCAATGGAATTCAATCAACGATTATGGAATTAGGGTAAAATTTTTTCTCATCGCAATTCTGATTATTTTTATGCAAAATTCATTCACCCTAAAACCAAAACATGTCCAATCTTTCGGTTCAAAGCAGCCCTGCAGTAAAGTCAAAATTTGATTCTTACCCTCCCAATGTGCATCCCAAAATGGAAAAACTGCGAAGTTTGGTCCTAAAAGCTGCTGAGGAATTACCGGAAATAAATAACCTGGAAGAAACATTAAAATGGGGTGAGCCTAGTTTTAAAACCAAATACGGTTCAACCATCCGAATGGATTGGAAAGAAAAGAGTCCTGAGCAATACGCAATATACTTTCAATGTACCAGCCAACTGGTTCCCACCTTCAAAGCAGTTTTTAAAGACACTTTTCAGTATGAAGGTACAAGAGCTATTGTATTTGACTTGAACGACAAACTACCAGAGGAAGCATTAAAAAGCTGCTTCAAGGCAGGTTTGATGTACCATAAAGTGAAGCATTTGCCGATGTTGGGAATGTGAGGGTAATTGACGATTTACGAGTGACGAGTGACGAATTTTAGGACTTCAAACTTTTTAATGTAGTTATCGAGCATCGAATAGCGAATAGCGAATAGCGAATAGCGAATTTCTTCCTATCTTACCTTCCGAATATTTCACTAACAAAACTTTCCTTTTCGATTGCTTCTGGCAATTGGTTTCCTGATGCTTTTCTGCGGATTAGCACTCGGGTTATTCATTCTTTTTTATAAAAAGCTTTTTAAAAATGAAGGTTCGTTTTGTTGGTCCTGTACTATTCGTATTCCTTTCCTCTTTGCTCAGTCCTTTCATTTCTTCTGCACAGGAAGCAGAAGTTGATTTTTCTTATCTGGACTATAATTTATCCTTTGAAAAAAGAGCAGATATTTTGCTGGCTCAAATGAGTCTGGAAGAAAAGATTGGCCAGATGATGAATGATGCCAATGCCATTGAAAGGCTGAAAATTCCGCAATACAATTGGTGGAATGAGTGTCTGCACGGAGTAGCTAGAGCCGGACATGCAACCGTTTTCCCTCAATCCATTTCTGTGGCCGCATCATTCAACAAGGAATTGATGTTTGAAATAGGTTCTGTCATAGCCGATGAAGCCAGGGCTAAACACAATCAATTTGTGCGCAATGGAAAAAGAGGAATCTACACAGGCCTGGATTTCTGGTCGCCCAATATCAACATCTTCCGTGACCCAAGGTGGGGACGTGGGCATGAGACCTATGGGGAGGATCCGTATTTGACAGGAGAATTGGCCAGTCAGTTCATCATGGGATTGCAAGGAAATGATTCTAAATATTTTAAAACCATTGCCACCTCCAAACACTTTGCCGTGCATTCAGGCCCGGAAAAACTGAGACATTCTTTTGATGTAGATGTGAGTGAGCGAGACTTGTACGAAACCTATTTACCGGCCTTCAGGAAAACAGTAAAAGATGCACATGTTTATTCCATCATGGGAGCCTACAATCGCTTTAGAGGTGAATCTTGCAGTGCGCACGATTTCCTTTTAAATAAATTATTGCGAGAAGAATGGGGCTTCAATGGCTATGTGGTTTCCGATTGTGGAGCCATTGGAGATCTATTTTACAATCATAAAATCGCAGAAACGAAGTCAAAAGCAGCTGCTATGGGTGTAAAAGGTGGCTGTGACCTCAATTGCGGTTCGATGTACAAGAATTTGGGCGATGCTGTAGCTGAAGATTTGATTGAAGTTGCAACCATTGACACTGCAGTTAGAAGATTGATTATTGCAAAGATGAAGATGGGATTATTAGACCCGGTTGAAATGGTTCCTTTCAATAATATTCCGGATGAAATTGTATGCTGTGACGCCCACAATCAACTGGCCAGAAAAGCAGCATTAGAAAGTGTGGTATTATTAAAAAATGAGGACAACCTTTTGCCTCTTTCAAAAGACAAGATTAAAAAAATAGCCATCATCGGCCCCAACGCTGACAATCCTGAAGCTTTGTTGGGGAATTACCATGGTACGCCGCTCAATCCCGTTACCTTTTTAAAAGGGATTCAAAACTTTGCCGGGGAGGAAATTGAAATTCTTTATGCTGAAGGTGCCGATCTGGATCCTTCTGCAAGAAATTTAAAACCCATTCCAGCCCAATTTTTCCAGACAGAAGATGGAAGGCAAGGACTCATCGGAAAGTATTTCAACAATATGGAAGGCACAGGTGAGCCTGAGATGACCCGCCTTGATTACAATATCGACTTCTCCTGGCAAAATCAGCCTGTTTCAAAAACAATTCAAAATAATTTTTCTGTTCGATGGAAAGGTTATTTGATTCCCAAAGAAAGTGGTTTGTATGAATTGGCAGTGCATTCCAAAAGAGGAATGAAGGTGGTAATCGAAGGAAAGGAAATCACCAATGGCAAAGGCACCATTCACCATCCTCGTTATTCGACGGGTGAAATGAATCTCGTAGCAGGGAAAAAGTATGCCATCGAAGCAGAATTTTTCAGTGATGAGAGCAATGCACTGGCACAGTTGATGTGGTCCAGAATTGACCATGATAAATTGAAACAGGCAGAAGCTATATCCAGAGAAGCTGATGTGGTAGTGGTTGCGCTTGGACTTTCACAGCGATTGGAAGGGGAAGGTGGTGATAGAGAAGACATCAAACTTCCTGCAGTGCAAGAAGAATTATTAAAAGCAATTTACGCAACCGGAAAGCCTGTTATCCTGGTTTTAAATGCAGGATCTGCTCTGGCCATCAACTGGGCCAAGAGAATATTCCGCCATTTTACACCTCGGATATCCGGGAGAAGAAGGAGGAAATGCACTGGCTGAAGTCTTGTTTGGAAATTATAATCCTGCCGGAAGATTACCCGTAACTTATTATACTTCTATCGACAGAACTACCTCCATTTGAAGATTATGACATGTCCAACAGGACGTATCGATATTACGAAGGAGAGCCTTTGTTTCCTTTCGGGTTTGGTTTGAGTTACACTCAATTTAAATACGACAACCTGAACTTCTCCGAAAAAATTGATGCCGGAAATCCACTTCAAGTAACCGTAAAAGTATCCAATACCGGAAATCGGGCCGGCGATGAAGTAGTTCAATTGTATCTTCAGGATCTTAAAGCAAGCACTCCCCGACCAATGCGTCAATTGGAAGGATTTGAAAGAATCCATTTGGAAGCAGGAGAAACGAAAGAAGTTTCTTTCACCATCAGCCCGAGACAATTTTCTATCATTGATAAAAACGAAAAACGAACCATTGAGTCTGGTGATTTCCTAATTTCTGTTGGTGGTCAACAACCAGGACTAAGCCCAGCACTAAAAGCAAGTTCTACTGATGTAATCTCAAGAAAACTCAAGATAAAAGGCAGATAGTATTTAGAAAGGTAATGGTTGGTTTTGGCTGACTTGGTTTCTTTGTATGTTGGCTCGCCAACCCTGAAGTGAAGATTAATACCTGCGAAATCTCAACATCTCACCGATTTAACGATCCTCTGAGTCCCTTCTCATGTTAACAATTAAATAAGGATAAGGCACATGAAGTCGCATTTAGAAAATATCAATCCCCATTTCTCCAAAGTCATAATTAGTGTACGAAAGATAAAATCCTTCAACAATCTAAATCGCGACCGTTGCGCAAAATCTTCGCTGCGGAAAGGTAAACGCTGGTGCGTGCTATGAACCAAAAATATTATGGCTGTTAGCCGAATTGGAAATACCTTTACGGGAGTTGGCCGCCAACCACGGAAACTCGAAAAGATTAATAATTTGCTGCAAAATTCCTTTAAACGATCTCATCAGATTTTAACGGATTCCTGAATGTCCCTTCTTTTCTTCATGTTGAAAAAAACAATTAAACATGAAGGTATGAAGGCACATGAAGTCGCATTTAGAAAAAAATCCAATCCCCATTTCTCCCAAAGTCATTAATTTTAGTGTACGAAAGATAAAATCCTTCAACAAATCTAAATCGCGACCGTTGCGCAAAATCTTCGCGGACGCTGCGTGAACCAAAAATATTAGGAATTGAAATATAAAAGTAAATGAATTTCATTCAATTACGTCCTTGAAAATAAATCGAAAATTCTGGTCGCATTCATTAAAACCTTACTTCAAAAATCAAAAATCTCCCATTCCCCCTTTCTCCCTTTCCCTTTCTCCCAATTCATAATCCCCTTCGGTTTACCTGGGATTTAGCCGGCAGGCATGCCGGCTCTACAATTTCTCATTTCTTCTAATCTTTCCCTATCCCGGTCGCATGCAATGCAACCCCACATCAAATATCAAAATTCAAACATTAAAAATCTCCCAATCCCCCTTCTCCCATTCCCTTTATCCTAATTCAAACATCAAAAATCATAATCCCCAACTTCTCCGCTTCCTTCTGATGATATGAATTAAAAACCAAAACCTTGTTTTCCGGAAACTCATTTTCCAGTTTATGGATCAATCCGGTTGAATCCCACTTTTTAAAAAATTCCTTTTCGTCTTGCTCTCCGGCATCCAGACAAGCAAGTAACCAGATGTCTTTAGCATCATATTTTGAATAAAAATCTAACCAAAAGCGGGTTTCCTTGCTGATGAAATAATTGGAAAAGAACCTGCTCCTGCAAGCAAGACGGTACCACCACCTGCGATTCAGGTAAACTTTAACAGCATCCAACAAGCGCATCGAATCCTTGTATTTATCTATCAAAACCGGTGCAAGCAAATCAGGCCTTTCCAAATATTGCAAAACATGGTACGGCAGTGTTTCTCCAAATCGTAGTCTATAATTTTTCACTTCCATTAAAAAAACACCTTGCTCAGGATGTACACCAATAAAATCAACCCCTCTCATTCCTCTTCCATTGACATATTGATAAAATCGGTGTTTATCAAAAGCAATTACCTGCCAGCCTTTTGAAAATGAAAAATGCAGGTCACTTTCCTCAAATTGATTTCCAGGCACAGTCTTTTTCGAAACTTTACCTTCAGACACTGAACCCAATTTTTGCGGACTACCCTTATCCTTCATTTTTTATTTTTAAAAAAAGCAAACCAAATCTTCTATTCAAGCTGTCTAAACAGATACCATAAAGCAAATCTAAATTTATGAAAATCAAGGTATTCCTTTTTTCGCCATTGTTGCAATTTCCCTCTCATCCTGTTTCAAAGATGATAATTGCGATCCCGACTTTTACCATACCCATATTTTAAAAGAAAAAACTATTGAATCCTACTTCGACACCATTTTACAAAGCCAATCATTCAGGGTAGTCTCAGGAGAGAATTTAGTATTTTCTTTTGATCATACAGGACCTCAATGTGACAATGCCCCAGCACCCAGAACCCAGAACCTAGCACCCAGAACCTAGCACCTAGAACCTAGCACCCAGTTCTTTTTATCTTTGAAAAGTAAGTTGAGATAAGTCCGGGAATTTTGATCATCGGTTAAAATTCCTTTATATTATTCTTTATTCAAAAAATCACCTATTTCCATGCGTTTGGCTTACTCAACTGCAGGTCTTTGTTTATTACTCACCTTTTTTGCCTGCCAGAAAGACAATACTATTTGTAACCCTTTGAAAGAGGAAGCCAATTTTTTACCTAATTCTCAAGTATCTGTTCAGTATAGCCAACAAAAACAAAGGGATGTTTATTCCATTGAAAATGAGGAATACAATGTATTTCAATACAAACTTCATCACAATTCTTGTGAGACGAATAATAGAAATACCTGGACTGAAATGGTGGCCTTTGAAATACCTCCCGGAAAAGAAACTTTTCATTTGGAAAACAAAGAACTAACCAAAGCACATTGTTTTTACCAGACCTTGAACGCCGAAGGAAATCCATTGCAGCAACCTATAAATAAAGGTAGTATCCGGGGCAAAAAAGAAGAACATTTTTGGTCGATTCAGGTAGATGTAGAAACTAAACCGAGTTCAACTCTTCAGACTGCAATACATCTGAAATTTAGCAAGGTTTTTTATTGAAACTTGCTTAAATAAAAGTGACTTTTTAAAAAAAGTCTATTATTTATTAAAGTCATTCTATGAATACAAAGCATATCATTTTACTAATTCTGTTTCCACTTCCTTTTATTTGTTTTTCCCAAATTACAGATTTGCCGTTACAGCCCTATAGGGTATATTTTAAAAATGGGAGGTATGAAAGCGGAGATACTACTTCCAGAATGAAATTTCATGGATTAAGCAGTAATGTTTTGTTAGATTACTCTCGATTAAATGACAGCACCCTGATACGATATGAATACAGCATGGGCGGATCTTTAGTTTCAATGGCTAAAATAAAGCAGGTTATTGGAGAGAATCTTATTGTTGTTAGAAATTTGATGTTCGATCCGATGTCAGTTCAATCAGTTAAAACCTTAATTGATCTTCCACATGGAAAATATACCGCTTATTTCCCTGGAACTCCTGAGGAACAACAAATTATGGAAACAGGAAATTGTATGAACGGTATAAGGGTTGGCCAATGGGAATTTTATGATCGGGATGGCAATAAAACACTTATCACCTACAATGAAGAAGGATATCCGGAAGGGCCCTATGCAGAAATGTACTATAATAAAAAGGATAGGAAATATTCCATTAAAAGAAGGGGAGCCTTTTCAGTTAGGGAGTTCAAGAATCCAACTTTTGATAGGATTTATGACCTGGATCAACCTCGGGATCATAAAAAAGAATCCAGAAGATCAGGCACCTGGGAGTATTATTCAAAAGATGGTAAATTGCTGGAAGTCGCAGAATACAATTGGAAAAACTAAATTAAGCTTCATATTAAAAATTTGCTGCTTTGTTTAACCTCCTTATTGTACTGGCTTTATTCTCAACTAAAGAATAACCAAAGTTAGTTTAGGTCTTTACCAAAAAGGTTCAGGAAGCAGTAGAGGTTCCGATTTTTGCAATGGCCAAGCTATTCATATTCTCACTTTTGCGTGGCTATTGGACAAAACAAATTTTAAATCGGCAATGCAAAGTTCTTTCCGGCTAAGAAATATTTATTCTTTAAAAAAGATGCTAATGAAAATGTCAACCCCTTTTTTGGGTTAGTAGGATTCTTAGAAGAATTTTGAATACAAGTATATTTAGACCCAGATTTCCATAAGAAAGGAAGCATTCTTTATTTGCATACTTTAATCCAAATCCATTGAAAAGGTTTTATCAATTCACTGCAATTAGTTTTAGTCTCCTTCTTTCCTGCAATCTCTTTTCACAGGAGAATAGCCCAGAAAATGATTGGAGTAGGCTCTCCAATGATGAATACACCATCCAATATCCTTTAGATTGGGAATTGAACGAATCCGGATTGATGGGCACCACTTTTATTTTTTTGAGTCCGGTCGAAGGAGAGTCTGACCAATTCAGGGAAAATGTAAACATGGTTGTTCAAGATTTGAACGGAGAAAAAGTTACGATGGATCAATTTGTAGAAGTGACTACCAAACAACTTCAAAACATGATCAACGATGTAAATATTCAATACAGCGAAAGGGTTGAAAAAAATGGAGGAGAATTTCATCGCATGATTTATACCGGCACCCAGGGAATATATAATTTGAAACTGGAGCAATATTATTTTTTAAAAAATGGAAAATTCTACGTGCTTACCCTGACCACCGAGATTGTCACTTTCAAAAAATTTAGGGAAATCGGAGAGAAGATTTTGGATAGTTTTCAATTAAAATAATGATGAGATTTCGATATGCCAGACATACCAGTTCTCTTCAAAAAATCAAATCATTTTATATTGATTTGCTTGGATTCGAATTGCTTGGATCCTTTGAAAATCATGAAGGATATGACGGAATTTTTATAGGCCTTAAAGAGCAAGATTGGGAGCTTGAATTTACCAGTTCAGAAGAAAACCCAAATCATCAAGCAGATGATGATGATCTTCTTGTTTTCTATTTAAATGATAAAGAAGAGTTAGCACTTAAGAAAACACTATTGGCAAGTAAAGGACTAAAGATGATTCCTTCCAAAAACCCATATTGGAAAAAAAATGGATTTGAAATAAAGGATCCGGATGGTTTTGGGTTGGTGTTTGCTTTAAGATTATAGAACCAAGGGTATGAATCCAGCAATCTATTATTCATTTTATTTCTTGTTTTTCTTCCCCATTTTGAAAAACAATGAAGCCCCTCCTACTTTTCTCAAGGTAATTTCCAATAATGGAGTACTGGTAAGAGAGGCTCCAAATCTACATTCTAAAGTACTTGGAAAATTGGCATTTCTGGATTCAGTGAAAGTGATTAATGAAAGAAATTATGGGCGAGAAAAAATACTTACCAGAAACATTTATCAACAATTTTCAGGAAAAACCGACACTGTTGACATCTATGGAGAATGGGTTAAGATTCAGTATAAAAACAAAAATGCTTATGTGAATAATGCATTTCTAGTCGGAATGGGTAGCTCAGACAAATACCATTCTTCATCTTCAAAATTCGACCTCACTTTCCAATCCAATAATTGCTATGACAATTTGCATCACAATAAAAATTTGAACTACTACGGATATTTCCATTCCGATTCAGGCCATTTTTTCAAAAAAGTAAATCTTCAAAGGGCTGTGAATCATTATCCTCCTGACATCTTTGGCAACAAAAAAAATATGGTGGTCACGATAGAAGAGGATGACAAAGACCTTCAATTTATTTTTGGCTCGGAAGTCCCCTTAAGTAGCCAGCCAACGACTTATTTTTTTAAAAACAAACAATTTATTGAGCCAGATTTTTCAAACTTAGATGGCCTTGGATTATCCATAAGGTTTGAAAACGAAAATGTTTTTGTTGAAAAAAATGGCCAAGAAAAAAAACTGGAAACTAGTTCTCTTTCTCCTGAAACTCCATATTCAGTCTATTGGTGTGGAGACATAAACGGAGACGGTATTTCAGACCTTATTATTTCTTACGGAGAAAAATCCCTTGTTACAGAACTCCATTTGGGTAAATCAAATCAAACCCCAGATTTCGAATTGGTAGCTGTTTATTATAGTGGGTATTGTTGTTAGAAATTCAATTTAAAAAGACTGGAGAGTAGTCAAATTTTATTAGTCCTGTTAACTTGAGAAAGAATTCCAAAATAAATCTAAAATAATTCAATTCGACCCCTAGCTATTAAAGGTTTAGCGAACGTTGCGTTTAACCTTTGCGTCCCCTGCGAGCAACAAAAAACTAAGGAAGTTACTAGTATGATTTAGTTTCAGAATAAGGACTCTGCTGGTACCGGCGGGTCCTCTACGAGAGACCCACCTTAGACAAAATTATTTACTTGCAATATTATACACATTCTAACAATCTGACCTTCCCTTCATGTACTCATAACTCATGTACTCTCTATTCATGTATTCCATTCTGTCTCAACTAAAAAAATCAAAAACTAAATTCTCACATCTTAATGAACCTTAATTCCTTAATGTTTTATTTTTTTCAACATTAAGATATTAAGGAAAATTAAGGAGCAGAATTCTTATGACCCATTCTATTATTTCAAAGAAGGTTTCGAACTGCGAAGAGCGAAAACCGAACACCGCTTTTTGAAACATGAAGGCATGAAGGGACATGAAGAATTCATTAAATTCTAAAACAAAAATCTCCCAATCCCCTATTCTCCCAATCCCATTATCAAAAAATCTAAAAACCAAAACCTAAAATCTAAAATCCCTCCTCTCAATTCCTAAATGTTTTATTTTTTCCAACATTAAGATATTAAGGAAAATTAAGGAGCAGAATTCTTTTGATTCCATTCTATTACTTCAAAGAATTTTTCGAACAGCGAATAGCGAAAACCGAAAACCGTTTTTTAAAACATGAGGAAATCCCTTAAATTCCAAAAACAAAAATCCCCCAATCCCCCATTCTCCCCATCCCAACATCAAAAATCAAAAATCAAAAATCAAAAATCATCACCCCCCGACCCCCTCAAGGGGGAGGCAAGATGGTTTGGTCCCCCGCAAAGGGGAGGTAAAATGATTTCCACTCTACCTCAAAATTCAAAAATCTAAAATCGATACCCTCCCAATCCCCCAAACCATCCTTCCTCAACTTTTTTTATCTTAGCATCACACCTAAACACCACCCACATTTATGCGTTGGATGCTCCTTTGCATATTTTCTTTTTCCTTTCATTTTGGTTTCGCCCAAGCTGACAGCTTGTTGGAAATGAGTTTCAGTGACCGTTACCTGGCATTGAAAAAAGCTTTTCCGCGAATTAATAATGATCAGGATTCAGTAGAAATGGTTAATAATCTGGCAGTAATCGAAGATTTTGCCAGAAAGCACCATCAAAAAAGGATGCTGCTTGAATTACGTTGCCTGAAACTTTTCAGGCTGTCTGATAAAAGGAATGCAAACCACGAATTGGTAGTTTCAGGTTTTCAGAAACTCATTGAGGATGCAGCGCATGAAGATTTTCCTCAAATCAAAGCCCTTTGCTATTTTGAATTGGGAGAATATTATTGGGAAAGAGAACATGAAATATCAAAGTCCATCCAAAGCTACGAAGCTGCCTATACCATTGCAAAAGAAATTCCCGATAATGACTTCTTTGAAAAGAAGGAAATATTTTACAAACTAGGAGAACGATATTTTTATCTCAATGACTTTCCTACAGCCCGAAAGTTTTTTTCTGAAGCGCAAACCATCAACAATCCCTGGGATCCCCTCCATCCAAATATCAGACTCAATAATACCTTAGGACTAACCTACCTCATCCAAGGGAATCTCGATGAAGCAGAAAAATGTTTCCATCTTGCTTTGGATTATGCAGAAAAGGCCAATGCAAAAGTTTGGATTGGCACCCTCAATGGCAATCTCGGAGGCATACAAATCAAACGCGGAAACCTGGATGAAGGAATTCGTTTGCTCAGAATTGATGAAAAAATCAGCCTTGGAAGAAATTCAAAGGCTTCGGCCTCAGGTGCATTGATTGAAATAGCTCGTTTGAGTTTAAAAAAAGGAGATGTAGAATCTGCCTCCCGGCAACTTGATTCGGCCATTATGTTGGTAAACAGCAATATCTCTTTTCCTAAGAAAAAAGCGGTTTATCCGCTCATGAGCGAAATTGCAAGAGCCAAGGGAGACTGGAAAACGGCTGCACTTTATATGGATTCTACGGTCCTGGTACAGGATAGTATTTTTAATAAAGATAAATCCTTAAGACAGCTCAGGTTGGATCAAAGATTGGAACTTGAAGCTTCCAAAACGGAGATTGCAAAAACCGAAGCTGAAAACAGAAGGAAAACCTTTCAAATGTATGGCCTGATTGCCGGATTATTATTGGCTCTGGGTGCCGGAGGTTTGATACTTCGACAAAAACGAAAAACAGATGAAGCCAGAAAGCTTTCGGATAAATTACTGCTCAATATTTTGCCCGAAAACGTGGCGGCAGAGCTTAAGGAAAAGGGTAAAGCTGCAGCCAGAAAATTTGAGGATGTTACAGTACTTTTTAGCGATTTCAAAGGATTTACCACTTATTCAGAAAATATGCCGGCAGATGAATTAGTTGCCATTTTAGATGATTATTTCAAAGCCTTTGATACAATCATTACGAATAGTGGACTAGAGAAAATCAAAACCATCGGTGATGCCTACATGTGCGTAGGTGGCATGCCGACAAGCGATCCCGACCATGCCCAAAAAGTGGTTAAAGCTGCACTTGAAATGCAAAAAGTCATGGCTGAAAAAACCGCTGGCTGGCAATTACGAATAGGAATTCATACCGGGCCGGTAGTAGCAGGAATCGTTGGAACCAAAAAATTTGCCTACGATATTTGGGGTGATACGGTTAACACTGCTGCAAGAATGGAACAAAATTCTGAACCCGGAAAAATCAATATTTCTCAATCTACCTTTGAAAAAGTAAAGGAGCATTTTAAATGTTCCTATCGCGGAAAAATTCAGGCAAAAAACAAAGGCGAGCTGGATATGTATTTTGTGGAGGAAGGATAAAAGAATTCATTATTTTGCAGGCAATTCACTGATTCCTTTCAAAATAGTATATGAATAGACTAATTCAAACTTCCCTGCTTTTGGTATTTCCCTTTTTCTTATTTGCCCAGTCAAAGTTTGATTTTGGGATTCATTTGAATGGAGGAATTAACCGTACAATTATCTTAGAAAGTGAAGTTTCTCAAATGCCAAGTTTTGAAGGAAAAGGGCAGTTGAGTACTGGGTTTGGCGCCGGAATCCAATTTAAATTCACTCTAAAAGATAAAATATTCTTAAGGTCCGGCGTAACCTATCAAATCAATGAGTTTCGATCAAAGATTGAAGGATTGCAATTTGCAACAGGAGCAGCCATCATAGAAACCAAAGGCCCGGTTCATCATCTTGTATTGCCATTAGAAGCAGGTATAAACTTTCATTCAAAACTTTATGGAGGAGGAGGATTGGCTTGGAATTTTAAACTGGATGAACAGTCATCATCCAAAATAATACATGAAAATGGAACTGAGAATGATTTAGCCACGGGAAGTGCAACGTCACAAAAGAGCTGGCCGTCTGTGCAGGTTTTTGTTGGTTGGGAAAACCCAATTTTTAAAGAGGCGAAATTAAATATTGAACCGGTTTTCATTTTCGGATTCAATAAAATTCAGGTGAATACTTTTGATATTAGTTCTCCTATGTATCTATTCCTGGGTTTGAATTTGCGAGTTTTGATCTAAAAAAAGCAAATACAATAATTTGATATAGCTGTTGAGATTTTAGGAAAAAACATCAGTTTTCTACTTACCTTCAATACTGGTTTTGTAGTTACGATTTGAGGGCAATTTTCATGGTTTAATTTTTAAACTTTATTTCCATGCGCTACCTCATTTTACCAGCATTGATTTCGACTTTTCTTTTCTTTTCCTGCAATAAAAATAATGATAAACCAATTCCTACCATCATTTATGGAAAGTCAATCTACAACATCGAAGTTGAAGGCAAACAAAGAGAATATCTGGTTCATGTTCCAGCATCCTACGATGGCAAAACTGATTTTCCGGTTGTAATCATGTTACATGGCACCAGTGGTGATGGGGCCAAAATGTACAATGGTTCCGGCTGGGTTCAATTATCTGAAACAGAGAACTTCCTGGCAGTTTTTCCCTCTTCCTTAAAACCATGTATCATCGTTGACGGTGAGGTAAAATCCATAACCAAATGGAATTCTCAACCTGCCGAATGGCAATATTGCCCCAACGAATTTCAGCCGAATGATATTTTATTTTTAAACAAAATGCTGGATGAAATTGAAGAGGATTTTAAAGTCGATAAAAAAAGAATTTATTTGGAAGGATTTTCAAATGGGGGACAAATGGCATCCAAATGTTCCATTTTCCTTAGTGAAAGACTTGCAGCTATCGTTGCGAATGCCTCCGGTTTTTCAGTTGATACAACTTTTATTCCCCATCGAAAGCTGCCCATGACTTTCCAAATTGGAAATATGGATTGGGGACCGGGAGTAGACGGACCTTCCATATCGCTATCACTATTTGATACTGTCCTGGTTTCCAGAAGAGTTGGGGTGACGGTCAATACTACCATCAATAGTTTTGGTTTATCTCCAAATTATGCACTTTCAGGTGATACATCCACAGCTATGATTGCTACCTATAATCCATTGGATGGTTCCACTTACCGCAACTATAATGTGGTTTTTGTTAATGGACTGGGCCATTCATATCCAAACGGAAACAATCATTGGATGTATGCTGCAAAATTGCATTGGGATTGGATGCAGCAATTTACCTTAGATTAAGTTACTAACTCTATTTCTTGCCTTTAATACCATTTACCATTTTTAAAGAGAACATTTTCATAAAAAAACCTTTTTTATAGAAAAGTAAAACATGCTTCATACCATACTAGGCGCCAATGGAATCATTGGAGAAGAATTGGCAAAAGAACTTCATTCTAATTATAAAGGAAGAATTAGACTGGTAGGTCGAAATCCCAAACAAGTAAATGAAGGTGATGAATTATTAAAGGCAGACTTGATGAATCCTGATGCCGTTCAAAAAGCAGTTGCTGGTTCAGAAATTGTTTATTTGACAGTTGGACTTCCGTACGATTCTCAGACATGGTTGCAAGGTTGGCCGGTTATTCTGGAAAATGTAATTGAAGCATGTAAAAAAGAACAATGCAAACTGGCTTATTTTGACAACACATATGCCTATCCACAGGATGCTAAAATCCAAACGGAAGAAACCCCATTAAATCCTTCCGGCAAAAAAGGTGAAGCCAAAAAAATTGCAGCCGAACTCTTACTCCATGCCATAGAACAAAACAAACTCGAAGCTGCGATTTGTCGGGCACCTGAATTTTATGGTCCGGGCAAAACAAAGGGAATCACCAACGCCTTGATATTTGACCGATTGAAAAACGGAAAAAAACCAAGGATCTTCCTTCGTGATGACGTAAAACGAACCTTGATTTGGACTCCTGATGCCAGCAAAGCCATGGCACTGATAGCCAACACGCCGGACGCTTACCAGCAAACCTGGCACCTTCCCTGCGATGATGATCGAATGACCTACAAAGAATGGATGATGGAAATTGAAAACCAAATGGGTAGGCCGATACCCTATCAGGTTTTGAGCAATTTCAACCTGAAAATTGCTGCCCTTTTCAATAAAAACCTCAAAGAAACCAGCGAATTGTTGCCCCGATACGCCATTGATAATATTTTCGAATCCACAAAATTCAAAAACAGATTCCCTGATTTCAAAGTGACGAATTATAAAGAGGGGATAAGGAAAATTCTCCAGGAGTCGGGATTGGTGAGGTAAAAAATTTTTAATTTTCATAAGGTTAAAACCGTAGATTTTTATTGATTTACCTACCTACCACCGCATTAAAATGCGGGGCTGAATAATTTACGGTTTACGATTTACGGTTTACGAATTGTGCCACTTTGTGAATGCAATCGCAAGCCGTAAATATTACTTTCCGTGCTTTTTCTTATTTTTAAAAGAAAATACCATGAGGAAGCAACTTAAATTCATGCTTTTGCTGGTAATTCTTTCCGGATTTGAAGTTACGGGACAAGAGCCAAAGTCTACAGCAGTAGAATCTAATTCCGCCCAAAAAATAGAGAAGGATGGATACACCCTGTATCAAAAAAGTCCTGAAGACGCACTGCCTACTTTCAAAAATGTCGCAAAGCTGTATGCTTATCAAAAAGACTATAAAAAAGCAGGTCTGACCTACCTGAATATTGCCGGCATCTACGATGAAAATCTGGGAAAACCGGATTCAGCTTTGATTTATGCACATGAATCACTCCAAATTTGGCAGGAAGCCAATGACAGTTTGCAACAAGCAAATCTTTACAAATACATAGGATTACTGGAAGGAAAATTAGGGCAATTTGAAAAAGGGAAAACAGCCATTCAAAAGGCTATGAAGTTATACCAGATTCTGGAATTTGAAGAGGGACTCAATGTCGCAAAATTCAACCTGGCCAATGTTTATTTTCAAGAAAAGGATTATACCAATTCTAAAAACCTTTTTCAGGAAACCATTAATTTTTGGAAAGAAAAGGGAGACGCTGGACGTGTTTTCATCAACAACCTTTTTGGCATTGAACTATATGCTGCTATGAATGATGCTGAAGGGGTAAAACACCTTATTGATGAGAATAAAACACTTGCTCCCGATGCAAAATTGAATGATTATTTAAAAAGAAAATTTGAAGAACTGGTTGCAAAGTATGGAAAATAAAACATGAAAACTGTAATCTTAATTCTTTCATTATTGGGCTTCGCCTTAGGAGCCCTGGGGCAAACTGACATCAGAAAAATTGACGCTGAAATCGCATCTCTACAATCTATCGAAGACCATCAGTCCTTTTGGAAAGAGATGTACGAAATAGACCAAACCTACAGGGGCCCAAACACCGTTGACAGTTTAGACAAATTGAACCTTATAAAAGCTTGTTCCTATTTCAATCATTTTGGTTATCCTGACCCAAAGACAATAGGTCCAGAGGCATCTATTATCAGTACGATTTGGATTCACAACAAATATCCGAAAGTTGACCTTTATACATTTCGGATTATTTTAGCGGGCCATAAAAAGAAGTGGATTGACGAATTTGACCTCCGTGATTATTATTTAAAAAGCATGTATGGAAGAGTTTTTCCAGACAATGGAAATAAATCCAAACCGCTCTCAGAAATTTTTAAAAGTTTAAAAATTGATCTTTCAAATACCATAGACCTAGATTCGCTCCTAACAATTTACCAGCAACAAGAGGATTTTTTAAAAGAAGAAAAGATTACAGTAGGAATATGGCAAGCTAAATCCTATTCAAAAACTTACTACTTAAATGGAAGTCCATTTAAAGTTGAATTTCTGGATGACCCAATCATTATTTTCCAAGCAACTGATCAACAATATTATTTTCAAAGATTGTATTCTGATGGAAGTCATTTCCCTCAAGTCTTATTTTTGAAAGAAGAATTTCCCAATCGATATTATCTTTACAAACAGGGTGAAGTATGGTTTGAAATCCTTGCTTCGGGTGATTTGCTTGAAAAACAAGAAGGGAAGGAAAAAATACTTGAAATGAAATAATTAAACGTCTTTACAATAGTCTTAAAAACGCTTAATGGAAATTAAACGATTAAAACAACGCTTTTTTTTGGGAAGCAATACCCTGGAAATAAGTGATAAGGAACTTAGAATTGATTCCAGGGATTTTATTTCAGGAAACAGGGAACGCATCATACCACTTTCTGAGATTAAAAAGTGTTCTGAAAAAAGCACCTCCTTTTCAATCAAATTAATGATTGTTTTTTGCTTTGCATTTTATTGGATGATTCCAGATGTAATTTTCAAAAACATTTTATTTTTAGGTGTTTTCGGTGACTTTGGAGTTATCTATTTGTTTATCCTGACCCTCCTGTACATCTTGGTAAGCAGATATATTATAAAAGAAAAAGAAATTATCATTCCAACAACAGAAGAACCAATTGTTCTGTACTCGAATAAATATACTCAAGAAAAAGTCGATAGTTTTATCAATGAAATCTTTCAGGCCTCTGACAACTTTTTTAAAAATGCCTACGGAATTCCTGATAAAAACCTCCCATTTGAAACCCAATGCCAAAATTTTCATTGGTTGAAAATCAACGGAATAATAACTGCTTCTGATTACGAAAACCTGGTGAATAACCTTACAGCTTTAAAAAGGAAATAGGAGAAAAATTGTCAACTCAAGCAAGTTTCAAATCAAAAACTTCATCTATGAAAACTTTACTATCTCTAATATTTTTACTCACGTTTCCATCACTGTCGAATGCCCAGGAAAACTACTACCTGGCAATGGAAAAATGTAAAGATGCTTCCAACTCCAAAAGATGTATGGAAGGTGCACGAATTCCAAATTTCAAAGGCGTAACCATTCATGGCGATACCATTTCAAATGATGACATTAAAGGCAAGGTAGCCGTTATTCATTTTTGGTTCATGTATTGCCATCCTTGCCTGGCTGAAATGCCCGGAATGAATGAGGTAGTGGATGCCTACAAAGACAATGATAAAGTCAAATTCATTTCGTTTACTACAGACGAGATGCCCTCTCTGGAAGAACAATTCTTTCCGAAACATGAATTTCAATTTGAAATCATACCAGGAGCCAGTGACATCATCAAAAAGACTTTTAAAAGTGGATGGGGATTTCCCTGTACCATCATTGTCAATAAAAAAGGAACCATCTATAAAATTTTTACGGGCGGGAATTCTGAAACAGAGATAGCAAGCAAGGAAATTAAAGAAAAGTTGACCAGGATGATCAATGAGTGCTTATAAGGCAAAATGAGGCATACACAAATATTACTGTACGCCTCATTTTATTTATCAAACCGCCACCTTTACATATTGGGATGCTTCATTCAGCACTTCAATATCTTCTTTAAAAAGGTTTACCTGTGTAGCTTCTTCAAATGCTTTTAAATGATGGGCTTTGGTAGCACTGGCAATCGGTGCTGCCACCAATGGATTTTCCATCAACCAGGCCAGTGCAACTGCGGCTTGACTGATATTGTGATTGATGCTGATTCTGTCAAGCGAATTCAAAATATTGAATCCTCTTTCTGTCATATATTTATCCATTCCCCCTCCTCTTACACTTTTGTCTTTATCTGAGCTACTCCTGTATTTACCGGTTAAAAAGCCACTGGCCAGGGAATAATAGCTGATTACCGCCACCTTTTCATTCTTGCATAGATCGGCTTCACCGTTTTCAAAACCCTCTCTATCAAACAAATTATATTCCGGCTGGTAAACCTGATAGCGAGGCAGCGATTGATTACGACTTGATTCCAGTGATGCTTTTAATCGTTCTGGACTATAGTTGGAGGCCCCAACAAAACTTACCTTTCCTGATTTGATGAGCACATCGTAAGCTTCCAGGGTCTCTTCAACAGGAGTATTTTCATCATCAAAATGAGAAAGATACAGGTCGATTCTGTCGGTTTTTAATCTTTTTAAAGAGCCTTCAACTGCATCTAAGATATTGGAACGGTTCAAATTCTTGCCATGTCCCATATCCCCACCGACTTTGGTAATGATATTTATTTTATTGCGGTTTCCTCTACGCTTCATCCAATTGCCAATGATGATCTCAGATTCTCCTCCTTGATTCCCCTGAGCCCATCTGGAATAAATATTGGCAGTATCAATGGTATTAAATCCCATGTCGAACCACTCATCCAGGATTTCAAATGACTCTTTTTCATCAAGGGTCCATCCAAATACATTTCCGCCTAATACGATAGGTGAGACCTCAAGACTGGTGAGGCCGAGTTTGATGCAATTCATTAATGCTTATATTTTTATTCGATGACTGAAAACCTGTAAAAGGACCTTAATAAACTTTCCAATCAATCAAGCCAGGCTCCAGGAATATGCAAGATTGAAACTTATTAACTTTAGAACACTAAGTGCATCAAAACTGTTTGAAGAAATCCTATTTAAATCGAAATCTCTTTAAAATGGTAAGATTTAATTCATTCGAAACTGACAAATAATAAAACAACTCTCCCCTTCACCCAATGACAATAAGTTAAAAGAATGAAAGGTAAAAACCCATTAAAATCTTTGTGATGCGTCCGTTGCGCTTAACCTTCGCGATCGTCGCGTGAACCAAAAATATTAGGAATTGAAATACAAAAGCATTTGAATTTCAAACAATTACGTTTTTAGATTCAAATCATTCTGCTTAAATCGAAATCTCTTTAAAATGGTAAGATTTAATTCATTCTAAATTGACAAATAATATAACAAATTAAACAGCCAGTAGAGCTTTCAGGATTGGCTGCTCTACTGGCTGTTTTTAAAATAAACTTTCCCCTTATCTCCAATTCACCCAATCCTCATTCTCATTAATTCTTCAAAACCTTCTGTACCTTATCACCATATAAAATGGTATAAATACCTGCCTGCAAATGATTTAAATCCAATCTTAAAAAAGTAGAGGCTTCTAATCCGGATTCATGATGTACCAGATTACCCAAAGCATCATATACCAGCACTTCTGGACCTATTTGTGTTTCATTTGAAACTTTGATCCTCACAAAATCTACAAAAGGATTAGGATAAACTTCACCTTGTTCGGTGGCATTGAATTCTACGGATTGCATGGCAGAGTAGGATATATTTCCAGCCGAGTCCATTTGTTTTATTTGATAAAATGACTTTCCAGTCAAAGGAGATGCATCTTTAAAATAATACTGACTGATTGCTTCAGTATTTCCTCCGGCTGCTATTTCACCTAGCTGTTCCCATCTTCTTCCATCCCTGGTACGTTCAATGACAAACCGTTCACTATTGGCCTCATATAAGGTTGACCAATTCAACAGCACTTCATTTCCAGACACCCTTGCAATAAAATCCAACCATTCTATGGAAGGGTTAGAAGGCATTACTCCTATTCTCACAGGTATGGCTGCAAGAGTATTTTGATTTTGCTGCTTATCCAAACCACAAACTTCAAGGTTTTGTACCCGCAGATAAGTAAGGTTCCAATCTTTATACCCACTGATGTCATCATCAATTCGAACCTGACTCAGGTCCTGACCCTTCCTTGATACTTTTAATTTAGCAAGTGGATCGGTAAGTCGGTAGGTAACATTATTGAAAGTAAGTGAATCGCTGGATTCCAATTTACCATGCGATTCCAGCACATTGTCGGTAATGTAAATATTTACTTTATCAGAGAAGGACAAGGAAAGACACTGTTCCTGGCCTTTATTGGTTTGAAGAGAAATATTTCCATCAGCATCAACCAATGGATCAATATGCGAGGAACCCGTTACTTCTGCTGAAAAGGAAAATCCATTTGGACCAATAACTTTATTATCAACAGGCTGATTAAGTGTGAGCCCGGATAAATTTAGAAAATTGATTTGTGCAAATCCTATTTGAGAAAAAACTAAAAAGCCGGAAACAAGTAGTTTGTTCTTCATTTTTCATGGTGTTTTGAAAGAGGCAGGGGATCTGAGGGGAAGGATTTAAAATACCGGAAAAATCATGCCACTTCCTTAGCCAACAAACTTATTTCAAGTTTTTTCCAACCTTATTTTTACATATTTTTTATTTAAATAAAAACCATTTTATATACAACCAACACTTTGAAAACCAAAAATTTAGCTTTTTATCAATTTTTCAACCTTATCACCAAATCGAATCATATAAACTCCTGCTTTCAGCTGACCCAGATTGAGTTCTACTCTTCCTTCCTTTTCAGAAATAAAATCCTTGTAAACCAGGTTTCCAAGCAAATCGGTAATGATTACTTCTCCTGCATTGGAAGAATTATCCAATTCCAAGGTTAAAATATTATTCACCGGATTGGGGAAAATTGAAAAGTTACCGGATGTTTTAGCTTGAATGGTTTGTATAGAAGAAATATTTTCAGAACCATCAAAATCAGTTTGCTTCAATCGGTAATAGCTGGTAACATTCAGCGGATTTTCATCCAGGTACTGATAGTGGTTCAATTGAACTGAATTTCCTTTTCCCGTCAATTTGGCAATGGTTTCCCAATTTTTTCCATCTTTTGAACGCTCCACCCCAAAAAAGTCATTGTCTATTTCAGAAGCTGTAGTCCACTGAAGTAAAACTCCTTCTTTCTGAGCCCTGGCTTTAAAATCGATTAGTTCTACCGGCAAAGAAAAACTTAATGCGCCAATCCTGATCGGAGCTTTAAGGTTTCCGCTACCACTGCTTGTCCTTCTAAGACCACAAACTTGTAAAGAGGAAATATTATCATATTCAATGTTCCAGGTATTGTATGATGAAATATTTTCTTCTACTGAAAATTCCGCCATTCCTGATCCCATGTCCTGAAGATTAATTTTCAAATCCGGATCCGTCAAAGAATAAGACATATTATTGAAGGTCAGGGAGTCCACCTGCTCCAATACACCATGAGTTCCGTCGGTATTATCATCTATGATGACGTCAATCGCCCTTGAAAAGGACAGATTGAGGCATTGTTTCGTATTATTCCCCAATGCAAATGAAATATTACCATCAGCAGCAACTTGTGGATTATTTGGAGAACCGTTGGTGCTGATACTTGCTATGAAAGTAACCCCTCCACTGCCTAAAGCACGGTTGGTAATAATGGTATTATTACTTAATCCACTGAAATCCAGGTAAGTGACCTGTGAAAATCCCCAATGCGATGCCAAGCCGAAACAAAGCACCAAAAGCTTCTTCAACATAACCTAAAGTTTGAACCTTGTGAAAGGGGGAAATGAAATTGGAAGGTGGCAAACAAACCAAAAATACCATGCCAGAAAACAAGATTTTAAAACAAATTTCAACTTAACATCTACATAGTTTTAAAGCAAATTTGTTCTCTTACTGATAATTAGTAGTTTAAGGTTTAGAAATTTTTTCAAGCATCAATTAGGGTATCCATCTTTTTTTTTCTCTTTAAAATAGAATAAACCAGGTACTCAAACTTCAAACAATGAAGCCAATAAAACTTATTCTCCTTTTTTTAATAGGATTTTGCCCTTCGCTTTTTTCTCAATCTTACAGCCTGAAAGACTATTTAGAAAAAGAAGGTTCACAACTTCCTGCAGGAGTAGTGCTTAGTATCGGAATCATCGAAAATGGACAAATCAAAAAGACAGGATTAAGGAAATCTGAGTCGGCTTGGGAAATCATTCAAAACGACCATGCGCTGTTTGAAATAGGCTCCATCACCAAAACCTTTACAGCTGCTTTAATTTTCAAACTTGCTGAAGAAAATAAAATCAACATAGAGGATCCCATTCAACAGTATCTTCCGGTAACGTTAAAAAATGCATATTACCAGGATTCTACCATCAAAATAAGGCACTTGCTTCAACATACCTCCGGGTTATCCAATGGTCCTTCTTCCTTTACCCTACCCTATTTAAAAGCCTTGATTTTTTCGCCCAAAAACCCCAACCGAAATTTCAAAGCAAAACATTATTACAAATACTTAAAAGACTTTGAATTGGATTATTTACCTGGGAAGACCTGGGATTACAACAATTGTGGATATGGATTATTGGGAACATTCATAGAAAAAACAAGTCAAAAAAGTTGGGCGGAAATCGTACAAAAGGAACTTTTTGAACCCTTAAAAATGAATTCCAGCTATTTCGAAATCAACCGTACTAATAAATCCAACTTTGTAAAAGGTATAACCGCAAAAGGTAAAAAAGCCAAACCCTGGGAAATGGATTTCATCAATCCCGCCGGAGCCATTAAATCTACCCTCAACGACATGCTGAAATACGCGGAGGCGGCACTTCATCCTCACACATCTGGGCTTGATTTCATGGAATCCATGCAAAACTTTCCGGGCGACACCATCAAAATGACCGAAAGCAAACTATGGAAGGGTAACGCAATGGCAACAGGTTGGTGGTTAAATTTAGAAGATGCAAACCAGCCATTTTTTTGGCATGGTGGCGCAAGTGGAGGATATACCGCTTTTATCGGATTTAATCAGGAAAAGCAAAAAGCTGTTGTCATTCTTTCAAACATAAGCAGCTCTCATCCCCAATCCAGAGCAGAAAATCGAATTCCAATCCCAATTTTCCTGGGACAGGAAATGATGCGAAATAAGATGGATTTTTAAAATCTTAGAAATATTAATCCCATCACCCAACCCGGCTAATCGAATTGGGCGTCTACCAGAAAAACCAAATCCATGAAATATTTGACTGTTGCCCTTATTTGTTTTGCGCTATTATTTGCTTGCAAAAAATCAGACACCCCCCAGCCTTTCCTGGCCACGAATTGTCCATTTGTTGAAAATCCTGACGCTATGCAAGGAGCCGTTAGCACAGAAGAATCAGAAATTCGAACAGAATGTTCCAATAATCTGCTTACCTCTAAATCGGAAATTACCCAAAACCTAATTGGAGAATGGAAATTGGTAGGCTATGGTGCCGGTTGGGTTCCCTCTACTTCTATGCCTTGTTCAGAGTTTACTTTTACAGCTTCAAATCTGGTAGTCAACTTTCACAACTCCTGGGTTGACACTACCATCAACTACACCTGGTCGGTGGAAGAAGATCAAAATACCGGACATTTTTATTTGGACACAGAACCTTCTCTGATTACCGGATTTCAAATCAATAATTTTTGCAAGGAATTTATGTATTTCGATTATAAGCCCCTGGACGGAGATTTGCAGATATATCAAAAGCAATAATCAGATAATCATTCAACTTTAAAAACAGGATTGTAAATAATTCCAATAATATTTCCCCAGGGATCTTTTACGGTTGCAACCATTAGTGGTCCTCCTACATTGGTGGGTTTTTCATGTACAGTGGCACCAAGACTAATTAGGTGTTGAAAAGTAGATTCAATATCCTCAACGCCCCAGTAGGACAAAACAGAATCCCCTTTTTTTGATGCGCTTCCTTCTTCTGGCAACAAGCCTAGTTCAAAGCCGCCAATGTTGAATCCTACATAAAATGGTTCATCAAAATATGGACTTTGATTGAACGCTTTGGAATACCAATCCTTTGCTTTTCCTAATTCAGGAACTACATAAATAGTCGTCCTTAAACCCAGCATTTTTTGTTGATACATCCTTTTATTTTATTTAAAGTTGACATTTTTTTAAATTTCTATGGTTGGTCTCTCCAGACGGACCAATGTCATTTAATTAAGAAAGAAAAAGCACACGTCTATGGTGGGTCTCTCGCAGAGGACCCGCCAACTCCAGCAGAGTGAATCGTTTAATATTCAAATTTATTTGCCGTGGTATTCCATATCCGGAGCCGCTTCTCCATGTTTCAAATATCGGTCAAACCAACTTAAAACCTGTGCATTGACTTCAGATTTATGTTCTGATAGTCCATGATCCCCTCCTTCAAAAATGATGAGGCGGTAAGGCACCCTTTCTTTTTCAAACTCCATGGCCAGGCTAAGGCTTTGCTCAGGTTTGACTCTCCAATCTGCATTTCCATGCAACATTAAGATAGGAACATCTTTTTTAAAACGATCTGCCCATTTTACTGCCGACCTTTTGCTTAATTCAACTTCTTTATTTTTATAATAATCAGGAATCAAGTCGGCATACACTCCTGATTCAAATTGAGGTCTGTCTTCCAGCGATTTAAAACAATCAGATACTGCCCCTCCAACCGCCGCCGCTTTTATTTTATCGGTTTGAGAAAGTGCGATGTAGGTCATCATTCCTCCCCTGCTCCATCCATACATTCCGATTTTGGAAGTATCGACCGTTTCAATCTCCGCCAAAACATCCGGCAAGATGAGAATATCATTGACATCGGCACCACCGAATTCTTCCATACCTTCTCCTCCAGCATTGCCTCGATATTGGCTGGCAATAACCACATAGCCTTCTTTGGCCAATTGTCCCATAAAAATTGCCGCGTGACCAATAGTCAGGGCACCAAATTCACGATTGCCTCCACGATTAAAAATAATGGCCGGGTGTTTACCATCAACCTTGGGCTCCACTAAAAATCCATTGACTTTCAATCCATCACTCAGGTAAGTAATGGAATACATTTGGATGCTGTCCATATATTGGTATTCGTCTTTCCAGACAGTATTGCCATCTTTTACTGTGGTCAATCTTTTATAAATGGGAGTGTTCGAAACATCAGAAATCAGCTCTTTTTTTAAAAGAATCGAAGGATTTTGAGCTGTACACTGAATGAAAACTGGAAGAAATAGGGTTAAAAGGAAATAGCGCATTTGAATATTTATAATTTAAAAATGGATGGTAAAATAAAGGCTCCTTTATAAAAGGCTTCATTTTTTCTACGAAAGCCACTTACAACCATTATAAAATAACGGTTCAATAAGAAGCCAACTTTTCCCTGGCCCATTTTGATACATCACGATAATAAGCTTCACTTACTCTTTCCTTGTGCACTTCTAAAAGTTCCAGCAATTTGGTAAAAGCACTTTTTGCCAATTTCGTATTCCCAAGGGCATCATAGCAATCTGCTAAACCCGTCCATGCATTTACATAGTTTTCATCTATCTCCAAAGCATATTTAAACATCTCAATTGCAAGTTCAAGTTTTTCTTCTTCTCTAAATTGCTCTCCCATTCTTCTGTAGTACCCCGGGCCTTCTTTATAAATAAATCCTAGCAGAGATTCCTGTTGTTGGTAAAATGCATCTATTTCATTTACAAGGCTACCCGCTCCAAATTCAACAAAATCTTCCATCGTTTTTTGGTCTGCGAAATAACATCGGCTCATTGTTACCAGTCCTTCACAAATTCCCGGACTCAAAGCTGAAAAATGATCCATATTTTCAAACAATGCTGGCTGCCAAATCAAATCTTTACTGCTTCCATTATTTAAAATGGAATCCATTTTTAAAACGTTTGCTCTATACTCCTTCTCCATACCTACGGTGCCCGATGAAAAGTAGAAGAACTTTTTAAAAGTTGAATTATCATTCACCAACTGTTCACCCTGGTTAAAAATGCGGCCATCAATGGCGCTAAAGGAAGGGCTCAGTCCAAGGTAAGCATCGAACATGTCTCTGTTTTCGCCGAAAAGTGTATTGCCCACAAAAGCTCCTCCCCAAGAGTGACCAATTATCGTTTTATGGGGAAAGACACGATAGATCGATTCAATTTTTGGAAAGACCTCTTTTTTAAAATGCTCAGCCAAGTCTGAATTTTTGGGATTAAATTCCTTGCCTCGATTTTTGGAGACAATTCCAATGACCATCATAGGAATGACACTATATCTGCTCACCAAATAATCAATGTTCCCGGTTACCATATTCCAAACCTGTTCATCCTGAGCGTCAAGAACATAAACTTGAAGGAAGTTCTGGCTTGTATCCCAATCGTACCTTTCCGGAAGGAAAATTTTTAAAGTCCGTTCACCTTCAAATACTACCGATTGGAAATTAATTTCTGAATTACCTTTTTCCTGTGCTTGTAGCATAAAAGGAAGCCAACAAACCATCCATAGGAGTTTGAAACTTTTCATGTGTTTGGGTTTATATTTCAGAAAAAAGTAAGCTATGAAAACTCACAAATCCACAATTAGATATGGTCTTGAACGATGCGTCATTAGATGCTTCGCAGGAACATATTGCTTCCATTCCTTTCTCATTCGCAATGATTTTTCCGCGCAAAAGCAAATCAGTTCCATATCCTTTTTTTCTAAAATCAGGATGTACTATCATTCCCAGATCAGCAAAGTCAGGCGAGGAAGGATTTTTCCTAACCTCGCTGGTTCCAACTATCTTTCCTTCCAGTTCTAAAAAATATATTTCTTCTCTTTGAATGAGTCCTTCCAGGTATGTTCTCAACCAGGATTCGGGTCCACCGGTACTTTCTTGACAAAATTTTATCAATCTTTCCAGGTCAACAGGTTTTGCCTTTTTAAAAGTGCCGGGTCTCTCGAAAGGAGTCACAATTTTGTATTCATCAAAAAGATAGGTATGAATTTTTGAATGCTTAAGCAGGGGTGCAGCAGCCGACAGGAAAACAGGATTATTGGTACCTACCAAAATGGAGCTTACATGGGCTTCTTCTATCAATTTTTTTAAAAATAGCCCTTTCTCCATTAGATAATCAGAAAGCATAAAAAACTGAATCAGGCAAAATTCTGAATTCACTATACCATAGCCAATCAGAAGATCTTCTTCCCAAATCCCCCAGGGTTGAGCAAGTTCCCTGAAGCTATGCCACATGCCGTCTTCCGGCCTCGTTAGGGTTTTATACCATTCCTTTTGAATCCAGGTAAATTGATGATTCCTTTCAATCTTTCTTATCTCCATTGGCTGAAATTAGGAAAAACCAACCTAGGGTGCTGTCTTCCTTGGTGTTTTTTTGTCAAAAGGCACAAACCCAAAACAAAGATGGTGCAAGATGCTACAACAACCATTCTGTTATTTGTAATAAAATCTCCCTTTCTCCCAACATCAATACCTTAAGAAAGCAAAGACAAAGGTCTAAGGCGGGTCTCTCGGAGAGGACCCGCCGACTCAAGCAGAGTCATTTGTTTTCAAAAATGTAATTGTCTGATATTCAAATTCTTTTGCATTTCAATTCCTAATATTTCTGGTTCACGCAACGGCCGCGAAGGTTAAGCGCAACGGCCGCAACTCAATGATTTGAACGTATTTCACCTTTCATACCCTTAACTTAATGACATTGTCTTTCCCCCTCTCCCAAAATCCAAATTCAAAAGTCAAAAAAATCTAAAATCAAAAACCTAAAATCTAAAATCAAAAATCCCCTCCCTCCTTCTTGTCCAACTCCTCCGGCAGCAACATATCCGGCATGACCGCGGAACGGAGACCGGATTTTATGGCACCTACCCATTGGTGATACATAGAGCGGTTTCTTTTCCTTGGATAATAGATAGTGCCTTTTTTGCCTCCTTCACTGGCATCGTCTTTTTTATTATTGAAAAATAAAAGGTTAGCCAAACCGGAAAGAAAACCCTTGACCTTGTTGTCTTCATTTTTCAGGTTGATTTTTAAGCCTTTGTAATCCATTTCAATATCTCCTTTGGCAATTCGATTGTTGCCATTGATCCGAATGCGGGCGGTTTTGAGATGACCTTCTTTTATAGAAAATGAATTGTCCATATCGAAGATGGAATTCAGGCTAACCAGGTCCATTGGGCCAACCCAGGCATCAACATTGTAGGGATAGGCAGTACTCTTCAGCGGGAATTCAAAGTGGACTTTAAGGGCAGGTTCATTTCTGAATCTGGTTTCGACATCGGCAAATACAATTTCATTTTTTGCAATTTCAAGACT
>JAWKLG010000026.1:0-101680 GCA_041392845.1 Saprospiraceae bacterium | reverse complement strand
TTACCTGCTTCCAGATAAACACGGTTTACATCGGTAATTTCATATTCTCCTCTGGCAGATGGTTGGATGTTTTTGGCGATTTCTACTACATCTTTATCGTAAAAATATAAACCAGGCACAGCATAATTGCTCTTGGGCTTGGCCGGTTTTTCTTCTATGCTCAAAGCATTCAAATCTTTGTCAAACTCTACCACTCCATATCGCTCCGGATCTGAAACCGGATAGGCAAAAATGGTAGCTCCTTCATCTTGTTGGGCAGCGCCTTGTAATAATTTGCTCAAGCCACTTCCGTAAAAGATGTTGTCTCCCAAAATCAAGGCTGCCTTGTCTCCGGCTATGAACTTTTCTCCAATCACAAATGCCTGAGCCAGTCCGTTTGGAACTTCCTGGATGGCATATTCGAAATTACATCCCAACTCACTTCCATCACCCAACAAATTCTTGAAAGAGGCATTGTCTTGGGGCGTGGTGATGATCAAAATATCCTTAATCCCGGCCAACATCAGCATCGATAGCGGATAATAAATCATCGGCTTATCATAAATCGGCATCAACTGCTTGCTGATGGCTTTTGTGATAGGGTACAGTCTGGTGCCGGAACCGCCGGCGAGGATAAGGCCTTTCATATTATTTTAATAAACTTTGGGTTTTCAAATTAGAGAGATTTACGAATTACGGTTTACGATTTACGAGGCCCATTCTAAAAAAGTTTAATGCAAGCTGATACCTTTTTTAATATAATGGTACTAATAATAAAAAGTGTATGCTATGAATAAACAAGAATTAATGGATAGGACTAAAAATTTTGCAATCGCAATCATTCTTCTTTTGAAAAAGTATCCTAACAATACTGAATTTAAAATCATTCAAAATCAAATCATTAGGAGTTCTACATCTGTAGGTGCAAACTATCGAGCAGCATGTAGAGCAAAATCTTCACCAGATTTTATTAATAAATTGAAGATAGTAGAAGAAGAATTGGATGAAACCATTTATTGGTTAGAAATTCTCCAAAGATTATCTCCTCAAAATTTTCAAGAACAGTTGATAAAAGCAAAAATGGAGGGAAATCAACTTTTAGCCATTTTTGTTAAATCTATCAAAACCCTACGTCTACGTAAATCGTAAATCGTAAACCGTAAATAGGATTAACTATACATCTCCTTATAATACTCCTGATACTTTCCGCTCGTTACATTATCCAACCAATCCTGGTTCTCCAGGTACCAGTCGATGGTTTTGCTGAGGCCCTCTTCGAATTGGAGGCTTGGGACCCAGCCGAGTTCGTTTTTCAGTTTGCTGGCATCGATGGCGTATCTCAAGTCGTGGCCGGCGCGGTCTTTTACATAGGTGATCAAAGATTCAGAAGTGCCTGGGGTTCTGCCCAGTTTTTCGTCCATCAATTTGATGAGGAGTTTGATCAGGTCTATGTTTTTCCATTCGTTGTGGCCACCTATATTATAGGTTTCGCCATCTTTCCCATTATGAAAAATAGTGTCGATGGCGGTGCAATGATCGACTACGTACAACCAATCGCGTACATTGATTCCTTCGCCGTAAACCGGTAGGGGTTTATTGTGGCGGATGTTGTTGATGAAAAGTGGAATCAATTTTTCGGGGAATTGGTTGGGACCGTAGTTGTTGGAACAGTTGGAAATTACGATGGGTAAGCCATAGGTATGGTTAAAGGCTCTTACCAAATGATCTGAACTTGCTTTGGATGAAGAGTAGGGACTTTTAGGATCGTAGGGTGTTTCTTCTGTAAAAAATCCACCCCCCATTTCCAGGGAACCATATACTTCATCGGTAGAGATATGGTAAAAACGTTTGCCTTCGTAATTGCCATGCCAGTATTTTTTGGCTGTGATAAGCAAGTTGGCCGTTCCAACTACATTGGTATTGATGAAAGCAAGCGGATCGGTAATGGAACGATCCACATGACTTTCTGCAGCACAGTGCATGACACTGTCGAAATTATATTTTTCAAAAAGACTTTCTAAAAAGGAAGTATCACAAATGTCACCCTTTTCAAAGGTATAATTGGATTTCCCCTCCAGGTCTTTCAGGTTTTCAAGGTTGCCTGCATAAGTCAAAGCATCCAAATTCACGATTTGATAATCCGGATATTTGTTGACCATGAGTCGCACGAGATGGGAGCCTATGAAACCTGCTCCGCCAGTTACTAGAATTCTTTTCATCGTTTAAAAATAAAATTTACGGTTTACGATTTACGATTTACGAAACGCTACGTAAATCGTAATTCGTAAACCGTAAATTGTTCTTTTCAATGTAGGTATGAATTGTAAATACGTTCTATTATCTCCACCGTCTTCATTCCTTCCAGTGCATTGGTGGCTATGGTTTTATGACCTCGAATCACATCAATCACGTTGTCGATGACTTGTGCATGATTGGAGGCTGAGCCCTGATAGCCTTTGTACTGGTTTGCCGGTTTGGAAGGCGGCAAAGTTGGTGCCACATAATCCTGAATATGGCAATAATCTAATCTGTCCATATACTGCCCTCCGATTTTGATGGTTCCTTTTTCTCCAATGACGGTGATGGAACTTTCAAAATTTTGATCCCAGACTGCGGTTGAAAAATTCAGGGTGCCTAAGGCGCCGTTTTCCAACTTAAACTGCACGGAGCCGGTATCCGGAAATTCTGTTGAGTGTTGGTGTGAAAAATTGGCAAACCTGGATTGGATGTCCTCGAAATCCCCAAAAATCCAGTACATAATGTCGATGAAATGGGAGAATTGAGTAAATAAAACGCCACCGTCTTTTTCCAATTTTCCATGCCATTCATGGAGCTGGCCATCCGGCATATAATAGCGATCATCCCTGTTCCAGTAACACTGGATTTGTACATTGTAAATATCACCCAGGGTTTGCTCCTTCACCAGTTTTTTTAACAATTGAATAGGTGGAGAATAACGGTTTTGCATTACAATAAAGATGTTTCTTGAAACCGTTAATCCTTTGTGTACTACCTTTTCACATTCCGAGCGCTTTAATCCCATGGGTTTTTCGATTACCACATGTTTTTTGGCATCCAACAATTCCAAAGCCTGGCTGGCATGCAAATAATTCGGTGTACAAATACAGGCGACATCAAATTGAAGTTTAGGATTGCGGATCAGGTCTTCAATTTTTTGATAAAAATTAACCTGAGCCAAATTTTCAGGGAGTTTCAGTTCCTTCAATGATTTAACATCACAAATCGCAACCAATTCAGCCTGATCGTTTTCCTGAATCACAGCGGCGTGTCTCCTGCCGATGTGTCCACAACCAATTACTGCAAATTTTATCTTTTCCAAGGGGCTTATCCTACTATCATCCCAGCTCCCACTGTTTCGTTGGTTGCTTCGTCAATGAATATTACACTACCGGTAATTCTGTTTTTGCGGTAAGCATCATGGAACAATGGTTTGGTTGTCCTGATGCTAATCCTTGCAATGTCGTTCATCTTGATTTCCTTATCCTCCAGGTCCCTGTGCAAGGTGTTGATATCCATCTTGTAACGGATTTCTTTTATGATGCAACGGGCATCCTGAGTGGTGTGCATGATGGCATATTTGCCTCTCAACTGTAAAGGTCTTTCATGAAACCAACAGACCATCACATCCAAATCCTGATCGGTATGAGGAACATTGTTTTCCCTTACGATCATATCTCCACGGCTGATGTCAATTTCGTCTTCCAATAAAAGGGTAACCGACATAGGAGGAAAAGCTTCTTGCAATTCTCCATCGTAAGTGTCGATCTTTTTAATGGTAGAAGTAAATCCACTTGGAAGTACCATTACCTTATCCCCTTTTTTAAAAGAGCCACCTGCAATTCTTCCCGCATATCCACGATAATCATGATACTCATCTGTATTCGGACGCACTACAAACTGAACCGGGAAACGACAATCGATAATGTTGTGATCACTTCCGATGTGTACATTCTCAAGATAGTAGAGTAGGGTAGAACCCCCATACCATTTCATGTTTTCTGAACGATCCACCACATTGTCACCTTTTAAAGCCGACATTGGAATAAAGTGAACATCGTTGACATCCAGTTTAGAAGCGAAATTTTCAAATTCCTCTTTGATGTTTTCGTACACTTCTTCACTATAATCCACCAAATCCATCTTATTGATACAAACCACCAGATGCGGAATCTGCAAAAGCGAAGCAATAATGGCATGACGCTTAGTCTGTTCGATTACTCCTTTTCTTGCATCCACCAACACCAAGGCAACATTGGCTGTACTCGCTCCCGTCACCATGTTTCTTGTATATTGAATATGGCCGGGAGTATCCGCTATGATGAATTTCCGCTTAGGAGTGGCGAAATAACGATACGCAACATCAATGGTGATTCCCTGCTCCCTTTCCGCTTTCAAGCCATCCGTCAGTAAAGCCAGGTTGACCCCTTCTTCTCCCCGACGTTCCGTAGCAGTCCTTACTGCTTCATACTGGTCTTCAAAAATGGATTTAGAATCGTAAAGCAGGCGTCCAATCAAAGTTGATTTTCCGTCGTCGACGGAGCCTGCAGTAGTAAATCGAAGTAATTCGGTATTTCGGAATTCGCTGTTCGCTGTTCGGTGTTCGGTGTTCGAGGAATTCAATTCTTTGATGTTTTTAGGTATTGAAAATTTCTTAGGGTTTTTCTATTATCTTAATTTTTGGATTAAGGCGTTTGTTTTTCTTTGAACTTTATTCAAAAGCTCAAAAATATTGTCCAAGTTTTTTGTTTGAAAGTATTCTAATCGAGTACATAAAATCAATTGCGTTTCTAATTCAAACGCAGAACCAATTGTTATTTCTAGAAATCTTTTGAATTCCTTATTACTTTCTCTGGATGCACCTTCAGCAATATTAGAAGAAATTGAAATGGCTGCTCTTTTCATTTGACTTATAAGATTATACTTCTCTGAAATTGGGATGGAGGAGCATAATTGATAAATACTTTCGCAAATTTCAATTGAAATTTGCCAGATTTCGAGGTTTTTAAAGTTTCGCATAACTATTTGTTTTATTTATTAGTACCAATTCCCATTAAAAGGTATCAATCGGAACTAAAAAAAAGCGAATAGCGAATAGCGAACTTCGAAAAGCGTTAGAAATATCCCTGTTTTTTCCTATCCTCCATTGCAGTCTCTGACCTTTTATCATCCGCTCTGGTTCCGCGCTCGGTAGTGCGGGTCATGGAGACTTCAGCGATGATGTCTTCAATGGTGGCAGCGGTAGATTCAACAGCACCGGTGCAGGTCATGTCACCGATGGTACGGAAGCGGACCATTTGTTTTTCAATCTGTTCTTCCGGTTTTCTTGGAATAACAGGAGTGTTGGCCAGATAGGAACCGTCTCTTTTGAATACTTCGCGTTCGTGTGCAAAGTATAGGCTTGGTAGTGGTACTTTTTCCATGGCCAGGTATTGCCAAACATCTAATTCTGTCCAGTTGGAGATGGGGAATACACGGAAATGTTCGCCCATATGTTTTTTACCATTGAACAGGTTCCAAAGTTCCGGTCTTTGATTTTTTGGATCCCATTGTCCGAACTCATCTCTATGAGAGAAGAAACGTTCTTTGGCTCTGGCTTTTTCTTCATCGCGTCTTCCTCCACCCAAAGCAGCATCATATTTTCCATTCTCCAACGATTCCAACAAAACTGAAGTTTGAAGGTAATTTCTGGAAGCATTGAATCCTTTTTCTTCCACTACTTTTCCTTGGTCGATGGCTTCCTGCACTGAGCCCACTACCAATTTGGCTCCCAATTCTTTGATCCACCAGTCACGGTATTCCATGGTTTCAGGGAAGTTGTGTCCTGTGTCAATATGTAAAAGTGGAAAAGGAATCCTAGCCGGGAAAAACGCTTTTTTAGCAAGGTAACTCATCAAAATGGAGTCTTTCCCGCCGGAAAAAAGCATGACCGGATTTTCAAATTGGGCGGCTACTTCACGTAAAATGAAGATGGACTCGCTTTCTAGTTCCTTTAAGTGATTGAGTTGATAATTCATTTTAAATATTTTTCACCGTGGTGGTGAATTCTTGATATTCTTTTTTCAGGTTGGGGAATTTACGGTTTACGAATTACGATTTACGTGGGCCTCGTAAATCGTAAACCGTAATTCCTAAATGTTTAAATAATTTTTGCCTCTTTTAAATACTTAATAATTTCCTCCACACATTCCTCAACTGTTTTGTCTTCAGTTTTGAGGTCAAGCGCTGGTTTTTCCGGTGCCTCATAAGGGGAATCGATGCCGGTGAAGTTTTTGATTTCTCCTTTTCTGGCTTTTGCATACAATCCCTTTACATCTCTTTGTTCACATATATATAATGGTGTATTCACAAAAATCTCCTTGAAATCAGCTTCACCGATGATTTCTTTGGCCATGGCCCTTGATTCGATGGTTGGGCTGATGAAGGAAGTAATGGTGATGATGCCGGAGTTTAGATACAATTTGGCGACTTCGGCAATCCTTCTGATGTTTTCGTGTCTGTCTTCGACAGAGAAACCCAGATTTTTATTGATTCCTGTTCTGATATTGTCGCCATCCAATACCTGAGGGAAAAATCCGCGGTTGAAAAGTTCTCTTTCAACTGCTTCTGCGATGGTGCTTTTCCCTGACCCACTCAAACCCGTAAACCAAAGGACACAACCTTTTTGGCCTAATCTTTTTTCGCGGTCTTCTCTTTGAACCAGGCGATCGAATATTGGATGAATATTGGTAGAAGCCATTGAATTACTTTTTCCCGAAGCCTAATTTTTTATAAACACTACGGATAGAACCAGGAGGAACAAGGAGCCAAGCTCTTTCATGGAAATAATACAAACCCAATTTGGTGATTACTTCTGTTCCACCTATTGCAAAGGCTACTTTCAAATTGCCTGTAAAAATGTAGGATAAAACCATGGTGTCAAGGGTCCCCAAAATCCGCCAAGTGATGCCTTTAAGCAGGCTCCGTAGCCTGGATTCGCGGGTTTCAGACATGGTTTATTTGGGTTTTGATACGGCTTCGCCAACGAAAAGTCGCAGAGGATTTTTCAAATTTTAAAACCAAACTTTTACTGAATAACACCATAAGAATTTACGAATTACGGTTTACGATTTACGAGAGACCCCGTAAATCGTGAACCGTAATTCGTAAATCAAACTTTACTAAGTTTATGCAACAGCTTCGGATCAATGCTCATTCTAATCGAATATCCCAGCTGATCCAAGTCTATTACAAATTGATTTTTTCCTTCTTTAGCAACCAGTTGTCCTTTCAAACCGGTCAGGTTTCCGGAGATGATTTCTACCCAATCTCCTTCTACCATTGATTTTTGTTCCACCTCTAGCGGAACTCCTTCCCCGACCACCCTACGGATCAAATCAATCTCCTCCTCCGGAATGGCAATCAGGTTTTTTGAAAATTTTATAAAGTTGAGTACATGTTCTGTTTCCAAAACCGGTACATACTCGTCCTTTTTTATTTTCACAAACAAATAACAACTAATCAAAGGAAGCTCTACTACTCTGAACTTCCGCGTATATTTCCTAGCCTGTTTTTGTAAAGGCAGGTAACATTCAATTCCTTTTTGTTTCAACATCCGCTCCACCACTTTTTCTCTTTTGAAATGGGTGTATACCGCAAACCAGCGTGGAATTTCCGCGTCGAGGTGATTGGTATGGGAGGGGTTGGTCATTGGCTATTAGCTGTTGGCCTTTGGCCATTGGCAATTAGCTAACGGCTAACGGCCAACAGCCAATAGCTATTTATAATCTCCAGTACACCATTCCATTATCCTCCGGCTCATAAATCGCTTTGAGGTCCATGACAATGGGATCTTCTTTGGTGATGGATTTGAAATAATCGTGACTTAATGCTTTGTATGGTTTGTGCGAAACTGCGACGATGATGGCATCATAATCGTTTCCAATTTCACTAGCCATTTTTAAATCGTATTCATGTTCTACTTCTTCAAAGGAGGCATGTGGATCCACCACATCGACCGTTATTGAATAATCTTTCAATTCATTTACAAGGTCTGCAACTTTGGAATTTCTGATATCAGATACATCCTCTTTAAAGGTAATTCCCATTACAAGTACCTTGCAATGTTTTGGATTTTTAGAGCGCTGAATGAGCATTTGAGTTAAACGCTTGGCGATAAATCCCGGCATACCGTCATTGATCCTTCTTCCACTTAAAATCACCTGGGGATCATAACCCAATTGTTTGGATTTATGCACCAAATAATACGGGTCTACACCTATGCAATGTCCACCCACCAAGCCAGGGAAGAATTTTAAAAAATTCCACTTAGTCCCTGCTGCCTTCAATACTTCAAGAGTGTCAATGTTCATCAAATCAAAAATCATTGACAATTCATTCATCAGTGAGATATTGATATCACGCTGGGTATTTTCAATCACTTTAGCAGCTTCTGCAACCTTGATCGAAGAGGCACGGTATACTCCGGCTTCAATAATAGACTCATAAATCTGAGCGATTTCATTTAAAGCTTCCTCATCCGAGCCGCTAACGATTTTTAAAATTTTATGCAGGGGTCTTTCTTTATCTCCCGGATTGATACGCTCAGGGGAGTAGCCCATTTTAAAGTCTTTACCCATTTTTAAACCGGATTCTTTTTCTAAAATGGGTAAGCAATCTTCTTCAGAACAGCCTGGATAAACAGTTGATTCATACACTACATAATCACCAGGCTTCAAAGCCTTTCCAACACTGGCCGATGCTTTTTTAAGCGGAGTAAGATCCGGCACCTTCGATTCATCTACGTCGGTTGGTACTCCGATGATATGAAAATGTGCTTCTTTTAAATCTTCCGGATCGGCAGTGAATTTGATATCAGCACCCTCAAAAGCAGAATCCTCCAATTCCTTGGATGGGTCTTTGCCATTGTTCATTAAATCGACCCTGGCCTGGTTGATGTCAAATCCAATTACCTTGAATTTCTTGGCAAATGCCAAAGCAAGGGGCAAACCAACATATCCCAGTCCGGTAACTGAGATGGTTTTCGTCTTATTTTTTAGTTCCTGATACATTTATTGACTTTTTGTCTGGATTATCAGTGTTTATTGATTTAAATCTTTTTTCCATTCCTTGTACCATGCAACCATATTTCTTAATCCTTCTTCTATGGTAGTTTTAGGACGGTATCCTAAATCATTTTCAAGTGCATCGATATCTGCATAAGTATCTACCATGTCACCAGGTTGCAAAGGAAGAAACTCCTTTACTGCCTTTTTACCCAACTCCTTTTCAATGGTTTCAATAAAGTCCATCAACTTTGCCGGAGTATTCTCTCCGATATTGTAAACTTTATACGGCGCTATCGAGGAAGAAGGGTCGGGAGCTGTATTTTTCCAGTCCTGGTTTCCTTTAGGCGGTTTTTCCATGACCCTGAAAATACCTTCTACAATATCATCTACATAAGTAAAGTCACGGGTCATTTCTCCATTGTTGAATACCTTAATGGGTCTTCCTTCTGCAATTGCATCAATAAACAGGTAAGCTGCCATATCCGGTCTTCCCCAAGGCCCATAAACCGTAAAAAAGCGCAAGCCGGTAACCGGCAAATTGTACAGATAACTGTAGGAATGCGCCATCAACTCATTACTCTTTTTGGTAGCAGCGTATAAAGAAATCGGATGGTCTACATTATGGGTAGTTGCGAAGGGGATTTCCCCATTCAAACCATAAACACTAGAACTGCTGGCAAAAACTAAGTGGCCAATATTATTATGCCTGCACAATTCCAGAATATTTGCAAATCCAACAAGGTTACTTTCTATATAAGCGTGGGGATTTTCAAGGCTATACCTTACTCCAACCTGACCAGCAAGATTAATAACTCTGTCAAATTTTTCGCTTTGGAATAATTTGTTCATGGTTTCATAATCCTTGAGGTCCGCTTTTATAAACTTATAATCCTTCTCCTTTTGACTTTGGATGATAGTTTTGTCAGAAATTTTGGAACTTGGGATTCCCAATTCATTACATCGATCATATTTTAAATTGATCATGTAATAATTGTTGATATTATCTAATCCAACAACTTCATATCCATTTAATAATAGCTTTTTTATTAAATGGAAACCAATAAATCCGGCAGCACCGGTAACCAATACTTTTCCTTTATTTTCCAATTATCTTTCTTTAAAAACGAGTCAAAATTTTTCCTGCGACGGTTTCCCCAATTGCAAGGGAAGCTGTTGCTGCCGGTGAAGGCGCATTGCAAACATTTATGACCCTTTCATTTTCATAAAAAAGAAAATCATCTATCAGATTTCCTTTAGAATCGACGGCTTGTGCTCTGACTCCTGCTCCTCCTTTTTTAAGGTCTTTTTCTTCAATGGAAGGAACAAGTCCCTGTAGTGCCTTGGTAAAAGCAGCCTTCGAAAAAGAGCGGTAGATTTCGTACAATCCGTCTTTCCAATATTTTGCAGCAACTTTTCTAAAACCAGGATACCCGATGGTTTCAAAAAACTCGCTTGCTTTAAAATCTTTATTGCTATATCCTTCTCTTCTGAAGGCCAAAACTGCATTGGGTCCTGCTTCCATCCCCCCATCAATCATGCGTGTAAAATGGACGCCAAGAAAAGGAAAAGCGGGATTGGGGACAGGATAAATTAAGTTTTTAACTAAATTCTCTTTCTCTGCCACCAATTCATAATATTCCCCTCTGAAGGGAAGGGTCATCAAATCCAAATCGGGCATGGTCATTTTGGCAATTTTATCGGCATACAAGCCGGCGCAATTGACTATAAGCTTTGCCTGGTGATTATCCTGATTGGTTTCAACTACCTGATCCTTTATACCGACGACTTTTCTATCGCACAAAACTTCTCCTCCCATCACCTGGATCAGCTCAGCATACTTTTGTGCGACGTTTTTATAATTGATGATTCCTGCTTGCGGAACCTTAATCGCCTTTACACCCTGTGCATTGGGCTCCAGTTCCTTTATCTGTTCAGGACCTATTAATTGAAGTCCTGTTAAACCATTTTTTTGACCTCTTTCAAAAATGGTCTGCAATAAAGGGAGCTGATCTTCTTTGGTTGCCAGTATTATTTTTCCGCATACGTCATGTTTGATGCCATGCTCCTTACAAAAGTTCAGCAGCTGAACATATCCGGATCTGCAATTTTTCGCCTTTAAGGATCCCGGTTTGTAATAAACTCCGGAATGGATCACCCCGGAATTGTGTCCTGTTTGATGAGACGCAATTTCGGATTCCTTTTCCAGCACCCGCACTGTCAAAACTCTTCTGCTTTTGAGCAGTTGATAAGCTGTGGCCAGCCCTACAATTCCTCCTCCAATGATTACGACATCTGCCTGCTTCATGCGGTAGGCTCTTTTGACCACAACAATAATGGGTGAACCGCTTTCGATTCCCAATTTTCTATATCGTATTCCTCACTTGAATAAATGAGGTATCTGATTTTACGTTTGACCAGATTTTCTGCCTTTTCGACCAATTTGATCAAATAAGATTTGTCGATATCACCAATCAAAATAAGGTCAATAATCTGGCTGTCCATCCCTTTTGAAAAATCTCCCACGAGATAAACTCTTTCCACCTCTCCCAATCGTTCTACCACATTGGCAATGACTCGGTCAATTCCAATATGCTTGAGTATGATGTTGTGGATTTCGCTGAAAAGGGGATGCTGAGTGTTTGCCTGAAATACTTTTTTGTTTCCATCCATTTTGGAAACCAGCATTCCGGCATCTTCGAGTCTGTTCAGTTCCAGTCTTATAGCATTGGTACTATCTCCAAACTCATTTTCCAGGCTCCTTAAGTAGGCAGTAGTGCTGCTGTTGAGGAAGAACTTCAACAACAGTTTGATCCTGGTTTTTGAGGAGATTAAAGCGTCTATCATTTAAAATGATATTGAGTAGTTTTTTTACTCGTTTATTGTTTTTATTGGCAAAGATGATTCCAATCTTGCCAAAATGCATAGGCAAAATTGCGATATATTTTTAACAATAATAAATATATGAGTAGTTTTTTTACTCGTTTATTGGCTGTTAGCCGTTGGCCATTGGCTGTTGGCTTTTTTAAGCGTTGTAGAGCCGGCATGCCTGCGCTACCTCCCGGAAGAACGAAGGGATTTTGGGGTTTGGATGAAGGGATGGAGATGGGGGAGTTTTAGATGCATGGTTTGTCCTGGTGGCTTCGACAAGCTCAGCCACCAGGTAGTCGAGTTTGCTTTGTAATTTGGAAGAAGGATTATCCTTTCACAATGTGCGGTGTACCTGGCCTCTTCTCCTAAAAGCAATTCTACCTACAAAGCCATCAACGAAGCCATGGCCAAAGTCAGAGAAACCGGAAATCTTTCCATACCCTTAGGTATACGTAATGCACCTACCAAATTGATGAAGCAACTCGGGTATGGAGACAATTACCAGTATGCACATAATTATGAAGGAAACTTTGTAGCCTACGAATTTATGCCGGAAGAATTGGTCAATACCAAATTTTATACGCCTGGCAAAAACGCTAATGAAGCGGGAATTCTGACTCGCTTGGCCAATTGGTGGAAAGGAAAATATTACTAGGGGCTGGGTGCTAGGTTCTGGGTGCTAGGTTCTTCTGGGTTCTGGGTGCTAGGTTCTGGGTTCTAGGTGCTGTGCAACTTGAAGGCTCGTTTGCTCGGTGGCTCGTTTGTTCGCAACTTGGCTTTCTTATAATAGATCGTATAATTCATCGAATGTTTGTTGGTTAAGCTATTCGGTGTTCGAAGTTCGCTTTTCGTTTTTTTAAGTCCTCTTAAACCGGAAATTCGTTTCCCTTCGACCCCATCGGGGTCACTTATCCCAACCCGAACTAAGACCACCAACCCTACTGACCCTGTAGGGGTCACATTAAATTGGCAGAATGCTGGATTCTGAACGGTGGGTGCTGGAACTCTGAATACCGAAATGTCGTAATTCTTTTATAGGGTTCTTCCGCTTCAAATAACCTGCTACAAATTCTAAATCATTTCATCGTTCCAGGGTTGGCGCAGCCAACCCCTACATCCGGTAAAATATAACAGCTCGAATAATTTCCTGATTGTCTGGAGGTTACGCTATTCGCTATTCGCTATTCGACGTTCGATTTTCGTTTTTTAAGAAGCCTTCGTAAATCGTAAACCGTAAATTCCCCAAGTACCGGGTGAAAGCTCCTCCATTCTGTTATTCTACTTGTAAAATGGGAGATTCCCATCCAACCGCTAAGAACCAACCGCCAACATCACTGCTCCAGCTGCCGTCACCACCAAAATCAATTGACGGAATAACTTTTCAGGGATTAGTTTGACGATTTTTATACCGGTATAAAGTCCGATGATAATTGCCGGCAAAAGGGTGAGATTCAAATAAAGCGATTCCTTGGTGATGGTGCCCCAGACAAATACATGGAAAGGGAATTTGAAAAGATTGATGATGAAAAATAACCAGGCTGCTGTTCCAATGAAATGGACTTTGGGGAGGCGCATGGCTAGGAAGTACAAATTGGAAAATGCTCCGGCTAAGTTTCCCACCATGGTCGTAAATCCGGCGGATAATCCCATGGTGCCGGCGAAAGACCAATGCGTAGGAATGTTTTTTGATTTTCGATAATCCCACCAAAACATAATGGCAACGGTAATCAAGACAATCACAGCCATGGTCTTTTTAAAAGCCGCTTCCGGAATTTCATTTCCAAACCAGACTCCGGCCAAAACTCCGGCTATCATCCAGGGCAAAAGCTTTTTTAAATAATGCCATTGTGTGTGTCTGTGGTAATAAATTACTGCAAAAATATCGCCTGCGATCAACATGGGAAGTAAGATTCCGGTAGAGGATTTTCCTCCGAAAACAAGTGCCAAAAGGATAACAACTAAAATAGCGATGCCTTTGATACCAGATTTTGATAATCCGACAATAAATGCAGCCAAAAAGGCCAACAGCCAGTTGGACAAACTTAAATCGTAAGGCATGGAGGAAATTTTAGGAATCGAAATTCCGGAAAACCTGATTCATGATTCTAAGAAAAGTGTCGTAGTCTTCTTCGCTGAGATTTTCCCAGCCTTGTTTTCGTAAACCTCTTACACTTGGCAACACTTTATCGTAGGAAGATTTACCTTTTTCAGTAATGCTGACTACCAGGGCTCTTCGGTCTGATTCTGAACGTTTCCTAATTGCAAATCCTTTGGTACAAAGGTGGTCAACTATCCTTGAAACAGTTGGGGCATCTTTGAAGGACATGGTACCTAATTCAGATTGGCTCAAACCATCATGATGGTATAAATTGTCAAGGATCACCCATTGTTCTGTGGTAATGTCAATTCCACATTCCTTAAATGCCTGTAGAAACCTAAGGCGAATAATCCTGTAGTTCCTGTCAATGTATGTACCAAAATGTTTTTCCCGGTTTGCTGCCAAGGCTTCTTTGTGGTTTAGGTTTTAAATTCTATAGGCTATGGCATTGATGTTCATACCTGCCCCTACGGATGCGAAGAGTATTACATCTCCTTCTGCTAAAGTATGATTTTCCTGCTTACCTTTTCTAACCAAATCGAATAATGTTGGAACCGTAGCCACTGAACTGTTGCCCAATTTGTGAATACTCATGGGCATAATATGCTCGGGCAACTCTTTGATACCAAAAGAACGATACAACAATTTGATAATGCCTTCATCCATTTTTTCATTTGCCTGATGGATAAATACTTTTTTCAATTTGGAAATATCTGTCCCACTAGCATCAAGACAATTCTTCATGGCCACTGGCACATTTTTCATGGCATATTCATATACTTTCCTACCCTTCATTTTGATGTAACGAATTCTTGGGTCGGAACCTGGAAAATTGGAAGGTCCCAGGTACAAATAGAATGCTTCACTTTGTGTATGGCTTTGAACAGCTGTATGTAAAATTCCGGATGCACCTTCTTCTGATTCTCTTGATTCCACGACACATGCACCAGCTCCATCGCTAAAAATCATGCTGTCACGATCATAACTGTCTAAAACCCTGCTCAAGGTTTCGGTACCAATAACCAAAGCCTTTTTTGCCATTCCGGCTTCAAAATAGGTATGAGCCTGAATTACGCCCTGAATCCAACCCGGACATCCGAAAAGAATATCATAAGCAACGCAATTGGGGTTTTTGATACCCAAATTATGTTTTATCCTACTTGCCAGTGCGGGAAGTATATCGGTTTGAATGGTGTGTTTAACAACGTTGCCAAAATTGTGCGCAACAATGACCATGTCCAAGGTCTCAGGATCAATTCCGGAATCCTTGATGGCAATTTTAGCTGCTTCAGTGCCGAGATCAGATGAATTGAGATCTTCCTTTGCATACCTTCTTTCTTCAATGCCGGTTATTTCCTGAAATTTGGTTACTACGTCCTCGGGTGGTGTAGTAATGCGTTGCATGCTTTCGGAGTAAAAATCATGAACAGTGAAATCCCGATTGGTTTTGATAAGTGAAGGGATATATGATCCTGTACCTGTGATGACTGTTCGCTGATTCATATGGCAAATCTCTTTGATTTAAAAGATGGTGAAAGTACAGGCTTTATTATTAAAAATATGGTATTTGATGTAAAAATTACACTTTGTCTGTAGGGACTTTAAGAATGGGGGACAAGGAGACAGGAGGAGAAAGGATTGGGATTTGTAAGATTATTAAACTTTAGGTGCAAAAGTGGGCTTTAAGTAGGCTAAAAATGAAAAGTCCACAGCCTTTTTCCAGAAGAAAAAAACCATGGACTTTTTTTATCAGCAAGGTGAAAAATGCACTAATTCGACATTTGTCACTCGTACTTCGTCATTTACAAAGTTCCTCTGATCTCCTGTTCTCTTTCAATTGCTTCAAACAAAGCTTTGAAATTTCCTTTTCCAAAAGAGGTGGCGCCTTTTCTTTGAATGATTTCAAAGAATAGGGTAGGGCGCGGATTGATAGGTTTGGTGAACAATTGAAGCAAGTATCCTTCATCGTCACGATCTACCAAAATGCCCAATTCTTTCAAAGGCTCGATGTCCTCGTCGATTTCACCTACGCGATCCAATAGGTCATCATAATAAGTAGTAGGAACTCTCAGGAATTCTACTCCTCGGTTACGCATTTGAGTAACTGTATCAATAATATTATCAGTAGCTACTGCAATGTGCTGAACACCAGGTGCTTCATAAAATTCCAGGTATTCATCAATCTGAGATTTTTTCAAACCTTCAGCCGGTTCGTTGATCGGGAACTTAATACGTCCATTTCCATTGCTCATCACCTTACTCATCAAGGCTGTATATTCGGTAGAAATGTCCTTATCGTCGAATGAAAGAATCTGCGTGAAGCCCAAAACATTTTCGTAGAAGCTCACCCATTCGTTCATTTTGCCCAATTCAACATTTCCTACCATGTGGTCCACATATTTTAAACCAACTGTAGATGGCTTATAACTAGTTTCCCATTTTTTAAATCCAGGAAGGAAAATGCCTTTGTAGTCTTTTCTTTCTACAAAGATGTGAACTGTTTCTCCGTAGGTGTAAATACCTGCCCGGACAACCTGGCCATTATCATCTTTTTCAACTTTAGGTTCAAAATAGGATTTAGCTCCTCTTTTGATGGCTTCTTCATAAGCAGATTTAGCATCATCTACCCAAAAAGCAACCACTTTCACTCCGTCGCCATGTTTGTCAATGTGTTTTCCAACAATGGTTCCACTTTTCAAAGGAGTAGTTAAAACCAGTCTGATTTTATCTTGAACCACCACATAAGACTCCAATTCTTTATTTCCGGTTTCCAATCCGGAATAAGCCAAATCCTGGAATCCAAAAGCGGTTTTGAAAAAGTGAGCTGCTTGTTTCGCATTGCTCACGTACATTTCTATATAGTCGGTGCCATTAAGCGGCATAAAATCACCTGCCTTTTCGTACAGTTTAGGTAATTCAGTGGTTAAGGTTGACATATCAAATTATTTTAGAATTTAGGAACAGTATATTAATGTTTGCCATTTGTAGCAGCCATATCATGATCCAGCCAGGACTGATAATAAGTGCCATCGTCTATAGCCAAGGCTTCTTCGGTTACCATCAAAGGTTTAAATGTATCTATCATTACAGCGAGCTCTTCGGTCTCTGTTTTTCCGATACTTCTTTCATAAGCACCCGGATGTGGTCCGTGAGGAATCCCTGCAGGGTGTAGCGAAATATATCCTTGATCGATGTTGTTTCTACTCATAAAATCGCCATCTACATAGTACAACATCTCATCCGAATCGATATTCGAGTGGTTGTATGGAGCAGGAATGGCTTTTGGATGGTAATCGTACAATCTTGGACAGAAAGAACAAATTACAAAAGCAGAAGTCTCAAAAGTCTGGTGCACCGGAGGCGGCTGATGAACGCGGCCCGTAATTGGTTCAAAATTGTGAATGGAAAATCCATATGGGAAATTGTACCCATCCCAGCCAACTACATCAAACGGATGAGTAACATACACCATCTCATGAATGGTGTTTTGTTTTTTCACCTTCATGATAAATTCGCCGGTTTCATCATACGATTCCAGTTCTGTAGGCAATTTATAGTCACGCTCACAGAATGGAGAATGCTCCAACATCTGGCCAAACCAATTTCTATACCTTTTAGGAGTATAAATAGGGTGGTGGGACTCAGCATACAGGATGCGGTTGTCTTCAGAATCAAAATCGATCTGATAAATCATTCCACGTGGAATGATCAAATAATCTCCGTATTCGAATTCTATATTTCCCAGAAGTGTGCGAAGGGTACCGGTACCTTTGTGGATGAACAACATCTCATCGGCATCGGCATTTTTATAAAAATATTCCCGCATAGATTTTCTGGGAGCAGCAACTCCGATTTCAATGTCGGAATTTACCAACATGGCCTTGCGACTGTCCAGGAAGTCGTCTTCGGGTTTGGCATGAAATCCTTTAAAGAGTCTGGACTTCATGTTTTTGTCTACTGCAATTTTTGGGCTCACATCGTAGGACTTCAAAATATCCTTGACCATGGTCGGACGATTGATGTGATACAAGAGAGAAGACATTCCATCGAAGCCAATGGTGCCGAACAATTGTTCGTAATACAATCCACCATCCGGCTTTTCAAATATCGTATGTCGCTTCTGGGGTATTTTCCCCATTTTATGATAAACTGGCATAGGGCATATAATTTTTGCTTGTCTTGGCAATAGTTGTCAAGACAAATATATGAAGAAATCCTTTGCTTTAAAAACAAGCATCAGAAATATAAGGTTTAATGTTGGTAAAAAAAAGCTATTAGCCGTTGGCTTTTGGCCATTGGCAAATAGAGACAAATGACGAATTCGATTGCAATTATCCAATGTCCAGCATCCAGCGTCCGGAATCCAGCCGCTTATACAAAAAAGCCAATGGCCAACGGCAAATAGCTAACAGTTTTTCCCTTTCTTGTGTCGCTTTTTCAAATTCCAATAATCAAGCAATGGCGGACTTTATCAAAATAAACGGGCATGGCCACCTTTTACCCAATCCGGAGCAAATTCCGGCTTTTATGAAAGAAAAAAAGGTGTTTTGGATTGATGAGGATAAAAAATTCATGCGTCAAGGAGATTGGAAGAGACCTGTAACGGATCCCAGCTTTTTTTTAAAAGAAAAGCTGGAATGGATGGAAAAAAACGATATAGTCCATGAGGTCATTTTAAACCTGAGTCAATTGTATTGCAATGGCATGGAGCAGAATCTAACCCGGGACGTGATTCGTTTCCAGAATGATTTCAATGCTTCTGTTCAATCTGAAAATCCGAAGAAATTTACCTGTGGATTTGTGGTGCAGCCAGCCTATGTAGAGGATGCCATCAAGGAGATTGAAAGGTGTGTAAATAGGCTAAAATTACGTTTACTTTGCTTGCCTACTCATTTTTTAAATAAGGAAGGGGACTGGACCGCTATAGCTGATGAATCTACCATTCCGATTTTTGAAAAAGCAAATGAATTAGGTCTTGCAGTGGAAATACATCCTTACGATGCGCCTAAAATAGTCAATCTAAAAGATCAGTTTTGGCGATTCCATCTGGTTTGGATGTGCGCTCAGACAGCGGATGCTTATCATATGTTTACCTTATTGGACTTTCCAAGGAAGTTCCCTCATTTGAGAACATGTTTTGCACATGGTAATCAGTTTGGCCAAATAAATTTGGGTCGCAGGATTCAGGGTTTTGAAGGCAGGCCTGATTTGTTTGAAGGAGCTACCCATCCAAGGAGAAATATTGTAGCGGCCAATGTATTTTTTGATACCCTGGTACACGATGTTCTGTCACTCGAAATGCTGGTAAAGCGACAAGGTATTAGTCAAATTTTAGCAGGCTTGGACGACCCATATCCACTTGGAGAAATGGAAACTGTTCCCGGATCCTATCCAGGCAAAGTAATCGATGAAGGAGTTGAAACCGGAGTCCTTACTCAAAAGGATCGAAAGGATATTTGGAAAAAAAATGTAGAAATATGGATAGGTAAACCGCTGATTACCATTTAATTATCTGGGAGTAAAATTCACTTTCCCCAGTCCGTTTATCACCGCTTCAACCTTTTTGTTTTTTTCTAAAAATATGGCTGCAGTGGCTGCTCCGGCCATTATCAAAGATCCTGCAGGAACTTTTCTTCCATATTTTGCTGTCAATCGGGCAGCAGCAATTACAGATTCCCAAGGGTTACCCAGAATTGCGTTTGAATTGCCTGAAGTGACTTCTGAACCTGCAAAAGTCATTTTAATATCAAGGTTATTAACCGGAGTATCAACCGGGTGCCAGTCACCAATTACCAATCCTGAGGAAGAGCAATTATCTGCAATTACGTCCTCTAGAGAGAACTTGAAGTTTTGGTATCTGGAATCTATGATTTCGATGGCAGCTGCAACAGATTCGATATAGTCGGATGCAGTTTCAAGCGTTAATTCAGCCGGAAGATCCTTCTTAGTTAAAAAGCAAATTTCAGGTTCAGCACGTGGATGGATGAATTTTGAAAGTGGCAAATCTGCACCATTTTCATACAGCATATCATCTGTCAAAATACCCCAGATCATGTCGTGGACACCCATTTGTTCCATCTTGGCCTTACTGGTGAATCCCATCTTTACACCAATGAATTTTTCACCTCTTTCAAAGCGAAAATTCATAGCCTCTTTTTGAATTTCATAGGATTCATCGACACTGAAAGTATGATCCAGAGTCAATTGACTTACGGTTTTGCCTCTAGGGGCAGCTTGATCTACAATTTGTGCGGTTCTTTATAATTGCTCATATCTTCATTTAAATAAAGTTAACGGAAACAGTTCCCAATGCTTCGATTCCAGCTTCAACAAAATCACCAGCTTTTGGAAATACAGGTCCAAGAGCACCTGTCAAAAGTATATCTGCCTGCTTTCAAAGGAGAACCATTTGCTGCCATAGTTTTTGCCAACCAAAGGGTAGCATTGATTGGTGAGCCCATGCAGGAAGCTCCTTTTCCTTCGGAAACCAGTCTTCCATTCACATGCATGGTCATTTTACAATTGACTACATCGAAAAAGGAGAGTGGGGTAGGCTGGTGACCCAATACAAAGTGGCTGGCTGAGGCATTATCTGCAATGGTATCCGCAATTCTGATATCCCAGTCTTTGATCCTGCTTCCTACAATTTCAATGAGGCCAATCCGAAATCAATTGATTGAAGAATATCTGTTATGCTAATATTTGGGTCATCCAGGTCATTACCAAGCACAAGTGCAATTTCTGTTTCGACGCGAGGCTGCATCATATCGCTTACTTTGGCTTCACCTCCATTTAGTACTTCCCGGGAAGCGAACAAACTTCCAAAGTCAGGCTGATCTACTCCTAATTGGGTTTGGACTGCTTTGGAGGTAAGGCCAATTTTTCGGCCAACAATTCGATCTCCATTCAGGACTCTGAAGTCCGTATTCAGCTTTGGATAGCGTAAGCGAATTGCAGATCGTCTGCCGCAATAAATCTCTAATAGGTGCGCAGGTAATTTTTTGTTCTTCTGCCTGGCGCAATCGAATTGCTGCTTCCTGAATTTTTGCCTGGTTTGACATAGTAAAAATGTTTAGGCCACAAAAATGAAAAAAAATCTTTGCGAAGAGGAGAAATCAGGAGGAAAGGCAAAAAAGTTGATTATTAGATGGTGGGAAAATGTTGGTAAAGTAAACTGGGTGCTAGGCGCTGGGTACTGGGTGCTGGAAAAACTGAACTTGATAATGGCCATCGAAACTGTAGGATCCCATTTCTTTAGACGGAAGTTTCAACTTCTCTGGTTGTTGGTTGTCTGGTGTCTGTGTTCGTCGTCTTGGGCCCGTGGCTCGGTGGCTCGGTGTATACCCGGCAATTTTTTTGACGCACATGGTTCACTGAAAGTGCGATTTTTTTTCAATTTATTAGGATAAACGCCAAAGAGATGGTAGGTCAAGGGCATGCCCTTGACCTACCATCTCTTTGATTACCAATGATTTAACCTTAAAAAATAAAAATAAAACACGATCCTTACGAGCCAATGAGATTTAACCGAGTTAAAAACTTTTATGTGTCACGTGTACTTAAACGAGAAACTAGTGCACTAGATTTATCTTTAACATATAGATAGATTATGTAATTGATAACGCTGTCTTTAAACGGAGGAATGAAATTGAAATATTGCGGCTAAACGTCAACGCTGGCTACACGCAATTTTGGCTTGTTTTCATTGAAAAAAGCAGGTCGACTTAAGGAAATCTTTAAAGAACTAAATGATTACATCATTTTTTATAACTCAATTTGGTAAAAACAACTAAAAAACAATATTTTAACGTGTAAAATCTTAATTTTCTCGTGTAGCTACAGTTGACGTTTAGCCAACCTATGCTTGTTTGTAACTTCCTGAAGTTTTGACCTTAATTTTCTCGATAATCCCTTCCATCTTTTTAATATCGATCTATCATTAATTCTATCTATCCCATCATATTTATATGCATCCCATGCATCTCTCTGCTCTCCTAAATCACAATATCCTTCACCAACTGATGCAATAATTTAAAATCCAGTTTTCCCTGATTGGCTTTGAGGTGCTCGACAAGCGCTAGGGCTCGTTTGAGGCGGGGATCAACGGATTTGGGTTGGCCAATCCAATGCAGCAAACTTCTTTGTTTACCGGGCGTAAGCGCATGAAAATAATCAAGCGCTTCGGGTTCTATTTCCATCAGCTCTTTGAATTCTTCGGGTACGGCCATGCCATATTTACTCGTATCTTCTTTTAAACTTAGGGTAACCTTTGATCCAGTTTTCAAGTTGAATTTTTTTCGCACTTCTTTGCTGACGGTAATGTACCAGGTTCCATCACCTTTGGATGTCAAGGCAGAATGAATTTCCATTTTACCATTGATGGTACAAATCAGCCTTTTGATTTTTTCATTTCTAAAATAGTCGCTTACCTCAGTCGGGACTGGAAAATGGTAGCCCCACAGGCTCGAATCTATCTCCTCCAAGGTGGTTTCAAAGGTTTTCATGAAAGGTTTTTAAATATTTTTGCACCATTGATTCGAATTATTTTCACTCTAAAACATAACCCAAATCCTTAATTTATTCTGAAATTATCATCAAATTAGAAAGTAGTTGAAATTTCTTTTAAAAAATATTAACTACATGCTAATTTTATTTGGCGTATCTTTGTGCCGTATTTAGATTACCAAGAAGTAGAGTCGAGTGAAATTAATAATTATCAGGAGGATTTCATTTTGCTTTCGCATCGGGTCCATCTAAGAATTATTATTTTACTTAACATTGTTACATGTCAAATTTCTCAGTTGCTGCCAAGCCTGGCAGAAACAAAAAAGAAATGGATCTTCCAATAATGGTAGAGGCCGTTTCTCAAACAATTCACGTCGTAGAAATTCCAATAAGAAAAAGACCGCCGAACTACCAGAACACCTTTTTGAAAGGCCGGCAATTTCTGTTGAAGAAAGAAAATACGTTCCATCCAAAGATTTCAAAGCATTTAATTTACACCCTGCTCTTCAAGGCAATTTGGACAGGGTTGGTTATGAATTGCCTACTGAAATCCAGGAAAAAACCTACGACCATATCCTTAACGGTGAAGATGTTTTAGGCATCGCAAAAACCGGTACAGGAAAAACAGCAGCATTTTTGATTCCTTTGATTCAAAGGCTGCTTACAGAAGAAAAAGAATTCCAAACCCTTATTGTAGTTCCAACCCGCGAGTTGGCCATTCAGGTGAAGGATGAATTTTGGAAACTGACCAGAAGAATGCAGTTTTATTCTGCCAGCTTTATTGGTGGAACCAATGTCCGCACTGATATCGATATTCTTAAAAGGTTTCAACACGTAGTGGTGGGAACTCCCGGACGTCTGCTAGACCTTTCCCGCAAAGAAGCCATTATGTTTGAAGATTATCAGGTTTTGGTACTTGATGAATACGACAGAATGCTTGGATATGGGATTTGTAGATGATGTACAGGCCATTTCAGATGCTATGTACGGTAAGGAACAAACCCTACTCTTTTCTGCAACCACCAATGAACATTTACCTAGATTGGTTAAAAACCCTTATGAGGTAAAGATCAATTCAGTGGAGACCATCAACCATATTGAACAGAATGTGGTAAGGGTACCATCCGGTCAAAATAAAATTGATGTACTGGTTGATTTGGTAAGAGACAAAAGAATGCAGAAAGTAATTCTTTTTGCTGAAACCAAAAGAACTGTAGATAAACTCAGTACCCAATTGTACAGAAAAGGTATCAAATCAGATTGCATCCACGGTGATAAATCCCAAGTGAGCAGACAAAAAGCCCTTGATAGATTGAAACGCGGCAACATCCAGGTTTTGGTAGCTACCGATGTGGCTGCACGTGGTATTGATATCTCAGATGTAACCCACGTAATTAACTTCCAGAAACCTACCAACTACGATAGTTACGTACATCGTATTGGTCGTACCGGTAGAGCCGGTAAAGTAGGTTTTGCTTATACCTTCGTAAATTAAGATCGCTTTTACGGTTTACGACCGACAATTTCGTTGGTCGTAAATCGTAAACTGATGACATTCTCACCTGTTAATTTTTTGAAATTAGTCAAAATGTAGCTTCCTTTTTAATGGAATTCGACATATTTGCAGGCGTTCTTTTTTTTTGAATTCAATTTTTATAATGCAAGATTTAGAGATCAAAAAGTTCCTGAAGAATTGGAACGATATCATCGCTGAATATTCTATTCCCGATGTAAAGAAAGCCACAATTCAAATCCTAAATTCTTTTTTGCCCTTTATCGGCTTGTGGATTTTGATGTATTATAGCCTTGAATGGTCCTATTGGATTACCCTTGGATTGGCCGTTATCAATGCTTTTTTCCTGGTTAGAATATTCATCATTCAACATGATTGTGGACATCAGTCTTTTCTGAAATCAAGAAATGTAAACAATACCATTGGCTTCATCGCCAGCTTCTTTAGCACCATTCCTTACAAATATTGGGCAAGAAGCCACAACTACCACCATGCTCATTGTGGTCAGTTGGAGGTAAGAGATATTGGAGATATCGAAGTGCTTACGGTTGAAGAATTCAATGCATTATCTAAAGCAAAACAGATTCAATACCGTGTGTTCCGCTCTCCTTTAGTGATGTTTATCCTGGGTCCAATTTATTACCTTGGATTTACATTGAGATTGCCTTTAATCAAATTGAAAGGTTGGAAAAAAACCTATCGTTCTCAGTTCTTTTCCAATATCTATATGCTTTTGGTGTATGCTTTATTGGCTGCAATCGTAGGCTGGCAGGAATTCTTTTTTGGTTCAAATTCCTATCATCGTATTGTTTGGAATCATTGCAGTTTGGTTTTTCTACGTGCAGCATCAGCATGAAGACACCTACAAGCAGTGGAAGGAAAACTGGGAATATCTTTTGGCAGCGATCAAAGGAAGTACTCATTATAAATTACCAAAAGTTATTCAATGGTTGACCGGAAATATCGGTTTCCACCATATCCATCACCTTGGACCAAAAATTCCAAATTACCATTTGGAAAAATGTTACAAGGAGAATCCGGTACTAAATAAATACGTGACTTCTGTAACCTTCGGCGAAAGCTTGAAATGCATGTTCAACAAACTTTGGGATGAGCAACAGCAGAAGATGATCACCTTCAAAGAGTATAAAAATTTGCCTGCTACAAAGGCAAAATTGGCGGCATAAACCAAGGCAATTTTTCACCAACAAGGATTTTTTTTAAAAATTCCTGTTTTAGAAAAAAAGACTTTCTATTTTTGTCAGCCTTTTAAGCGATATAATAAATTCAAAAGATAAAGATATTATGGATTCTGCTGAAAAAAAATCTACCGGATTTGCATGGTTGATGTTCCTGGTTTTCTCAGTAATCACTATTGGAATGTTGATAATGGTTCCACAGTGGTTTTGGGTTCCACTTCCATTTATGTTGACTTACTTCGTGCAGGCAATGCGCGTAATGTAATTACGGTTTGATTCAAGAAATACCTGATTTTATCAGGAAGCAATCCACTGTTGGGTCCAACCGGCAGTGGATTTTTCATATTTAGCCCTAAGGTGTCCTTCAGGATTTAATTGCAGGATCTCCACTTCAAATGGACTGCAACAGATCGCGCAGAAATGATATCCTAATTTACCATCATGGGATTGTGCTTCGGGATTTTCTATGTGGATGCCGGGAGCGAATTCTCCACCATAGTCTTTCCGATTTCTTGCAGGCATTTGTGCCCAAATTTCATTTGCTATGTCATCCTCTTTGTGCAGGCTTACCTTGACCATGATTCGAACTTGCAATTGCAATTCCTGATCATAGAATAAAAAATTTCCTACTGGCATTCTTTCCAGGTACTTTACTTTTTCAGAACGACTATCGGTATAAAACCAAAATTGCATGTCCTTGTCCAATTCCCTCAACACCACTACCCTACCTACCGGATAGTTCTTTCTTAATGAAATAAATGCCGGAGTTTTATAAAAAGGATTATTGGTTTCAATCCCGGTTTTAATATTGTTCCAAATGGTTTCCCATACCCTGTCCAGTGAAAAATCGGCCTGAATTTTCATTTTCGTTTGCTGATTTTATTAGATGAAATAGACTTCTGACGGGTACACTTGAATCTGTCGATCTCTTCATTTCGTTTTGCAACGTGCTTGGTTTTCCTTCCGGAAACGCGTTTCCTCCACATTTCAAAAGAGCTGCGTTTCATCTCTCTTCGCATCAATTGAATTACCTCTTTTTCCGGTAAACCAAATTGTAATTCAATGGCACCAAAAGGAGTCCTGTCCTCCCAGGCCATTTCGATGATACGGTCGATGTCGATCTCAGTTAATTTCTTTGTGCTCATACCCGGATAACAAAGTTAAGCGGTTTCAGTTGGCATAGATATGCTTCAAATCATAAAATTTTTCCTTTTATGGTGATGTCGCACGCAGCCTTTTTACCTTTAGAAATGTATAGGTTAGGATATTGGTGACATTTCACTATGAGTAATACAGACCAGCAAGAGTTGTTTACCCTTATAAAAGGCTGTCGGAAACAGATCCGGCAGAGCCAAAATGGTCTGTATAAGCTGTATTATTCTTATGCAATGAGTATCTGTATACGCTATGTAAACCAGGAAGCCGATGCTATTTCGGTAGTCAATCAGGGTTTTTTAAAGGTTTTTAAAAACATAAAAAAATTCGATCCGGAAAAACCATTCAAACCCTGGTTTAGAAGAATTCTTGTAAATGCCGCCATAAATCACATCCGAATGCAAGAAAGATTCAAAATGGAAAACAATGCTATTGAGGAAGCCAATAACTTCCGTTCCGAAGAAGAAATTTTAAGCAAAATCGCCTACAAAGATCTCATGGCAATGGTACAATCTCTTTCATCCATGTACCGAACGGTTTTTAACATGTATGTAATTGATGGTTACAAACACCATGAAATCGCAGGAATACTTGGAATCACTGAAAGTACTTCCAAGTCTAACCTTACCAGGGCAAGGGCAAAACTAAAGGAAATGGTAACCTTAAAATTGAATAATCCACATGTCTGATTTGTCTGATAAAAATATCGACAACATCTTCAAATCAGGATCTGAAGGACATAATTTCGATTACAACCCTGAGGCCTGGAAAGAAATGGAGCAACTCCTGGACAAGGAGGATCGCCGCCGTGGATTATGGTGGTGGTTCGGTTTGGGCGGATTGCTTCTTTTGATAGCCGGATTATTTTACTTTGCTACTAATAAAACTGATCTGGAAATTGAAAACCAGGCTGGGAATATTTCAATAGAAAAATCTAATGCGGCCAAAAAGAATCTGCAAGAAGAAAACATCAATGCTACCCTCAAGGAAAATCCAGCCAATTCCGAATATGAGGCAGAAATTGCGGATGAAGAATTTAATAAGTCCTCTAAAAAATCCACGATATCTAATCCAAATCCAATAAAGAAATCATCCGAAACAGGTTTGGCCAAGGGACAAAAAGAAGGAATTCATTCCAATAAAATACCAAATGGAGCCACTTCAAAAGGCAATTTACCCGATTTGCCTTCTGAATTATCAAATTCAACTTATCAGGTTGACAAACAAAATATTTCTTCTCTTGATTCTGCCCAAACCAATATTTCAGGCACCCTGCCAACTTTGCCTTTGACACCTTTTCCCTGGGGATTCCCTTTACCTGATGCACCATTTGAAGAGGAACCCCGGGATAGTATCCTTATTGTTGAGAAGCGGGAAGCTGAAAATCCTTCCCGTTTCTTGCCAGGGATAGTTTTCGCTTCTGAAATTTCCGGCGCAGGTGATGTCCACTTGGATTACCTGGATTGGAAATTTGGACTGGAATTACAATACCAATTCGGTAAGCATTTTAGTGCTTCAATCGGTGCAAATTATATCAAGAAAAACTACAATGCAGCTTACATAGATTATGATGTACCTGAAGGTTTTTGGGTAAGGGGAATTAGTCCTTCCTATACTAAAGGACATTGTTCCATACTTGAAATTCCTGTTCAATTGGGATATTATGTCAAAGGAAACGATGCTTCAGGATTTCAGATACAGGCTGGTTTATCCAGTTACCTGATGTTGAAGGAGCGCTATTATTATTACTATGTAGAAGCAGATCCGGATCTTTTGTTTTACTGGCACTCTTCCAATGTTGCCAAACACTGGATGGGAATACTTCAAGTAGCTCCGGGTTACCAGGTCAAAACAGAAGATGGATTTTTCCGAATTGCTCCTTATGCGCAAATTCCATTGCAAGGGGTAGGTATAGGAAAGATTAAACTGTATTCCTTTGGTCTGCAGTTCAATTACAATTTTTTATTAAAAAAATAAATCTCCACGCAGCCTTTAGACAAATTGGCTTGTATAGGGAGTATAAATGAACAAATCACACTGATTTAAATATTAAATAAAGGGTAGAATTATTTATTCCGGGCCGTTACAATCGTAACGGTCTTTTTATTTTTAAAAATCAAAATAGAAAAACGATGGACCCTTTAGATGCCTACGAAAAAATTGTCAATGAATTTGAGCAAAAACCAGAAGTAGAAAAAGGTAAGATGATGAGCTCTCCAGGATTAAAATATAAAGGAAAGGTCTTTGCATTTTATCATGATGAGCAAATGGGGTTTAAATTGGGAGAAGAATTTGCTCCTGATACCTATGGGATAGAAAAATGGGGCTACCTGAGCCCCTTCAAAAATAAGCCGCCTATGCGTGCCTGGTTCATGGTGCCTTCCTCAGAATCCCGTCATTGGGAAACGCTTGCTAATTTAGCTCTGGAAAACATGCAGGACTGATTAAAAAGTCATCGGAACTTCCATTAATAGAATTTTTGAATCGGACTCAGCTTTGATTTGAGCTTTGTCCGTTTCCCAAATTCCAAGTCCGTCACGACGATGGAGTTCCTGGTTGTTGATGTTTACATTTCCTTCCAAAAGAAAAGCATATAATCCGTTGCCTTCTTTTTTAAAGGTGTAATCAAGCTTGGTTCCTTCTTCCAAATGTCCGATATGGAACCAGGCGTCCTGATGAATCCAGGCACCAGCATCGTCCGGATTGGGTGAAACAACCTGCACCAGTTCATTTTTATGTTTGTCAAAGTCAATGCTCACTTGTCCATATCTAGGTTCAACATCCCTTTTATTTGGAAAAACCCAAATCTGTAAAAAACGGACTTCTTCTCCGTGATTTTTATTTTTTTCGGAATGGTAAATTCCGGTTCCGGCAGACATTACCTGGACGTCATTTTCTTTGATGATATGTTTATTCCCCATGCTATCGGTATGTTCCAATTCACCTTCCAGTGGAATGGAAATGATTTCCATGTTGTCATGCGGATGGGTTGCAAAACCCATTCCTCCGTTGACAATATCATCATTCAAAACCCTCAATGCACCGAAATGCATGCGATCCGGATTGTAATAAGAAGCGAAACTGAAAGTATGGTGTGAATCCAACCAACCATGATTGGCGTGACCTCTGGTTTCTGCTTTATGCAATAAGGTTTTCATGTTTTTCTCGTTTAAATAATTTAATGTAAATGTATTTAATGTAGTAACATTTAATTTCGTAAGAAGTTTAGGTCGGCTGTTGGCTTTTAGCTGTTGGCCATTGGCTTTTTTCGAATGAGTAGCTGGATATTGGACTAGATACGACATTTTCTATTCCTCATTCGTCACTCTTAACTCGTCATTTGAAAGATCCATTCTGCTGGAAGGCGGGCGCGGCCCGCCACTACAAAATGCCAACGGCCAACAGCTAACAGCTAACAGCCATCATGAACTTTTTATCCTACAAAGTGTCCTATATTTATAACAAAATTTACCATGTTGTTACCTACCTTATCTACCCTGAAAACCAGATTTCATGAAGTGAGATCGCTCACTGAGCAATTGTGCAATCCTCTCGAAGCGGAGGACATGGTAGTTCAACCTTCGATGGATGTAAGTCCTCCTAAATGGCATCTGGGGCATACCACCTGGTTTTTTGAAAATTTCCTTTTGGTTCCAAATCTTAAAGAATATATACTTTTTGACCCTTCTTTCAATTATTTCTTCAATAGCTATTATGAAAGTCAGGGCCCAAGGGTGTTGAGGAGCCAACGTGGGAACATGACCAGACCTACTGCTGAATCCATAAAATCTTACAGGAAATATGTGAATGAGCACATGGAGAACCTGATAGATGCTGTAGAGGAAGGCTCAATCGAAATTAAGGATTTTGAATTGATCATGGAAGTAGGCTTACAGCACGAGCAACAGCACCAGGAATTATTGGTTACAGACATAAAATACATACTTGGAAACAACCCCTTATTCCCTGCTTACCATCAAATTGAATTACCCGAACAGCATAAGCCGGAAGAAGAATGGCTTAGTTTTGAAGAGGGTGTTTACGACATCGGATATATTGGTGACGGGTTTTGCTGGGACAATGAAATGTCTGCTCACAAAGTTCATTTGGAATCTTTTGCAGTCTCCAATCACCTGGTTACCAATGGTGAATATTTGGAATTCATGGAAGCCGGCGGATATGAAAATTTTGAATTTTGGTTATCTGAAGGTTGGGAATGGGTTAAATCGCTGGACGAAAAAGCACCACTTTATTGGTTTAAAAAAGACGGAGAATGGTGGCATTATACTTTACATGGATTTCAAAAAGTAGATCCTAACCTACCTGTAACCCATATCTCTTATTTTGAAGCAGATGCTTTTGCCAATTGGAAAGGCATGAGGTTGCCAACTGAATTTGAATGGGAAGTAGCCTGTAAATTAACTGAACCTGTACCCAATTCGGATACAAAATTGTTGGAATCCGGATTTTTACACCCGGTACAAACATCCGGTAATCAATTTTGGGGCAATACCTGGGAATGGACTTCCAGTGCGTACCTTCCTTATCCAAAGTATCCAAGGTTTAAAGGAGCTTTGGGAGAATACAATGGTAAGTTCATGATCAATCAAATGGTGTTGCGGGGAGGTTCGGTAGCCACTCCGGAGTCACATATTCGAAATACCTATCGTAATTTTTTCCATCCTGATAAAAGGTGGCAATTTACCGGATTCCGCTTGGCTAAATACCTCTAATCACCAAAAATTTAACCGAATAATGGCCTTAATTGAAGAAAATGTAGATACCTTTTTGAAGTCCTTTGCCAAGGATGTAAAAGAAGGTCTTTCTGCTACTCCAAAATATTTACCGTCAAGGTATTTTTATGATGCAAAAGGGGACAAACTCTTCCAACAAATCATGGAACTACCTGAATATTATCTTACCCGTTGTGAATTCCAAATATTACAAAATCATAAAGAAATTATCCTGAATTTCATGGACGGTGCTTCTTTTGATTTGATTGAGTTGGGTGCGGGTGATGGTTTAAAAACCAAAATTCTTTTGCGTCATTTTTTGCAAAAAAAGGCAGATTTCCAATACATGCCCATTGATATTTCTGGAAGTGTTTTGGATGCACTGGCCAGAGAATTGAACCATTCATGGCCTGAGCTTTGTGTAGAACCGGTGGAAGGCGAATATTTCACCGCTTTGAAAAAGATCGACCAACTTTCGGATAATAAAAAACTCGTTTTGTTCCTGGGATCCAATATAGGAAATATGACTACAGCCAGGGCAGTTCAGTTTTTATCCCAATTAAGAGATAAACTAAATCCGGGCGATCATCTTTTGATAGGTTTTGATAAGAAAAAAGATCCTGCAACGATTCTAGCTGCCTACAACGATTCAAGCGGTGTGACAAGAGATTTCAATTTAAATTTACTGGAACGGATCAACAGGGAATTGAATGCAAATTTTGATAAAGAAAACTTCCTCCACTACCCTACTTACAATCCACTAACGGGAGATACCAAAAGTTACCTTGTCAGTAAAAAGGATCATACCGTTCATATTGGATTTTTGGATATAAATGTCCATTTCAAAGCCTGGGAGGCTATTGATATGGAATTGTCAAAAAAATATGATCCTGAAGCCATGGAGTGGTTGGCAAAGGAGTCCGGATTTGACCAGATTACACTTCTCGAAGACGATAATCAATATTTTGCTGACGCCATTTGGAAAGCCGTTTAACATGAAAATGAAATCTTGTCAACACATCGATGCAGTTGAAAATTTTAAAGAACCCAAAGCCATGGTTTGTGAAGAATGTGTCAAAACCGGAGACGATTGGGTTCATTTGCGAACTTGTCAATCCTGTGGTGTTACCTTATGTTGCGACTCCTCCGTTAACCGTCATGCCAGAAAGCATTTTCAAGAAACGAACCATCCAGTTATTCAATCTTCAGAACCGGGAGAACATTGGCTTTGGTGTTATATTGACGAGCTGTATTACAAACCGCAGGTTTAAGTCCAATGTAATTAGGTTACATTAAAATCCATTAAAATATCTGAGTTGCGGACGTCGCGTGAACCAAAAATATCAGGAATTTTAATACAAAAGTATTTGAATTTCATACAATTACCTTTTTAAAGTTATTCACTCTGCTGGAGTCGGCGGGTCCTCTCCGAGAGACCCGCCTTAGACCTTGACTTTTCATTACTGACTTATTGAGGATGGGTTTAAGGTTTTCGTTCCTTGATCAACTATTTCTAAAAGCAAACTGTTAATCTAGTCTAAGAAAATGGGAAAATTCCCTATTTTCAACCATCACCATTATACCTTATAGATTTCCTTATGCAGGAAGTACCTAAAACTGCCGATCTGGTTGATCGACTTGCTACTTTTGAAAATTTTAAAGAAGCTGAAAAACCGGCCCTTGAATGGTTGGTTGATAAGTCTGATTATATTCTCTACCAACCTGGAGAGAATCTTTTTTATCCCAAAAGTCCGGCCCACAAAATGATTGTCATCATGGATGGCGATATGGTCATTAGATTTCCTCAAGGAAATGAATTGAGAGAAATTGGTGCCTGGGGTACGGAGTACATAACCGGACTATTGCCTTTTTCAAGAATGAAAGAAGCAGCAGCTTTTGGAGTCATTACCCGTCCAACTTATACCTTGGAATTACACAAGGATTATTTTCTGGAAATGGTCAACGAACATTTTGGACTAACCCAGATCCTTGTTGGTGTAATGTCCAACCGAATCCGTGAGTTTGCTCACATCCGTTTACGGGATGAAAAACTCATGTCTTTGGGTAAATTATCTGCCGGACTGGCCCATGAGTTGAATAATCCTGCTTCTTCCATTGTAAGAAATGCTGAAGAACTGTATCAAAAAGTCCATCAAACTCCGGAAAAATTTAAGGCCATAATGACCATGCAGGTAACTCCGGCTGAAACGGATGAGGTGAATGCCATTCTTTTTAAAAAAATAACCAATTACGATCCGGATGGAAAATCATTGCTGGAGCGTGAGTCTCAAAAGGATGATTTAGTGGACTGGTTGGAAGATAGAGACATTGACAATGCGGAAGAAATTGCAGAGACATTTGTTGATTTTGATATCAATGAAGATGAGCTTGATAAAATAGAAACCACCGTTAGAAGTGAAGCTTTACCTTCCATTCTTTGGTGGTTGGAAAGTACGCTTAGCCTGGAAAGGTTGATTGGAGAAATCCGTGAAGCTTCCGGAAGAATTTCAGGATTGATTGGCTCCATAAAGTCATACACCCATATGGATCAATCCCGGGATGCTCAAAAAATCAATCTTTTTGAAGGGTTGAAGAGCACCATCATGATTTTAAAACACAGACTAAAGGCCAAACATATTTCCATTGAAAAAGAAATGGATTATGATTTGCCCGAAGTAATGGCTTATCCCGGAGAGCTGAATCAGATTTGGACCAATTTGATTGACAATGCCATTGATGCCATGGAAGAAGGCGGAATCCTTGGTTTAAAAACCTATCGAGAACGAGATTTTGCAGTGGTTGAAATTTCAGACAATGGTTCAGGAATACCTGAGGAAATCAAAAATCAGATTTTCGATCCATTCTTTACAACTAAAGAAGTAGGAAAAGGAACCGGTATGGGACTTGACCTGGTAAGAAGGATGGTCGACCATCACAAGGGAAGGATTGAGCTCAATTCCGAACCGGGAAAAACAACATTTAAAATCTGTCTCCCCATCGCAAAAACTTAACACCTTATATGGCCGAAAAGAAACCCATAATTCTTTCAGTAGATGATGACCCCCAGGTTTTAAGGTCTATCAAATCTGACCTGAGAAACCAATACAAAACAGAATATCGGATCATCAGCACCACTTCAGCCCATGAAGCACTGGAATCAGTAGAAACCTTGAAAAAACAAGGTGAGGAAATTGCTTTGTTCCTTTCTGATCAGCGTATGCCTGAAATGTTGGGTGTCGATTTTCTAGAAAAGGCAAAAGTTTTCTATCCGGAAGCAAAGCGGGTTTTGTTGACTGCCTATTCTGATACTGAAGCAGCCATCAAAGCCATCAACGATGTTCAATTGGATTATTATCTGATGAAACCCTGGGATCCTCCTGTTGAACGATTGTATCCGGTGATGAACGATTTGTTGGATGAGTGGCTGAGTAGTTTTAAGCCGCCTTTTCAGGGTATAAAGGTTCTGGGATATCCTTATTCTCCAAAATCACATGCACTAAAGGATTTCCTTGCCGGAAATTTGATTCCATACCTCTGGGCAGATGTCCAATCAGACCCTATTGCCAAGGAATTACTTGATTTGCATGGCATAGAATCAAAGGACTTACCAGCTGTAGTATTAGAAGATGGAACCTGGTTGGCAAATCCGGATGTACAGGAACTCGCCAATAAAATTGGACTTCAAACTACAGCCAAGTCTGAAATGTATGATGTGGTAATCATAGGTGCCGGACCTGCGGGACTTGCCGCTGGAGTTTATGGTGGTTCAGAAGGTCTGAAATCGCTGATGATTGAAAAAAGAGCACCAGGAGGCCAGGCAGGAACCAGTTCAAGGATTGAAAATTACCTGGGTTTCCCCAAAGGATTGAGTGGATCGGAATTGACCAGGCGGGCTGTGAGTCAGGCAACCAGATTTGGAATTGAGTTTTTATCTCCACAGGAAGTCCTGGATATAAAAGTAGATGGCAATTATAAAATTTTGACGCTGAAAGGCGGCGCTACTGTTCTAACCAAAAGCCTGATCATTGCTACCGGAGTAGATTACAGAAAACTTCCGGCAGAAGGAGCAGAAAGGTTTACCGGTGCCGGAGTTTATTATGGTGCAGCCATTACAGAGGCTGCAACCTGTAAGGAAAAGGAAGTGTACATCGTAGGGGGAGGAAATTCAGCGGGTCAGGGAGCAGTTTATTTGTCCCAATTTGCCAAAAAAGTTACCATTTTAATTCGAAAACCGGATTTGACTGCGACCATGTCTTCTTACCTGATTGATCAAATCAATGAGATAGATAATATTGAAGTGAAAGGAAGAAGTGAAATCGTTAAGGTTTGTGGCGGGGAGCACCTGGAAGAATTGCATATCAAAAATCTGGATACCGAAGAGGTCGCTATCAATAAAGCTGATGTGCTATTCATTTTTATTGGTGCCAAGCCGGCTACGGAATGGTTACCGGACAATCTTTTGAAAGATGAAAAAGGATTTTTGCTGACGGGTCGTGATTTGGTTCAACATGAGAATTTTTCCAGGATTTGGAAACTTGAAAGAGAGCCATTTTTATTGGAAACCTGTCAGCCGGGAATTTTCGCAGCGGGTGATGTGCGATCCGGCGCTATGAACCGCGTTGCTTCGGCAGTAGGAGAAGGTGCCATGGCCATCAAATTTACCCATGAATACCTTGCAACCATTTAAAATATTTATTTGAAAATAATTTTACATGATTTATTACAAAACGAATCAAAACTGGTTTGGCGATGTCAGGCACCTGGCCAAAAGCTGGACCATGGTAAGAATTGTCAGAAGTGTTTTTCTGATAGGAATTTATGCAACGGTTGTTTGTATCATAGGAGAAATATACGGTTACGGTGAAGTGATAAACATGAACACCGGTGTATTCTCTCTACTGGGTGTGATGCTCAGTATTTTTCTGGTATTTAGAACCAACACTGCCTATGACAGATGGTGGGAAGCGAGAAAACAATGGGGCGCACTGGTAAATAATACCCGGAACCTGGCTATTTATGTTGATAGTACTTTTCCGAAAGGTGATATGGAAATCCGCGAGCGAATGGCGACCCTGATTTCAAATTTCTGTTATGCTTTGGTAGAACATTTGAGGGATGGGACCCAAATTGATAAGCTAATTTTCCTTACAGATGAGGATAAGAAGGAGTATGCTACCAAGGGCCATATTCCAAACTTCATTGCCCATCAGATTTATCAGCCCATGGTTGATCAGCATAGGAATGGAGGGATAACCGGTGAAGATCACCTAAATCTGAAAGTACAGCACCAGGCACTTTTGGACATCTTGGGTGCTTGTGAACGGATTAAGAAGACTCCTATTCCTTTTTCTTATGCGGTTTATTTAAAAATATTCATCACAGGATATGCTTTGTTGCTTCCATTTGCCTTGATAAATACTTTTCATTGGACGACTATTCCTTTGTCTATGTTTTTATTCTTTGCCTTGTTGGGTGTAGAATTATTGGGGGAGGAAATTGAAGATCCATTTGGACTGGATTGCAATGATCTTCCTACCGGAGATATCGCACATACAATCCGTACCAATGTTTTTGAAATATTGCTGGACAAATCCAGTCTTGGAAAAATCAAGGAAAAGGAACTTTACGAGAAGGTATTTTAATGTCCCAATTGTAAACCTTTGTAATCATCCAGTTTGGTGGATTGCCAATTGGCCAGTTTCCAACCTCTTTTGGTATGAATGTAAACGTCAGAATACTTTAAAAACAAGGTGAAGTTTTTATCACCCAGGCTTCCTTTTACCAGTACGACACCGTTTCCGATGGCTGCACCTTCGTAAATTCGAAACTGCATTTCTTGGGGAATCATTTCCTGGTAGTCAATGTGTTTGGTGCTTACATTTTTGAGGTGTTCGGCCTTGGTTTCCTGAAGTCCGTTGGAGTGGAGATAAATCAAATCGTCAGAAATGACAGTCTTTAAAAAGGAAGTATCTTCATTTACCATGGCCTCGAACCGAAGTTTTTCCAATTGTTTGAGGTTATTTTCGGTTGTAGTTTGAGCCTGAATTCCATTAAATGAAGCCACAGCAAATATTAAAAGGAGAGAAAATTTCATATTGATAGTTATAAAGGTGATTTTCATTTTATAAAGGTATTATTTAAATAAAAAACCAACAAAAAGACCGGTATCCGGTTAGCATTCAAAAACCCTCACATGTTGAATATTGAACAATTAAGAAAAGATACACCAGGTATTCAAAATTATAACCACCTCAACAATGCCGGCGCAGCCTTAATGCCAAATCAGGTGATGGATGCCATTCGAAATTATCAGGAACTTGAATTTAGAATGGGTGGTTATGAAGCAATGGCTCAGGAAGCAGAATCCTTTAAAAGTTTTTATAAAGAAGGAGCCAGGTTATTGAATACAAAATCAGAAAATATAGCCTGGGCAGGAAGTGCAACCGATGCTTACAATAAGGCCCTCTCCAGTTTTCCCCTATTGCCGGGTGACTATCTTTTGACCACTATCAATGATTATGTAGCCAATCAGGTTGCCTTCTTACATCTTCAAAAAAGAAGAGGGATAAAATTGCTGCGCGCCGATGATTTGCCTGAAGGCGGGGTTGATGTAAATTCTGTTGAAAAGCTGATAAAAACCTATAGGCCAAAGGTGGTGGCAGTAACACATGTTCCTACCAATTCCGGATTAATTCAACCCATCGATATCATTGGTGAACTATGTAAAAAATATGACTGTTGGTACCTCGTAGATGCCTGTCAATCTGCAGGGCAAATTCCACTTGATGTACAAAAAACGGGATGCGATTACCTCAGCCTGACCATGCGAAAGTTTGTCAGAGGTCCCAGAGGGGGTGGTTTATTATTTGCTTCAGATCGGGTACTAGAAAAAGGTTTGGAGCCTGCTTATCCCGATGGATTTGGTGCTACCTGGACAGAACCAGACAATTACCAACCTGATCATACCGCCAAACGATTTGAATATTTTGAAAGAAATTATTCCTTGCTTTTGGGATCTGCAGCAGCCATGAAATATTCCAATGATTTAGGCCTTGATAAGATTCAAGAAAGGGTGCAGGCTCTTTCGGATTCTTTAAGGTTAAAATTGGATGGTCAAAAAGGTTGGAAAGTGATGGATCAAGGAAAGGAACTTGCAGGAATCGTAACCTTGTTCCACCCGGATCTTGAAGGTTCAGCGGTTCACTCCCACTTACAATCAAATGGAATCAATAGCTCTGTAGCCGGAGTTTACAATGCAGTGATTGACATGCACAATAAAGGAATATTCTGGGCTTTGCGATTGTCACCCCATTATTACAACACGGAGGATGAAATTGACCAGGCCGCAGAAGTTTTATTGAAAATGGTCAAAAATTAAAAATCTTGAAAAGTGAATTTCCCCATAATCCTAACTTGCCTTTTTTAGATAAAAAAAGGATTGGAGAGCCATTTTACCTTTAACCTTATTCATGGAAGTACAACACAATACTGAGAAAAAACAGTTTCAACTGGATTTGGGAGGCCAGCTGGCTTATTCCCAATATATGCAGGTAGGAGAAAAAATGATCTTCACCCATACCGAAGTTCCCATCGGATTTGAAGGACAGGGAATTGCTTCCAAAATTGCACGGGTTGCCTTGGACTTTGCCAGAGAAAATAATTTTAAGGTGATGCCAATTTGTCCATACATTGCCGGATTTATTCAAAAAAATCCGGAATACAAAACCCTGTTGCAGGAAGGGTTTAGGGTAGATTGATTATGAAGGAAGCAGCAGTTTCAAAACAAAATTTATATAGCAGGGATTTCCTCCTTCTTTGCGCCAGCCATGTATTGTTTGCCGCGAGTTTCAGCATGATCATCCCTGAATTGCCAGCTTATCTCGAAAGCATGGGGGGTGCAGATTACAAGGGGCTGATCATCGCCTTGTTTACTTTGACTGCGGGGATTTCCAGGCCTTTTAGTGGTAAACTCACCGATACTGTGGGCCGAATCCCGGTAATGGTCATCGGTACCCTGGTTTGTGTGGTTTGCAGTTTGCTGTATCCAATTCTTACTACAGTGGCCGGATTTCTGTTGCTTCGTTTGTTTCATGGATTTTCTACCGGTTTCAAACCAACAGCTTCTACTGCTTTTGTCGCAGACATAGTGCCATGGCAACGCAGAGGAGAGGCAATGGGCATAATGGGCGTAAGCATGAATGCAGGTGCATCGATGGCGCCTCCTATCGGAAGTATGATTGCCAATCATTATGGCATCAATGCCATGTTTTTTCTTTCTTCCGGATTTGCTTTGATTTCCATTTTAATATTGTTGGGATTAAAAGAGACCCTTGAGAAAAAAGAAAGCTTTCGGTTCAGTCTTTTAAAAATAAAACCCAATGAAATAATTGATCATTCTGCCATTGCGCCTGCTATAGTTACCGTGATGATCTATTTCTGTTACGGTGTGATTTTGACCATCGTACCAGATCAAAGTACCTTTTTGGGTTTGGAGAACAAGGGATTGTTTCTGGCAAGTTTTACAGCATTTTCCATTTTATCCAGATTGGTATCAGGCCGCGTGTCAGATAGGATAGGAAGGGTTCCCGTCATTATTTTTTCCATTTTTTTAATCGGAGGAGCCTTGGTATTTCTAGGAATGGCATCCAGCGGATGGATGCTTTTGGCAGGTACCGGATTACTTGGATTTTCTGTAGGGACAGCAGCACCAACAGTTTTTGCCTGGACCATAGATCGTGCTGATGATGAACACCGCGGAAGGGCACTAGCTACTGTTTACATCGCTTTGGAAATTGGAATCGGAGGTGGCGCCATCCTTTCTGCCTGGTTGTATGACAACAATCCTCAGCACTTTCTTTTCACTATGGTGGTTACTGCAATTTTTACTGTTTTGGCCATACCTTACCTATTGTTTTGGAAACGCAAACAACGGACATTGGATGTTTAATCCTCAGCTTGGGTCCCATTTCAAATCTTTCTTTTTTATATTTTTGAAAAAAAATAAAATTGAAAATTTCTCATTTCCTTTTTACCTGTTTATTTCTGACCGGCATTTTAGCTTGTAAAGACGATGTAGTGGAAGAAATGCCAGAATTTGATCCGAGTCCCTACTTTTTGGACTATGGAGATTTTCCGGCACCTAATCTACCTGCAGATAATGCATTGACCAACCAAAAAGTCGAACTGGGCAGGATGTTATTTCATGAAAAGGATCTTTCAGGAGATGGTACCCAATCCTGTGCCGATTGCCATTTACAAGGTGACGGATTCAGTGATCGCCGGCAATTTAGTGTAGGAATCGACCAAATCGCAGGACGCCGAAATGCAATGGCCCTGATCAATCTTGCCTGGCATGAATCAGCCTTTTTCTGGGATGGCCGCTCCCCTACCCTACGCGATCAAGCTTTGCTTCCTATTCAGGATCCTATTGAAATGCATGAAACTTTAGAAAATGTAATCAATAAATTATCCAGCTCCAAAACCTATACGGATCAATTCATAAGAGCCTTTGGAGACAATGAAATCACTTCGGAAAGAATTGCTATGGCCATTGAGCAATTTGAGATTACACTGGTTTCAAACAATTCAAAATACGATCAATTTTTGCGTGGTGAAACTACCCTGACCGAATCTGAAGAAAGAGGGAGAAAATTATTTTTCGCAGAATTTGATGCACGTGGAATTGAAAAAGGAGCTGAATGTTTTCATTGTCATGGTGGGTTTAATTTTACGAATGATCGTTTTATGAATAATGGATTGGACACGGATGCCGAATTTTCAGATTTAGGTCTTTTTGAGGTAAGTCAGAAATCCGGAGACAAGGCTAAATTCAAAGTTCCTACCCTAAGAAACATTGCTCAAACCGGTCCTTTTATGCATGATGGCAGATTCCAAACCCTAAGGGAAGTATTGGAGCATTATAACAGCGGTGCAAAATATTCTTCTACTGTCGACATTTTAATGATGAATAATTTGGAGCCCGGATTGGGACTTTCAGAAGAGGATTTAACAGATTTAGAGAACTTTTTGCTCACCCTTACCGATGAAGATTTTTTGAATAATCCGAAACATAGCTCACCATTCTAAGCATTGTAAAGTCCATAAATCAACTGAAGAGCAAGAAGGATTCCAATACTGCTGATACCAATTCTCCAGAATTTTTGTTTAAGTCCAAATAATCCAACAACCAGCCAGGAAATAAGAAGGATGATGGCCACTATTAAAAGTTGACCGGCCTCGACCCCCAGGTTAAATGCCAGAAGGGGCGTAAAAATATTCTGTTCCATTCCTTCCATCAAACTTGCTTTTAAAAAGTTGGAAAAACCCATTCCGTGAACAAAACCGAAAAAAATGGTTTCGACATAGATGGTTTTTTGTCGGTATTTATCCGCAGGTAATAAATTGGTAATTCCGGTAAGGATGATGGTGATGGGAATTAAATATTCTATCAGTTGGGGATTCAAAGAAAAAATATCTAAGACAGACAAGGCCAGCGTAATAGAATGGCCAATTGTAAAGCCGGTGACAATAACAATTATTTTTCGCCAATTTTCGGGTTGATATACTGCACAAAGCACTGCTAAGAAAAGCATATGATCGTAGGCATTGATATCAGCTATGTGGTGAAAACCCAGCGTGAAATAGGCTTGGAATGCTGTCATCCCGATAAAATTTATTTTTTTGAAACAAATGCAAAAGGAAAACAAACTTTCCTTTTTAAATCAATATTCGAAAGAAAATAAAATTTCTTAAAGAAATACCGATTTGAAACTGTATCCTTTCTGAAAAATTGAATTTACGTATTGAACAGCCAGAAATAGAATCCCTAGAGTTACACTTTGGTATTACTACGAAACTTGTTTTGCAATGGAGAACAATAGGATTTTGGTTGTTGAAGATGAACCAAAAGTAGCTGCGGCGATCGAACAGGGATTAAGAGAAAATGGTTTTGAGGTAGAAGTTGCTCATGACGGAGTTATGGGAAAACATCTTGCCACAACCAAACATTTTGATCTGGTAATTTTGGACGTCAACCTGCCTTTTTTAAATGGATTCGAGGTATGTAACGCCATCCGCGAGAAGGATGGGTATACCCCTGTTATTATGCTTACCGCACATGGCTCAATAGATGAAAAAATGACTGGCTTTTCTCAAGGAGCAGACGACTATGTAGTCAAACCCTTCGATTTTAGAGAACTGCTTGCACGCATTCGTGTATTTTTAAAAAGAAAAATAGAGAATGTAGTGGACAACTATCAGGTGCTCAAAGTAGCTGATTTGGTTATGAACATCGATACAAAAACTGTTTCCAGAAGAGATAAAATCATTGACCTTACCGCCAAAGAATTTGCGCTTCTGGAGTATTTGGTTCGCAACAAAGGGAAGGTTTTATCGAAGGTGGATATCGCCGAAAAAGTTTGGGACATTACCTTCAATACCGGAACCAATGTGATAGAAGTTTACATTAATTTTCTCCGTAAAAAGATTGATAAGGGTTTCGAACCAAAACTAATTCATACAAAACCAGGCATGGGGTATGTATTAAAGGCTGAGATTGGTTAGATTTGATTAACCAATTAAGAATCCAATGAACTTAAGGGAAAAGCTTACGCTGCAATTTTCCATTATTGTTGTTTCCCTTCTGCTGCTTTTTTCAGCAGCCATCTATTATTTTTCTTCCCAATATCGAAGTGAGGAATATTTTTCCCGATTAAAAGACAAGGCACTAACTACCGCCAACCTTCTGGTTTCAGTATTAGAGGTCGATGCAGATCTGCTCAGAACCATTGACCGCAATTCCATCAATATCCTCTTTGAAGAAAAAACCATCATTTATACTTTGGATGGTGAAGAAGTTTACAAAAGTCTGGATGATCTTCAACTCGATATTTCAAAAGAAAAATTCAACCAGGTACTTGAATCCGGATACCTGGAATGGAGCGAAAATCAATATGAAAATGTTGGAGTTATTTATGAATCCGGCATTGAAAAATATGTAATCTTTATTAGGGCCTTCGATAAATTTGGTCGGTCTAAGTTGGAGAATCTAAGGAATGTCCTGGCCTCGGGACTATTAATTGCCATGGTTATTATTTTTTTGGCAGGTAGAATTTTTGCCGGTAGAGCCGTTATGCCAATTGCAAGATTAAACAGAGAAGTAAACGAAATAACTGCCCAAAATCTCGACACCAAAGTAATGGAAGGACCAGGCAATGATGAAGTCGCATTATTGGCAAAGAACTTTAATAAAATGCTGGGCAGGATCAACAATGCCTTCGAACTTCAACGAAACTTTGTCAGCAATGCTTCTCATGAGTTGAGAACTCCTCTTGCCTCCATCAAGAGCCAATTGCAGGTAATGTTGGACAAACCAAGATCACAGGAAGAATACATTGCGGTGATCAATTCTGTGTTGGACGATACCACCAATATTGCTGACATGATCAATAGTTTGTTGGTGTTGGCTCAGGCAAGTGAAGATAAAGATCGATTCATTTTTTCTCCTCAAAGGATTGACGATATCTTATTTCAAGCTCAGGAAGAACTGGCAAAAGACCATCCTGATTACCTGTTTACCTTTGATTTTGATACCTACCCGGAAGACTCTTCCCAGTTGATTGTCGATGGGAATGAGCAGCTGTTGAAAATTGTTTTCATTAACCTTTTGGACAATGCCTGTAAATTTTCAAACGACAATCAGGTTGAGATGGAAATGATCATTCAAAAGAAAAACCTGCAACTAAAATTTAAGGATCACGGAGCAGGAATTGCACCCAGCGAATTGGACAAAATTTTTGAACCATTCTATAGAGGGAGTAATGTACAGCAAGTCAAAGGTCATGGAATTGGATTGTGTCTGACCAAAAAAATTGTTGAACTGCACAAAGGAAAAATCAAGGTAGAATCCATACCGGATCAAGGTAGCACCTTCATGGTTTCTCTTCCATTATTTTATAGCAAGCAGTAGTTCCAGATAAGCGACAGAAAGTCTTTCCGGTCCAAATTTCATTCTCAAAGCAGCCAATAGACCGGTATCAGCTTTTGGCGGCTCAACTATAAATTCAGCGATTCCGTTTAAATCTGTTTCAGCGCCTTTCCATTCCAGCACCTTACACCAATTCAGGCTCTTAACCAAATTGATCACAGGGTCATTTTCGGTTTGGGAAATGTGGATGAAAGGTATGCCTGAACAAATGTATTCCGCAATTTTGGATGGAATTTGAAAATCACTTTTATTGCCAAGGTGCAGCAAAATATCCATTCCATTAATCGAATCAAGAACTTTTGGTCTGGCCACTTTTGCATGGATTTGAACCGGTAAATCCAAGTTGCTTATTTTTTCTGCAATTTTAAATTTCTCATAACCGTCACCATAAAAATGGATGTTGGCCTTCCTAAAGAGCTCCCTCTCCTGATTTTGAAGCATTTCTAAAAAATGAAACAAAACATCCGGCTCTCGAATATTTTTAAAAAAGCTTCCAAAATATCCCAAATTCAAATTTGCACCGAATGACTTCTCACTTTTTACAGCAGATGGAAATTCCAGGGCATTCATGGGAGGTATTACACTAATTTTTCCTGTTTCAATCTCAAAGGCAGCATGGTACAATTCCACCATTTTTGGAGTGGTTACCACTACCCTGTCTGCGAGATTCAAACAGGCTCGTTCGAGTATCCGGCTTCTTTTTTTATAAAAAAGCGGATTGGAAATAGGATGATAATCCTGCAAAGCATAAGGATCACCCACGTCCATCAACCAGGGCAAATCAGGATAATTTTCTTTGATTTCTTTGCCAACCAAATGAGCAGAAAAAGGCAGGCCTACGCTAATCATCGCGTCAAAATCTTCCTTCTGCAACAACTCATTGGCTTTTTTTAAAGCAGGCTTACGCCAAATAAAGCTTTCATCTGGAAAAATGTAAGGCTTCCAAAAAAGTTGGTGTAATTTATAAGCTAGTTTTCCGGGCTTTCCAGATTTTTGATTGGATGTATTTGTTTGCTTTTTAAGGATTAAATATTCCTGCAAAGAATTAAATCCCACCGGTAAAATGGTCAAACCATCCCGTTTTGGACTTAAAATTTCTTTGGAAAAATTAGAACAAATGACCTTGACATGGTGGCCTTTTCCAAGCATTTGATCGACCAGTTCTGTCCACCGTAAGGCTCTTGGATTGTTGTAAGGTTTGAAATAAGGGGCTATTAATAATATTTTCAAGTTTTATCCGGATTAGTAGAGAGATAGGAAAAGATAGCTAAAATTACCCAATAATGCCGGAAAGTGTTGGCATCATTAAAAATCGCTTCAAAGAACATAAAAAAGAAAAGCGGAATAAAAACTACTTTGAAATGCTTATCCATTTTTAAAAGAAGGGAAAGGATTGCAATTAAAAAGAAAGCCAGGGCTAATATTCCCGGAATGCCCAGTTCGATGTACGTTCCAAATAAGGTTGAATGGGCTTCGAAGGGTTCAATATGTTTTGGATAAACCCCTTTTTCCTTCCATTCATCAACATGTTTGATAAAATTACCCGGCCCGACACCAAAAGGAAAATAGTTATTCCACTCGCTTATTTCGACCTGATGCAAAATGGCGTAGCTACTTTCGACCAGGCAAAAATTATCATTTGAATAAAAAGCTTGTGCAGCTCTGTGGGTAGGAATGTTTTCACTTAGATTACAATCATCTCCAGACTTAACAAGTATATAAGTTCCCAATGAAAAAAGTACCAGGAGTAAAACTGAGCAAATTCTCAGGACCCACTTTTTCAAAGGTGGAACCTTGAAAGAAAAATACAACAATATGGATGCAATTAAAATCAGCCAGGACTTGGCAAAAGTCAAAATTGCTGCAATACCGGCCAATACCCAAATCCAAATATGCTGTTTTTTGAATCCCCACAACAGGTTCAGCAGGAACATACAAGCCAGGAGATTGAAAAGCAAATTTGGGCTCTGCATGAATCCGCGAGCCCGAAAAATGTCCCCGAGATAGGGGTAATCGGGGTACCACCAAACAGCAATATTTACCTGATTCGTTGAAACTGCCAGAAGCCAACCAAAAATAGCTAGCAAAATTCCAAGTAATATCAAATAAGGTATTGCTTGTTTTATCTTTTCTAAAGTGAAATCAAAGTAGGTTAGGCAAAATTTGAATAAAAAATACAATCCAATAAGATAAGTTCTGCCCAAAACCTCTAATAATGTTCGGGTTTCGTAATTATTTTGAAAGCTAATTAGATTTGTCACTAAATAAAAAAGGATAGCAAAATCCAAAAAATTTAACTGGGGGGCAATTCCAATCCAGTGCTTCCTATAGCGCAAAGTAATAGGAATAATTAATAGAAAAATTAATTCAGGAATTTGAAGTTTATTGGCAAAATATGGTAGGCTAAAAACATTGGTCCAACCCAAAAATATTATCAATAGAAATATTAATACTGATATGATTCTCTCTGAACTCATACCATTATATTTCATTCTGTTTTACTATTTTTCCATATAGGTTATATAATTCCAAGGCTTTATCTTTTGCATTGAAATTTGTTTCAATGTGATTCCTTGCATTCTTCCTGAATGATTGAAACTCAATCTCCTCCATTTTTAAAAATTTTACAATTGAATCTGATAAAGCTTCAAAATCTTCTTCTTCTACCAAAAATCCTGTTTTTCCGTGCAAGACTATTTCCGGGATGTCTGCATGAAAGGTAGAAAGAACTGGTAAACCAGCCAACTGGGCATCCATCATTATAACAGGTGCTGTCTCTCTATCCTTGGATGGAGGAGTTTTACTTGGATGGATAAAAACATCATGCATTTGGAATATACTATTTAATTCTTTGTAAGACTTTATTTCAAAATCCAGCTTTACATCTGTTAAATGGTTTGAAACAATAAACTCTTCCATAGTCTCTACAAGGATAGGATCAAGTGGTTCTCCAATAATGGTCAGAGTTATATTTGGATAGTGCTTTTTGGCAAGTTTATATGCATTTAAAGTGGTTAGGTACCCTTTTTTATCGGTTATAGTTGCTATTTGCAGAAGTTTGAGTTTATCATTCCTTTTTTTGCCCTTTTCAAATGAAATTTGTTCAGGGTCAACTGCAAGAGAAATGATGTGTATTTTTTCTTTTGGACAACCCATCTCAATTAATTTCTTGACTCCGGAAGGACCTCCAACTGTAAATGCAGTAGCAAAATCAAATAGCTTTTCATAATATCCTGGTCCCAGGCCTGATTTCACAACCACCATTTCATAGTCATAACCTAAAATTGATACAACTAATGGCAGTCTTAATGCTTTTAAAATTTTCAAATAATTTAAAGCTACATTTCCAAAATATACATGAGCAAGATCGAGGTTATTTCTTTTTAGTTTCTTTCGTTAAAAATAAATGATAAAGGCCAGTCTTAAATGTAAACTTTAAAAAATATTCAAAGAAAATATTATTCCTGGTTTCCTTTTGAAAAGGGAAAATTGGAAAGGATTTTTTAAAAAACCTATATTCATTTCTATAAAATTCATTTTTTATTAAAATTGGTGCTGCAACAAAATCAAAGTTTTAGGAAGATTTCTCATCCACCTCTCTGCCCAATTCTATGGGAATTTAGGTACCTATCAAACAAAAAAACTACCTTTAAATTAGCTGAATTACTTTTTGGAGTCATTTGAATTCAAATTTGAAAAATGGCTGTTCCTTTTTAAAAATAAAAAGGCCATATATAGTTATGGTGTAGAGAATATAAAGTATTTGGTATACTGGATCACTAAAATTAAATAAGTACCACATCAATAAAACTGGAATTAATATTATACTTATTAAAAGGAAATATTTGATGAATAGAGAAATTGAAGGCATGATTTCAACTTTACCTATTGTTTTAATCAAATAAAGCCAAATCCAATAAATAAGTAAAAATGAAATAATATAGGCCACTCCTATCGAAGTTATAGATGGATTAATCTTATAGAAACAAAAGTACCAGAACAGAAGTTAGAAGCCACAACAAATTCCAAAAAAAACTAGTTTTCGTTTTGCCCAATGACAACAAAATTGTGGCTCCCGGATTCATCAAACTTCTAAATAATCCGTATACGGCCATTAAGGAAAGACAATAAGAACCTATTACCCATTCCTTCCCAAATCCAAATTCCAAAATAATCCCGGAAAAAACTATCAGACAGGTATAAACAGGTAAATTGGTTATAAGGATTGCCTTAAAAGAATATTATACCATTTAGAAAGATTCTCTTTTAGGAAATGTAATTTTGAAAAAATTGGAAAAGCCATCTTTGTGAAGATTGGGTTTATTTTTCCGTATGGTATAGTTATTAAATCCCATACGATTGTATAAACTCCTAAAGCCGGTATTCCTAATAGTTTCCCAATTATAATTTTATCAGCAATTGGCCCTAAATTATTCATCAGCAAACTCCCTGTTTCATATATACCAAACCTTATAAGCCTCTTAGACGAATTGAGATCAAAACTTAAGATTGGATATGAATGAAGTGAAAGAAATCCAAAAATAAAATGCAACAATGCACTCACCAGTACTTTGGCAAGATAACCATAGGCAAGAGACCATACTCCAAATCCTTTCAAAGCTAAAACTACAGAAACCACAAAGTCAGTAGCAATAGACGCCAAATTGGCGATGGTCAAATAATTGAAAACAAAATTCTTTTGTAATAAAGCCTGTTGCTGGAATCCCCAAGGAGCTATTAAAAATCCGATGGCAATAAAAGGGAGAAGATCTTTCAAAAAGGCTTCATCAAAAAATCCGAGAACCAACCTGCAGTCCCTTGTAGCATTAGGAAAAATAGATTCCGAGTGCAAGGTTGATCCAAAATAGAGTACTGAGCTCAGTTTTACTTATATTTTGCTTTTGAATTACAGCAGATCCGAATCCCAGTTCTATCAAAGGGTTACAAAACGGATGAAAACAAGGGTAAGGGAAAACTGACCAAATTCTTCTGGCGACAGGATGCGGGCCAAAATAACGATCTGAAGGAATTGTAGCAGACTACCGCCTAACATCGAAATTCCCGTCCATTTAAAACCCGATTTGACCTCTTTTTGAAATTGCAAGTTTTAAATTTGACCAGCGTAAAATTTGAGATTCTTTACTTTCACCCAAAGCTACTATTTTTAGATTTTTTGAATCATTTTTCGACTTTATTCTAAAACCTGATGTCAAAATCAAAAGATGCATACCGGGATTTTGCAGAAAAGGTGGAAGTTCCTCTTCAACTATTACCCTGGTGGTGGGATGCCATTTGCGGAGATTCCTGGGAGGTTGCCCTGGCCAAAGAAGAGAATGGCGAAATTATCGGCGCCCTACCCTATCAGGTAAAATCCAAAGCCGGATTCAAAATATTGACGCCGCCTCCATTTATAACTTACAATGGCCCCTTTGTAAAATACCCGGCAGACAAAACTTTGAAGGAACCGGGAAGAATTGCCTTTCAAAAGAAAGTGTACCATGACCTAATCGAACAACTGCCAGTAGTAGCTCATACTGCGCTGCATTTTCATATCAACAGCGGTTCCTGGTTGCCTTTTTATTGGAATGGATTTCAGCAGACCAGCCGCTATACTTATATAATGGACCTTCAACAATCCCTGGAAGAAATTGAGTCTCAATTCAAACAATCTGTAAGGACCGACCTCAGAAAAGCAGAAGATCTGGTTAATATTGAAGAATGCAAAGACATAAACCTTTTGTACCAATTAGCCGGCTCTTCATTTAAAAGGCAGGGTTTGGAAACCCCGTTTTCATTTGAAATATTAGAACGTCTTTTTAAAAGTCTTGAAAAAAACAATGCCGGAAAATTATGGGTTGCATTTGATAAGGAAAACCAAAAGCCGCATGCCGCATTATTGGTTGCCTGGAATGGCAGCGAAGCACATGCATTGGTAAGTGGCCAGGATGCGGATTTTAAATCAAGTCCTGCCATTTATGCTGTCTTTCATCATGCTATTAATTTTTTGCACGATAAGGTTAGCCATTTTGATTTGGAAGGTAGTATGATTGAAAATGTAGAGCATTTCCTGAGAGGATTTGGAGGAAAAACTGACTCCTATCATCGAGTGACCAAATACGGCAATCCAATTTTCAAAATTGTTGCAAACCTGCTCGGGAGATGAAAAAGCCAGATGATTTTGATTTTCTGGAAGCCGTTTCGCCTTCGGTACAATGGCTGCGTGAAAGCATGGACATCAATCAAGGACAGGGCTCATCTGCCTATTTTTCAAGATTCAGGCATCCCATTAAAGGATGGTCACCTGCTTATCCCGAAACCACTGGTTACCTTATCCCCACCCTTTTGACCTATAGTAAGATTTCCGGTTTTGAAGACTTGAAAGAATATAGTGGAACGTTGCCTCAAATGGTTGTTGGACATTCAGAATCCCAATGGTTGGTTTCCTGCATTGTATGTAAGCAGTCAAAAATCTTCGGTTTTTAATTCAGGGATGATACTCTTTGGATTGTTGGCCTCTTATAAAGAAAATGCTGACCCAGCATTAGAAAAGGGCATTCAAAATACGATTGACTGGATTTTGAATCAGCTTGATGGAGATTTTAAATTTATAGAACAAGGAAAAATGGCTCCCACTTATTATACCTGGTCTTGTGGGCTTTGGCAGAAGCAGGACGATTTTTCCGAGTCGGCAAAGGAGCTTCAAAATTGAATCCTCACTTCGGAGCTACAGTCAACTCATTCAAAAAACGGATGGATTCATAATTGGGAATTTCCAGGGCAAAGCTTTGCCTTCACTCATACAATGGCATATACCTGGAGAGGATTTTTGGAAGCTTCACTTTTGATAAATGACCAAAAAACGATGGATAAAACCCTTGATTCACTTAATATTTTTCTCAATAAAATCAGACCCGGGAGTTGGCAAACGGGAGCTTACTATCAGAAAAACTGGGATGGGGAATTTAGATTCAATTGTCTTACCGGACTTTTTCAATTGAGTTTACTTTGCAACAAAGCCCATGAAGTTACCGTAAATCCGTCTTTGCAGAACATCAATTGGCATTTTTTGAAGAAGGTTTAAAAAATAAAAATGCCTCCTTTATAGGTAAAAAAGGAGGCATTTTTGGTTCGGAACCCATCTTTGGAAAATACATGCCGTGGAAACAACCAAACTGGGCTGTAAAATTTTATTTAGATGCTTGTTTTTTGTACCGTTAATCAGCTTTTACGAACCTGGAGTTTAAATTATGGCCATTCACGTTCAGAGATAAATAATACAATCCTGCTGATAAGCTTCCTAATTCTTGAGTTACCTGTTCGGTACCTCGATTAAAATTGAAGTTAGAGGAATGCAAAAGATTTCCATTCAGATTGTAAATACTTAAAATAGCTTTGCCTTCTAAATCAGAGAGGAGGTCAAATAATAATATATCACCTGACATTCGAAGTTGCTCTATTCGATATTTTTCTTTATTTGAAAGTAAAAGACTTATGGTTTTTGAATATTCGAAAGACCCATCGAAATCCATTTGTTTAAGCCTGTAATAAGCGACCGGGTTCTTTAATGCTCTCTAACGGTCACATCCTTAAATTCATAATTCTGAATGGTTTGAGTTGTTCCAGCTCCGGCTACTTTTCCTATTTGAATCAAAGTGTTTTCCATCAAAAGATCGCTCAATAATAAAAGCTTCATTGTCCGATTCTGATGCAGTAACCCAGTTCAGCAATGCTCCAGTATCATCCAATTTTGCATCAAACGAAACGTATTCAACCGGTAAGAATTGAACCATAAATGTTTTGGAGGCTGTGTTGGTACAGGCTGTGTAAGGAGCTGAAGGACTTATAGTCACTACAATACTTATATTTGGGTTCACGCCCGGAGGAACACTCGGAATTTTGCCGAACTGAAAAACCCAAATATCCAGAGTTGTGGTCTGCAGTTATGGAAACTATGGTAAAACTCAAAGTATTGCAGGCTGCAAGTGAACCATTACAGGAAATCGTAAAATCCGAATCATTGAACCCATCTGGATCGCCTCCACCGGAAGTGTTGGATAGAGAAACAATAACTGTATAATCTGTATAAGATTGCCAAAAGGCTCCACCCGGCAGGTCGTTTTGTAATATGTTAATGGCACAAATTGAAAATGCCGCCTGAGTAAGGATCACCGCGGTGATCACAAGAAACAATTTCTTCATCCTGACTTATTTTAAACCTACATGTTAATGTAAAGTAAAGTATATTTTACTTACATTCAAATACTTGTGGATTACAATTTTTAATAATTCATATCACAAGACCGCAGTATTCAGTCTAATTCCTCCTCCGATATAAGTATTTGTAAAGGAAAGATCTGGTTGTTCACTTTGCTTCATTCTTTGATAGAATTGCAAGTCAAGGTTGCAGTTGTGAAACAATGTAAAACTGGCGCGTGCCCCAAGGATATCAACGTTTGTTTTAATACCCTGTCCTATTTCATTTCCATAGTCCATTTCCCTTTCTACATTTGGAAGATTGATGTTGGTTCCCCAATTAGAGTTTCTGCTATCCTCCCCCATCAATATATGAAAGTAACTTAGTTGGAAAGACCATTTTTGAGTCGGGCGATAATTTAAAATTGCAATTTGTTCTCTAAAATTCGCACCCAAAGGATGTGCCATAGATTGTCTGAAATGACTGTAATTGGCAGCACTGTCCCTGTGAGAATAAGTGTAAGGTCTAACCTGATTCATTTCAAGTTGCAAATCCAAATGATCTACTCCCAATACATCCATGTATTTAAGACCCAATTGCCAGCCAAATTTATTGGCCCACCAGCCGGTATTGGCTGTCAACTCATCAAATTTAAATTCATCAAACATCCATTGACCATACAGTTGAAATCTGTTTAAAAAATTCCAGTGGCCATCAAGACCGATTAAGATGTTGTCCTGGCTACCAATGAAAAATTCGACAGTACGGTACAAAATTAGGGGATTCAAATATTGGAGTTCCAGTTGATTGTTCCTGCTGAAAATGACGGTTTCGTAAAAACTAAAATTCAGGTTTTTATTAACATTATAACTCAAGAACATGCCCTGCCATGTATTTTCTGGCATAATTTCGTTCACCAGTAGTTTTTTCAGAATGGAGTTCAGCGAAAATATTTTGCAGATGGAAGTTACCCACCCGCCAATTCAATTTGAGAAAATAATAATTGTTTGCAAAGTCGGATAACAATAAAGACCTGTAACCATTTCCAATGAAATGTTTGCCATGTCCAAACTGAACACCCAAATGTCTGGTAAGGTTGAATCCTAAATAAGCCTGCGCCGTAAAAAAATCATACCCATTACTGATATTGAAAATAGAGCTATTGTAAGGTTTCGGATTGCCGGCACCGGGAATGGAGTTGAATTTTTTTCGAAGTTATCGATAAAGGAAGGAAAGGCAGCTTGAGACTCTAATATGTTGAAATAAACAAAAACCCGGTCATCCAATCCTCTCATTTCCAGGCCACGCTGGTTCAGGAATAAATCAGAGTCCTCTCCCTACCCTGTGCCAATTGACCATTAAACATAGGATTCACTCTTAGGAAAAAATCCTTTTGGTTTACTTCAAAAAGGTTTGCAGGAGATTTGTAAAATGTTCCAAAAATTGGCCTTTTACTCTCACGGTAATAGCGACTTTGTCGACTTTTTATGGCCATACTACCATCAAATTGCTTTCCTGCAAGCGTTTGGGATAATCCATCGTAAGCCAGCCATTCATTGTTGTCGTCAAAGACGTATTGAATGTCTTCCAAATCTCTACCCGACAATAAAAAGGAATCTTTTCAAGGAGTTTTTTTGCCTGGACTACTGCTTCAGATCGAAGATTTGGTCTCAGGTTAATGTGCATATCTTCGTTCACTCCATATTTGATGGCCCAACGATCCAACATATGGGTGACCGGACTTTGATTGTTCAGATTGATGTGCTGCGCAAATAAGGAAATATGACAAAAGAATAAAAAGGTAGCAGCAATAAATAGAGACTTATTCATAAAGTGGTTTTCGGGCAGACTCGCAATTACAAATCATATTTGGCAGTAAATACTCCAAAAGCGTAGGCCGCGATATTGGTTTGGATTCTACCTGCCCTCGCCGTTGATTTTACATCAAAAACTGTTTTGTGAATCTCCTTTGGGCTCACTTTGGCCACTATCTTTTTGGATTGTGCCTCTGTTAATCCAAGGTCGTTGATCAGTTTTGCCTGCATTTGGATTTGTTCACGACTAAGCTCCATGTCTTTAGGTGGAACCAGTTTGAATTTAATCCGCTCAATTTTTCGACCTTCTTTTATCTCTTCAAAAGAAAATGCCATGTCTGTGGTACTCAGTTCTTTTTGAGCTTGAAGAATTACATTCTTTTTAAAAAGATTATAACTCTTGTATTTTCCTTCCAGATTGAGTTTGTATTTTAGGTCATCAACTTTTGATATAAAAAATCCGGTATTTTTAAATTGCTGAAGCATTTCATAAATCCGGATGGCATAAACCGAACGGAGGCCAAGTACCTGTTTTAATGGTACGATGGTAAATTGCTCCCTCAATTGCAAAAGATAGGGCTTCAATTTGGGGTCAAAGCACAATTCCATAACTCCCCTACCCTCAAAATATTCAGCACTTGAAAGGATGGTTATTTGTAACATCCCGGTAGGTTTCTTGATATGGAAAACTTTGCTCAGCATTCCTTCGGTTGCTATTTTGAGTTTTCCGTAGATTTGGGTGCTCTTCAACTCTGCAGCTTCCAGGAAATCTCTGGCACGAATGCGGTAGGGTTTGAAATCAATATCATCCGGTTGGATTTTTGAAATGAGCATGAGCAGGATTTTTTTCTGCAGGGCTGTCATTTCGTACTTAGCATGAATCAGTTCATTCGACTGAACTGTAAGGGGATTATTTGGGTCCCTTCTTCTTACCGGTTGTTTGATGTCTGTTTGCATGGTGGCAAATGTAGAGAATAAAAGTAGGCTTAAAAGTCGAAAAGCTAGGAAAAGAGAAAGAAAGTAGCTTTTAGCGCTCGAATGGTAGTGATTTAACTCGTTTTTACGCTCAAAACCTAGCCTTTTAGCGCTTTTTTCCTAGCATTACGTGCTTAATCCATAGCTTTTAATATTGGCTAAGCCTTTAATCCATTGGCTCTTACGGTTCTCTAAAAAAGATCATATAAATCTATAAATAAAAACACGTCTTTTAATGCTTAGAATCGTTTGTTTTGAAACAATTTGGTTTTTGAGTCGTGAAACTGAAAGAAAACGAAAACGAAACAATTGAAAAGTATGGAATTTCCGCCAACACATTTAGAATTAACATAATTGTTTGCTGTTTTAGTTGCATTTCAAAGACATATATTTGGATAACAGCTAGTTATAGAGCAACTTTCATGTAAAGAACGCACGCTCAAATACTAGCATTAAGTAATTACAAGCGCTCGATCCATAGCATTTATCTTTAAATCCTTGCTTTTTGTAGCTTTTAGATGATTATTTGCTCCTTTCCTAGCTTTTAAGCAAGTATTAAAAGACAATTATTTGAATATCAGCTTCTTAATGTATTATTCTGCTCCTTAGAAAGCAGTCTTTTTCTCTAATTGTAGCTTTTCAGGCAAATGGTAAATGTCGAAAGAATTTATCTCTCATTTCCTAGCTTTTAATAAATATCACTTCGCTCGATTCCTAGCTTTTTGTATTTTCAAGAGGTATATCGAATATTAAGTAGTTTTGAGAACACGGTTTACGGATTGAGTCGGAAAGCGAACGCCGAATAGCGAATAGCCAAACTCCCCAAACCAGAGTTTCTTAAAATGAAAAGTGGTAATTAGATTCATTTTAAAACCTAATTACCACTGCCCTATTGGAATAAATGGATGTCTTATCAATCCAAAGCAGCCTCCAATAATTCGATTACGAAATTCCTGATGGTTGTCTCGTCATGTACTGCCCGCAATTTCAGTTTAGTATGTAAAGATGCAGGAAGATCCAGCGTTACTCTCTTTAAGGGTTCTTTATCCTCCTCGTCTTCATAGACGGGTTCAATCTTTTTCTCCGCTCTTTTTATTGCTTTTTCTTCTTCTTTATGAATGGCCTCGACCACCTTATCGATTTTAGGCTGAGGTGTTTTTTTAACCGGTGTCTTTTTCAGGCCTGATAGATCAAACTGCTTTGCCATATTTTTTCATTTTTCGGTTATACATATATTATAGGTAGCCAAGTTCTTTGGCAATGGCTAAAATCTCCTGGGTAAGTGCAACCACTTCCCCTTTTGCCTTATCATCTGAGTATTCATAAACGCCCTGGCCGGTGATGGAAGTTTCGGCATAGGCTACCCTTCGATTGAATTTCGTCTCCAACATGCCAATCCCAAAATCATTCAACAACTCTTTGGTACTTTGGTGCAACTTGATATTCTCAGAATATTGATTGATAAAGAAATAGGCGGGGATATTTTCGCGGAATTCTTTTGCCTGTTCATATCGTTCAAAAAAGAGCTGCATGGATCGGATATCATGGCCACTTGGTAAAATAGGAATCACCAACAAATCTGATGCGAGAATTACCCTCGTTGTCATTTCACCCAAAGATGGTGTACCATCAATTATTATGAAATCGTGATCATTATCCAATTGATCGATCATTTTATTCAAGGCCTTAGGATCAGTAATTCCCACTGCAAGAATATTTGGCAAAGAGCTATCCCTTTCTCCTACCCAGGCTATTGAATTTTGATTTCGGTCGGTATCAACTATACAGACTTTGTATCCGACATGAGCAAGACCTACTGCCAAATTTTGTGAAATAGTGGTCTTCCCTACCCCTCCTTTCAAATTAGAAATTCCTATTTTCATACAGATAAAAGTAAATACTGAAATAATGTTTTAAATTATTCAGCAAATATATAAAAAAGTAAACATGTAAATACAGAAACTACTTAAAAGAGTAAAAAAGTATTTAAATTAATACAGCTATACAGTAATACTGAAATAATGTTTTAAGCATTTAAGTATTTACTTTTTTAATGATAACGCCTGATATTTCAAAATTCGTTCAGAAGCCTCCAGGGAGTTTCAAGTAAAAATCGACTCATATGACATTCGCCAACCAAATGACGCCTTAAAATCGATTTAAATGGCCAAATTTTGAATATTGAGCTTCTATAAATGAAATGTGATAAAATTCTGGAACGAATCGATACAGATTTCAGTATTTACTGAAATAAACTGTAGGTACCATCAAAAAAATTTAAATCTCGACCTGATAAGTAAACCTGTAAAAGCAGAAATGAGGAAAAACTTAAATACTGAAATAAAGAAACTGCAATTGAAATACTTTTTTCAGTATTTACTGAAATGCTGATTTAAGTTTGGACCATTTGTAGAAAGTCCACAACTGAATAAGTCCTAGAATTGAATTGAAGCAACTAAATAAGATCACCCCCAGGAGTCCATCATCCAACACAATGCCTATCCAGAAACTCAAAACTGTATTTAAAAGAAATCCCAACTCGAAAAGCAGGTTTTTGTGCATCTTGTTTTTTAAATCTATAATGCTCGAAACCGGCGACTTTAAAAAGGTAACAAATACAAAAGGCATCAACCACTGCGCATAAAGACCAGCCTCCGACCATTGAGCACCAAAAACAAAAGAGAATAGGGTAGGACCCCAAAAAACTATAATTAGAGAAGGGATGAAACCTATCAAAAAGCTGAAACGCAGATTTTTAAGAAAGAAAGTCTCCAAATCATTGCCCGCCATCTTCGCTGCCCGTGTAAAAAATACCTGACCGACTGCCTGACTAAGCATACCGGAAGGTCTTGAGATGGCATTCATAGCCAATGTGAAGAATCCGGCCAAGGCTTCATTGAACCAGCTTCCCAGGACTATTACCGGCAGTTGCTTGAATCCGTTGTTGACCAGGGATTCAAGAGAACTAAATTTTAAAAAGCCGTTATATTTTGAAAATGTCTCCCTATTGAAACCGTAATGGATAAAACCCAAACGATGAAAGGCTCCCGAAACCAAGCCCTCCGTTACCAAACCTGCAATTTTCCCCAACACCAGGCCTTTAAATTCGAATCCCATAAAAGCGAGCATAACACTAAGTCCCACTGTGATTAAACTACCTGCAACCCTTGAAATGGTAAGTTTTTTAAAATCGTTTTCCTTTAACAACCACCTTTGAGAGGGTTGAAGTAATCCTTGGAAGAAAATTGCAAGAAAGACCCAAACCAGTAAATCCAAATATTCACGAAAGAATAGCAGGGTAAACAAGGTTCCAATTATTCCAAAAACTAAACAGAGAATAAAACAGGTAATCAAGCTAATGGAATAGACCGATTTTGCCTCCTCTTCTTCCTTCGGAAGCAGAATTGCAATTTCAAATCTTCCATTGATAACCATCCCTAAAACGGAACTTATTGCGACGAATATGCCATACAAGCCAAAATCATCCGGAGTAAAAAGGCGGGTTAAAAAAGGGAGCGCCAGAACCAAAATAGCCTGAGCTAAAGCAGTTCCGCTCAATAGTGTGGCTATATGCCTGAGATATGGCGATTTAAAATGTAATTTCACCCAATAAAAATTACTAAAAAACTAGAGAGGTCAAATATCTAAAATATTTTGCCAGAGATGCAGGAGATAATCATTCATTCATATTTTTATAAAAATCCAAGGTTCCTTTATGTACTGGACCAATTGGCCAAGCATCCGCTTTTAATAGGTCAGGTAAATTTTGCCTGTCATCCTGAAAAAGAGAAAGGCTATACCAGTTTATCTCTTTCAGCAAACTCTGAAACCCTAATCTCTTTTAAAAATTTCAGTCATTACTTCGACAATGCCGAAGTTGAAGATTTGGAATACCCACAAGGAAAAGTGTCTTTTCAAAATTTTTCACTTCCGGTTTTCACGACACAAAACGCTCAAAACCTAGCTTTTAGGAAAGGAGTTAATGAATTTGATCCCTTCGAATCCATGTTTTTCTATTGGTCAAGGGTCGAAGAGTGGTCAACTAATATAAAAGTCGATGCTCACGACCGATTTCCAAGCCATGAACACTTCCTGGTAAAAAATGGATTGGAAAATATTCCCGTTCTTGACCTTTTGATCTTTGGGCTGTTTGATGGCTTGAATGTAAAGCTAAACGAAATAGATCCCGTCCTTCATCTTTCTCATGATTTAGATATGATAAAAAAGTATGGGAACAGATGGAAGACGTTTAAGGTCTTGATGCACAGTCTTTTAATACAAAGGAACTTAAGGATATTTAAAAGAACGCTGAACCAAATTTTTATTTCAAAAAAAGATCCTTATGATACATTTCAATGGTTACTGAGTAAAGATGACGGGACAATTAAGGACCTTTTTATTTTAAATGGAGGAAGTTTGAAAGGGATGGAAGCTTTTTTTTCAATAAACGAAAAGGAAGTAAAAGAGAAAATAAAGCTAGGAATTGAGCGCAACTATACCATTGCCTATCATCCAAGCTATTTTGCCTCTGAAAATGAGGCATTATTTCAAAAGGAAAAGCAAGGATTAGAGCAAACTTTCGATGTAAAGATTGAGAAATGCCGTACCCATTTTTTAAGATGGAAATTTCCTGAAACTCCCATTATCATCGAGCAGAATCAGATAGGAGAAGATTGTTCAATGGGATTCAATGACAGAATTGGGTACAGAGCCGGTACTGCATTTCCGTTTCAATTGTACCATTTTAAAGAAGAAAGAGCATACAGGTTTCATTCCAGACCCATGATAATGATGGATATTGCCTTGTTGAGAATGGCGGGTTATGATCAAAAGGGAAATTACAAGGATGAATTGATGGGTAGGGTAGGGGAGTGCTGGAATCAATTTCAAAATATTCAAAAGGGCTTACCATTCAAGGTTCCCCTCAGCATCAATTTTCACAATTCGATTTTTGACAATGTTTATCTTGATGCTGAGGAGTTTAAATCCTTTTATTTATCACTTATCGGAGAATGACCATTTTTCCAAATTCATTTTTAAAGTAGGAATCCAACTGAGATTGACGCCTTTCAATGGTTTCTCCATCCTTTTCAGGTAGAAAAACTCTATACAGGTAAACTCCTTTCGCAAGTGGCGAACCATAAGTATCTGTACCGTCCCAGGCACCATCTGTCAATCTGGTTCCCGGCATCAGAATTCCAAGGTCAGATGCGGTTAATTCCCTTACAATTCTTCCGCTCACAGAAAGCACCTGTATTTTATAGTCCATGACCGGTTCACTGCCTGTAAGGGTGTACGAGAATCGGGTGCTAGTAGTAAATGGATTGGGATAATTGACCAGATGAGACAAAGTCGTTTCTGTGACCACTTCAAAAGATACTTCATAATCGTACACTCCTGATTTATTGCCGGATCTGTCTTGAGCTTTCACACGCATTTGGTAGATGCCGTCTTCCACGAATTCCGGGCGGTAAATCAATTGTGCCAGGTTTGCCTTTTCAGGGTCTTCTGCCGGAATAAATTCCAAGGCAGGATCCGTCGCATCAATTATTTGATAGTTTGCGTCTGAAGGAGATTTGATTTCAACCTGAATCAATTTTGGATCATTCAAAAGTGCAAATGGGTTATTGTCTCTGAGCACCATACTGATTTCAGGTTTTGCAGAAATCAGGTATCCGTCGAAGATTCTTTCACCGTCGAATGTTACATCGAGTAGGGGGTTTTCCTGGTCTTTAAAAATTATAGTCTGGATTTGTCCAAAGTTATTAATGAAAGTATATTCTAGTGGATTCTTGTTTGGATTAATATTTAAAGCAATATTATAAAATCCGTGAAGGGTGTCTGTAGTAAGTTGAATGTGAGAATGAATAGAATCAAATCCAAGGATTCCATCTTTTACTATTTTTTCAACCACCCATGAATTGTTTTTTTCATCTGTTACCTGGTAGCGAATTACAAAACTATCAATTGGACTTTTGCTAATGTTTTCAACAGCAAGATCCCAATGAAATGGATCTCCTTGTTGAAGACTGTCCTTACTTAAATTTTGAAATTCCTGAGCAGATATAGCTAAATCAGGATATGGTTTAAATCCAACCCGCAAGTATTCTAATTGAGCCGGAGTTCTTAACAGCGAATCTCCTGCATTATATTCTAATCTTAAAAAAGGGTATTTATCGGCTGAAATAGTTGAAATGTTATAATCACCCGGACTTAAATTGGAAATAATTAAAGTATCCGTTTTATCAGGTCTCAATCCATATAGGTCCATACTATATTTATCATAGCCACTCGTATCAACTTGCGCAATGTCCCATTTTAAGGTATTCCATTCCAGAGAAGGACCAATCGGTACTGAAATAAGGGAACCTGTATCTCTTAAAGCATAAATGACAGTATTCTGGTCTAAAAATCCATCTGCCTGGACTCCAATTGTTTCCTGTACGGGCCAGTTAGGATCATTTTTTTTATAAAAAATTGTGTAAGGGGTGGAGCCGATATTTTCTAATTGCCTTACTAAAGAGGCGCCCTGATTTTCCAATACGTTAAAAATACTTCTTCCATATATCAATGAGTCACTTTGCCAATCTTCGGGATAATAAGAGGTTGAAGTGTCATTTTGTATGGTCATAATTCCAACATAATATCCACTAGGTACTATGTTTTCAAGAAAGTCGACTACTTCTTCTCTTTGTTCTGGAGAATCAGTGAAAAAAGGAAAGGCTTTCCAATTGGCATTAGCTCCATTTATTTCATTTCCATATAGTCCACTGCCGGTATTTATTATTGGCTCACAAGCAATTGTATCCAAAACACAAATGAATAATCCAGATTTGAAATAATTAGTAAAACTGCCATTAAATGTAACAATGTCTCTATTGTCCAAATAAATTTTTGGGTACCTGCTAGGATATAAGTAAACGGTATTTCTAAGTTTTACATCTCGCGGGTATTGTTGAAAACTTAATTTTTTACTGCTTGAATCTACTTCTAAGTATTCAAAATCATCCTGTTCAAATTGTTGATAATGTGATTGATTCCAACCGTTTTCATTGGAAATCAAGAATGAACTTTCCTGCCATCTTAATCCGCCAGAAACGGATGAACTATCGGGGCTAACCCTCCAATAGTATACTTTTCCTGACTCAAACTGGACATTTGGATTCCATTTAATTAGACCTCCTTTACTTTGTATTTTCTCATGTGATTTCCAATTTGAATTAAACTGTCGAGTGGTATCAATTTCGAAAATAAAATTTTGCGTTTCAGGAAAGAAACTAATCGTACTGGCCATAAGGGTTGGTCTGGCTTTTTCGGTCATTGCAAATTTTGAAGGCTGCAATGGAATAACATCATTTGAAACGATATAAACAGGTAAACCTTTAATTCCTTTAATATCAGCAAGGTCGTTATTAGATTCTGCACCTTGTGGTAATTCCGTTATCTCATTCCCATTATCAATTGATATTAGAATTCTGTTTTGACCAATTATTTGTTCGCCTCCAATTAATGGAACAGTAAAAGAATAGGAAGACCTATTATTAGGTGCGTCTATTCTTTCCTCTTTTAAAAGTTTAACTGAACCATCTGGATATTCGTGTTTAATAGAAATTAAGAAATTTGTGTCTGGTAAAGTCATACCGAGATTAACTAAATCAAAACTAACTTCAAAACTATCTAGTTCCGTATTTAGGAATGGGGGATCTAGTTTTACAGATTCTCTGTCTACAACATAATCTGGTCCAGGGAATGCATGAATTTTGATGGAAGGATCTCCTTGAAATATTGTTTGTTGTAGAAGGGATTGGAGGCTAATACTTTGTTTAAATTGAAGTTCATCTATACAGGAAGAAAGAATTTGTCCAATGGAATTCCCATAATATTCACCGGTTTGTTTTTTATAAAACTCAGAACCAAGTTCAAACAATGCTCCCGTAAAACCAAACCCGGATGAAGCATAATACCCAATTGCTCCTTTGTCCTCAGCTGAAATAAACCTTTCTCCGATTCCTGAAACTTCAGTGGCACAATTTCCTGAAAAACATCCATTGGAAATTAGCATAGGATATTTTCTATAATTATTGTAACTGTAAGGATCATCAAAATTGAAATCCAAAACATTTGGATTGGAATGACCAAAAAATGTAATAATAGATATTCCTGTTTCAATTAGCTCTTTTAATCCTTCCGTTTGAGATTTTTGTATGGGTTCGTCTGAAATTTTATAATAGGTAGTTACATCAGCAAACATTTTACCTGTTTCAATATAACTTTCCATAATATTCATTAAAGACTTAATGGATGCTCTTTCACTTGCACCACCTCCACCGCTCAAATGCACCACCCGCTTCGTCCACTCCTTGCTATCGATGGTATTTTGAAAATCCCTTTGAAGGGTTTCATAATCTTTAACCTTTTTGAGGTAATTGCCCAATTCTGAAGGTTCTCTAACTGCAAGTCTTCCAAGCGGAACAATTGGAACGTAGGTATAATTATCAGTTGCCAATAAAAGATCTGAGGCATTGTATCCAAAGGTTGGCACATAAAAGGTCTCATCAATGGCAGCTGTAACATCTGCTTCTGTACGTATAAACAAGTATTCTCTTGGTTTGCCTACCAGGAGTAAATTTTGCAATTCTTTTCGCCAGTTTTTCTCAGCAAAATGAAGGAAATTCCTCACGCATATTGGATTTCTTTCAATTCCATAACCAAACTGTTGGTACAATTGGTCAATGTCAACAATGATCGGATCAAAATTTCCACCTTCATTACTTGCCCTATAGTTCGCATAATTGGTCAATTCATTTCCGGGGCTGTTGATGAATTTTTTGTGACTAATAAAGATAAAGTCGCCTTGTTTTTCATTATAATTGATAAAGGAATATTGACGAGTATTTGACACCTCTCGAACTCCCGTATCGGTATTAAAAACGATTAATTCAGTAGGGTTTTGTTGGGTAGGAATTAGAAATTTAACGACTCCATTTTCTACGTGTGCACGAATAAAAGTGCGGTCAGCTCTATTCCATACCTGAACCTGGCCGCCCGTGGCATCCATTCCGGTAAGTTCATAATATCTTTCATTTGCAGAAGAGCTTATGGGTAAAATAAGGCTGCTTTCGCCATCGAAGGTGAAGGTTCTTGGATAAATTAGGTCAGCATAAATCAGACTTAGTCTATCATTGCCAGCGGCGGTGCCTTGTAAACGTAGATTGACATCTCCTGATATCTGGTTTTGATTTATCGTAAATGTGTCTGTAAACACCTTAAATCCAAATACAGAATCCTTTTTAACCAGGTTGTCGTTTATATAGATTTCAAAATTATGCATCACATTGTACGAGGTGGCATAACTTATAATAAGGGTGGCATCTCCACCTGAGTTTTGATATTCAGAAGCATCAATATTGTAAGTCCTTGATTGAATAAAGGTAGAGCCAAAACCCTCCAAATCAAACTGTGAATCTTCAATCAAATGTCCACCGATATAATCACCAAATCTTACTGAACCTTCTGGCAGGCTTAAGGTCTTTTTTACAGTATAAAAAGGCTGTGGAGAAGGGGGAGAAATGATATTATTGTTTATTTCATTCCATTGTAAACCTGCCGGTTGATTTTTCCAGGTGAGGAAATAGGCTGCTGTATCCGTAAAGTTAGAATAATAAGGATTTAGGATTCGATCATCTGATCTGAAGAGGTGTTTTTCTAATTGATACAAATTCTTTTCTCCCCAAAACTGCAGGTAATCGTTGGCACCTAAATTTCCATTGGTACTCGCATAAATTGGAACTTCTTTTCCATAAGCAAATAACTGGAAATTTGCTCCGGCAGTATTTTGAGCCGCTACCGGTAATTTGTCAAAAGGTATTTTGAAAATGCCATTTTCTGCGACAGGAATTTTTAGATAAGCGTCCGGATTATCAAAGTCGATCCATTCATTTCCATACAGGGTATCTTGTAATTCAGGATCCCACATTTGGCCATAAGAAAGGACAACCGATAAAATTAAAATTTGGGGTACAATTAGAAACCTTTTCATAAAAGGGGATGTCGGATTAGTTTGCTTTTTAAATGACATGCAAATTACCGGTTTATTGTGTTAGAATCAAAGGTCTGAACCTTTAATATTAGGCCTGGATAGATAAAAGACAATTGGAAAACGAAAAATAGGAGGGGAGAAGGCAAATAAATTAAAAACCTGGTTTCCAAAATTTTATAAATAACAATTACCTTTAGCTCATTATTTGGGGTTATCCCAAAAACCGATTGTACCCTGTTCCAATTCTCTGGGACAGGGTTTTTTCGTTTTGGGCTAAAAAAGAAAAAAGGTCCCGCAAATTGCGGAAACCTTCCAATGAACTATGGTAATATTCTTATTTTCTTTTGGTGGCACAAATAAAACATTAATTTTTCAAAAAGCGAAAAATTTTAATAAGTATTATACCTAAAAGTTAGATGCGTGAAAATTATAAGTTTTCTATATTTTTTAAATAATCTTCAGCTTTTTGTAAATAATTACTTTTAGTTTCCTCATCCATTTTGTTCCAGGTTCTGTAAACCATTCCTATGCGGGGATTATTTTCAAGCTTTTCCTGATGCCGGTTCATAAAATGCCAATACAAAGAATTTAAGGGACAAGCTTTATCTCCAACCTTTTCTTTATGGTCATAAAAACAATTACTGCAATAATGACTCATCTTATGCATATAGTTGGCAGATGCAACATAGGGTTTTGAACCCACCAAACCTCCATCAGCGTATTGGCTCATGCCCCTGGTATTGGTTATCTCCACCCACTCAATGGCGTCGATGTAAATTCCCAGGTACCACTCATCGACTTCATTGGGGTCCACACCGGCCAATAAGGCAAAGTTTCCCGTTACCATCAGACGCTGTATATGATGTGCATAGGCGTAATTGAGGGACTGACCGATCGCATGCTGTAAACACTTCATTTTTGTTTTTCCGGTCCAATACCAGGAAGGCAGTTTGCGGTCGTGCTCAAAGAAGTTTTCAATCGCATAAGCCGGCATTTTGGCCCAGTATATTCCGCGCATGTATTCCCTCCATCCCAAGATTTGACGAACAAAACCTTCGACTGAAGAAATTTTTACTTTATCAGAATTTTCCCGCCATTTTTCAATGGTCTTTTTTATCACCTCATCGGGTCCGATCAGCTTCACATTCATGGCGAAGGATAATCTTGAATGATATAGTGACCAAAATTGAGGCGTCATGGCATCCTGAAAATCTCCAAAATGTTTCAGGCAGTTTTCCAGGAAGAAATCCAAAAGATCCAGCGATTCTTCACGACTCGTTGGCCAGATAAAATCATCTTCCTGAATATTTCCGATGGTTTTAATATTCTGATTTTTGATCAATTCCACAAGGTCTTTAACATCTTTTGACCAAATCTTAGGACTTGGCGGAACATGCTTTGCCGGTATCTTTTTCCTGTTTTCTTTGTCAAAATTCCATTGACCACCGACAGGATCTTTGCCATCCATTAGAATATCATGTTTTACGCGCATGTGTCGGTAAAACCGTTCCATCAAAAGCTGTTTGGAACCTTTGAAAAATTCCTTCAGTTCCTCCCTTTTGGTATAAAAATGTTCGGTATCGAATGACTCGGATTCGATATCAAGTTCTTTACAAAAATTGACCAATTGACAATCCAGTCGGTATTCGTCCGGAAGTTGATATTCGAATTTTTTAATATCATTTTCCTGGATGAGTTGCATTAGATTTTTACTCAAATCCTGCTTATTTTTTTGGTCATCAAGCGTGTAGTAAATGACCTCAAATTTCTCTTTTTGTAGCTTTTTGGAAAAAGTCCTCATGGCTTCAAAAAAGGCAACTACTTTTTGAATATGATGGGCTACGTAATCGGTTTCCTGTCGCATTTCAAAGATGCAATAGATTACGTCCTTTCTATCCTCTTCAAACCAGGAATGACGGATATTCAATTGATCTCCAAGGATCAGTCTGAGTTTTTTCATGTTGGATTTTGCTTTTTACTTCGACAGGATTTGCTGCAGTAAATGACCTCTTCCCAGTTCTTTTCCCATTTTTTGCGCCATTTAAAAGGTCTTTTGCAGATCGGGCAAATTTTTTCCGGGAGGTTTTCCTTTTTTATCATACCCATATCAAACCTTCCTTTTCATCACCAAAGGAAAGTGCCTTTCCCATCGCATATCTGAATCCGGAAAGCCAAGCTAAAATTGCATCAGCTTCATGCCAGGTTTCAGGACGCTTTGCAAAATCATAAGGCAGTAACTTTTCCAATTTTTCTACAAATGGCTGAAGGGCATTTTTGTCTTTTTTGCGGTACAAGTCTGGAAGTCCGGGTTGGGTATCGACCACTCTGGCAGGATAGGTTTCAAAGATTTTTAAGTCTATTTTTTTAAAAAAGGCCTTTAACCTCATCGCTCGTGCGGTGAGCCCTCCTAAAAACATGGGTGACATGGCCATACAATCGCGATCAGCCTTTCTATAAAAATAATCTTCTCCATCACCTGAATACACTCCAGGTAATGAAAGTGGTGCATCCATAAAAATGTACTCAGGCTTTAATTCCGGTATCAGGTTTTGAAGCCACAAATCGGCATCTTTTTTCTTCTCCACTCCGGTCAAATGTATCTGACCATTTTGGTCATAAGCAACATAAGTAGTGCCTGCCAGTTTTGATCCGTAATCGATTCCTGCTATCATAATTATGCGTTTCTTTTTCCCGGAAGGGTATGCTTTTCCAGGATTCGTTTATTTTCTTTTTGAACCGTTTGGTCTTCCCTGTGTGCCCAAATCAGTTTTCTGGCTTTCCGCATGCCGGTTTCCAAATCCACCAAAGGACCAGGGTAGTCCTTTCCTAATTTAAAACCATACATGGCCTCTTCCATTGCTGTCATCTTCCAGGGCGTATGTATGAATTCCCGAGGAAGGTCTTTCAATTCGGGAACCCATTTTTTTATAAAAAATCCTTGCGGATCATGATCCTGCGATTGTTTCACCGGATTGTACATCCTTACGGTGTTGATTCCGGTTACGCCTGCCTGCATCTGAACTTGAGGATAGTGGATTCCTGGTTCAAAATCCAAAAACAAACTGGCCAGGTAATCACTTCCTTCTTTCCAATCCTGCCATAGCGTATGGGTCAAAACTGAAATAAGCATGGCACGCATTCTAAAATTGATGTAACCCGTTTCTTGTAAACACCGCATACACGCATCGACCAGAGGATATCCTGTTTTTCCATCTTTCCAGGCTTGTATCCATTCCGGATTATTATCTTTTTCAAGGCTGTTGTAACCGGGATTGATGTTTTCAAATTCCATCCGGTCTTCCATTTCGAATTTTTGGATGAAATGACTTTGCCATCGTAATCTCGATGCAAAAGCTGCAAATTGTCTTTTGTAAGGACTTTTTAAAGCCGCAACTTTTTGAGCTTGATACACTTGTCGAATAGAAAGATTGCCCCAGGCAATATAGGGAGACAATCTGCTGCAGCCTTTCCGACTCTCTTCCGGTTTGGAAATGGTTCTTGCGTAGTTTTTTATTCTATCTGTCAGGAAAGAATGCAAATACTTTTTGCCGGGCTCGGCACCACCCGGTTGAAAAACAGGATTTCTTTTTTTAAATATTTCGGGGATGTTTAATTCTTTTTTAGAAAGAAGGGAGTTCAAATCCGGTCCTGCTTTTAAGGAACTTAAATCAGGGTCATCAGTAGGAGCATTCATAAATCCGTACCAGTCTTTTCTCCAACTTTTGCGATTTTTTAATCCTCTCCAAACGCCATTGCTCTGAAATTCTTCCCAGTTGATTCCATTTTTACTACAAAAGTCTTTTACTGCCTTATCACGATCAAAGGTTACTTTCAAACCGGTTTCCTGGTGGGAATATATATTATGGATTTGAAAATGGTCATTCAACATTTCAAAAACCGGCAAGACTTCTCCGTGGATCATCCAGAGTTTAGTCCCGTATTTTTTTAAAATGGTATTGATTTCAAGGATGGATTCAAACACAAATCGCCAATGGCGAACATCACTTTGAGGAGCCTCGATAAGAGAGGGTTCAAAGAAATAGACGAGGAGTAATGGATGATTATTTTCTAATGCCTTCTTTAAAGGTGCATGGTCTGTTAATCTCAGATCCCTTTTAAACCAAAGAATATTTAGGGCCCCTGGCATAGTTATTAAATTCTTAGAGCAGCCATTCCTCCATCAACTCCTATTATTTGACCTGAGATCCAGGAGCTTTCTTCCGATAATAAAAAGGAAGCCATGGCTGCGATGTCATCTGGTGAACCAACCCTTTTTAAAGGATGTCTTTCTGCAGATTGTTCACGTCTTTCTTCAGTTGACAACAGTCTGGATGCAAGCGGAGTATCTGTCAAGGAAGGTGCGATTGCATTTACTCTGACTACCGGCGCCCATTCAGCCGCCAGCGATCTGACCATTCCTTCGATGGCACCCTTGGAAGCTGCAACCGAACTGTGATAGGGCATTCCCTGTCCTACGGCTACCGTAGAGAATAGAATGATGGAACTGCCAGGATTCTTTCGAAGTGATTTTTCAACTTTTGATAATGATTTGACGGCACCCAGGACATTTATTTCGAAGTCCGTTCTGAAGTCTTCTGCTTTCAGACTCCTGAAAGGTTTGAGATTAATACTTCCGGGTAGATATGCAAATCCTTGAAGTTCATCAGGAATTTGATCTGCAGGAAGTTCGTCTTTTTGAACATCAAATGGCACATGTTTCACACCCTTCAAAACATCCAGATCACCTTTATGTCTGGAGAAAACTGTTACCTGGTGGCCATTTTCACTGAGTTTTTTAGCGAGACTGAATCCTATTCCCGTACTTCCTCCTACCAAAACGTAATTCTTATTGTCCATTGCTTCTTAATTTTTCGATTTGTGACCAAACCGATTCTGCCTCCTCCAGTTTGCGAGCATAGGCTTTTAAATCACCGGAACGTTGAATGTCCCGTGCTTCTTCAAGGAGCAAATTGTATTGCTTTTTTAATTTTTTGGTAGGGTCACTTTTAAATAGTCCAAACATGATTTTCAAGTTTGGAGGTGTAACAGGAAAGTGATGGAAAGGTTGAGAAGGGAATTCAATTTACGGATTACGATTTACGATTGAAAAATGAGTCCTCGTAAATCGTAAATCGTAAGTCGTAAATTGGATGAAGAATAGACTAAAAGTTAATTGCTCGCTTACAATTTTACTACTCTCAAAGTGTCTTTTATTCTATTGTCTTCGCTAATAAGAATTACATAAAGACCGGAAGGAATAGTTGAAAGATTTAAAATTTCTTCAGAGCTTCTGTAATTGATTTTTTTAAAACCATATTTTTTACCATCTACACCAACAATGGTAAGGGAAACTTCTTTCTCATTTTTAAAATAGCCTTCAGGGAAAAATACGCGCACCTGATCCATTGCAGGATTAGGATAGGCCAAAGGCGAAGGTTTTTTTGTTACATCAGCTTCTTCAACTGAACTTACATCCAATAATGTAATAGGATGAGATATGGAGTTTGTGCAATTATTATCATCGGTAATCGTAAGTACGGTTTCAAAAACTCCGGGCATATCATAAGTTGTTTCCGGATTTTGATCCATACTGGTTTTTCCATTGTTGAAGTTCCAATTCCAGCTGGTAGCTGACGGAGACACATCAGTAAACTGAACGGCAATGCCCGGACTGAAAGTAATGGTATCACCAGGTTGAGTGAATTCGGCAATGGATGCGGTAAGGTCATCATTTACTTCGAGATCAATGGCCACATGGCCACAAGCACTAAGCGCCTGCACTTCCCAATCATAGAAATAATAATATCTGGAACTAACATTGTCTTCCTGCAGCCTGCCGGAGGTAATGGACAAGACATTAGGAATCTGATAAGGATAATTTACCGAACTGGTATTTTCAGTAAGGGGTTTTCCTGCGTCAATGGTTATAAAATAATCTTCTCCTCTGGGCAGTGCAATGTTCAGTTCAATACTTTGCTCACCGGTAGAAGTAAGGTTGATCAATTTTGTAGCCAGAGAAGTACCTTCATTATCATACACCTTAATAATACGACCTCCCGTTTGATCTGCTCTTACCTTCACAGACTTTATAATGGTTGGAACATAGGTAGAAAATACCAATCCTTTTTCAAGATCAGATTGGGTAATCTGGTTCAGGTTATTTTGAAGGGTTTTCCCGACAGAATACTGAGTGTAAACGTCCATTAAGTAAGTAAAATCGCCATTCAATGGAGGTGTCATAAAAGAATTTCCCTCAGCAATAGGAAAGGAGGGGTTGTTTTGACTGTACCAATAGGTTCCCTGATTGGAATTTAAATTTTGATTGTTTTCTAAAATAACCGTAGCACCTGTACAAACCGGATTGTCATAAGCAGCATTTACGATGGGCTGTACATAATCCAAATCAAGCATTTCAAATGGATACTTGTAATAATTGTTCAAATCCCGGGGATCTTCTTCCCCATTGGGCATAGCAAGTTGGGCTTGCAATTCATAATTGCCTCCGGGAACTGCATTTGGATAAGTATATTCAAAGGTGGTAACTGCATCTGGTGCCAGATTTCCCTGCCATAATACAGTATCGCTTGCCAATCTTTGTCCGGTTTCTCTAAAAATTATCTGAACGGTTTTAAGGGTATCAAGACCGGCATTTTCAAAAGTAAAATTGGCAGTAAGTCTGCCTTCACATAAGATGTCTGCGGTAGTTTCCATATGAATGGCAATAACATCTTTATCTGCCGGAACAGGCGGGGTAGGAGTGTGGCCCTGGTCAATCAAATATTCGTAGGCTGCATAAATATCCAATAATCCCATTCCATATTCATTGTCTTCGCCGGGGATGCCCATATCTATTGCCGTAAAATACATAGCCAACAAAATCTGTTCCTCGGTCAAATCCGGAAATGCTTCACGAAGCAAAAGGTAAGCTCCAGCGGTATGCGGGGAAGCCATAGATGTACCTGTAAAATTGCTGTAGCCGCCAATCACGCTTGATCTAATATCAGTTCCTGGTGCACTTACTTCAGGCTTTATTAAAATGGAAGAATCCGGTGAAATACAAATCGATGGGCCGCGACTGGAGGAGGAATTGATCATCATGTTGGCTACATTGATGTTTCCTACTGCAAAAGTATGGACGAGGTCATAATTATAAATGGCCGGGGAGCGGACAGTGGATGCATCAGGTCCTTCATTTCCTGCTGCGATTATTGCAGCAAGGTTCAAGGCTTGAAATGCCTGATAGGTTGCTTGATTTCCAGTGTTGGTGCATGAGCCCACATTTGGGTCAGGGCGTCCACCGGACATATTCATTACGTCGGGAATATCATCGGTGGTTGCCAGGTTTCCATCTGGATTGACAGCCCATTGGAAGGCTTCATTGTCTGAAACTCTTTTGTCTTCACAAGTGGTAAACTGAGCAGAAACTATAAACTCAGCGTTGAATGCTACACCAATGGTATCATTATTTTCTCTGTCGATCCCACAAACAGTTCCTGTAACGTGGGTTCCGTGGTCTCCACAAGTGTAGGGATTGGGTTCCACTCCTTTCCAGGCTGATTCCATACTTGCATTATGGTATCTGAAATTGGATCGCAGTGCAGGATGGTATCTTTCAAATCCGGTGTCGTAAATGTAAGCGATGGTTCCGTATCCGGTATAGCCTAATTTCCAAAGTTTTGGTGCATTTATAACTTCCAATCCCGGTTCATGTCCATTAGGTACAGGAGGTGCTGGGGGCAAATCATTTACTCTTTCAAAGGAGGCCGGTTCTGAGTATTGTGTTTCTTCAATATAGTCAACTGCTTCCCAGGTTTCAATAAAACTGATTGCTTCAGGATTTGCAATGAGTTGAAATCCGTTTACCAACCACAATGAAACGATGGATGATTGATCAACTCCATCTATCTTCTCTAACTTTTTTAAAATAGGAGCCTGAGTTCTGTCAGCTTTTGATTTCAATGCAAGAAGGACCTCTTTTTGAATCAAATTTTGCTGTTCAGGAGATTCTTTTAATCGTTGGATGAAAGGTTCAATGTCCAATCTATCTGATAAATAAAAGGTAATGTCCAGCTGGGAAACTTTCTCATTTTGTAGCTTTTCAAAAAGTTCCGGGCTTAATTTGCTTTGAGCAAAAGTTAGGATTTGCAGCATTACTAAAGCTGCAAGTAGGCTGTATTTTTTCATTACTGGCTGATAATTTTCACGAAAGTAAGCCTATTTTAATTTTTTAAGCCCCAGGAATTCAATTTTTGTCCTCTTCCAACCAAAGGTCGTCCTATATAAAATCTAAACTTTTTGAACGGTAATCCCTTATTGTCGGGAATACACATGAAATTCATTTTATGGCTACCTTTGTTGCCTCATTCTATCATGGAATTCTTCAAATACAATTTTCAAAATGGTAAAAGGAAAAGTTGCCCATAGGTTGGAACAGGCAGTTCAAAAAAGAATCCTGGTTTTGGACGGTGCAATGGGTACAATGATTCAGCGCTACAAATTGAGCGAAGAGGACTACAGAGGCGATCGTTTTAAAGATTTTCATAAAGATATTAAAGGGAATAATGACCTTTTGAGTCTGACGCAACCTCAGATCATTGAAGAAATTCATTTAAAATATCTGGAAGCCGGTTCTGACATACTTGAAACGAATACCTTCAATGCACAAGCCATTTCCCTGGCAGATTATGAAATGGAGGAATTGAGTTATGAGATGAATCTTGCATCGGCTAAACTTGCCCGACAGGCAATAGAAAAATTCATATCCGACAACAAGGATAATCCTTCAGTTAATCCTGACGAAAAGTTTGTAGCCGGAGCAATCGGTCCTATGAACCGTACACTTTCTCTTTCCCCCGATGTGAATGATCCCGGGTATCGTGCTGTGACCTTCGACCAGGTCAAAGATGCTTATGTGGAGCAAGTGAGAGGTTTGATGGATGGGGGAGTGGACATCCTTTTGGTAGAAACCATTTTTGATACTTTGAATTCAAAGGCTGCACTTTTTGCGATTGATGAAGTTTTTGAAGAGAAGGGAGCGGAGTTGCCCATCATTATTTCCGGAACAATTACAGATGCAAGCGGAAGAACATTAAGTGGACAGACAGTAGAAGCCTTTTGGATTTCAGTAAAACATGCCAAACCATTTTGTATCGGATTAAACTGTGCTTTGGGTGCAAAAGAGATGCGCCCTCACATTGAAGCACTTGCCAACATAGCTGATTGTTACGTTCATGCATATCCAAATGCCGGACTTCCTAATGAAATGGGAGAGTACGATCAGCAGCCAGCAGAAATGTGTTCCTTTATTGATGATTTTGTACAATCTGGTTTTGTAAATATAGTTGGTGGCTGTTGCGGAACTTCTCCGGATCACATCAGCCATATGGCCAAGCATGTCAAGGCATTTGAGCCCAGAAAACCGGAAAGGAAAAAAGCTTATACCATGCTGAGTGGTTTGGAACCGCTCATTTTTAGAGAAAATACAAACTTTGTCAATGTAGGTGAGCGAACCAATGTCACCGGTTCAAAGAAGTTTGCCAGGCTGATATTGAATAATGAATATGCTGAGGCACTTTCAGTAGCCCAACAGCAAGTTGAAGGTGGAGCCCAGATTATTGATGTGAATATGGATGAAGGTTTGCTTGACAGCCAGGCAGCCATGGTCAAATTCCTCAACCTTGTCATGGCAGAACCAGACATTGCCAAGCTTCCCATAATGATCGACTCTTCCAAGTGGACTGTGATTGAGGCAGGATTGAAATGTGTGCAGGGAAAATGCATTGTCAATTCCATTTCTATGAAAGAGGGGGAGGCAGAATTCATACGTCAGGCAAAACTTGCCCGTAGATATGGAGCAGCCGTGATTGTAATGGCCTTTGATGAAGTAGGACAGGCGGATACGGCAGAAAGGAAAGTCGAAATTTGTGTAAGAGCGTATAAAATCCTGACTGAGCAAGTAGGCTTCGATCCGGAAGACATCATTTTTGACCCAAATATTTTCGCCGTTGCAACCGGTATAGAAGAACACAATGAATATGCAATCCATTTCATTGAAGCTACCAGACAAATCAAAGCTTTGTGTCCGGGTGCAAAAATCAGCGGTGGAGTAAGTAACCTTTCATTCAGCTTCAGAGGCAACAATGTCGTTCGTGAAGCCATGCATGCAGCATTTTTATACCACGCCATCCAGGCAGGTATGGATATGGGAATTGTCAACGCCGGAATGATCGAGGTCTATGAAGAAATTCCAAAAGATCTTTTGGAACTGGTAGAAGATGTACTTTTCAACAGAAGAGACGATGCAACTGAAAGGCTAACCAATTATGCCGAAACTGTAAAATCAGAAGGAGGTAAAAAACTGGTAAAGGATCTTGAATGGCGCAAAGAGCCTGTGGTAAAAAGATTGGAACATGCGCTGGTAAAAGGTATCGCAGATTACATTGAAGAAGACGTGGAGGAAGCCAGACAAACCCTCGATTCTCCATTACAGGTTATTGAAGGTCCTTTGATGGACGGTATGAATGTGGTGGGGGATCTTTTTGGTGCCGGTAAAATGTTCTTACCCCAGGTGGTGAAATCAGCCAGGGTAATGAAAAAGGCAGTAGCATACCTTACACCTTATATTGAGGCACAAAAAGAAAAAGGTGACGCTTCCCACAAGGGAAGGATTTTGATGGCAACGGTTAAAGGTGACGTGCACGATATTGGTAAAAACATCGTAGGGGTGGTTTTGGGTTGCAACAATTATGAGATTATCGATCTCGGTGTAATGGTGCCCTCTCAAAAAATACTGGACGCCGCTTTAGAGCACGACGTTGACATCATTGGACTTTCAGGTTTGATTACTCCTTCTTTGGATGAGATGGTTCACATCGCAAAGGAAATGCAAAGGCAAAAAATCAATAAACCTTTATTGATTGGTGGAGCGACCACTTCGAAAGTACATACCGCAGTTAAAATTGAACCCATGTTTGATGGACCGGTAGTGCATGTTTTGGATGCTTCGAGATCAGTTACCGTTGCTTCATCGCTTCTTTCAAAAGAAGGTTCTACTTCTGAGGATTTTGTAAAGAATCTCAAGGCAGAATACGAGGAAGTTAGAATTAGAAGAGCTTCACAACAGGAGGCCAAGGAATATATTTCCATCGAAGAAGCCAGGGCGAATAAAGTTCCGGTTAATTGGAATGATTATCAGCCACCCGTGCCCAATCAATTAGGGGTGCAAGTTTGGGAAGATTATTCTATTGAAGAACTGATCAATTATATAGACTGGACTCCATTTTTCCATACCTGGGAACTCAAAGGGAAATATCCGGCAATATTGAATGATGAAAGGGTAGGGGAGGAAGCACAAAAGTTATTCCTCGATGCAAAAATGATGCTGAACCAAATCATTGAAGAGGAATGGTTCAGTGCCAAAGCAGTTATTGGATTGTTTCCTGCCAATGCTGTCGGTGATGATATTGAAGTATATGAAAATGCTGATAGAAGCAAAGTTGGAATAACCCTGCATCACCTTCGCCAGCAACGGAAAAAAGCAAAAGGTCAACCGAACTTGAGTCTTTCAGATTTCGTGGCACCAAAAAGTACAGGTAAGGAAGATTATGTAGGTGCCTTTGCAGTGACGGCCGGAGTTGGCATTGAAAAGTGGGTGAAAAAGTTTGAAGATGATCACGATGATTATCATGCGATACTTTTAAAATCTCTGGCAGATCGTTTAGCAGAAGCCCTTGCCGAAAGAATGCACCAAAGGGTTCGGAAAGAATTTTGGGGCTATGCAGCTGAGGAGTCTCTTGGAAATGATGAATTGATCAAAGAAACTTATCGTGGTATTCGTCCTGCGCCCGGTTATCCGGCTTGCCCGGAGCATACCGAGAAATTGAAGCTTTGGGAATTGTTGGGCGTGAAAGAAACGATTGGAGTTGAATTAACCGAAAGCATGGCCATGTATCCTGCTGCCTCTGTATCCGGTTGGTACTTCTCCCATCCTGAATCCAAATATTTTGGAGTAGGAGAAATAGCAGAAGATCAAATCAACGACTACAAAAAGAGAAAAAACTGGTCAGATGAGGATGCTGAGAAATGGTTGAGAGGAAGTGGTTTTGGCGGATAAAATTTTGAAATGAATCCTCGGATCAAACTCATCAATGAAACCTTAAGAATTGACAAGCTTACCATTGAGTTGTCGAGGGTGGACAATGTTGATGAACTCTATGACTCTATTATTGAAAAAGGGGAGGAGCATGAGGATTTCAAAGATGAAAAAATACCCTATTGGGCTGAACTATGGCCTTCTGCCATTGCTTTATCTCACTTTTTAATAGAAAAAGAAAAAATCAAACCCGGGGAAGTAGTTTTGGAATTGGGTTGTGGATTGGGGTTAGCAGGTCTGGTAGCCGGGAAGTTGGGAGCCGAGGTAGTATTTACAGATTTTATTCCCGATGCTTTAGAATTAGCCAAGACCAATTGGGATAAAAATACCTTTCAAGCAAAAGCTTCATTTGAAATATTAGACTGGCGTAATCCAAATTTACATGTCCGACCTGATTGGATCATTGCTGCAGATGTTGCCTACGAGGAAAGGGTGCTGAAACCGCTCATTCAAACCTTTTCTTTTTATAAAAAAGACCTTCCTAAAATTCTTATCACCGAGCCCGGCAGGCAAATGGGAGCCTTGTTTCTGGAATTATTAAAAAAAGAAGGATTCCACATCAAAGAAAATTCAATGGATATCACCTACCGTACCATCCGAACCAAGGTTGGAATTTGGGAGTTGACCTGGCAATAGTTTGACTGTTATGTTGTAATCCAGGATAAATAATTCTCAGGGTGGATGACTTCAAATTCAGCGTCGGGGTATGCGTTTTTCCAGGCAACCGGGGGTTTGGCTTTTCTTTTAGGGTTCCATTTAAATTCAAATGCATTTAGTTTTCCACCATGTTCTTCTATCCAGTCTATTTCCTGTTGGTCATAGGTTCTCCAAAAGTGATTGTACACAACCATTCTTGAATAATTTTGATGTTTAAGTCTTTCAGCAATTATATAATTTTCCCAAAGTTTGCCATTATCATCTCTCAAATCAATTGGTTTAAAATTTCCTATTAAAGCATTCATAAGGCCATTATCAAAAAAGTACCATTTTTTAGATTTTGATATTTCTTTTCGAAGGTTTTTTGAAAAGCCATCTAATGAATGAATAACATAAACCTTGGAAAGCAAATCCAAATACCTTTCAATGGTATTTTTGCTCATAGATAATTGTTTGCCCAATTCCGTATAAGAAATTTCACTTCCACTTTGAAAAGCTATGAGTCTTAACAGTTTCAAAATTTTATCTGAATTCCTAATGTTTTCAAATTGAAGGATATCCTTTAAAAGATAGGATTGTACCAATTCTTTTAGGTAATCTATTTTTTCATTTTGATTTAAAAGCTGCTGCAATTCCGGATAATTTCCGAATACCAATCTTTCTCGCAGATTTGTTGGTTTTTGAAATCGGTTTTCCACTTGATTTAGTTCTGATTCCGAAAGGGCAAAAAGGTGGAAGGTTTTTTTCCTTCCGGTAAGTGGTTCTCCTGTATTCTGACTTAGATCAAATGCCGATGAACCGGTTATGATAATTTTTATACCGTCCAGCCCGTCAACCATCAATTTTAGGATTTTTCCTATTTCCGGAATTTTTTGAGCTTCATCAATAATGATGAGCTTTGTACTGCCAAACAGGTTTTTGTAATGTTGAATTGAACGATTTGCTAAAAGTTGGGCAACATCTAAATCTTCTCCATTCAAAAGGAGATGTTTTTCTTGAATTCTTCCGATTATTTGTTTCAGTAAAACGGTTTTTCCAACCCTCCTTGGACCCAGAATTTGGATAACTTTGTTAGGCGAAAGGCCTTGAATTATCTGATCTTCAATCTCTCTTTTTATTAATTCGGTCATTATATTGACTAAATTTAGCTAAATACGGTCAGTTTAAAGTTCAAATTTAGCTAAATACAGTCAATTTAGCAAAATATAATGCCATGATGGGCAACCCCACCCGATGTAGAGCCGCCAAGCTTGGCGGCTCTACAATGTGTTGAATAACAGTTAGACCGATCTCCTCCCAAATCAAAAATAAAACCCCAAAAATCAAAATTCCTCCCCTTTTCCTTATTTTAGCAGTTAAAATATTCACCCGATGGCTACCGTAAAGTTTACTTATGCTTTGAAAAGATTTTTCCCAAAATTGGGAGATATGGACGTTGAGTCTGAAAACCTGCCGGATGTGATTGATGCTGTGGAAAAAGAATTTCCCGGTTTGAAAAAATATGTACTGGACGAACAGGGTGCCTTGCGTAAACATGTGAATATTTTCGTAGATGGCTCTTTGATCCGAGACCGACAAAAATTGAGCGATGTCATCGAAAAAGGAAGTGAGGTGTATATCATGCAGGCACTTTCCGGAGGATAATCTATTACCCGAAATAAAATCACCTAAGATGAAATCAACCCTGTTAGTAGGAACCCGAAAGGGACTGATTCCCTTTGTTTTTGAAAATGAAAACTGGAAATCTCAAAACGTTTCTTTTGACGGAGTACCGGTATCGATTGCTTATGCTGATCCTCGCAATGGCAGATGGTGGGCTTGTCTGGATCATGGTCACTGGGGAGTAAAATTGCATTTCTCAGATGATCGTGGAGCCAATTGGTCAGAAGTAGATCCACCAGCCTATCCGGAGGGATCAGAAATTAAAGAAGGTGTACCTGCGTCCGTAAAATATCTTTGGGCCATGGCTCATGGAGGAGTAAATCATCCCGATAGATTATGGATCGGCACTGAGCCCGGTGGTCTTTTTAAAAGTGAAGACGGAGGAAAAACCTGGCAATTGAATGAATCACTTTGGAATCATCCTTCAAGACCAGATAATTGGTTTGGAGGTGGAAGAGACAATGCTGGTATTCATTCCATATTTGTAGATCCAAGAAATGAAGATAGAATTCTGGTCGGAGTTAGCTGTGCAGGTGTATTTGAGTCCAATGACGGAGGAGAAACCTGGGAAGTAAAAAACAAAGGATTGAATGCAGAGTTTCTTCCGGATCCGCATGCTGAGGTTGGCCATGATCCACATTTAATGGTGGCTGCAAATTCTAATCCTGATGTCTTGTGGCAGCAAAATCATTGCGGTATTTTTGTTTCTGAAAATGGTGCTGGTTCCTGGACAGAGGTGTCTGAAAAAGAAGGCCCCGCAAATTTTGGTTTTGCAGTAGCAGTTGCTGAAGACAATCCTCACCAAGCCTGGGTTGCTCCGGCAGTTAGTGATATGGTCAGGGTGGCGATTGATAAAGCACTTTGTATTTGCAGAACCGATGACGGCGGAAAAACCTGGAAGGCATTCAGAAATGGATTGCCACAGGAAAATTGTTATGATATTGTGTACAGGCATTGTTTGGTGAATTCAGGGGAGACCCTTGCATTTGGAACCACGACAGGCAATTTGTTTTTCTCTTCAGACAGAGGAGAGAATTGGCAGGTGATTAGTCATTATTTACCCATGATTTACAGCCTGGCCTTTGTAGATTGATTTTTTAACAATTAAATACATTTTTTATGAAACTAAGACATTTCATTTTCAGTGCATTTTTAATTTTTTCTATTGGCCTTAATGCTCAATCCTTTCAGGCGGGTCTTTCCTTTGATCTTCAGAGCAAAGGAGGAAATGGATATTTCTGGGAGAATTTTAGTTCTCCTGTTTTCCTTGCCAACTATGAGAGCTCAACTAATTCAAATCAGGCAAAATTATTTCCCGGAGTTTTGTTTACCTATAATTTTAAAAATGGCAATATCCTTGAGGCCAGATTTCAAGGAATATATTCTAGCAATGCAATCCTTCCTTTTAATTCGCCTGTTAAAACGGATGCGAATTACGAATTGGTTGGTGGGCTGGACTTTTATAAAAGAATAAATTCCATCCAAAGTTCCAAAGCCTCCTTTTATTTCGGAGGTGGCCTTGGATACACCAAAGATCGAATTGCAATTTCCGGATTCGATGCATTAGAGGGTTATGAAAGTTATGTCAATAGAAATGGAATGCTTTTTTCGGGAGGTTTCAGAACCAATGTCCAATTCGTTCCCTGGTTTGCACTGATGGCATCCGCTAATTTGCAACTTTTTGAATTTTTTAAAGAGACCAGGTTTACGAGATTCGCAATTGCGGACGGAAGCGGAACACGATCTATAGAAAATGATGAATTTATTTCCTCCTTTTATTCCTATTTCCGAATCGGAACACTTTTTACAATTTATTCAAAAAAGTAAGTGAAACTTGATAGGTTTGGAGCAGTTTTTAAATAAAATTGCTCCAAACTACCCGAATATGCCTTATTCCAACTTTCTTACCTCGTCTACCAGCCTTTTTCATTATTATAAAAAACTTGCCGAAGATGCCATCGACCAACTGGATGATGAGCAACTTTTCTTTAGGAATAATGAAAACGAAAACTCCATTGCCATCATTTTTGGTCACCTGATTGGCAATATGAAGTCCCGCTTCACTGATTTTTTAAATGCCGATGGTGAAAAAGAATGGAGAAACCGGGATCAGGAATTTGAACCCTTATTAAATGATCGTTTAGAATTGTTGGAAAGATGGGAAGAAGCCTGGGCAACCGTTTTCCAGGCACTTAGCGAGGCTGAAAATGTAGGTACTTACCATATCGTCTACATTAGAAACGAAGGACATACCGTGATGGAAGCCATACAAAGGCAATTGGCACATTATGCCTATCATGTCGGGCAAATTGTAGTATTGGCCAAACATGTAAAAGGTTCCGACTGGAAATCCTTGAGCATTCCCAAAGGTGGATCAGATGCTTTCAATCAGGAAAAATTTCAAAAGGAAAAAAGTAAAAAGCACTTCACGGATGGTTCCTGATTTTTTAAAAAATCATTTTCTTTAAGGTTCAAATTACCTTTCAAACCTTAGGACTATGATCCGTACCATACTCTTCCTGATAGGCACCCTTATCGCGTTGCCATTTTTCGTTTATTATTATGACCAGCCCGTTGCAGGAATCCAATATGAAACCCTTATCAAGGTGATTTACCTGATGCTTGGAGTTGCAGGTACCTGTTTTATTTTAAGCGAGCTTACCAAAAACTACAGCCAGGTCGATAAAATCTGGAGTATAGTACCGATAGTTTATACCTGGTTTTTTGCAGTGGCTTCCGGCTTTGAACCAAGGCTGGTTTTGATGGCATCCCTGGTCAGTATTTGGGGCATCCGACTAACCTATAATTTTTCTAGAAGAGGTGGATACTCCTGGAAATTCTGGGAAGGGGAAGAAGATTATCGCTGGGCAGTTTTGAGGGAAATGCCCCATTTAAAAGCCGGATGGAAATGGTCTGCTTTCAATTTGTTTTTTATTTCTCTTTATCAAAATAGCTTGATTCTATTGTTTACGCTTCCTATCGTAGTCGCATGGCAAGGCGAAAGACCTTTGAATTGGTTGGATTTTTTAGCAGCTTTTTTAATGGTCTTTTTTATAATAATAGAAACAGTATCGGACCAACAACAATACAATTATCAAGAGGAGAAATACCGAAGAAAAAGAGAAGGATTGCCTTTGGAAGCACCTTATGACCAGGGATTTGTATCCAGTGGTTTGTGGGGATTGGTTCGCCATCCTAATTATGCATCCGAGCAGGCCATTTGGATTAGTTTTTATTTGTTTAGTGTCGCTGCGACTGGTCGTTGGTTGAACTGGTCCATTGGAGGATGTATCCTTTTGATGTTATTATTTTTAGGAAGTTCAGATTTCAGTGAAAAGATATCTGCCGGTAAATATGCCGGCTACAAGCGATACCAGGAAACTGTCCCAAGGTTTATACCTTTTTTAAAAAGAAAATAAAAAAAATGCCCCGGAAGTTGTTCAGGCTACCGGGGCTGGTGAGTGTTCGTTAAATTTTGGACTAATTGGTTTTTATAAACCGCTCAGTCTGTTTTGTCCCATCTGTTTGTAAGACGGTTAATAAATACATACCTGGATTGAGATCCTGAATATCGATTTGCATCGTACCGTATCCGTCCCAGGTTTGGTTTTGAATTATTACTCCGTTTAGGTTAGAAATAATGACTCTGTCACTTTCCTGGCCTTCCCACTTAACATTGATAAAATGCCTTGCAGGATTAGGGAATAATTCAAGGTTTTCAAAAGTATAAGAGTATGGATGTGTTTCAAAGTTTTTACCAGGTCCCGGTGTCAAAGGAACAGTGGTTATTTCTGCCAGATTGGTAAGGCTGGTCCAGCTGCTGCCGCAATCAGACCGCAATTGGTACTGATAAATGGTGTTGGCTGTCAAACCGGTTACCGTGTAAGTATTATCTCCACTCACATAGTAATTAGACCAGGCAGAAGTTCCTTTTTCTCTGATTCTGATATGAATTTCATCTGCTTGATAAACAGTTTCCCAGTTGATGGTAACCGAATTATCTGTTGAAGTAGCATCTGTAATCCATGGTGTTGTACATGCCGGATCAGCTAAGGTGGAGAAGTAGTACGAATCAGACCAGTCAGTCCATCCTGTAGTACATTCAGCTCTCAGCTGGTACTCATAATCTTCATCCACATACAACCAGGCAAGTTCATACATAGTGCTGTAAGAAACTGTTCGTGTATTCCAACCTGATTCACTTAGTAGTTTGTAACGAATTTGATACCTGGCAGCCTGATTTTCTGCAGTCCAACCTATGATTGCATAGGTATTGCCAATGTTTGTAAAGGCAGTATCAGGTGTATTGCAATCCACAACACCGCTTAGGGTAATCAATTCTACCAAATCTGAATATCCAGTCCATCCTTCCGGACACTTTACGCGATAGCGGAACTGATACAAGTTACCTGGAATCAGATTTTCTGCAGTATAGAAGGTGTCGGTGGTTAGGGTATCATAAACCCAGTTAAGGTCACCTCTTCTTCTGTACATAACGATTTCTTCTTCAATGCCAGGTACCGTATTCCAGCTTACCGTGAAAGTCGTTTCTTCAACTTCTGTATTGGTTACCAATGGAAGAGAACAAGCCGGGTCATTAAGGGTGGTAAAGGTATAAGTCTGTGACCAATCCGTCCAACCACTGCTACACAAAGCCCTTAACTCATATTCATAAGTTGTACCATAGAATAACCAGTTAAGGTTGATCACAGTTCCATTGTTTACTCCTCTGGTTATCCAATCATTTTGTCCCTGAATGCTATATCGTATTTGATATCTGTTTTCTCCATCAACTGCATTCCATCCAATGGTGGCACTGATGTTTTCAACATCAGCAAACAAAGCAGTTGGAGCTTCACAGTTGCCGGGAGCAACCTGGGTAAATAAGTCAACTACATCAGACCAGCTTGTCCATCCTTCCGGACATTCAACTCTGAAACGGAAATAATAGAGATTACCAGGAAGTAAATTATCTGCGGTAAATGAGGTATCGGTACCTATATTTTCAGTTATCCAGTCACTTTCAGAACTTCTTCTATACATGACCATTTGATCCAAAATCCCCGGTGCACTGTTCCAATCTACAGTAAAGCTGGTTTCAGTAGTACTTGAACCAACAAATGTCGGTAAAGAACAAGCCGGTTGATTATCGGTAGTGAAGGTATAAGTCTGAGACCAGTCTGTCCAACCGGTGGTACACAATGCTCTTAACTCAAATTCATAAGTGGTTCCGAAATACAACCAGTTTAATTCTGCGACGGTAGCATTGTTAATACTATTGGTATTCCAGTCTTCCTCACCTTGCGGTCTGTATCTAATTTGATACCTGTCTTCACCGTTTATGGCATCCCAGCTTATGGTTGCGTTGATGTTTTCTACGGTAGTAGATAACACCTCAGGCGCTTCACATAATCCTCCGCCATTTTCAGTCATCAGATCGAGAATATTGGACCACCCTGTCCATCCTTCCGGACATCTTACTCTGAAACGGAATTGGTAAAGGTTACCTGCCAGTAAATTTTCTGCTGTATAAACAGTATCGTTTGCCAGTGTATCAAAAACCCAATCCTCCCCAATTCGGCGGTACATGATCATTTCCTCTTCAATACCAGGTGCCTGATACCAGCTAACGGTAAAGGATGATTGAGTAGTAGATTGAGTCACAAATGGAGGTAAAGAACAAGCTTCCTCTTCATCTGTAGTGAAGGTATAGGTTTGAGACCAATCTGTCCAGTTATTGGCACAAAGTGCTCTCAGCTCATATTCATAAGTTGTTGCATAATACAACCAGTTCAGATTTGCAACGGTTGCATAATTGACCCCAACAGTATTCCAGTCTTCTTCACCGACTATTCGGTATCGGAGTTGATATTTGTCTTCACCGTTGGTAGCATTCCATGCAATTTCTGCACTGGTATTGCTGATAATCGTGTAAAGCGTATCGGGTGCTTCACAAGCGCCACCTCCGTTTTCAGTAGTCAAATCCAATAAATCGGACCATCCTGTCCATCCTTCCGGACATTTAACCTTGAATCTGAATTGATATTGATTACCGGGAAGCAGATTTTCTGCAGTAAAGGAAGTATCAGCTACCAGATTGATATTCATCCAATCACTATCTCCTCTTCTACGGTAGGTAATCAATTCCATCTCCATATTTGGGGCAGAGTTCCAAACTACCGTAAAGGAAGTTTCGGTTACCGATTGGCTTACATAAGGAGGCAATGCACAAGCTGCTGTCCCTTCAGTTTCGAATGTATAGGTCTGTGACCATTCTGTCCAATCATTGCCACAAAGTGCTCTCAATTCAAATTCATAGGTAGTGCCGTAGAACAACCAAGATAAGTTTGCAACGGTAGTATTGTTGATGTTGTGGGTAGCCCAATTTTCTTCTCCTTGAATTCTGTATCGAATCTGATATCTGTTTTCACCGTTTACAGCATTCCATGCAATCTCTGCATCAGTATTGCCGGTAATTACATAAAGAGTGTCAGGTGCTTCACAAAGTCCGGTTCCATTATCCGTCATCAATTCCAAAAGAGTTGACCAACTGGTCCATCCTTCCGGACATTTAACCCTCAATCTGAATTGGTATAAATTTCCTGGTAAAAGGTTTTGAGCAGTAAATTCTGTTTCAGTACTCAAGGTATCATAATACCAGTCCTGAGATCCGGTCCTACGGTACATGATGATTTCCTGCTCTACGTCTACCACAGTTGACCATGTTACGGTAAAGCTTGTTTCAGTAGTGGTTTGTGATAAAAAGACCGGTAAAGAACATGCCGCTTCATCATCGGTTGTGAAATTATAGGTTTGCGACCAATCCGTCCAACCGTTGCTGCAAAGGGCTCGTATTTCAAAATCATAAGTAGTTCCATAATTCAGCCAACTTAAGGTTGTTATGGTTGAATTATTTACACCTTTGGTAAGCCATTCTTCTTGTCCCTGAATTCTATACCTAAGTTGATATCTATCTTCTCCATTGACTGCAGTCCAACCAATGGTAGCTTCTGTGTTTTCTACATTGGTAAACAAGGTGTCCGGAATACCACAGCTACCTTGACCATTTTCTGTTACCAGATTTAAAAGGTTGGTCCAGCCTGTCCATCCTTGTGGACAGTTTACTCTCAATCTGAATTGATAAAGGTTGCCTGGATATAAATTTGCAGCGGTAAAGCTGGTATCCTGAGCTAGAGTAACATAAGTCCAATCTGAATCACCACTTCTCTTGTATTGAATTTGTTGTTCAACTACATCCGGAACTCCGGTCCATGAAACTGTAAAACTGGTTTCTGTTACAGATTGTCCGGTGTAAGCTGGTAAAGTACATGCAGGGTCGTCTAAGGTGGTGAATGTATAAGAGCCAGACCAATCTGTCCAACCTGACGGACATTCTGATCTTAGTTGATATTCGTAATTGGTATTATAAAGGAGCCAGGTTAAACTGGTTCCGGTTAAGTTTGAAATAGTGGTAGCCAACCAGTCTTCACTTCCTGCAATTGAATACCTTATTTGATATCTGGTAGCTCCATTGATGGCGCTCCATGAAATATTTGCATAGGTATTTCCTACTTCATCCAATTGTGGCTCGGGTGCCTGGCATGGATCGTTATTTCCTGCCTCAGTTACCAAAGTCAAAATAGGCGACCAGGTTGTCCAGGATCCGCTACAAAGGACTCTGAATCTAAATTGGTATTCATTTCCAGGTAATAAGCCTGTTGCTGTGAAGGTAGTATCGCTGGCCTGGTTGTATTGTTCCCAGGTGCTGCTTCCTTTCATTCTATAATAAATCAGCTGGTCAGTTACATTGGGCACTGAAAGCCAGGTAACAGTAAAACTGGTATCTGATACACTGGTGCCAACTATCAAAGGAAGCGTACAATCTTCCTGATCTTCAGTGGTGAAAGTGTAAACAGGCGACCAATCTGTCCAACCCGATGGACACAAGGTAGAAAGCTGGTATTCATAAGTAGTATTGTAGAACAACCAGTTCAATACCTTTTCATTGTCATTGGTTGAAGAAGCATACCAATAGTCTGTTCCCTGCACCTGATACCTTACCTGGTATTTCAATGCATCCGGAACGGTATCCCATCTTAAGGTAGCTGAAATGTTGCCAATGGTATGATTTCCCGGCAATGGAGCACTACAGGTTTGAGGCTGAAGTTGCTCAGTTGAGAAAACATATTCCGTGCAATTCGCAGCTTCACCGGTGCTATTGTAAGGTGTAATTTTTACAAAAACATCTGAATTGTAATGTAGTGCATTGACCGGAGTATAAGTTGTATCATTTCCAAGATCCTGGTTGGCAGTTACCTCTCCTCCACCTGAAGAATATCCTACCGTAATTTTATAACCGCTTGCAGTTGCAACCTGGTTCCAAACGATAGAAGTAGTAACCGGAACATTGGAACTTCCATTGACCGGATTTACCATTTGAGCACATCCAGGTACAGCAGGTTGAGTCGTAAATGACTCAGTAGCACAAGAACTGGCTTCGCCGGCTGCATTGTAGGGAGTAATGGTTACGTACACTGTTGCATTGTAAAATAAAGTTCCCGGATTGTAAGAGGTTACATTTCCCAGATCTTCATTGTCTACAATTTCTCCACCTGTCGGTGTGTACCCTATGGTGATTTTATAACCTGTTGCAAAATTTGCAGGTTCCCATGATAATCCAGTATTTACAGAAATATTGGAAGAACCATTTTGCGGAGATTGCAGGTTGGTACATGAAGTTGGCTGCGGAAGTGTATGGAAGCTTTCCTCTGCACAATTTCCTGTTTCGCCACCGCTATTGTAAGGAATTATCCTAACAAAGATGTCTGCATCTGCCGGCATTAATCCGGGATCAAAACTGGTAGTATTTCCTACATCTTGGTTTGCAAACAAATCCGTGCTGCCTGCACTGGTTCCCATATTGATCTTGTAACCAGTTGCACCGGCCACTGCATTCCAGCTAAGGTCTGCATTGCGGTCTACATTTCCTGCACCATTTACCGGACTTGTTAAATTTGAACAATTGGCAGGTGCAGGCTCGGTTCTGAAGTACTGGATATCACAATTGAATGCTTCACCGGTACCATTATATGGGATGACCTTTACATAAATCGTTGTATCGTAAGGGAAGTCTGCAGGATTGTAAGAGGTTACATTTCCTACATCTTCATTGTTTAAAATTTCTGCACCATTTGGAGTATATCCAAGACTTAATTTATAGCCGGATGGATTTCCACTTGCAGCTGCCCAGGTGATATCTGTATTGTAATCTACATTAACCGCTCCCTGCATAGGATTAACTAAACCTGTACAAGCTGGTGGAGCAATCTGAGTACGGAAGCTGTCGATGCTACAATTCATTGCTTCGCCTAAAGCATTGAATGGCGTTATTTTTACATAAATCGTCGTATCGTATGGAGCTAACTGATTTGCAATTTGAAAAGTTGAAGTAAATATTTCATCGTTCCAAATTTCGCCTCCGTTTGGTGTGAAACCCATGTTTACTTTATACCCTGATGCGTAGGCCACAGGACTCCATCCTATTACAAGGAGTATATCTACATCGGTTTGCCCAGGTTGTGGGAAGTACATATTGGTACAATAAACCGGCTCAGGCGCTACCGAGAACATTTTTTGAGGACAAGTCTCATTTACACCTGCTGCATTGTAAGGTTTAATTTTTACAAATACATTTGATTCAGGTATATAAGAACCTGGGAAAAAAGATGTGGTGTCCCCAACATCTACATTGTTTGCATAGTTGTTTCCTCCTGATTGAGAACCCATCAAAACCTTATAACCAGTTGCACCCGGAACAGGATTCCAGCTGATGGCCTTATTTTTTGAAACCAAAGTGGCTCCCGGCTCTGGATCAACCATCGCTGAACAAGCCGGCAAGGAAGGTATGGTAGTAAAGGATTGTTCTATACATCCCAGCGCATTTCCTGTTGCATTGTAAGGTATAATGGTTACAAAAACAGTGGTATCGTTTAAGAAATTACCCGGATCAAAAGTTGTGATATTTCCAACATCCTCGTTGTCCAGAATTTCAGCTCCTCCTGAGGTATATCCTATAGTCAAATAATAACCTGTTGCTCCTTGAGATGCAGCCCAGGTAAGATCCTGACCGATGGCTACATTTTCAGCACCGTTTTCAGGATTGGTAAGGTAGGTACAATCTGGTGGAGCTACCTGAGTGGTAAACTGAGTTTCAGTGCAGTTATTTACTTCTCCACTTGCGTTGTACGGTATAATTTTTACAAAAATGGTCGTATTATAGGGTAGGGTACCAAGGTCGTAAGAAGTTACATTTCCTACATCTTCACCGTTTAGAATTTCAGTTCCTCCTGAAGTATATCCCGCATTAATTTTATATCCGGTAACACCTGCAACCGGTGCCCAGGAGAAATCAACATTTATATCCACCCCGGTACTACCATTCAAAGGATTGTTTAAGAAAGTACAACCCGGAGGAGCGACCTGCGTTTGGAAGACTTCGGTCGGACATCCTGTACCATAACCGCTTGTATTATAAGGTGTGATTTTTACAAATACACTGGTATCGAAAGAGAAGTTACCCGGGTCGAAGGAAGTTACATTTCCTACGTCCTGATTGTTGATTATCTCGTTTCCGTTCTGGCTATATCCAACAGATAATTTGTATCCGTCTGCATTAGAAGAAACATTCCAGAAAAGGTCAGCGCTTACATCAACCATAGTTGCCCCATTGACCGGACTGCTAAGACTGGTACATAGAGGTAATGGTTCCTGTGTTGTAAAACTAAAAGTGATACAATTTGCATTAGAACCTGTGCTATTGTATGGTGTGATGTCTACAAAAATGGTTGTGTTGTAAGGTAAAGTTCCAGGTTCAAAGCTGGTTACATTTCCTAAGTCTTGTTCCTGAGCTATTTCTTCTCCTCCAGGAGTAGTTCCCATTGAAATATAATAACCGGAAGCAAAGTTAACAGCTGACCAACTGATGTCTTGATTGATATCAACATTGGAAGAGCCATTTGTCGGGCTAAGCATATTGGCACAATCAGGAATAGGCAATTGAGTATGAAAACTTTCTTCCTCACAGCCTGCAGCTGATCCGGTATTGTTGAAAGGTACTACCAAAACATAAACAGTAGTGTCAAATGGCAAAGTGCCAGGATTGTAAGTTGTAGTATTTCCTACATTTACATTATCCAATAATTGATTGCCTCCAGGTGTAAACCCTATACTTAAATGATAACCGGTCGCTCCTGTTGAACTTGCCCATGTTATATTCTGATTAACCGGAACATTTTGAGCGCCATTCACCGGAGCAGTTAAATTGGTACAATCTGGAGCAGGCAATTGCGTGGTGTAGCTTATTTGGCTACAATTCAGTGCATTGCCGCTGGCATTGTAAGGAATTACTTTTACAAAAATAGTGGTATTATAAGGCAGGGTTCCCGGATAATAAGAAGTGACATTTCCTACATCCACTGAGTTTAAAATTTCGGTACCGCTGGCAGAATAACCTGCTGTTAGTTTATATCCATCAGCACCCGGAACTCCATTCCAGCTAAAGCTTGCGTTGATGTTGATTCCGGTACTTCCATTTTGAGGATAACTTAAAATGGTGCAGGCAGGTGGTGCTGCTTGTGTAAAAAATACCTCACTTTGACAGCCAACAGCTGTTCCTGCAGCGTTGTAAGGAACTATTTTTACATATACACTGGTATCATACAAAAATGATCCCGGCTCATAAGTGAGCACATTTCCTACATTCTGATTATTTAAAATCTGATTTCCACCTGGCGTGTATCCAATAGATAGTCTGTATCCATCTGCAGTTGCAACCTGGTTCCAGGTTAAATCTGCATTGATATCTACATTATTTTGTCCATCCTGTGGGCTGCTTAAATTGGTACAGTCCGGAGCAGGCATTTGAGTGGTAAAAGAAAAAGTAGCACATCCACTTGCTTCTCCGGTATTATTATAAGGTGTTATTCTTACATAAATTGTAGTGTTGTACGGCAATGTACCCGGTTCAAAAGAAAGTACATTTCCTACATCCTGATGATTGGCCAATTCAGTTCCGGAAGGACTGAATCCTGCTGAAATTTTATAACCTGTTGCTCCATTTACAGCCGCCCAGAAAATGTTGGAATTGATTCCCATTCCGATAGCTCCGTTTGTAGGATTGGTCATTTGAGTACAGGCTGGCAAAGTCGACTGTGTTGTGAAGCTTTCTTCCGGACAACCATTGGCATCACCTGTACTATTATAAGGTGTTATTTTTACAAAAACCATGGTGTCAAAAGGAAGGGTGCCGGGATCAAATGTGGTTACATTTCCAAGATCCTGATTCAGGGTGATTTGTCCACCGCCCGAAGTGTATCCTGCCGTAATTTTGTACCCGGTTGGGTTCCCAGTCGCACTATTCCAGCTAATATTGGTGTTTACATCCACATTCGTAGCACCATTTTGAGGATTGCTCAAAGTAGTACAACCCGGAGCTGGCCCTTCGGTTGTAAATGATTCCGTAATACATCCGGTAGCAAGGCCGGTAGCATTGTAGGGAACTATTTTTACAAAAACAGTATTATTGTAATTGAAGAAACCGGGATTGTAGTTGAATACATTCCCTACATTCACATTATTCATGATTTCACCACCGCCTTGGGTATATCCAACGGTCAATCTGTAACCGGTAGGATTTCCAGCTGCAGGTGCCCAGCTCAATCCGGCTGTTACACTTACATCGGTTGCACCATTTAAAGGTGATACCAGGTTGGTACATTCAGGTGGCCCAATTTGAGTACTGAAGTTTTCAAATACACAGCCTATTGCATCACCACTCGCATTGTAAGGAACAATCTTTACATATATAGTAGTGTCGTAAGGCAAGGTGATAGGATCGTAGGTAGTGACGTTTCCAACATCAAAACCATTTAAAATTTCATTTCCTGTCGTACTATAACCGACGTATAATTTATAACCGGTAGGATTTCCGGCTGCAGCTACCCAGGTGAAATCAGTATTAACTGAAACATTGGTGGCTCCAAATACCGGATTGCTTAAAATGGTGCAAGATGGAGGAGGAGTCGCATTGGAATTGAAATCCAAATAGAAATTGAATCCATTATTGCTCCAGCGGTTATCCCACTCAATAAAATAGGTAGTTCCGGCAGTAACCTGAAGGTCTAAAACTTCACTGGCATAATTTTGCTGACCGGCTCCCATGGTACAATCATCATCTGAACTTGCAACCTGAGTAAGCGAACTACAGCTTCCTGAATAAACCCACATACGGGTATCTACACTTCCGTTGCAAGATCCAACAGAAAGGGTCCCATTGGAAGGAGCTGTCCATTCAAACCAGTCTGCGTGCGCAGCATTGGTACAATTATAACATCCGTTTCCGGAGTTTGGTCCATCGGCAGATAGGGTTTTGGGATAGTTTCCGGTGTTGTCTACTACTATGGCCACATTACACTGTTCCCCACCGGTATAAAAAGAGAATTCAAATTCAAATCCATCGTTGCTCCAACGGTTGTCCCATTCCAGGAAGTAAGTCGTACCAGAGTTGACTGCAAAAGCTTCTATCCCGGCAGCCAAAGGTTGTCCACCTGAAGAAGCAACACAATAATCGTCTGAATTTCCAACCTGGTTTAGCGAAGGACAAGAGCCTGAATAAATCCAAAGTCGATTATTTACTCCCTGAAAACAAGAAGTGATATCCAGATACCCGTTGGAAGGTGCAGTGAATTTATACCAGCGGGCATGTTGTGCTCCACCGCTACAATTGTGACAACCATTTCCGTCGTCAATATTACCTGTCGAATAAGTTCCGTTGTTGATTATTTCAAAAGCATCATCACAGATCCCATTGTCTGCATTTTTTGTAATCTGCGGACCTACGAACCTGTAATTGTTATCATTTTCGTTGCTCTCAGTTACTTCATATTTGTAATCCAATATATATCCAACATAATAAGAGCCCGGAGGAATATTTAAAATCGTATCAATATCAACTGAAAAGGAGATGGTACCAGTTGATTGATTGTAAACCAAACTATCCAATTGTACCGAACCTACAAAGTAATCAAAGGTACTCAGGTTGGTATTTGGCGTAAGGAAATATCCAACTCTTGAAGAGTCTGCAGTTAACTGATCATTGTTGATTACATTATGGGTTACAGTCAATACGGTTCCATTCACAGTCAGGTTGTCGGTAGCGGTTTTGTCGAGGTTGGTTTTGTCTCCTGCAGCAAAAAGACAGCTTGCATTAGAGATTTCATACCTGATTTTATCGCCTGGGTTTGGCCCGAATCCGTTGTTGAAGTTGATGCCAATACCGTTCACCAAGTGACAATAACTCATAATGGTTCCTCCATTGGAAGGAAGATCGGCGGTACATCCTTCACTGTATCCTGCTGTTGGTCCACATCCGTCGATGGCTTCATTTTCATTTGGACCCCAGGCACATGCGTGGGTATGTCTTGATCCCAGATTGTGACCAATTTCATGGGTAATCACCATCGCCGACCATGAATAGGTAGGCACTTGTGAATAGGAAGCATTGATATCGGTATATGCTTTTGCGTAAGTTCGATTACACAATACATCCAAATAGGCAATACCTCCGAGTCCACCTGGATCAAGCGCTGCTAAAAGAGCAATATCTCCATTGAAGCCAGTGCCGGTTGCATCGCGAAAGGCTGCAAGTGCATCAGAACTGGAAGTAGTTGGGTATGGATCCGGACTGGTCCAAACAAAGATTTCAGAAAGCTGAACGTTTACATTTTCTACAGCATACAGCGCTACCATCTGGTTAAATAATCCCGTAAGGTAGTCGGTAACAGTTTGCTGATTGTAATTTTTATTTTGATAAAGACCGTAATCTGCTTCCACATAAATATCTACAATATTATTTGGAGCACGGGCCATTTCTGTCTCTGTCGGATGGGCACCTTTGAGATCCTTATCTTCAGTTCCACACTGGAAAGTATTGGGAATTTTTAACTGGTCTACTTCATAAAATATGTAGTTATCACCAGCAGGGAAAACATCCTGATCGAGGTGACCCAGTACGTAGTCTTTATTTCCAATGCTTACAAATCCCATTACCATGTCTTCAAAAAGACTGATGGTAACCAGGGTGTTTTTGAATCCTTTTACTTTTCCTTTTTAAAAAGCTCTTTGAGCCGAAGGAGTCTTGAGTTGAGCAGAATTGGAAACAACAAAATCAGGACTTAAAATGTCATTGGGCTCCAATTCAAGTTCCAAACTATTATTTCCACCGATTGGAATTTGAAGGTTCCAATACCTGGGTGGTTCTGCGATCAGATTGTGGAGAAGTTCTTTATTTAAGGTCAGATAATCTGCCTTGTTTACATAATTGGAAAGGTCTTTTCCCGGTTTGCCGTCGAGAAAAAGATTGGTAATAGTAGTTTGGTTATTACCCTTTTCGATAGTTGTTTGTGCCTGCCCTATACCAACTGTTACAATGAGGTTTGTCCATAACAGCAAGATAAGCATCTGCCCGAATGTTTTCATTCATCCCATTTTTAAAAAAGTTAACATATCCCAATCACATCCTGAAGGGAATTGAAATACGCTATCCGCTTTTTAGAGCTTACTTAATTTTTAGGCAGGTATAATAAATAGTGTTTCTAGTGGAGCACAAGGCAACATTAGAGTGAAGAGGACCTGCTACGGAGGGTTTTAAGAGCTTATTTTCCCCTAATGGGAATTTTTTTGTGGGAAGACCAGTATGGTGGGGTGTATTGTACACTAACAACAAATTCAATACCAAAAAACATTGACATTCCTTCATATTTTAATATGAAAGGCATTTTTTCAAAATTTATCATTCTAAATAAAAAATGCTAATATTGTGAGACATTGTATTTTCTCACTATAAACAAACTTCCAATGAGTAAATTTGATGAAAAAATGGAAGCATACAGAAAGGCTCTTTCTTCTGTAAAAAAAGGAGCCGCTGATGATGCCCTATTGACCAAAGTAGCAAAAGGATTAGGTCCTTCCATCTATTTGAAAGACGCTTCTCTAGTATCATGTTCTGACCAAACTGAGTTGGATCGTGTAAAAACTAACTTCCTTACCAAGAAGTTGGGTATGAAAGACGAAGGTAAGATGGATGCTGCCATCAAAGCAGTTTGTGGCGAGTATACCGACAATCACAAATACAGAGCAGTTTTTTACTACTTGCTAGTGAAAAACCTCGGCAAAGAATCTGTGTATAACTAAGGAATACGGTAACCCAAACAATAATAGGCCGCCAGATAACACTCTGGCGGCCTATTTTATTTTATCGCAAAGGATGGGGAAATTATCGCAAAGGATGGGTAAGGTGAATAAGAGCGCAAAGAGATAGTGCAGATTCAATAATTGTACATCTCAATTTGTATTTTATCGCAAGGGATGGGGAAGGGGAAATACGCAAAGGATGGGTAAGGTGGATAAGGACACAGAGAGAGGGGAGGTAGAGTTATGGATTTATAAGTCCACAACTGAGACACTTTTTATCTATGAAAGGTGGATTGTTGATTATAGATTTGTATAAAAAGCTATGACTGAAAATGAAATTTCCTTTAAAGTAATCGGCGCATTGATTGAAGTTCATCGTGAATTAGGTCCGGGACTTTTAGAATCTTGTTATGAAGTAGCCTTAAAACATGAGTTTGATTCAATTGGACTCCAATATCAGCGTCAATTTCCAATTCCATTTTATTACAAAGGTTCCAAGATGGAGGCCGGATTTAGGGCTGATTTTCTCATAGAAGAAAAGGTGATTTTAGAATTAAAGTGCGTAGAAATGTTATCGCCTGTCCATTTTTCCCAAGTTTTAACTTACCTAAGGATTTCAAATAAAAAATTAGGATTACTGGTAAACTTCAATTGCAAAATTGTCAAAAATCAAATCAGGCGCATTGCAAACGGTCTTTAGGATTTCTAATTTCATGAGGCCTATAAACTTAGGTCCATCCTAGGCTCTTGTTTTATAAATTTTGATCCTGACCTCAAACTCAGCACTATCTCTTTGTGCTCTTCCCCACCTTACCCATCCTTTGCGACAATTAAGAAATCGCTGCTAAGTAGTGGTACATCCACCCCCCTCTTCTGCCACCACTTCGCCAAGCCTACCGCCAAACCCGTAAACATACGGTTGAAAGGGAAGATGGAGTAGTTTAGCCAATGTAAGCGCTCAATTACTAGCTTTTCAGATAAAATATGAACTTTACAGTCTTAGGAGAGTAGGGATAACTTTTAAAATCCTGGGCCACTCCTTTCTTTTTAATAGCCCAAAGCTCGAAGTGGATTTTTAAAGGTGGATCAATTGATAATCAATTGAATTTTTTGTGGGTGAAACTGATGATGGCAGTACCGGTAGGGGAGAGGTGATGCTGAATCCAGATCAGGGTGCTCTTCAATTCTTCAGGTGGCATGTAATTACTTACTCGAGCATGAAGATGAAATCCAAATGTCTCTAAAGGAAATTTTTGCTCCTCTAACTTGCCTTGAAAAAGTTGTTCTTCAGGCAAATTGCACTGATTCAACATTTCGCCGGATAAGTCAGAAGCGTAGTATTTAAAGGACTTCCCGTCTTTTTTAATAAAATGATACAAAGCGCAAGTCCCTGCACCAATATCAAGAATAGACTTTTCTTCAAAGTCAAATCCCGCTGTTGCTGCAACAAGCCTTTCGGTGTAAAAAAACTTTAAAAAAGGGGACTCATATCGACCCGGATAATCAGCTGCGATATCGTCGAAGAAAGACTGAACCTTATGCGTCTGATTTTTTTCGGCCATTCAATAATTTTTCTTCAAAAGGGGAAATGAGTTTTTGGTAGGACGAAATTACAGTTTTCGTTGAGAATTGTCGTTCGGTGAGCTGTCTTCCGGCTTTTCCTTTTTTTACCAACTCAGGGTAAGGAAGTTCAAGCGCTCGTTTCATAGCTTTTAACAAGGCGCCACTGTTTTTGGCTTCCACCAACCATCCGTTTTCTTCAGAATGCCACAGTATCTCTGCAGCCTGGAACTTCAGTAGTTATGATGGGCAATTCCATGGCCATGGCCTGTAGCGAGAGGAAGACTTGGGGAGTCCTTCGCGATAAGAAGGCAAAACGAATACATCTGCCTCTGAGTAATAAGATTTTAAATCTGCGATATTTTTCCGGGAAGGAAAGATTGGGTATTTTTTTCCATTGTGCTAAAACCTCAGGACGAATATGCTGGCCGGATTTTTGGATCTGCATCACCAGCAAAAGTCAATTTGAATGGTATTTCTTGTTTGTTGAGCTCTTTTGCTGCTTCTACCAATTCTACTACTCCTTTATCATAAAGCAGTCGGCCAACAAACAGAAAAGTCCTGATTTCTTTTTCTACTCTGGGAGTGGGATGAAGGAATGTATATCGACACCGGATCCATGTATCACTTCAGCCTGGTCATCTTTTATTATGTTCTTTTTTTAAAAGAGCTCTTTATCATCCTCATTGTGAAAGACAACTTTCAAGTTTCTTTTAAACGCATTTTTATAAAAATAGGAAACCAAAGTCCGCATCAGCGGACTATGCAAGAGTATATCAAGCCCGGTCACATTGGCAATTACAGGAATCTTTAACTGCGCACATGCTTTTGAGACCAGCAAATTAGGCACCAGCGTGTAAGACATCACCAAATCCGGTGGTACTCACTTTTTAAAATCTCTTTGATTTCACGAAAAGGTGCCATCCCTTCAAAAGGTCCCTTACTCAGCGACTTCCCATTTCGAAAAAGGCGCTTTTGATCTTCCCAAATTCCACTTCCCAACTTTTGGCAATATTCATCTTTCGGTGCAATGGCCTTCACCTCCCAACCCTGGTCCGCAGTGCCTGGATCAAAGGAACCCGAAGCATCATTAAGGTTCCAGGAGGAATTAGTGAAGAAAAGTAGCTTCAATTGGAATTAAAAGATTCCTACTTGAGGCAATTTTCAAACTTGTCCCCCTCGAGGGGGTCGGGGGGTGAAAAATTCCCAAGTGATTGATTTTAATAACAAATTACTAAGGTAGTTGCGTGATATAACTATGGAAGTAAAGTGATTAAGTAAAGAGAGTTGATAATCAAATGAAGAAAAAAGGTTCAATATTTCGACCGTTGAATGCAACAGAAGACCGGAATTGAAATTCACTCATTAAACATTAGGGTTTTAGGTCCTGGTATTTTTGGTTCACGCGACGCCCGCAACGGGTTGACGCAACGATCGCAAATTTATTGGTTTTACAATTCCACAACTGAGACACTTTTTTATACATCAAGATTATTGTAAAAGTCTAAATTTGGTTAATGTGAAGATTAAAACTTTTGAAACATGGAAGAAAATAAAATATCTGAATTGATTTTAGAATGATAAAAAAAATTAATTTTGATAAAATTATGTAAATGAAAATTATTATAAATTAAATCCATACAATTCATTACAAGTTTAATTCTGGATAGAAATTCAACATTAAAAAATCAAATAAAGGGTTGTAACAGCAGAAATTGAAATAGCTCATAACATTAGGTTTTAAGGTTAATGGTTTTAATAACTGAATACAGATTATTAAATTTGTGAATTAATGAACGGAAAAAATTTTAAAGTTCATAGAAAAATTGGTCCTGGATTACTTGAGTCATGTTATGAACAAGCTTTGATAATCGAAATGGAAAAATTAGGCTTGGTGGTAATGAATCAAGTTCCTTTTCCATTTGTATATGAGAATAAGAAAAGAGAAATTGGATTTAGAGCTGATTTGGTTGTAAATGAAAAAGTTATTATTGAAATTTAATCCATCGAATCCATAGCTCCAATTCATAATGCACAAGTTCTAACTTACCTCAGGTTATCTGGATTGAAATTGGGAATACTAATCAATTTCAATTCAACATTACTAAAAAATCAAATCAAACGGGTTGTAAATAAACTATAGAGTGTTGCGACCGTTGCGAAAAATCGTTGCGGCCGTTGCGTGCAACAGAAGACCGGGATTGAAATACGCTCATTAAACATTAGGGTTTTAGGTCTTGATATTTTTGGTTCACGCGACGCTCGCAACGGAATGACGCAACGGACGCAACTCAATGATTTGAATATATTTCACCTTTCATTCTCTTAACTTAATGACATTGCCTCAGGGGGTGACGCGTTCAACTACTTCCTTTACAGTGTGTCTTTAAAGTCCCGTGCAATAGAAAACCGGAATTAAGTAATTCCCTAATCTGTAAATTGTAAACCGTAAATCATAGGTACTTCTCACCCGTTTTCTCCCTCACCAATTGCCCCGCCGCTTTAATCTCCTGCTCCTTATCTTTCGGGTAAATCATCAACACATCGCCTTCGTCTACGATGATGAAGTTCTCAAGACCACGGATAAGAGCCAGTTTATCTTTTGGGATTCTGACCAAACAATCTTTCACTTCTTGCTCGATGATGGTGCCTCCCTGAAATACATTTTGGTGCTCGTCTTTGGGACTTTCAGCATGCAGGGATGCCAGGTGCCAAGATCAGACCAGCCAATATCGGCGGAAGGGTATAAACATTTTTGGCGTTTTCCATGATGGAACCAAAATCGACAGAAATGGCTGGATTTAGGATAAAATTCGTCAATGAAGGCCTGTTCGCCAGAGGTATTGTAGGCGCTTTCTCCTTGCTTCAAAAGTTCGTAGATGTCGTTGGCATTTTCCTGATAAGACTTTAGAATGTTTTTGGCTTTCCAGACAAAGATTCCTGCATTCCAAAGGTATTCACCACTGTCCAGATACTTTTGAGCAGTAGCTGCATCCGGCTTTTCTTTGAATTCCAGAACCGGCATGGGTTGTTCCTGTCCGGAATCTCCTGTTTCAAATTTTATATATCCGTATCCTGTATCCGGGCGATTGGGTTGGATGCCCAGGGTACAAAGTGCATCATTTTTATCAGTAAAGTCCAAGGCCGTTTTGAGTCTTTCTAAAAAAGAAACCTCTTTTAAAATGATATGGTCACTTGGTGCCACTACGAAATTGGCTTCGGGATTGATGCCATGCAGTTTGAAGGCAGTATAGGCAATACAAGGAGCCGTATTGTTTCTACTTGGCTCGCAAAGTACTTGCTCAGGCTTCAGTTCCGGAAGGTGTTCCAGTACCAAATCCTTGTACATGCCATTGGTAACAATGAAAATATTTTCAGCCGGACATAAATGTAAAAAGCGTTCAAAAGTCAGGCGTATCAGTGATTTACCGACTCCCATGATGTCCAAAAACTGCTTGGGCCTCGCTTCTCTACTCGCCGGCCAAAATCTTGATCCGACTCCTCCGGCCATGATGGCTACGTATGTATTGTTTTGCATGTCTTTTGTCTTTGGTCTTTAGACTTTAGTCTTTGGTTTGGAAATTCGTTATTTGGATAAAATAATCGTAATTCGTAAACCGTAATTCGTAAATTCTTTAAAAAGACCTTAATTAATAAATAAAACTTTCAGCATTTTATCTGCCAAAACTTTCCTATCAAAATCTTTCACCAATGCCCTGCACCCTGCCTGACATCTTTGATAGGTTTCTCCATCCAATCGCTCAAGCTGATGCAAAAAATCTGCCTCATTTTCGGGCTCGAAGCAGAGTCCGGCGCCGTATTGATCGATGATTCCTTTGGCTTCTCCTTCCACTCCCAAAAGTATGGGTTTTTCCATGGCTGCATTCTCAAAAATCTTGGATGGAATGACAGTTTTAAAGGTATCTGATTTTCTCAGGGGAACCAGGGCGATGTCAGTCAACAAAATATATTTTCCAATCTCTGATTTGGGGACGGGATCCAACATCGTGACATTTTGAAGATTCAAATCTTCTTTGATCTGTCTTACATTTTCTTTTTCTGCTCCGTCACCAATAAATAAAAAATGGAAATTTACCGGAGCTTTGGCTATGCTTTTCATGATGAAATCAAGGCTATGTGCCATTCCGTGGGTGCCAATGTAACCAACCACTTTTTTTCCTTCAAGTCCAAGTGATTTTATCAGATCCGGATCCTTAGGGCCGGGAGCAAAAGCATCCAGGTGGACTCCATTTTTGATAACATGAATTTTCTTTTCTGGA
>JAWKLG010000025.1:0-105517 GCA_041392845.1 Saprospiraceae bacterium | reverse complement strand
CACGAGCTTCCCAAAGTTCTTTCAATTTTACTTCTCTTAGGAAAACATAATAGGCGGTGGTGCGGGCGACGACAAATCCGTAGTAGCCGTCGAGGAAACCTCTTTTGACGAAGTAGTCGGCGATGAATCGGCCGAATGGTTTGATGATGATGCGAAAAAGGTTGGTTTTTTTTACTTCGTTGAATTTGCTTTGGGCAGCAATGCTGCTGTGGTTGTTGATGGTCTTGATGCGATCGTGGATATCCTTGTTGGTGTAGTGCAACAACAAACCATCCATTTTTGCAGTAGTCGCACCTTCTAATGGAAGGATGGTTTCATGTAGAGCGGTGTCGCTCATTTTTACACTTGATTTTTTGAAAAATCGGGCTTTCCAATCGGGGTGCCAGCCACCATGATAGATGAAATGATTCCCGATAGCGGTGAGGCGGTTACAAAAGTAGACTTCGATTGTTCCGGGATCATTTTTTAGCCTGGCAATTTCGTCCAACATTTTAGCATCCGGAATCTCATCGGCATCCAGTGACAAAACCCATTCGTGGCTTGTATTTTGAATGCAATAATCACGCTGCTTGTCGTACCGCTCGAAGGGTTTTTGTTCTACTCTTGCTCCGTAGGATTGGGCAATTTCGACCGTTTTGTCTGTTGAAAAAGAATCTAAAATGTAGATTTCGTCCGCCACATCTTTGATAGCATCCAGACAGGGTCGGATGTTATCTTCCTCGTTGAAGGTCATGATGGCAACGGATAATTTGAGCATCTACAAATATACTTTGGAAATCCTAAAATCAGACTTTGTAGGTCAGCTCAATTTCAGGGCTGGTAGCTTTGGACTGACAGGTCAAAACATATCCGTCTTCCACTTCTTCTTCATCCAGTGCCAGGCAAACATCCATTTCAACGGTCCCTTTAATCATTTTGGCCATGCAGGTAGAACAAGAACCTGATGTGCAGCTGTAGGGAGGATCGTATCCTTCATCCACCAGATTGTCCAATATGGATTTGTCAGGATTGAGGGTCATTGCAATGGTATCGCCGTCCAGGTGGATTATGGCCTTGGCAGCTAGTCCACCAGTAGTGGTTTCGGCTGCTTCTTTTTTATCGGTAGGCGTAGAAAAATATTCGTGGTGGATGTTTTTCTTATCAACACCCAATCCTATGAGTGCCTTTTCTGACATCTGGATTAAATCGCCGGGGCCGCAGATGAAATATTCTACCTCTTTATTTCTTGCAGGATTGTCATTGATAAAATGATTGAGAATGCCACGTTCGATTCTACCAATTTTGCCTACCCAGGAGGTAGTTGATTTTCCCAGCCATCCGGAAAGTCCTCCGGCTTTTTCTTTTTTGGGTTGGCTTAAAACGTGCTCTATGGTCAACTGTCCTTCGTATCGCTTTTGGAGTTTGTCCAGGGTTTCTTTAAAAATAATGGTCTCCTCAGATCTGTTTCCGTATAAAAGATAGACCTGACCAAGCGGTTCTTTTTCTAAAATCGTTTTTAAAATAGACATCAAAGGCGTGATACCGCTTCCGGCGCCGATGAGGTAATAGGTTTTTTTATTTCCCTCGTCCAATTTGCAGTTGAATCTTCCCTCAGGTTTTCCTACTAAAACTGTATCGCCGGCTTTAAATTTATCTAACATCAAATTGGAAATTAATCCATTTTCTACCCTTTTCACCGTAACTCCCATGCGTTCTTCCATTGGGCTGGTACATAAAGAATAGGAACGTCTTTCTTCCTTGCCGTTGAGGTTGAATTTAAAAGTCAGGTATTGACCCTCCTTGTATTTGAAGGTATTTTTTAAATCCTCAGGGATGTCAAAATAAATGGTGGCAGCGTCGCCGGTTTCGGGAACGACTTCTGCAATTTTTACCTCAAAAAAATCCATGTGTTTTATTTAAGTCCCTTTCTTCTAAATTACCGTATACATGAAAAATCAACTACTTTTGGAAAAAAGGGAAATTGAATTAATTGCTTATTCGCCGAACAGGCGAAGCATTTTATAGTTTATTTTTTCGGCCGCAAAGATTAAAATTCATACCCATACCAAAAAGGATTATTATCAGGAAACTTGGAGCTTAAAGAAACCATGGAAGACATCAAGGAAATATTAGAATACGATTTCTTAAATATTGGTGGTTACCACCTCAATTTATGGCTGTTGTTGAAGGTGCTTATCGTGATCGTAATTTTTCGCGTAGGCCTTTATATTATTAAATACATTCTAAAAGGATTTTTTAACCGGCATCAAAATGTAGACACAGGCAGGCAGTATGCCATCATGCAGTTTGTAAAATACATTATTTATTTCCTGGCTGCATTGTTTGTATTGGAAACCGTCGGGGTGAAAATGTCCGCTATCTGGGCAGGTGCTGCAGCTTTATTGGTGGGTGCAGGTCTGGGATTGCAACAAGCAGTAAGTGATTTTTTCTCTGGTATCGTTTTGCTTTCAGAGGGCACAGTAGAGGTTGGAGATGTGGTAATTGTGGATGATATCGTTGGAAAAGTGAGTAAAATAGGCTTGCGAACCTCCAAAGTTCAGACACGGGATCAGACGACCATCCTTATTCCCAATTCTAAATTGGTGATGGAAAATGTGCAAAACTGGTCACACAATCGGATTCCTGCTCGATTCCATGTAAATGTGGGTGTTGCATATGCTTCTGATGTCAGACTTGTGGAAAAGATTTTGCTCCAGGCGGTGAAGGAACAAAAAGGGGTGTTGAAAAATCCTCCTCCTCGTGTTCAGTTTGTGGACTTTGGTAATTCTTCTTTAGACTTTAAAGTGTTTTTCTTTTCCAGAGAGCTCATGCCTATTGAGTTTGTAAAAAGTGATATCCGCTTTCGAATTACCCAATTGTTTAGAGAAAATAATGTCGAAATTCCTTTCCCTCAACGAGATTTGTGGTTCCGAAATCCGGAGACTTTCGTTAAACCTGAATTAAAGGAGGATGAGGACAACGAACCTGAACAAGCTTAATGTGTTATTTACCCGAATTTCTACTACAATCGGATGGAAATCCGGTAACTTTGCAGCATGGAGGTCGATATCGATAAAAAAGACATAAGGCAGTTTTCGGAAGAAGCACTCAAAGATACTTTAGTGTCAATGGGGGAACCTGGATTTAGAGCCAAACAAATTTCAGAATGGCTTTGGAAAAAGGGAGCTACTGAATTTGAGCAAATGACCAATCTTTCCAAACCCCTAAGGGAAAAATTGGAAGCGGGATTTGTTATTCCTTCCATCGAATTGGATAAAATTCAGCACAGTAACGATGGTACCATCAAGTCCAGATTCAGACTTGCTGATGGAAACCTAATTGAATCCGTGCTGATTCCTGTACCTGACGACAAACGTTTTACGGTTTGTGTATCGACGCAGGTGGGTTGTTCTTTAAGTTGTAAATTTTGTGCAACCGGCCAACTCAAGCGCATGCGAAATCTGGATGCCACAGAAGTTTTTGACCAGTTTGTAGCAGTCAATCAGCAATCGCTCGAGACCTTTGACCATCCCCTGACCAATATTGTTTACATGGGAATGGGCGAACCCTTGTTGAATTATCAACAGACACTTCGTAGCGTAGCATTAATCTCCAATCCTAAAGGATTTAATTTTTCTCCACGTAGGATTACTGTAAGTACGGCAGGAATTGCCAAGATGATTAAAAAGCTGGCGGACGATCAGGTTCGATTTAATCTTGCCTTGTCTTTGCATGCTGCTGATGATGAAAAGCGGAATGAGATCATGCCCATCAATGAGCAGAATAACCTAACAGCCTTGATGGATGCGCTTAATTATTTTTATAAAAATACGCGCAACCGAATCAGTTATGAATACATAGCTTTTCAAAATTTCAATGACAGTTTGGAAGATGCAGCAAATTTATTTGCACTCTGCCGGGACTTTCCGGTACGTGTAAATATCATAGAATACAATCCTATTGACGGTTTGCCGTTTTTGAAGTCAGCAGAACATAAAATAGACGCTTTCGCCAAATTTTTAACAGACAGAGGAGTCATGGTTACCGTGCGAAGGAGTCGTGGAAAAGATATTGATGCCGCTTGCGGTCAACTTGCTAATAAGGAATAAGCTCCCAATTTGAAAGCGAAAAAATCTTACGGTCAGCATTTTCTCAACCAGCCCGATTTGGCCAGGAAAATTGCCAATAGTTTAAACCTGGAGAATGGCTTGAACAAGGTTCTTGAAGTAGGGCCCGGTACCGGAAAACTTACTACTTTTTTGGTTGAGAATGATTATGATTTAAAGGTCGTAGAAGCAGATCCGGATATGGTGGAATACATCCAGCATAATTTTCCTCAACTGAATGGAAACATCATTCATAGAAACTTTTTAAAGGTAGATTTAGAAGAGGTATTTCAAGAAAACAGTTTTGCTTTAATTGGTAATTTTCCCTACAACATTTCTTCTCAAATATTATTTAAAATGGTGGACAACCGCCACCTGATTCCCGAGATGGTGGGGATGTTTCAAAAAGAAGTTGCTGAAAGGGTAGTGGCACCACCAGGCAATAAAACTTACGGAGTAATATCTGTCCTGGTTCAAGCGTACTATGAAGGAAAATATCTATTCAGCGTAGACAAACGTTGTTTTACTCCTCCTCCTAAAGTCCAGAGTGCTGTTATCCGTTTGGTAAGAAAAGAGAATATGGAATTGGGATGCAACGAGCGACTTTTTAAATCGATAGTGAAAGCATCTTTTGGTCAAAGAAGAAAGATGTTGCGCAATAGCCTGAAACCTTTTGTAAAAGATAATGATTTGCTTGCCGATGAAAAATTCACGCTCCGACCGGAGCAGGTGTCATTGGAAGGATTCATTGAATTAACCAAATTTATAGAAGCTAACGATCCGGATGCCTGAGATTGGTTGAAGGTTTAAACTTTTTAAAATGTCATTTTTCAAAAATATTTTTTTATTCCTGGGAGCATTGTTGATGCCATTATTTGGATTTGCTCAGGTAGAGACAGAAGCATCCGATATTTCTTATGCTCCAACGGCTGCTGACAATTCATTGCTTTGGGAAATCACTGGAAAGGATATTAATGAGCCTTCCTATCTTTTTGGTACCATTCATATGATCGATAAAAAGGACTTTATTCTTACCGATGCGGTGCAGGAAGCCTTTAAAAAATGTAATAAGGTAGTTTTTGAGGTGAATACCGAAGATATGTTTGACCTGACAACGCAATTTTCCCTACTAATGAAATCCTTTATGGAAGATGGGAAAACCTTGAAGGATTTGGTCAGTGAAGAAGATTATAAATTGGTAGACCAGCATTTTAAAAAAATAGGTATGCCATTGATGCTACTAGAACGGGTAAAACCGATGATCTTGACAGTTTTTGCATCAGAAGACATGAGTGGTGGCGGAAAAGGCATGGGAATGGGCGACATGAAATCATACGAAATAGAACTAACCGAGCTTGCCAAAAAAGATGAAAAGCCAATTGATGGACTGGAGACCTTGGAATATCAAATGAGCATGTTTGACTCTATTCCTTATGAAGATCAGGCAAAAATGTTGGTCGAAAGTATCAAGGCTGGTTCCGGCCAGGATGACCAGTTTGGCAAGATGGTAGAGATGTACAAAGCGCAGGATTTATATGGCCTTTCTCAAATGATATCTGAAGAAGAAGGAATCGGAGCATACGACGAATTGCTGCTCAATAACCGCAATAGAAACTGGATTGCTCCAATGTCGACCATGATGGCCATTCAACCAACTTTCTTTGCGGTTGGTGCAGGACATTTGGCAGGCGAGCATGGTGTTATCTCACTGTTAAGAAAAGAAGGTTATACCGTTAAGCCGGTTAAATAAATGCTTTAATTCCTATTTTGCATTTCCAAGCCTATTTTAAACAGGCAGAATCCATGGAAATGTCATTTGAAGCAGTAGACCAAATTTTAGAAAAGCATCAGGTGCGGTATCAGGTTCATGATAGCGACCTAAAGCGCATTCCAAAAAAAGGGCCTTTTATTCTCGTTTTCAATCGTATGTGGCCCGGTTTGGATGAGTTGCTTTTGATTAAAATTTTCGGAAGTCGCTTTTCCAATTTTAAAATTCTTACCGATCATCCTCTGGCTGATGAAGCTGGTTTGGAGTCTTATTTTTTTAAAAATTCTGCATTTAACATCAATCTGGTACAAAAGCCAGTCGAATTTTTAGAAACTTTTATTCAGGTATTACAATCCGGAAACGATGAAAACTGGGTCTTGGCCATTGTATTGGATTTTTCAAACAATACTTTGGAATCCATTTCAAAAAGGCCTTACATCAAAAGAATTTTGAAATCCGTAAAAAATGCAGGCTATCCTGTTGTGCCGGTTCGACTGGATTTGAGTGATAAAAAAGGAAGATTTCAAAATATCATTCATTTTAAAAAACAAGATGCAAAGCATTATACCTTGCGGGTAGGAAATGCAATAAGTGTAGAAGATCAGGAAAAAGTTTCGGAGCGCTATTGGAAATACATCCGTTCAAAATTATTTGCACTAGGTACAGGTCTGGAAGTGAAACCTTTTTTTCAACTTTCCTTTTTTAGAACCAATGAAAAACACGAGGACCTTGCTGAACCTGTAGATCAGGATTTAATAAATGAAGAAATTCAAAACCTCACATTTGAAAATTTAATTACTTCTCAAGGCGAATTTGACGTGCTTGTAGCCGAATCCAGGCAAATTCCCAACACTTTGAATGAGATTGGAAGACTTCGGGAGTTTACCTTTCGGGAAGTTGGCGAAGGAACCGGAAAGAGCAAAGATTTGGATGAATTTGATTTGTATTACCTGCAATTGATAATCTGGGATAGGGAAGCGAAACGAATTGCCGGAGGTTACAGGCTTGGAAAGGGAGATGAAATCTTTGCCAATTTGGGTATAGAAGGATTTTACATCAATAGTCTTTTTAAAATAGAAGAAGGTTTTTATCCGGTCATCCGTCAAAGTATAGAACTTGGTCGTTCTTACATTGTACCTGATTATCAGCGAAAAAGATTGCCCTTGTTTCTTTTATGGCGTGGCATCTTGTTTTTTCTTTTAAAAAATCCACATTATAAATATTTGTACGGGCCTTTAAGCATCAGCAAGTATTATTCTGAAGTTTCAAAAAGTCTGATTGTCGAGTTCGTGAAACGATATTATTTCGACCATGATCTCGCCCAATATTTAAAACCACGGAAACCATTTAAAGTAAAAACCAAGAAGGTAGATATTGGTCTTTTACTCCAAAATATTCCTCCTGAATTGAATGCTTTGGATAATTTTATCGAGGACATCGAACCTGGTCATTTCCGCATTCCGGTATTGCTGAAGCAGTATGCCAAACAAAATGCAAAATTCATCAGCTTCAATGTGGATCCTAATTTTTCTGATGTATTGGATGGGTTTATGATTCTGGACTTAAAATCCCTTCCTTTGTCAACCATTGAAGCTTTAAAGCAGGAACAATCTTAAGCTCAATGCCAAAATTGGCTTATTTTTGTTCGATAGCCCTGGAAATTTTTATGCATGGATTTTAAGACCCATTTTGCCAGCAAATCTTTTTCTTCTGTATGGATTATTCTAATCCTGTTTTTGATATATGGCTGCGGTCCGGAATTAAAACATGACTGGACTGAATCCTATGCTATGGAAAGCAAGGAGCCGTATGGGTTATCTGTCTGTAAGGAATTATTGCAATCTTATTTTCCCGGAGAGGAATTTAAAACTGTAGGAAAGAAACTGGATGTTTTATTAGAAGATTCACTCCAGGTTTCCAATTATGTATTGATTGGTCAGGGTTTCATTTTCAATGATGAGGAAAAGGATATTTTAGCTGAATATCTGGAGCGCGGCAACAAGGTCTTGATCATTTCAAAAGCAATTCCTACAGATTTACTGGATTACACAGGAATGGATGGATGTGGGTTGTTGGAGGCTTACCAGCACGAATATGTTTACACCTTTTCTGATACATTAGTCGACCTGAAATTTACGGATTCTACACTGAATAGAGCTGCAGATGATTACCATTGCAAGTTTTATTGGAATGGTAAGTTAAATAACAGGTATTTCTGGGCCGGACTTTCTAATAATTTCTTCTGTGATGAGTCCCGCTATCCTTATGCACTTGGTACTATTAATAGTGATGTGAATTTTGCTGTTTTGGATGATGAGGAGCAGCTTTATCTTCATTCTACGCCGCTTGCTTTTACCAATTTTTCCTTGTTGGATGAGTCAGGGTTGCAATATGCTGAAGGAGTTTTTTCTTATTTGGAAAAGGGACCCATTTATTGGGAGGAACAAAGGCAGGTTTCTGAAGAGATTACGAGGGCATGGAACAACGGCGATGCCATTGTATCCGAAAGCCCTTTAAGTTATGTTTTGTCTCAACCTCCGCTCGCTTCTGCCTGGTATCTGCTTTTATTTATGGGGATTTTGTTTTTGGTGTTCCGTGCAAAACGCAGACAACGCATTATTCCGGTTTTGGCAGCGAATGAGAATACCTCACTTGAATTTATAAAGACCATAGGGAAATTGTATTTTCAAAAAGGAAATGCAAGACAAGTCGCATTGCAAAAAATGAAATATTTGCAAGCACACATCCGAGATCGATATCATATTAAAAATTCGGATTGGTCGCCTGAAGTGTTGAAACAAATTCAAATGAAGTCTGAAGTGTCCATGGACTTATTGGAAAAGATTCAGGTGATGCATAAAAATATCAGTACTTCTCAAATTACAACGGAAAAGACTTTGACAGATTTTCATTATCTGTTGGAACAATTTTACGCCTCCCGCAAATAATTTTTTCTTTTCGGGCAACGAATCGAAAACTCAAGGTATCATCCCTATTGAAACCGGAATACTGTCCGGTAAACAAGGGAACCCAGAATGCAATTATGACGGATTCAGAATTAATCCTAGGATGTAAAAAAGGCAACAGCGCTTGCGAGTATGAGCTGTTTCGTCGCTATGGCGGAAGGCTTTTTACTGTTTGCAGAAGGTATGCCAGACATTCAATGGAGGCTGAAGACTGGTTGCAGGATTCTTTTATAAGAATATTTGAAAAAATAGACCAGTACAGAGGTGAAGGCAGCTTTGAAGGCTGGATGCGAAGGGTTACCGTACATGTTATTTTAAAAAAAATAAAAAAATCTCAATACCAGAATGAGCAATATCCGGAAGACGGACTACCTGATCAGGGCGTGAGTCCTGATGCTTTGATGTTGCTATCTGAAGAAGAGATTTTGGATTTGATAGCCAAATTGCCCGATGGCTACAGAGTAGTATTTAACCTTGCTGCAATTGAAGGTTATTCTCATAAGGAAATTGCCGAAATGTTGGGCATACAAGAAGTTACTTCGAGAAGTCAATTGGCCAAAGCCAGAAAATGGCTTCAAAGAGAAATTGTAAAGAATAATTCAGAAAAAATTCGAACAGCCTGAATTTTTTTTTAAAAAAAGATAATCATCCAACAATGAGTGAATTCGAAAAATGGGACGGAGCCCTGGGAGACAAACTCAATCAATACGGTTCGAGTGTTCCATCGCACACCTGGGAGCGCATCCAGCAAAAAAGAAAAAATAAAAAACAAGGCCTCTGGCTTCCCTTGTTATTTTTAGGATTGGCAGGTGCCCTGTTGTGGTATTTTACTACCGATACGGTGACAACTACCCCTGACATGCCTGATTCGGAAAATATAGCTTCAGGCACCCGTCAATATTTGGAGGAAGAAAAGCCAGATACAAAGCAGGAAAATATTGCAGTTGTCGGGCAAGAAGAAGCAAAGGTTGAGCAGCCCCAAAAAAGTGTTAAAAATAATTTCACCTCAAGCAATAAAGCCCCGAAACTTTTGGTTAAGAGTGGTGTTGCTGATAAAGCAGAAGCGACAAACACCCCTCTAAATAATAACCATGAAGGATACGGGCGGGAGGTTGAAATTGAAGAAACCCCGGAAGCCAATAAGCCTGAACAGTCAGAGGTAAGGGTCATGAAAGCGACCGCGGAAAATTCTGATTTGACTTCCCTGCCCGGTTTGGTTGGTTTGCTTTCCTACGATAAACCTTTAAATCTCCAGCCAATTGGTCCTGACGGATGTTTTGATTTCAATAAATCTTCAAGTCTCAGCGCCTTTTATGTTGAGGTGCTTGGTGGAATGGATAAATCTTTCAAATCCATTACCCCTAAAAATCCAAACAGTGACCTTGACGCCTACATCAATTCCAAAGATTCAACAGAAAGCGACTGGTACACTTTTTCTTTCCAGGCTGATGCCGGAATGCGCTATGAAAGTGGATTTTCTTTCAGAGCCGGACTGCAATACAGCCAAATCAACGAGAAATTTACCTATCAAAACGAGTCTGAAACCAGGACCACTACTGTGGAGATAAGAGATGCGAATGGTAATTTGATTCGCACCGAAACTGTGGTGGAAGAAGGAATCCGAAATGTAGTTTGGCATAATCGTTTGCGCTTTTTGGACATACCTGTTCAAATAGGCTTTGAAAAGAAGATGGACAAATGGACGGTTGGAATTTTTGGAGGCGCCAACATCAATCTTTTATTTAAAAATGAAGGAAAATTCCTTTCTAAGTCACTAACTCCTGTAGTTTTCTCCAGCGACCGTGACGTTCAAAACAGTTATGAATATTTTGCTCCAACAGCCAGTGTAGCCTTAAATGCCAGCCTTGGATTGGGTTATGAATTGGCTGACAATGTTGAATGGAGAATAGAACCTCAATTCCGTTATCGATTGAATTCAGTTAGTGAAGTGGATTTGGATCAGAAATACTGGAGTCTGGGTTTATGGACCGGTATCAGATATTATTTGGTAAATAAAAATTAGGAAACACAGGCAACGAATTTAGCTGTAAAGGGATCATAGAAATATACATCACAGCAAAATCCGGAACAGCTGTTTTCACAATTTTAAAAAATAGAAAATGAAAAAGTATTTAAATATTGTCTTAGTTTTTTGTGCGGTGGCTATCCTGGGAACCGGTTGTAAAAAGAACATCGACGACTTTACTCCTAAAACCCCAACAGTACTCGGAAAGCTAATTCAGCACGATTTGTCCGGTCAGGTTATTGATGAAAATCATGAGCCGGTAGCCGATGCAGAAGTTCATTATGGAACAGGAATGACCAAAACCGATGAAAACGGAATTTTTATTATCCGCGATGCTCAGGTGAATGACGACCATGCCTATGTAACGGTAGATAAATCAGGATTTTTCCAAGGATCAAGGTTGTTTGTTGCCAAAGAAGGAAAGACGGCGTACACAACGATCCAGTTATTGACAAAAAATCTCGCCGGAAGTTTTGATGCTTCTACGGGAAGTGCGGTAAGTTTTGAAGGTGTTCAGTTGGATTTTCCTCAAAATGCCATCGTAGATGAAAGTGGAAATAACTACAATGGTTCAGTTTCGGTGTATGCCAATTACATCGATCCGGAAAGTGATGATTTTTTGATTCAAATGCCTGCAGACCTTAGGGCCTTTAGTGCAACTAATCAGGAAGTCGTATTGGAATCCTATGGAATGATGGCCGTTGAATTGGAAGGCAGCAATGGTGAAAAATTGCAAGTAAAAGAAGGAGAAAAAGTTTCTTTTGAAATGCCTGTTCCCCAGAGTATTCTTGCTTCTGCACCATCGACCATTCCACTGTGGCATCTTGATGAGGTAACCGGATTCTGGCAGGAAGAAGGTTCTGCTAGTCTTGAAGGAAATATGTATAAAGGAACTGTTGGTCACTTCTCTTTTTGGAATTGTGATGCACCATTCCCTCTGGTTTATGTTGAAGGTTCTGTTGTGGATTTGGATGGTAATCCAGTGACTAATGTTTACGTACAAGTAGAAACAACTGATGGCCTGGCCAGGAGTGGAGGTGTTTTGGATACAGACGGGACTTTTGGTGGCAAAATGCCGAAGGACAAAGAGTTGAAATTTACATTGAGGGTAAGAGGTGGCTGCTATGCGGTTGTTTTCGAAGAAACAGTCGGACCATTCTCTACAGATGTAACCTTACCACCTTTTGTTATCGACCCAAGTACAGTACCTAATATCGTAACTGTTAATATTACTGGTAGAATAGTTGATTGCAATGGAAATGTAGCTCCAAATAGTTATGTAAGAGTAGGAAAAAACAATTCAAATTATTTCTTCCAGACTGTTGAATCAGACGGTACTTTCGATTTCACTTTTAGTTTATGTGATATCAATCAGACCTTTGATGTAAATGCCTTTAATGCAGATACCAGAAAGGTTTCTCTTACTCAGGTAGCTTTGGTTGCAGGTACAATTGACCTCGGTGACATCGTGACTTGTGATAATGATGATGAGTACATGATTTATGAACTGGATGGAACGGAGTATTTTATCCCGGGAGCTAGTACTTACATTTCTTCGGATCCTCCATTTACTTTTGTCTATGCCGATTTGGATTCATTGATTAACATCAATTTTTCTTTTGAAAACAACGGAATGACAGGCACATTTGATATAGATGGCAATGGTACTACAAGAGCCTTGTTTGTCAATTTTGTTGCTGGAGTTGATGTCTCAAATATGGAGGTTATTTTGACTTCTTTCGGAACAATGAGTGGTGATTATATCGAAGGAACTTTTGGTGGAACATTTATAGATACAGATAATGTGACCCATACCCTCACGGGGTCCTTCCGAAAACAGCAATAGCGTAAATTCCCTTATTAGTTATCTCCCATTTTGCAGGTATAATAACTGGTCGGAGGAGTTCTATCCTAATATTTGTAGAATTTACGGTTTACGGTTTACGAGGGTCCTAAAAAAACGAAAAGCGAACGTCGAACACCGAATAGCGTAACCAACAGGTATTCAGTTAATTATCCGACCTGTAATATGATTGAAAGCTCTTGATATACCCATCGTCTGAAATTCGGGCGATGGGTTTCTTTATTTTTTACGAATACCTTTAGGCTCCAAGGTGATGATCCTTTTTTTATAAAGGGTACCAACCCCTTTTTTAAAGAGCTTTTTACTCATGCCCAATTCTTTGTAGATTTCTTCAGGCGAGCTGTTGTCGTTTAAAGGTAGGTAACCCCCGGCTTTCTCAAGAGCCTTAAGGATTTTATCTGCATTATCGGTGATGGAAGCAGCTCCGGATTTTTGGAGCCTTACGTCAATTTTATGTTTGTCTCTTATTTTATAAATATAGCCCTTAACCTTGTCGCCTGGATTTACCTTTCTAAAAAGTTCGTTGGCATAAATTAGTCCCAGGTGTTTGTTGTTGATGATAACGTTTTGTCCCAGATCGCTAGGATAAGCAATTAAGAGATCTACTTCTTCCTTTTCTTTTACAGTGACGCGATTATTGTTGTATTGTTTATAAATGTATCCGGTTCCGGCGAGTCTGTTGGATTCGGTATCAAGGTACATGTACACCAGGTATTTTTTACCGACTTCCATGGGGGTAAGTTGTTCTTTGAAAGGAACAAAAAGATCTTTTTCAGGTCCCCAATGTACAAATGCGCCAAATTTGGTGACAGACTTAACTTCTAAAAGCGCTGTTTCATTCAAAAGAATGAGTGGCTTTTGGGTGGTTCCTATCAATTGGTTATTGGCGTCTTTATAAACGTAAACAAGAATCTTATCACCAATTTGCAGATCTTCCGGTTTTTCATTCAAAGGCAGTTGAACTTCCGTTCCCTGGTGGTCGCGGAGGTAGATTCCGTTTTTTGATTCAAGAAAAAATTCAAGTTTGTATGGAAGACCTGGAAGCATGTTGGAAATTTGATATTGAAATAAAGCACAAAGGTAAGGAATGGAATTGAGGAGAGGATTTTTGTTTTTTAAAAGTCAAAGAGATATGGTTTTGGATGTGGTTAAGTTTTATACGTATTTTTTTGGTAGGAATTTCTGACTCAAAGCTTTTGCGAAAACTGGTAGTTTTTCCATAGTGTTTTTGCCGCAATTGCCCTTCAAAATTGCCAGATTAGAAACGGTATAATGATTTGTTGATTCAGTAAATTTGAAATTAAAAAATGGCAATACTTTTATCTTATTTGTCCTTTAATGGAAACTGTAAAGAAGCCATGAGCTTCTACCAGGAATGTCTTGGAGGAACACTTGAACTAAGAACTATTGGTGAATCTCCAGTAGCCGGGCAATTTCCGGACTCAGAAAAAGAGAAAATTATGCATGGGGAATCGCGAACGCATCATGGTATCTTGTTTGGCAGCGACATGGAGCAAAATAGTGAGGTGTTGAAAGGAAGGAAAGTTTCTTTGTTTTTAAAATGTGATTCCGTTGATGAGATTGAGGATTTGTATCATAAATTTCTTCCTAAATCAAAAGTAGTTGATCCCTTAAAAAAACAATTTTGGGGCGGAACTTTTGGGATATTAGATGATGAGTTTGGAATGACCTGGATGTTTGAATGTGATTAATAATTTCAATATGAAAGATATAGATCAATACATTGCTGACTTCCCAGAAGAAATTCAGGAAAGATTACAAATTATCAGGAAAGCGATAAAGGAGGAAGTGCCTGAGGGAGAAGAAGCAATTAGTTATCAGATTCCTACCTTCAAATTTAAAAAGAAAAACCTGGTCCATTTTGCCGGCTTCAAGAATCATATCGGATTTTATCCCACTCCTCGTGGCATAGAAGAATTTGAAGGCGAACTTTCCAAATATAAACAGGGAAAAGGTTCGGTGCAATTTCCTCATGATCAGGATTTGCCGATGGATTTGATTAGGAGGATGGTTCGGTTTTTAAAGGCGAAAAATGGATGAATTGACTGGGTTGTTGGGATTGGGGGAGTGGGAGATTGGGGGAATTTTTTATGCTATTTCGTGATTTATGATTTCGTCCTTTCATTGGTCTGAAGACCACAGTGTACCTTGGGTACAAGTTTGAAAACTTGTACCAGCGTGTTGTTTTTCTTGTTCTTCATGTTTCTTCATTTCTTCATGTTTTTAAATTTTGTCATTTCCCTGGTCTGATGACCAGAGTGTACCTTGGGTACAAGTTTGGAGACTTGTACCAGCGCGTTGTTTTTCTTGTTTTTCATGTTTCTTCATTTCTTCATGTTTTTAAATTTTGTCATTTTATTGGTCTGAAGACCAGAGTGTACCTTGGGTACAAGTTTGAAAACTTGTACCAGCGTTGTTTTTTACTTCATGTGCATTCTTACATTCATGTTTTAAAAAAAATCCAGTTTCCAGCATCCAGTTTCCTTCAACTAACTATATTCAAGGAAAATTCCAGATATGAAATTCCTAGGATTACTTTTCTTATTGTTTACCGGATTTTTCTTTATTCCTGCTCATTCCCAAGACACCTTTTCCATAGTTGCGGTTGACTCTATTACGGGTGAAGTTGGTAGTGCCGGAGCCTCCTGTGTCGATCTTTTTAACACAGGCTTTACTGATGATTCCTTTTTGGGTGAATTGTTTCCGGGAGTAGGAGCCATAAATTCTCAGGCTTATTATTTACCGGCAAATCAGGCCAATGCTAGAGCCAGAATGCAAGCAGGAGATAGTCCCTCTGAAATTATAGAATGGTTGCAGGCAAATGATGTGGAGGGAAGGCCTCAATTCAGACAATATGGTATAGTAGCAATGGTAAACGGTAGTCCACAATCCGCAGGGCATACCGGAGCTTCAACTGATGACTATAAAAACCATTTGTTGGGGCCTAATTATGCCATTCAAGGTAATATTTTGCTTGGACAAGAGGTCTTGGATAGTATGGAAGCTCGATTTGTTAGAGAAGAAGGTGACCTTGCCTGCAAGCTAATGGCTGCATTGCAAGGCGCAAATATGGTCGGAGCTGATACAAGGTGTAGTTCCAATGGATCTTCTTCACTTTTTGCTTTTGTGAAAGTCGCCAAACCGGATGATTCTTTTGGTCAACCATCCTTTAAAGTTTCGGTAAGGACCAGAAATGGAGCCCGAATAGAACCGATTGATTCGCTGCAATCGAAATTTGATGCCGTTCATAATTGCAAGACCAGCGGAAGTACAGGGTTGAATCTTTCCAATCCTAATATTCGAATTTTTCCCAATCCTGTAGAGGGTCAGCTTAACCTTGAATTGGAGCATGAAAATCATGAAGACCTTGTTTATCAACTTTATGATATAACAGGAAAAATGATGATTCAGGATGATTTCATGAACAATACCCGCCTTGATTTCTCTTCATTAAATAAGGGAGCATATTTTTTAAAAATCACCAATGGAGACCAGGTTCATTTTTCGAAGGTGATAAAAAATTGAAATATCTAGAAAATGGGGCACGACCAGCATCATCATGATCATTCAACCGGGAATTTAAAAGTTGCCTTTTTTTTAAATATTGGATTTACCATACTGGAGTTTTTCGGGGGCATTTATGTGAACAGTGTTGCCATCATGTCTGACGCGATTCACGATTTGGGCGATAGCCTTTCGCTGGGAACATCCTGGTACCTCCAAAATAAATCAAAGCAAGAGGCAGATCACAAATTCTCTTATGGCTACCGAAGGTTTTCTCTTTTTGGAGCATTGATCAATAGTTTGGTCTTAATTGTTGGGAGTGTCATTATTATAAAAGAAGCCATTGAACGAATAATCTCTCCTGAATCTACCGATGCTAATGGTATGCTATGGTTTGCAATAGTTGGAGTCCTTGTCAATGGTTATGCAGCCTGGAAACTTAGTTCAGGTAAAACGATGAATGAAAGGGTTGTTTCCTGGCACCTTTTGGAAGATGTCCTGGGATGGGTGGCAGTTTTGATTGTGGCGATTGTGCTTCAATTTAAAGATATCCAATATCTGGATCCTGCACTTTCACTTTTGATTACCCTTTATATTCTTTGGAATGTAGTCATCCGACTTAAAGAGACCTTGTTTTTATTCTTACAGGGAAAACCTGATGATATTGATATCAATGCTATTGAATCTGAAATTGTAGGATTGGAACATGTAGACTCAATTCATCATACACATATTTGGTCACTTGATGGGGAGCATCATGTGTTTAGTACGCATGTAAAATTGGTATCACTCCAGAATTTAAAGGAACTTCGAAATGCCAAGGAACAAATTAAAGATATTCTTGATCCTTACCATTTTGAGCATTATGCCATTGAAACGGAACTTGATGAAGAGACCTGCAGACTTTAATGTTGAAAAATAAAGAGCCGCATCGCGTAACCCGCCTACCGAAAAAAAAAGGCCACCTCTTTGCAGAAGCGGCACTTTTTCTTGCGCTATTCAACTGACGGGGTTGAACCCTCTTCTTTAATCAACTTTGGAAATTTGTAAGGTCTGAACAGCAACTCCTTCTTCAACTATTATTCTCAGAACATACAAACCATTTGAAAGATAGCTAAGGTCGAGATTTAAATCTTGCCTGCTTAACAATTCAAATGTACCTTCAAAAACCGTGCTTCCTTTTGTATCGATAACGTAACACTTCGAATAACCTGAAAGATTTCCGGTAGAAATATTGATCAGACCGGACGAAGGATTTGGAAAGATACTGATTTCTTTTGACAAATACGCATTTTTAACGCTTACTGTTGCATCTACACGAATCTCAAATTGTAAGCTACATCCATTTTCATCTGTGATAGTCAATTTATAAATGCCTTCGCTAATGTTTATCAGGTCTTTATCGTTAGAATTGAACGAAGGATCTCCTGTTTTTATCCATTTGTAAGTTAAGTTTCCGCTACCACCACTGATGTTCATTAGAACACTTCCATCAGCTTGACCACTGTTAGGTTGGATAACAGAACTTGCATCTGCCATCAAGGCTTCAGGTTCCATTATTTCAAACGTTTCCTGGAGTTTGCATCCTTCTGCATCTGTGACTTCTACCGTATAGTTTCCGGGGCCCAGATTTGTGGCAGTGTTGCTGGTTTGGGCATTTGGATCATTCCATAAATAAGTATAACCGGGATTACCGCCGCTAATCATTACTCTAGCTTCCCCATTTGAATAACCATTGCAGGTGATGTCCATTTGGCTGGTTTGACTTTCAAGGGTATTCTCAAGGGTGATCTCCATGGAGCAAGTGGCCGAATTTCCGGACTGATCCTTTGCTTCAAAAGTAATGATAGTAGTACCTTTTGGGAATGAAGAACCCGGTTGCGGGCCTTGAATAATTTCTACGCTTTCAACGGAACAATTGTCCTCTGCTTCCGGAAAATCGAATACGATAATATCAGGACAATCTGATCGTGTGATGTTTTCCGGACAGGTTAAGGTTGGAGCAATTTTATCTATTATTTGGATATTTACTGTAGCAGTATTGGTATTGTTTGAATCATCTGTTCCGGTTACAGTTATGGTTTGGGTTCCCAAATCATCACAAGTAAAGTTTGATTGGTCTAAAGTTAATTGAACCTGGCTGCAGTTGTCATAAGAACCTTTGTCAACCATTGAAATGTCCAAAGCTGCCATTCCATTTTCATCTAAGCTTATTTCTGCAGTATGTAATTCCAAAACGGGTGCGATTTCATCTTTAGCAGTTATTTCAATAGTTTGGGTTGCAATACAGCCATTGTTGTCGGTAATTTCTATCGTATGTACTCCAATTCCCAAATCTGTTGCCATTTGTCCTGTTTGGCCATTAGACCAAAGAAAGTTGTAGCCTGCTGTACCACCTGTTACCAAAATCTCTGCGCTTCCGTTGGTGTCGTCTTCACAAACAAGGTTTACCTGATTTACTACTTCCGCAGTCAATTCATCTGGTTGTGTTATTTCAAAAGTTGCTGATTTTTCACATTGATTGGCGTCTTGAACCAAAACTGAGTAAGTGCCGGCGGAAAGATTGTTCAGGTTGGAATTCATAACACCGTTGGACCATTCATAATTATAACCCGAAGTCCCACCGCTAATTTCAATGCTTAAAGCACCATCATTGAATCCGTAGCAAGTAACATTTTTCAGGGAATTTGAAGAAATCTCCAAAGGTGCAGGTTCTTCAATAATGATATTTTCAACCACCGTACAATTGAATTCATCCGTTACAGAAACCTGATAAGTTCCGGCCCTTAATTCGTCCACTTGTGCAGTAGTAGCTCCATTTGACCATTCATAAACAAAATTAGAGCCTGTGCCCACTGAATTTACCAGTGCTGATCCATTTGCCAGTCCAAAACAGGAGGCATTTTGAGAGGTTAAAGTGGCGGTTAAATTACAATCAAATGGATTGACGGTAGTATGAATGGTTTTTTGACAACCATTGTCATCTGTCAAAGTTGCTTCATACATTCCCGGACTCAATCCTGAAATTGAATTTCCGGTTGCTCCTGTACTCCATTCAATGCTTAGGTTGCCGGTTCCTCCAGTAGGAGCCAGGGTGATGCTTCCATCATTCCCTTCAAATGAGGTCTCGTGACCTACATTTGGATTGGCTTGAATTGCAGCAGGCTCAGTTACTGTAAAAGTCAATACATCTTCACAATTGTTAGCATCGGTAACGGTAGCCAGATAAGTGCCAACAGTTAATTGGTCTGCAGTGGGCGATGTGCTTCCATTTGACCATAAAAAAGAGTATGGAGCTTCGCCTGAGCTGGCAGCGACCGTTATGGTTCCATCACTGCCTCCGTTGCAAGAAACATTGTTTTGGCTTACAAAATTCAATTCCACTTCAGGAGTTTCTCCTACGGTCACGTCAACTGTAGTGGTACAACCATTGTCAGTATCAGTTACTTCCAACTCATAAGTTCCGATTTGGTTGATGCTGGGTTGGAGTCCATTTGCTCCATTTAAAATATTTCCATTATTGGTGGTCCATTGGTAGGAAAAATTGCTTCCGCTTGAGGAGCCTGAACCATTCAGTTCCATTTGTTGAACGGTACAATTGAATTCTCCTGGAGCTGTTGCCATTGCTGTAGGAGGTGTTGTATTTGAAATAATAACTACCTGCGCTTCATCTGAACAGATGGTTCCTTGAGTAGTAACCGTAAGAAAGTAGGTGCCTGCTTGTTCAATTCTTGGATAGGGCGAATTGGCTCCATGGGCAATAAATCCGTCAGGAGTGTACCATTCGTATTCAAGTTGACCTGGGCCTGAAGATCCCGTTCCATCCAGAATGAGGTAATTATCTGTACAGGTAAGTGTGCCTGAGTTCCCCGGATCAGAAGTTGGAGCCGGATTATTCCCTATGTTGATATTGGCATATTGCTCGCAGAAATTATCATCGCTCAAGGTAACTTGATAGCTTCCAGCCGCCAGGTTTCCTGCGAAAGGGTCATTGGTATACCCAAATCCAAAATCATAGGAATAAGGTGGAGTGCCACCAAATGAGGAAGCCTCAATGGAACCATCACCAGAACCACAGTTTTCATTTTCGGCGGTTAAAAATAAATCCAGCAAATCAGGTTCTTCAATACTAAAATTCTCTACTGTTATACAATTATTGGCATCTTCCACAGAAACCTGATAATTTCCAGCGGGAAGATTGGTTATGTAGCTTCCGGAACTTCCGTTACTCCAGGAATAACTATAAGAACCAGCGCCTCCCAAACCTTCTACTTCAAGTTGGCCATCAGACATGCCGTTGCAACTTGCATTTTGTTGGAGAAGTTGATTGACAACTATCGGATCTGGCTCTGAAACATCAAAAGGACCTTTGTTGACTGAATGACCATAAAGGTCTGTGATGGTTACATAATAAGTTCCTTGTCCAATATTATTTAAATCCTGTGTATTTGCTCCTGTATTCCAATGGTAATTTAAAGAACCAAAACCATTGTTGGGTGTCAGGTTGATACTTCCATTGTTTTGACCTCCACAACCCGGGTCGGTTACCTGTGCGGTTGCATCCAGCAAAACAGAGTTTTTTCTATTGGTCCAGGTGTTAAAAGAAGCTTGTCCAACTTCGTAAGTTTTTCGGTTAGGAGCTATTATATAAAGGGTTGGATAATAGGCTACCTGATATTGTTGTCTGACGGAAGAAGTCTGTAAATCAATAATAGGATAGGGGGTTCCTGAAACCCAATTTCCCCAGGTGCCTCCTACACAGCCTGATGATCCATACAGACAATTGGTATTGGTAGAAGGGTCTGCTTCAATGAAAAACACCATAATCTCATCGGTACCACCGGGGCCATAAGTATTGTACATGTCTCTCAAAATATGCGCATTGTGATAATTCCAACATGGGCCACACCAGGTAGCCGAAAAATCCAGGATTACAGCTTTGCCATCATCGAGGTAATCATAAAGGGTATGGCTGTTTCCGTTCAGGTCGTTCAATGTCCAATTGGGAGCGGTTGATCCGTCTGGTAATTGGGCTTGAAGGTTTAAAGAAAAGAAAAGGAGGGAGCTTAAAAGTGTAAAGGTTTTACATTTCATGGATAGATTTGTTTAGGAACGATTTTGTTTGTAAGACTTTCCTTCGGGGGTGGTAAATGCTAAATAGTCTATCAAAAATTATTCTAATTTTTGTAGAAAAGGCAAATTATTCTATCAAAATTAAGAATAAATGCAAAAATATCTTTCGAACCTAAACAATAAATGAAAAACCAGGAGCAAGGTGGGCCTGCTCCCGGAAATAAGAACTATGATACAGTTTTATTTAGTTGGCAAAACCTTCTGAAATCCAGGTTTCAATTTGGTCGATGCTGCAAGAAGATAACTTTTGTCCTCCCTGGGGCATCGCTATGAATCCCGGCTCTTGTTTGATGGCTCCTAAAAGCCTTCCGCCCTGGGCAACTGCTTTCAAGTTATTGTAACCCGAAAGATTTATATTGCCGTTTTGGACAGCATCATTGTGGCAACCCACACAAGAGGTGTTTATTATGGATTGAATGGTATTGGTGTAAGTGATATTATCCAGGTTGCAATTACTGTTGTTAGAACAGCTATTGTTTTGTGCTCCCTGACTTATCCAGTTTCGAATAAGGTTGATTTGTTCCTGACTTAGTGGATTATTTGGAGGAGGTGGCATCCTGTCGTCGGGATCGGTTTCTGTGATGACCTCAAACAAGTCGCTATCCAGATTAAATGGTCTGATATCGCCGGTGTTGATTACATTTTGATAGTTGTCAAGAACTACTCCATCTTCAGCGCTGGCTGCATTGTGGCATCCGCTGAATGCACAATTGGAGACCAGGATTGGTAGAATTTGTGTCTGGAAATACACGGAATCAGGGTCGCAAGGATTTCCGGAATTTGTAGTGGTGTCCGGATTGTTTCCTCCGTTGTTATTTCCGGGATTTGTTCCTACGGTAATAGGATCATGTTTACAACTCTCGATACTGAAAATTAAAGCAGAAATGGTTGAAATCAAAAGAAGCAATCGAAGCATGTTTCAGATGGTTTTATCTTTTTAACGTATGCTTCAAATTTAAAAGCTCAGGGCAATAGTCCAAAGCCAGAATTGCCGGACGGGAATAATTTAGGTGTGAACTGAATGTTTCTTTTTAAAAAGGATTGATTTGTTGAAAAATCTTATCGAAGCAAAGTGACATCTCCTTTGAATACCTTTTTAGAACCATTGATGAATTCTACCTCGATTAGATATACGAAGACTTCCGATTTCATCATTTTTCCTCTAAAAGTTCCATCCCATCCATGCTCATCTTTGTCAGGGAAGAAATTTTCTTTTGCAAAAATCAGGGCACCTCTTCTATCAAAAACTTTGAAGGATTTTATTTCTTCTACACTTTCGCCAACATAAATGGAGAAGTAATCATTTTTTTTGTCTCCATTAGGTGAGAATGCATTTGGAATGTAAACGGAAGATTCATGTACGAAAATTCGAATTTCATCTTCAGCCTGGCATCCATTTAAATCTTCTATCCTAACATGATAAACTGCAGATTCTGTTGGAGTAACCAACCAGGTTTGTGTTTCCATTTGTTCCTCTCCCTGATCATTCCACCAGTAAATTCCACTAGGTGTAATTGAAGTTGCTGCATTAAGTAAAACTTCTTCTCCTAACCCAATGATTTTGTCATCACCCAATTCGACATCGACTTCCAATGGTTCGGGTAAGTTTACGGTTTTAACAACTGTGCAGCCTTTGGCATCATTTATTTCAACGGTGTAGACTCCGGCCTTTAGGAAGTTAAAGAAACCATTTTGATTCTGGTTGACTCCTTCAAGGCTATAGCGGAAGGGCGCCTCGCCACCTTGTAAATCCTTTATTTTTATAAAACCGTCGTTCAAACCAAAACATGAAGGAGCGGCTGAATCGAAAGTTGCATCTTGAAGACGATCCGGGTTTTCTTTAATTTCAACAGTATCTGTTTTAAAGCATCCATTTGATTGGTCCGTAACTTTTAAAATATACAATCCCGGACTACCGGCTTGAAGAGTAGGGCTGTATTGGCCTTGTATTATTAGTCCTGAAGGACTTGACCATTCATAAGTAAAGTTGTTTCCGGCTGAAGAACCGGCTGAAGAAAGTACTATATTGCTTGAATTACATTCCCAGGTCTTATCAGATCCCGCCATTGCAATGCTGTTATTTTCAGCTGGTAAAACCTGGATATTTTTTTTGGAAGAGCACCTGGCAGAAGAAACGGTTTCTATTGTGATTAATCCTGGTTCGTTTATAGAAAGTATTGGCTGGTTAAAAATTTGGCCATTTTCAAGCGTCCAATAGGTTTTCGAATTGTTTCCAAATGATCCATCCAGTATTACCGGTGTTCCATCGCAATTAAGAAATACCTTTTCTGCAATGGTAATTTCCGGAGACTGTCTAAAAATGACCGGTTGTCCCTCAGCGATTGCAATACAAGGATCATCCAGGTCTACTATGCCATTTTCTTCATTTCCAATTATATAGGAAATGTAATAGGTTTTGTCATATTCCAATTCCTCAGGATCAAAGCGGAATTCTCCATCCAGGTTTCGGCCAAGAACGGTTCCAAGTTCTTGATTAGGGGAGGTATGTAAAATAAAGTCTGATACGTCGTCAGGGTCTAAAACCCCGTTGTTAATTCTTTCTCCTTTGGCAGGTTCTGATCCACAAACTTCAATCAAAGATTTTTCCATTACTCCGGGTTCAGAGCCACAAAATGCGCCACAGTCATAAATTCCGGTAAGCGGTTTTCGCATGGGACAAGGCCCCGCATCTTCTATTAAAAAATCATAGGGTGTGCCGTTTGGAATGGGCTGCGATACAAATCGACCTCCTTGAATGGATTGGCCGTTTACCATATAAGGTGGTTCACCTTGAAGGATGTCAAAACTGATGGTGTAATAACTGTGGAAAGGATTACATATTTCAGTAATTGGTCCGGTTGCTAGATCATTCCTGGTATAATATTCCAGAATGATTCTTTCTACACCTCCACATTTACTATTGTGCTCGACTTCATACATGCCGGGGGTGTATAGTGTGTCATGGCTCAAAGGCAAGACATAATAATCTCCTTCACAAATTTGCCTAACCCCATAGTCTACATCCGGCATTTCCTTGAATTCTACCGGCTGAACAATAGTAGTACAACCTTCCCTGCATATAAAATATCCGCTTTCAGTAAGTTCCTGACCGCATTGTTCAATAGACTTTCCTTTACAAACATCAAATGGCTTTTTCATTACCAATTCATGTTCAATATTCAATGGTATGGGTACAACTGTAAGTAGGTTGCCATCAATTTCGCAACTAGAAGCCTGATCCATTTCGGCAACAGATTCAATCTCAGCACTTACTGCTCCAGATAAAATTAATCCGCTGGGAGGAAAAGGAGGTTGATGTGGGATTACCCCGTCTTCTTTTATTTCTATGGTAATGGTGGTTCCGGTACTGTCACCTACGAATTTGGCAAAAGCAGGAATGTTCCATTTTATCCTGTTGCTCCTGACGGATGCAAGGGTATTTGGCACGGGACAATTGCCGGTAGCAAGTTGACAAACCGGTTCTACAAGATTGTAAGTTTGAACAGCACCAGGGCAGAGATTCTCTTCTCCCAGGATTTTTCCCGGGATGATTTGTTGCCATTGTAATGGTTCCTTGCTTATGCCTGAAATTACTTCGATTTGAAAATCGCAAACATCACCATCCATTCCATCCCAGACAAATAAGTAGGTGTTGCCAGGAACCAGATTGGATAGTTCTACTTCTTGAATGGATTCTTTTTCAAATTGTTTGGAATCCAGAATAGATACAAAATTTTCACAGTCATTTGATTCCAAAACAGACCACTCAACCCCATTTTCTTTTAAACAATTGAAAGTAGCAATTTTTAAACGCACGTTTTCTTCACAAGGGAACCAGGTTGCCCAAAGTGGATTTTCCAGAGTGGAAGATATTACAGATTGAACATTTCCGGGGAATGGCTCGGAGCTTCCTCCTATAGCCTTGGTAGCACCACAATATCCATTGAGTGTTTCTCCACAAATAAATGGAGCAGAATCGCAGATTTGGGACAAGGAAACTGAAGGTTGGCCTGAGCAAACAAGGTTGTTTTTTAAAACCTCGATAGTATCTTTTTTAGAGCAACCGGTAAGGTTGTCTGTAATTTCCAGGATATAAATCCCCGGTTCGGAAATTCTTGGATTGGGTTCATGTTTATTATCAGAGTCAATTCCAGGTCCGCTCCATGTATAATCCAGATTGTCAGAAATGCCTGTCAGCTGACTGGATAATTGTATTGAATTAGAATCTGAGGCCTGAAGCAAATCTGGTTTTAATAGACTGAAATCAAAAACTCTTTTCTCGACTTCAAAATAAACTGCACTATCACATCCATTTTTATTTTGAAGTAAAATGGAATATTGACCCTGCTCGCAATATTGTGTACCATTAATTTCAAAGCAACTGGATTCGCAAATCGGGAATTTGCCCAATTCTACGCTGTCTTTTTTATAAAAACTTAGATTGAAATTAACCAGGCTATCACATCCTTCCTTTGAAGTGGTTTGGTAGGTATAATTGCCTGCATTGCAATAATTGGTTGCTCCGATAGTGAAACAATCACCTTCACAAACATATTGGGCGGGCAAAGTTTCCGATTTTACCTGAAGTGTTTTTATTTCAAAAGTTATAATGCTATCGCATCCTTTAGAGGAGGTATATGCTCTTGAATAAACTCCATCATTACAATAATCAATTCCATCAAAAGTGAAACAATTGCCATTGCAAATCTCGACCAAAGGAAGCCTTTCTTCAGTATTTTCGTGTTTTAAGATCTCGAATGTCAGGGTGCTGTCGCAACCTTCCCTGGAGGTTAACTCCAATTCGTAAAATCCTTCATCACAAAAGGTTTGGTTGGCGATGGTAATACAATCTTCTCCACAAATAGAAATAAAACCAAGATCCTGATACCTTTGATTTCTTGTTTCCAATTCAAAAACCAGGGTAGAGTCGCATCCTCCAGGGTTAGAAACCTGAACCTGATATGTGCCGGAGGCGCAGTAATTTTGTCCTCTGAATTCGTAGCAGTCGCCGTAACAAACTTCTATGCCTGGAAGGTATCTTACAATAGGATCGCTTACTTCAATTAAAAAATCCTCAAAATCATTGATGCATCCTCCGGAACTAAACCCTGTGGCACAATCAATGCTGTTGCAACCAGGAATGGTAGAGTACAATTCCATGCTTACACTGATGGTTCCCCCTGAGAATGAATTATCAAATTTTATATTTGGTGTTGAGGTGTTTGGGTTCCCTAAGATGAAAGCACCTTGAGGTAAGTCCCAATAAAAAAGAGTATCGTAATAAGCTGAAAGGTTAGGAATCGCACAACTGCTGCCCGAGTTTTGATCGAACATACAGGAAGGAGGAATTATTTGAAAGTTTTCAGTTGAATTTTTACAAACTATTTGAGGACCTATTACGCTTCCTGGCAATGATTCTAAGATTGGATTTGGGCTGGGAGGTGAAATTCCCTCTAAAGCGTAAATGGTATACTCGCACCGGTCTCCCAGGTATCCATCAATCATGACGTAGTAAATGTCATCGGGATTGAGGTTTTCTGCAACCATTTGTCCTGAAAAATTGGTTCCCCCTGAAGTGTAACATGTTGAAACCAATTCAAAGTTGGTATTATAAATGGCAGCCTGCACACCGAAGCCAATTTCACAAATACCCGACTCTATTTTAAAAACTACTCTATGCTCACATGGAGAGAAACTGAACCAACTGTTGTTCTCTATCGTCCCACAAAAAGTTTCGTGGTTAAAGTCTGCCGTGTATCCGGCTGTACTAGCAGAGAAGCCCTCAATAAGAGGCCAGCAAATGAAGGGACCTGGTGGCTCGTCTGTCGGTAAACAGGTTTGAGCAGGCAGACCCCAAGTACTACATAGTAATATCAGGATGTACCATACAGGTGTTCTCATGTCCAGAGGTGTGTATCGAGTTTGTCAAGGTTCTACAAATAAGGTTCTTTAAAGAATTATAAAAAAAGTATTTTCTTTTACAAAAATTAAGAGGCGAATAATCTTATAAAATTAACATAAAATGTTACATCGTCAAAATAATGTAAAACACAGATAATGTATTTTGCGTATTAACAATAAAAATACGATCACTGTCTACCTTAAAAAGGTTAGTTAAAAAGAAAACCAGGCTCATATTACATGAACCTGGTTCCAAATTTTCTTTAGCAATTGAAATTATTGAAGGATAATCTTGCCGCTTGCAATATCTCCAGCCGGGTGAATTATGCGGAAAAAATAGTGGCCGGATGGCAGATTACCCCTGTTGAATTCTAATTCGGAAGTTTTCATAACTTCCTTCTTTAGCATTTGTCCCATACTATTATAAAGGACAAAGAAACAGTCGGATTTATTCAGAGTATTTTCTATTGTTATTCTTGTGCTGCTTGAAAACGGATTAGGTGCAATTTTTACATAGGCATTTTCGTAACCCGGTATATTGCTGGTAGTACTTGATGAATCAATATCTATTTTAATAAAATTAGAAGCTATCAAATGATCCGTTTCTGGTGTAACTATCGGGGCATTAAAATCAAAATAGATAGATGCGTCATTGTTTATTAAGGTGTTGGGCAGCAAATTCCTTTCCTGGGCAATTCTGAATTTTACAAAACCATGGGAGCCCGGTTCATTTGTAAAACTGTCTACCAATAAAATGTTGTTGAAAGTAAATTTGATAACTCCATTTCCACTTACATCAAAATCATAAGCATGACTGGCTGCGCCGGGTCTGATGGATCGGATGTCCAATTCTTCAGGAAGTGTGTCTCTGATTACCACGGTAAAAGCGGTATCAGTTCCGGTATTTTGGAACCTGATTAGGTATTCCAGATCTCCATTAGGTTCAATGTAATGCAGGAAGCTGTAACCTTTTGGGAACCCTAGTTTGTCGTTTGGATCGTAGGACCCAATATTTTCACGACAATCAATTTCTACAAAATTGTCACCGTCATCCATCGGGAATTGGTTGACAAATCCTATGCTGTAAGGAAAGGCTCCACAACCTTCTACTGAAATGGAAGGCGAACTATTTCCGGGATGACCATTTGCCTGTGAAATTTCAAACCGAACAGTTTCTCCCTGAGTAGCAATGGTAATTAAAGTATCCATTCCACTTCCAACTTGAACAGTGCCGGTTTTGGTTAGAACATCGTCTTCGATAATAATGAATCCGGTTCGTGCCGACATATTGCCTGAACCGGTATTTTTTACAGTGATTCTTACAGTGTCATTGCTACAAACAGCTTCAAGGTCCAGGCTGGAGCCGTCCCAACCTGGATCAGGAGCTGTGCAGAAGGTATCTGGGAATATGTGTGCTTCAATACAATGTGTTTGGCCTAGAAGTGTAGAGTCGCAATCTACAGTGGTGTACAGTTTAATGTCACCACAGTCGAATGGGTCTAAATCTCCCAAATCAAAGGCGAACAGATTGCCACCAAGATCAGTGAAATTGACCGAGGCGCTGTCCAGTGTTAAATAAGGATCCAATTGAAGTTGTGCCGAGGCACCCAATGCTGTCATGGTGCCTTCGTTACAATACATAACCGAGTAAATGTTGGAGAAACATCTCCTTAAGAAAGGAGTTCCAACGTCAATGGTTAAAAAAGAACAGTCAGAGGTTTTTTCTACAGGGAATAAAATTTCTGTAGTGTCGTAAAGCTGTTGAATCGATACCGGAATGTCATTTTGCCCTGCAAGCCAATAAGGATTCGGAATGACAAGGCTTGTGACATAATTGCCGGTATCGACAGCAATACTATAAAAACCAGTTTCGTCAGAGGAGGTGTAATATGTATTGGTTCCTTCTACGATGATGAGCCAGTCTTCAATGCCCGGTTCTCCCACGGAAGGAAGTCCGTTTAAATCAAAATCCTGAAATACATTTCCTGTGATAATCGATGATAGGCTATTGCCATTTGCATCCGTTCGCACCAGCCAGGCATCTTCTGCTCCGGCTCCAAAGCTTGTTGTAAATCCACAAAAAGCTAAAGAAGCATCTGGAAGTGCGATTACGGCATTACCGATATCTATTCCTAGACCACCGTAGGTTTTGTTCCAAATAACATTTCCATCTGCATCGGTATGCAATAGGAAAGCGTTGTTTGGTGTTCCCGTGTCAGTCCTTGTTTCGCCAACAATAATCAGACTTCCATCAGCCAGGATTTGTATGTCATTGGCTGCTTGAAGGCCAGCCAGAGGTATTTCTTTTTCAAAAATCAGGTCTCCATCTGGATTGGTTTTGACGATCCAGATGTTATCCATAAATGAATTGTCATCTCTAAAACCAACCAAATAAATGTCACCTGAAGCATTTATTTCCATGGAAAGAAACTGTTCTTCTGCAGTACCACCATAGTCTTTCTCCCAAATTATATTTCCGTCACTATCAAACTTGCCCAGGTAGGCATTGACATTGTTTCCTACATGAAAGAAACCAGCAACCAAAAAGCTTCCATCAGATAAGCTGATGATTTTGTATGCATCAAGAATGTCGTTTTTTGGATATTTTTTAATCCAAACTTCATTGCCGTTTGCATCCAGTTTTGTCAGGTAAAAGGTGGTGTCACCTAAATTCCCAGCGAGAAGTACAGAGGTATCCGGGGATATCGAAACAGATTTAAATTGCGTAAAATTGTCGGGGCTGGTGTATGACCAGATTTCATTTCCAAGGGCATCCGTTCTCCAAACGCTTCCGGAAAAGTTATTTCCATCTCCACTTATTCCAGCCAAAACATATCCGCCACCTGGAACCGGAGCCAAAGCATTGGCCAATTCCTGATTGCCGGCTGTACCAAGATACCTATGCCACTGCTCTGAGCCATCCACATCCGTTTTAAGCAGGTAGACATCCTGGTTGTTGTTCCCCCTATCGGAAGAACCAACCATGAACCATCCACCATCGGCTGTGGGGGTTAGGTCATTGGCCTCATTCGCAAGCGAATCGCCATATACCTTTTCCCAACCCTGAGCGCTAACCGTGGCATAGGTCATAAGTATAATAAGAACAGCCAGAGGTTTTGTATATGTTTGAATAATCGTCATAATTTGATTTAACCCCTTTTATCAAGTTTAAAAGTCCAATTTTATTTAAAGAAGTACCATCTACATTTTTTATCGATTCTCGGATGAAAATTTTTAAAAAACCTTAAAAAATGGCAGTTTTGGAAAATAATTCTCGGATAAAAATAATTTATGGCGGCAAATAAAGTAGTCCTCGTGATGCAAACTTTGGATAAAAAAGACCTAAAACTGCTCGATAAGTTTGTCAGATCACCCATTTACAACCAACACGAGGACGTAATCAGGCTCTTTGATTATTTAAAAAATGCCTTGCACGATGGCAATGGTTCGCTTTCCAACGAGGCCATTTTCTCGGTTCTTTTCCCTGATCAGGCTTTTGAAGTTCAAAAATTACATTACGTCAATTCCTATCTTTTAAAAACGATTGAATCCTATTTTGCCTGGAAGGAATGGCAGGATGACGAGATGGAAAATTCATTGTACCTGCTCAGAGCCTATCGCAATCGAAAAATTGACGACCAATTTGAAAGAACTTATAGACAAATTGAGAAAAAACTTTTCAATCAACCTTATCGGAATTTGCAACACCATAGCCTGGAATACCGCCTCCGCATTGAGCAAATAAAAGCTGAATCCAACCGCCGGGGTTCTGACCTTCATTTGCAGGAATTGTCCGATGCACAAGATACCTGGTTTGCAGTGGAAAAACTGTACAATGCCAGTACCATGATTAGTCACCAGGCCGTCGTAAAGAAAGAATATGACATGGGATTGCTCTATCCTATCCTGGATTTTCTGGAAGACAGCAAATTGATGGAAGTGCCGGCAGTATCGCTGTATTTCCATGCCTTTAAAGCTTTGGCAGATTTGGAAAATGAAAAGGATTATCGCCAGTTGAAATCCGCCATTGAAAAATACAGAGAAAGGTTTCCACAATCGGAGTTGCGAAGTCTGTTTTTAGCCGCCTTGAATTTTTGCATTCGCAGAAACAATAGGGGAGAAAAAGAATACCTGAGAGACATGTTTGAACTCTATCAACTCGGTCTGGATAGTGAGGTATTTTTGGAAAATGGAATCCTTTCCAGGTGGACATTCAGGAACATCGTATCGGTGGCGATCCAGTTAGGAGAATACGAGTGGACGAAAAAATTCATTGAGGAATTTTCGGATTATCTGGCGGAAGATCATCGTTCCGGAACCGTCAATTTAAACCTCGCATTTTACTATTACAGCATCGGAGATTTTGACAATGCCATGCCTATGCTAATGCAGGCAGACCATGATGATATTTTGCATAATCTTTTTGCTAAGTTGTTGCAGTCCAAGATGTTATATGAGTTGGATGACTATGATGCACTGGAGAGTATGTTGCAAAGTTTTAAGACTTACATTCACAGAAAAAAGGTGATTGGGTACCACCGTTCCAACTATTTAAATTTTATAAAATACCTTCAAAAAGTAATGTCGGTAAATTATTACGACAAGGAAAAAATGGAAAAATTGAAGGGCGAAATTTCTGGAGAAAAAAATATAGTAGAAAAGGAATGGCTACTCCAAAGAGTGGAAAATATGTAGCCATTCCTTTTTTAAAAATTATTGAATAATGAGAAGTTTAGTACTGGTCAAACCTTCAGCTGTGAATCTCAGGTAATAAGATCCCACTGGCAGGTTTTCGATTTCCAAAACACCTTCTTTGGTATTTTTATTAAAAGTTTTGAGCAATTGCCCTATCTGGTTAAACACCTGAATGGATTCCACTTCAAAATTACTGGTAAAGTTCACCGTATTTTTGGCGGGATTTGGAAAAACAAGTACCTGCTCCTCTACCAATTCCTGGATTTTACTTTCCGTTTTATTTTGAATTTCTTCCAAAGAAAGGGAGCTGATTTCCTGACCCAGCAAGGTTTCCATTTCATTGTAAGTCATTTCTTCTTTAAAAAAGCCACATAAAATCTCAGGCAAGACCAGTACATAAAGTGTAGTCGTATCTCTTCGTCCATCATCGGTTGTTCCAAAAACCGAATAAATGGAACTCGTCTGTACATTCACGACCGGATCATTACAATCGGTACAACTCAATCCTGCTGCTGGTGTCCATTCAAGCGAAATGCCGGTCGAAGGTTTTACGCCGATTTGTTTGTCTCTTCTGGGGCAGGTAAGGATGAAATTAGGTAGTGAATATTCACTCGGAAGGATGGTAAAACATTCTGTCCACCTACATTCTACACCTCTTGAAAGTTCGGCACAATAATTACCTGGCTCCAGGTCTGTAACTTCGGCAGAGGTAGAGCCAAAATTCCACAGGATATTTTCATTTCCCCTTGGAGTATCTATTTCAATTTGTATACTTCCGGTACTGCCAAGAAAAACCGGTTGTTGAATGCTTGTAGAATAGGTAAATGATTCACCTACTTTGACAGTTTGTATCAAAGTGTCGATGCATTGGTCATACATGAATGGGTTCCTAATGGTGTATTCTCCTGGCCCCACCAATTGAGGGTCAAATGAACACTCGCCTGTGACCACTCCCTGACCTTGCCAATTGCATCCAAAATAGGAGATAAGCGGACGGATACCTCTTCCTTTACATGCAAAAATATCCTGCAAAATAAACGGTGCATTGTCGCATACCGGCGTGAAGGCCGTAATGGTGCTTTCGGAATTCCTGCAAGCTAATTCTGCGTTGGCAACTACTCTTATATCAACAGTATCTCCGGTATTACGATTTTCTAATAAATAATTCCGGTTAAATTGATTGGCTGAAACCAGTTGGTTGTCGACATAAACATCATAATTCAATGCATCCGGAACGGCATCCCAACGCACCTTAATTTCTTTATAATTAGATTCAAAACTGAGTTCGGGATTCGGAAGTGGATTTAAAACTCTAACGTTTTGAACCGTATTTACTCCAATGCAACTGTTTTCTATGACTGCTAATCTGATTTCATAATTTCCAGCTACTTCAAAAGGATAGTCAAGACTCCTGGTATTTGTAAATTGTTCAAATAGGAATGGACCTACAACGGTCCACTGAATGAAGGCATTGGAGCCTGCATTCCCATTGTATTCAAAGTGAAGGCTGTCATTCAAACAGACTTCTGAGGCAGGTGCTTCAAAATAAGTATCAGGCCTTCTAAGGACTTCAACTGTCTCACACAGAGGTGTGGTCCAACCACAAGTGTCTAAAATCTGGACACAAACTTCAGTGAATCCTTCTTCCTTAAAAATTATCCTTGCCTTGGACCCTATGGTGTCAAATTCTACTTCCTTGTTTGTCGTCCAGTTATAATCCAGGTAAGAAGTACGATAAGGAACTTCGAAATCAAGACTTTCATTGATACAGGTAATATTTGGATGGGTAATCCAGTTTGGAGGATTCGCCTGGCTTTCTCCCACCAAAACTGAATCGCTTACCGAACAAATCTTATTGCCGTTACCATCTTCAAGAAATGTCTCCAAATAATATTTTCCTGGAGCGTTTATTTCTGCTACGGCTTGGGTCTGTCCTCCCAAGATGTTTCCGTTTTCAGTAGTCCACAAGTAGAAATACTGCATTCCTGAGGTGGAGCTGTCTCCAAATAATAAAATAGAATCTCCCTGGCAGTCAAACTCCACATCTTTTTGAATAATTGACTGTATCGGATTCACTGAAATATTCAAATTGATAATACTGTCACACCCAAATTTAGAACTTTCCGGAATGGTAATAGAATAATTTCCAGCAGTGCTAAATTCCTGGCTATTGTAAGTCAGTTTTTCTCCTTCACAGATAGTTGTATCGACTTCAAGAACAGGATCAGCCGGGATATAATTTATTCTTACAATACTGTCACAACCCAGCTCAGTCGTGAAAATTCTTTCCTCTGTTTCTGGCTCTTCAATACATGCCGGTAGGGGACCTAAAATCGTTGGGCTTATCTCTAAAATTGTATCTGTTCGAATGAAAATAGGTCCAGGGAAGCAAGCATTTCTTCCAAAGGAACTTATTTCATTTGATCCGGCAGCATTCCAGCGAACTACAATTTCATCGGTCCCTGCACCTGAAATGATTTCTCCATTAGGTGGGATCTCCCACTGTATATGAGTTGCTAATCCATTTATTTTTAAAGAATAAGTTACTTCGGAGCCTACACAAAATGTTGTTCTATCCGGATTGGATTGAATCCCTTGTGGAGCCCCTCCCGGTGGATCTGAAATTCCACCGGTAACGGTTAAAGTGAAATCGCAGAAATCTCCGTTTTTACCATCCACCATTATATAATATATCTCTCCATAATTTAAACCTGAAGCAGAAATGTTTCCAGGGTCATTCCAATTTTGTGGAGAAAAACAATTTCCAACAAGATTTAAATCCTTGTCATAAATAGCTAGTTCTACACCATCATCATTCAAACATTCAGAAGCAACAATGGTAGCGGAAATACTGGTAGACGTGGACAAAAAGCTTATCCATTGGCTATTTTCTATGCTTCCACATGGGAAATCGTAAGAGAAAGTATCGGGAGTGAAGCCTTCTGTACTTCCAACGAATATTGGTCCGCACATGAGACAGCCAGGAGGATTGTCGGAACCATTACCACAAGGATCCAGCAAAACGAGATTTGGCTGAGCTTCTATTTGATTTGGAATAAAAGCAAATGCAAAACTCAAAAACAAAAGTGTATAAAAATTTTTCATGTCTTAGTAGTTGTCAGAGGTTTTTAAATACAGTTTTTTAGTTTCAATCTTATTGTCGGATTTTATTTTTATAAAATAAATTCCTTCGGCTTCATGTTCAAGGTTTACTTCAAAAGTAGTTTGTTTTGGATTGGCAAAAAAGATCTGTTTGCCTACGATATCAAAAATCCTAATCTGGTCTAATTCGTTTTCTGATAATAGCGTAAAACTGCCTTTTGAAGGATTTGGGTAAAGGATGGTAGCGTTTTCCTGCTCAAATTTTTGATCCAAAACCTCTTGAATCTCCTCCACACTCAAATCGTCAAAAGTTAGGTCCAGCATTTTTTCTAAATCTTCCTTAGTAGGGGCTTCTTTGAAAAATCCACATAAAATTTGAGGAAGCACCAATACAAAAACTGAGGTTGTGTCTCTTCTTCCATCATCTGTTTCTCCTATCAATGTATAAATACTACTGGTTGAAATATTCACCGTTGGAGTTGCACAATCATCACAACTCAATCCTGAAGACGGAATCCATTTCAAATCAATTCCGGTGGAAGGTTTTACCTGAATGATTTTATTTTTATTAGGACAAACAAATACTATGGAAGGAACGGAATATTCAGCAGGTAGAATTTGATGACAAGAATTGGTCTCACAGCCATTATTTCCTGTAACTGTCACACAATAGCTGCCTGGTATTAGTTGATCGCGAAAAGGAGCAGTATTTGCATCACTCCAATCATAAGTTTCTGAGCCTGTTCCGTTTTGGACATCCAATGATATATTCCCCAATCCTCCAAAAAAGACGGAAGATTGAACCGCAGCTGTAATTTCAGGCGACTCCAGAATTTCAACTTCCTGTGGTATTTGATAGCGACATCTACCCTCCTGGTAATCCAAGTAAACGGTATCCAATCCCGGATTTAATCCTTCCGGCAAATAATTGCAAGTGTTGGTTTCAACTCCGTTTCCAAACCAGGTGCAGCCATAGGATGGATTCAAATTTATTGGTTCATCATTGTTGCAAACTTCAATTCTGGAAAAAGTAATAGGCGCCGGAGGACAAGCTTCTGTAAAACAGCTGGCAAAAGCAGGGGTGTAACCACAACCATTGTTTCCAAAGGCTCTCACTTCAATTTTTACTTCAGTTTCCGGATTTCTGTTTTCGATTAAATAACTTGAAGCACTCTGCTGAATGGCTACTCTTACATTATTTATATAGATATCATATGCTTCTGCTCCTGGCACTGTATTCCAGGAGAAAAGTACAGAAGAAGCAGAAGCTACGCAGCTTATTTCGGGTGTATCTAAAGGCGCTCCTACATAAATCAGAAATGAGTCCGACCCTGAGATACAGCCGTTGAAAATTACTTTTGGAAATACTTTATGGATTCCGGTATCCCTACACGTATAAAGAGGAGTTGGGTCAAAAGACCTAATAGTGTCTTGCTCATTGACAATCACCCACTCAAAGTTAGCTCCGGCTGGATATGCATTCGGAAAATTTAAAACCAGCTCATCATTCAAACAAGCTTTTTTGGGAATTTCCAGGTCTATAACAGGAGTTTCGTACACCATTAAGTTTTGACAAAGAGGAGTTGACCAACCGCAACTATCCAAAACCTGCACACAAACTTCTGCTTGTCCTGAATCCTGAAAGGAAATCAGCGCATTTTCATTAGAAATCGAAATAAAATCTCCGTTTTGAACCGTCCAGTTGTAGGCCAAAAATTCTGGCTGGTTTAAAATGGAAAATGAAAGTTCGCTACCAGTGCAGGCTTCATTAAAGGTGTTTTCCCAATCCGGAAGTAAATTTGAAGAGGTTCCTACAAGAACTGAATCCCTGGTTGAGCAGAGAATAGATCCAGGTCCACCAAGGTAGGCGACCTCCAAATAATACTTGCCCGGTTGGTCTACCAATACAGAATCTTGATCGGTAGAGCCAATAATATTCCCCCCGGATCCTGAACTCCATTGATAGTCATATTTTAAAGGGTCATTGTATTTATTAGCTGCATGCAAAATGATTGGATTAGGGCTGTTACAGGGTAAAATGGAAGGTGTTTCAATTTCTGCAGATACCGGATAAAGCCTTATGCCAAGGTTGATAATACTATCACAACCGTATTGGTCTGAATTTTCTATAACAATATTCCAATAGCCTTCACCTGAATAAGTTTGGCCATTAAAAGAAACCTCCTCACCTTCACAAAGAAACAGGTCATAAAAGCTAATATTTGGCCGTTGAATAAATTGATATGAAACAATACTGTCGCAACCCAGATAACTTTCAAACACGACTTCTCCAGTATAGGAAGTGTCACAAGAAACCACTGTTTCAATAGTCCTCGGAATGGGTAGTACGAAAACAGGAATAGTTTCAGGTGGAGCTGTCCAGCATGCTGAAACTGCCTCTACAAGTACCACACCAGCACCGGCGGCATGCCACAATACATCAATAGAAGTGCTTCCTTGTCCTGAAATAATAGTTCCGTTGATGGGCACTTCCCATTCATAATAATCAAATCCTTGTACGGTTTCAGTTGAATAAGTAATGGTTGAGCCGGGACAGATGGTAGGAACATCCGGACTTTGCTGAATGGGTTTGGTTTGCTCCATATTATCCCCTGAAATCTGGCCAATTATGGTCAGAGTGAAATCGCAGATGTCTGCATCTTTACCATCAATCATCAGGTAATAAAAGTCTCCGGGAATGGCATTGTTTATTTCAACAGAACCATTCAATTGTCCAGGTTGAGATTGGAAGCAATTGGACACCAAATTATAATCCATATCATAAAGCGCCATTTCCAATCCCTGAATGTTTTGGCAATTTTCTACCTCGATATTTACCGATAAATTGGAATTATCAGCGATGATTTGAATCCACTGGCTGTTTTCCACTCTTCCGCATGGAAAGTTGTATCCTGCCTCAGGTGAATAACCTGCTGTATTTCCTATTAAAACAGGTCTGCAAACGACACAGCCAGGAGGGTTATCCGTTGGAGTTCCACAAGGGTCACCGGGCTGAGTTAAAATATTAGCCTGTTGGCAAAAGGTAGTGGATGCTTCACAATGATTGCTTAGGCTAAGGCAGATTTCACTGTTTTCAAATAGCAAGGCGGTGATTTCTCCGGGGCCAATTTCTTCGATAAAACTTCCATTTTTTATTTCCCAATGGTAGGTGACACCCTCTACAACAGGCTCTGCAAAGACTTTATAATTGTTGTAAGAAATTCTTTCCCATTCTATATGATATGGATTTTGAATGGGGGGTGTTCCGCCTTTTAAAATGTTTATTTTAAAAATACAGTTGGCCGCTTGTTGACCGTCAAGGAAGAGATAGTATTTTTCGAAGGGAGTTAAAGCGTAAAATTCAAAGGTTTGGGTCTCATTTTCAGAAACTTCACCACATACTCCAACCTGATTCAAGTCGGAATCAAGTAGCATGAATTCAACTCCTGAACCGATAAAACAATCGGGCACTTCAATGGAAAACTGGAGTGTGTCATCAGAAGGATAAATGACAAACCACTGGCTGTTATCTTCTTGAAAACAGAGGTTGTTTAAGATGGACTCTGCTTGTTTGTTTGCAGTGGTTCCAATGGTTTGATTGCAAATCGTACAACCCGGAAATTCATCATTGTCAGAAGGGCAAGGATTGATTTGGCTTTTCAATTGGCCAAAAAAGAGGATTGAAACAGTAAAAAAGGTAAATAAAGTTTTCATACAAAATCAATTTGTGTTTAGTAGTATCTTTTTGCTTATCGAGGTATCATCTAATTGTATTTTTAAAAAGTAATTTCCTTGCGGTAAATCCTTAAAATCAGCATAGTAATTGGAACTTCCAACCTGGTCTGATGCTACAATTTGGCCTAAGGAATTAATCAGTTGGATTTCCTTCATTGGTTCGTTGGATAGTATTTGAAATGAACCATTGTTTGGATTCGGGAAAACCAGGATTTCCTTTTCTTTTTCAAAATAGGCATCTAATTTTTTTAAAATATCACCCTCAGAAAGGGATTCGAGTTCTAATCCAGTCATTAATTCCACTTCTTCCTGATTCATTTTTGTTTTAAAAAATCCGCAAATGAAATCCGGAAGGACAATGACAATCACAGAAGTGGTATCTCTTCTTCCATCGTCTGTTTCTCCTATAAGTGTATAAATGCTGCTGGTGGAAACTCTCACCATGGGCGCAGCACAATCAGCACAGCTCAATCCGGTAGAAGGAAACCATTGCAGGTCTATTCCGGTGGAAGGTTTTACCTCGATGGGCTCCGGTTTATTGGCACAAACAAATAGAAAAGAAGGAACCGTGTATTCAGCAGGTTTGACAAAGAAGCATTCCTCAGTTTCGCAGCCATTTCCTTTTGCAACTGTAACACAGTATTCGCCGGGAATTAAATCATTTTGAAGGGAACTTGTACTCCCATTTTCCCACTGTATGCTTTCGCTTCCGTCTGGGTTGGTAATTTGTAAATCAATAGATCCTGTTTCCCCAAAAAATACGGAGGAGGTAATGTCCGCCTCCAGCTCAGGAGATTCCAAAACCTGAATGTTTTGAGGAATATTAAAAACACATGGATCCTGCTCGATTTCAAGAAATACCGTATTCAAACCAATATTTAAATCTGAAGGATTCAAAGTACAACCATCTGACTGAATTCCATTTCCTGACCAATTGCATCCGTAGATAGTATCTAAGGTGATGACTTCATCAAGATTACAGATGGTAAGTTCGTCGAAGGAGATCGGACCGGGCCCACAAGGCAAAGTCCTGCAGGTTATGGTAGATTCAGATGTGCCACAACCGATGGTGCTGAACGGGCGAACCAGAAAGTTGTATGCGCTATCTGGTTCAAGGTTCATAAATTGAAAACTTGTCCCACCATAATAGTAATGAACCAAACCTGGGTCATATCCAACTTCATACCGAATGGCACCGGGTATTGTATCCCAACTAACCTCCATAGTGGTTAATCCTGGATTACATGTAAGCACAGGCTCGGGAGGATTGGATTCAACATAAATTTGTTTTTGAGCAACTGTATCCTTGCAACCAGATTCCTCTAAAATCAATAGAATATCATAAGAACCTGTATCCGGAAAAGTATAAGAATGGGGGCCGGGTCCTACAATTGTTTCTCTGGAATTTAAAGATGAAACAAGGTAGGTGTACCGGAAGTCGAAGGTGAAGGGATATCCTTCCAAATGTAAGTTCCAAGGTGTCAGACAAACAAAAGGCATTTGGAGCATCAATCGAAACGTCCGGATTTCCATAATAAGTCCTCAAAATGCTATTCACATCCATTTGCTGCGCTTAAAATTTCATCAACAATATAACTGGTATCGCAGGAAGGGAGGTGGAATCTGGTAGGGTGTGGGCCGGTAACTGTAAAACGCGTTAAAGATGGAGGGTCCAAGTAAACAAACCTGATTAGAGTGACGGGATACATAGCTTTCCTGGTTCTTTCCATTTTGACTTTGATGAACCTTGTTTTTTGACCTGAAATGATTTCACCATTTGAAGATACTTCCCAGTCAAACCAATCTGCAGTGGACGTGGATCATGGAAATGTACCAACTATATCACCAACACAAGGAGGATGATTATTTGATCAAACCTAACAGATCGTGAGGGCCATGGGTTCACCATAATTCCTCCTGTAATTGTTAGCAGGAAATTACATACGTCACCATTCGGCACCATCAATTAAAATCAGGTAATTACTCCAGGTAAAAGATTCGTTGCATTCAGTGTAGCTTTTAAGTCTGAGCTATTAGACGAGGCACAATTTGTAACCAGGTTCAAATCAGTGTCGTAAACCGCCATTTCAAGACCTAGGTTATTGGTGCAGTTTTCCGGTTCTATTTTTATGTTTAGGGTTTGAGGAATACTAGAAATACAACCACTGACTATTTTCTATACTGCCACAAGGGAAATCATACTGTAATGTCAGGAGTAAACCTTTCCGTTGTACCACTGTAAAAAGGCCCACACATTCGACAAATCGGAAGGGTAATCTGTTGCTTCTCCGCAAGTTTTTTATCAGAAATAAATGCTGCTGGAATTGTTTTACATATTTTTGAAGAATTCCCACAATCATTAGAAATGGTTAAACAAACTGAGAAAGCAAGATTAGAGAATAAAAGAATAGAATCAGAACCATTTTGAGAAACAAAAGTTCCGGTATCCATTTCCCATTTATATTTTAAATCCGGACGTCTGACCGTTGAATAAACCTTAATAAAATTTACTCCATTTCTCTGATAGGTAAAATCAGGAGTTGGGATGTTATTATCAGGCCCTCCTTCATTATTTCAATATTAAAATTGCTGCAGCTCCATCAATTCCATCCAACATTAGAAAATAATCTTGAGAACTTGAAGACTTGAAAATTCGAAAACTTGTTCTTCCCCTTCATTTAGGGATATTCCACAAGTTCCCTCACATTTCCGGGTTGAATTGATTAAAACCAGCTCCAGACCCTTGTCCTGAACTACATGATATCCCGTATCCTGATTTTTACATTTTCCAGGCTTGGATTAAAATAAAACCATTGGCTGTTTTCTTCATTAATTACAAAGCCCATTTATCGTTGATTCAGCTGAAACCCCGCAGTATTCCCGTTTCTCATCACAAATCGCACAACCTGGAAACACATCATTGTCACCCTGGCAAGGATTAATTTGGCTATTAACCTCACCCAAGAAAAGGATAGAAACTATAAAAAGGGTAAACAATGTTTTCATACAGAGGTCAATTTGTTTTTAATAAAATCTTTTTGCTTATCGAGGTATCATTTAATTGTATTTTTAAAAGTAATTTCATGACAAATCCTTAAAATCAGCATAGGGCCATTATATTTCCAACCTGCTCTGATGCTACAATTTGGCCTAAGGAATTAATCAGTTGATTTCCTTCATAGGTTCGTTGGATATTTGAAATGAACCATTGTTTGGATTTGGAAAACCAGGATTTGATTTTTCTTTTTTCAAAATAGTATCTAATTTTTTTAAAAATATCAGTATTAGAAAGAGACTCTAACTCCAATCCTGCTCATTAATTCCACTTCTCCTGATTCTGCTTGTTTTAAAAATCCGCAAATGAAATCTGAAGGACAATGACAATCACAGAAGTGGTATCTCTCTTCCATCGTCTGTTTCTCCTATAAGTGTATAAATGCTGCTCAGGAAACTCTCACCATGGGCGCAGCACAATCAGCACAACTCAATCCGGTAGGCGGAAGCCATTGCAGGTCAATTCGGTGGTAGAAGGTTTTACCTCGATGGGCTCCGGTTTATTGGCACAAACAACAGAAAAGAAGGAACCGTGTATTCTAGCAGGTTTGACAAAGAAACATTCTGCTGTATTACAGCCATTTCCTTTGTTTACTGTTACGCAATATTCACCAGGTATCAGGTCGTCCAAAAGGTGCTGGTACTCCCATTTTCCCCATTGTATACTTTCGCTTCCGTCTGGATTGATAATTTGCAAATCAATAGCGCCTGTTTCCCCTCCCAAAATACGGAGGAGGTAATGTCCGCTCCTCAAGTTCAGTGCGCAGATTCCAAAACCTGAATGTTTCGAGAACATTAAATACACATGGATCCTGCTCGATTTCAAGAAATACCGTATTCAAACCAATATTTAAATCTGAAGGATTCAAAGTACAACCATCCGATTGAATTCCATTTCCTGACCAATTACATCCGTAGTAGGTAGTATCTAAAGTGATAGCATCATCCAGATTACAGATGGTAAGTTCGTCGAAGAGACCGGACCGGGCCCACAAGGCAAAGTCCTGCAGGTTATGGTAGATTCGGAGGTGCCGCAACCGATGGTGCTTTTTGCCCTGACCGTAAAATTGTATTCCTTATCGGGTTCGAGATTAAAGAAATTAAAAGAGCTATTGGGGGAATTGGTTTGTCTAAAATCAGAATCAATGGCAATATCATATTTCACAGTACCTGATAAATCATCCCAATCCAGATGCATGGTCGTTGTACCTGGATCACAAGAAATAATCGGAGCTTCCGGAATTGATTCAACCTGAATTTCTTTCAAGGGAAGGGTATCCGTGCATCCACCTTCTCTTAGTAATAACCTTATAGTGTATTTCCCTGAGTCAGGAAAAATGTAAGGGTTTGGTTCCTGACCAAAAACGCTGTCAATTGAATTATTTCCTTCAATTAACCAGATATAATCTGCTGTAGGTGAAGGATACCCGGTGTAATTTAATTGAAAAGAATCCTGCATACAAACCGCATTTGGTGCATCGATGCTAACATCCGGATTTCCATAAATGGTTCGGATAATGCTATCGCAACCATTTGCTGAGATTAGGACTTCATCTTCTACATAACTGGTATCGCAAGAAGGAACATGAAATATGGTAGGAGCCGGTCCGGTAACAGTAACTCCTGTTACTGATGGTACTCCTGGGAAACAGAATCTCTGTGGAGTAACTAATACAGAACCAAAACCAGGTTCGGTCCATTTTACTCTTACGAATCTTGTTTTTTGACCGGAAAGGATTTTCCCATTGGACGAAACTTCCCAGTCAAACCAATCTGCATAGTAGGGATCAAGGTAGTATTCGATGATGTCACCTGCACACGGAGGGTATTCATTTTGATCATAACGAATCGGCCCCGGCGGGTCAGGAGGTCCAACATTCCATCCTCCTGTAGCTGTCAGCCTGAAATCACATACATCTCCATCAATTCCATCAATCATTATTAGATAATGGTATCCGGGTACAAGCCCTGAGGCTGACAAATTTATAGGTACAGTAGGATCCGCTGAAGCCTCACAAGTTGTTACAAGGTTCAAATCAATGTCATATAAGGCTATTTCCAGGCCTTTGTTGTTTGTACAATTTTCCGGAACAACAGTAAAGCTCATGGTGGTTCCAATGGTAGTTACTGACCACCATTGACTGTTTTCAATATTACCACAAGGAAAGTCATACGGAAAAGTATCCGGTGTAAATCCTGCCGTGCTACCAATATAGATAGGACCGCACATTTCACAAGTGGGAAGCATGTCAGAAGCCCTGCCACAAGGTTCCTTGGGGAAAAATTGAACGGGAATTATTTTACAAACTTTATTTGAAGAACCACAGCCCGTTGAAATGGTCAGGCAAACTTCGGTGAGTTCAAAAGAAAAAACAGTTATGCTATCTGTTCCCTGTCCTGAATTTATCAATCCGGTATCCACTTCCCATTTCTTTTCAACATCCCTTGGGATGGAGCTTGTTGAGACAGAGGTAAATCCTTGGCTGTTTTTAGTAATGCTTAAAACAGGATCCGGCAACACCTGATTGGGGCCACCTTCTAAAAGTTCCAAAGAGAAATCACAAATTGCTTCATCCACACCATCGACCAAAATAAAATAGTCCTCTTCAGGTAGAAGATTGGAAAATTCAATGATTGAAGATTGTCCAACATTAACGACCTCACAATTGTCAATTGTTTCTAATTGGGCATTCAATAAAACAAGCTCAAGTCCTGAACCAGCATTACACTGTGGTACACTTAATCGGATTTTTGCATTGGACTGGCTGGCTCTGAAATTGAACCAAAGGCTGTTTTCTTCCTCCAGACAAATGTTTGTAGGATAGTTTTCGGTAGAAAAACCTTCAGTACTTCCTGTGTAGGAATCACAAATGGTTTTTCCGGGGAATATCTCCGGGTTGTCTAAATTGGAATTGGGTTTGAAAACTGCATTTGTATTCATGCAAACAGGCGGCAATGTTTCACAGATTCCATCTAAAGACAAACATATCTCAGACCTGCCTGGCTCAATGCATTTTAACTTTACTTTGGTTTGATTAAGGTCTCCCAATACCTCAAAATTGGATGGGATTTGCCAATTGTATTGGTAGGCTACTGTGTCGGCCTGCACTGTAAAAATATCACCAATTCCGATCTGTTCGAGATCTTGAGAATAGCCATCAAGGTTGGAAGCCGTAAAATTATTATTAAGCTGAGGAAGCTCAACATCTAAATTTGTCAGACTGAAGGTGCAAGAGTCTCCGTCAATTCCTTCATACAGCAGGTACTTTAATCCTGAAGATTGAAGGATGTTAACTACAGTAGTAGAAGTGTTTACATCTGGTATGGATTTACAAGGAGAAAGTGTATTGAATTGATGGTCAAAAACTTTGAAACGAACTCCATTTGAATCTCTAGTCGACAATAATTCAATTTTGAAGAATTTTGTTGTTGCCGGGAGTAAGATCCAGCTCGCTGTCTCAAAATCTATGCAATCTTCTGCATTTTCTGGGATGGTCCCATTGGTTTTAAAAATTTGAGGGTCGTTGTTACAAACGAAGCAATTTTCTTTTGCAGATGCAGTTGAACCACAGGGTGTTGGTCGATCAATGAAAAATAACGATTTACATTTTTCAGAATAATATCCGGTTTCTTTATCCTCAGCGCTTACACAAATCTCCCCAGCGCCATAATCCAAAAGTCTAAAGGTTTTTTGGTAAGCGTTTCCTTCCACTTCTTCAAGATTGGAAGAAAATGTCCATTTTATGGAAGTCAAGTCGTAAGGGTTGGTGGCACTTATTCCTACAGAAATGAAATCTCCCTTTTTTACAGGGAAATTTGGATTCCAATTAAATATTAAATTCTTAATGGTGTCCGGACCCGGAAATTGGTCTGGTTTTAAAGGAGAAGTTTCCGCTTTTGAAGGAATACAGGTTAACAGGAATAATCCCAAACCCAGCATCCACAGGTTTAAGTTTTTCATATGTTTTTTTTAAACAGTCAGTATCAGCTTCTAAGGTAAACAATATTTATTCAATTGTCCACACCTTAAAATAAAAAACCCCGAAGTCTGCCTTTGACTTCGGGGCGGTATAACCAAGAATCCAGCCCTTGGTTATTTTGACAACATGAAAGATCGTGCAATATTTCCTTTGTTGGTTCTTAAGTTTACATAGTAGTATCCATTGGTCAAATCTGAGGCATCCATACGCACTTGATTGGTGCCTTCATTCAACATTCCTGACCAGATGGTTTTGATCAATCGTCCGTTTACATCCAAAATATCAATTTCACCTTCAAGGTTCTCAGCTATATCAATGGTGACTTGAGCCTGGCTGTATACCGGATTTGGTCCTACTACAAAATTTTCAACTTTTTCTTCAATCTCTGTACTGGAAACTATCGTCGGCAATGGGAAAGTATTTCCATCTTCTGTAGCTACCCATAAGCCAAATCCTGGCATGGTTCCATCAAAAAATCCGGATGCAAATACTACCAATCCCTGACCACCAGCACTCACAAGGTCAGCTCCGAAAGAAGCAACGACATTGTTGTTGTCATTGGCTGGGGTAATGTTCAAACGGTAATTCAATGGATCAACCAAAGCAGGGGCACTGTAGGAACCAAATGCCAAATCATCGAATAAAATTGGTCCACCATCTACCACGACATCTACATCCGGTGCATCCGGTGAGCCATGGTAAGCCAATATTCCAACTTTTGATTGGTCATTCAAATCTGTCAATCCCTGGTCAGAAACTACCAAATCGAATGGTGCGTCCTGATTTCCAACCACTCCTGAAGCCATTACTACATAAGTGGTACCATTGTCCAGGTTTACAGTTTTTCTAAAAATGGCATCGTCAGAAGAAGCACTTCCGGCTGGGGCAACTGCCAACTCAATATCAGTATTGGTAGGAAGGTATACATAAGGCGTTGCCTGTCTGAATTCAAAATCTTCAAGGAATAGGGCACTATTGGCATACACATCTACCGATGGGTCAGGTGAATTATGAATAACCTGTGCTTTTGATACGGCCTGCAACGGAACCACAGTTCCATCAAACAATGCTGCATACAATCCAAATGCAGGATCCGCTCCCAATAATCCCGAAGCAAATACGGTTACTCCCAGACCACCTAAGTCTGATAAGTCAGCATCGAAGGTCGCAACCAAGTCGTCAGATGCATTTGGGAATATTTGAAGGAAATATTGATCCGCAGGAACCGAAAGGTAACCTTCAAAGTCGCCAAAGCTTAAATTTTCAATCAACAATCCTCCACCATCTACTCCCACATCTACTGATGGTGCATTAGGTGAACCATGGAATACAAGCAAGTCTACATTTCCGGCAGTTTCAGATAAAACCCTTGTTTGATCAAATACTGCCAAATCAAATGGAGTATCTGGGTTGCCTGGAATTCCATTGGCAATCACTGTATAAGATCTTCCATCCTGAAAAGTAATGCCAGGGAAATTAGCAATTACATCGCTTGATGAAGTACTGGTTCCCGGAGCTACTCCAATGTCTATTGGTGTTCTTGATGGAACAAAAAAGGCACCGGTTGATTCTCTAAAGGATAAATCATTCACCAATCTGTCGGTACCAGCGTAGATATCTACAGTTTCAACGCTTGCTTCCGGGCTGTTATGGATGATTTGAAGCAAAGAAACGGGTACAAGTCTTACCACAGCACCATTTGGCAAGGCTGCCAAAACATCAAATTCCGGACTTCCGCCAACAATTCCACTGGCGAAAGCAACGAGGCTCAAACCTGCAGCAGAATTTAAATTCACACCGAAAGTTCCTACCAGGTTATTGGTTCCTGTCGGTTTTACTTCAAGAAAATAATTATCAGGATCAAGGCTCAGGTAATCTGAAAAAGAACCAAATGCCAAGTCACTGATAAGTGGATTACCTAAGGCTGGTGAAACGTTCACATTTGGTGCACCTGGTGAACCATGAAATACCATTAAATCTATTTGGTTAGGGTCGTTGGCTTCAGTGCGAGCCATATCATTTAGGTACAGGTTGAATGGATTATCCATATCACCAACTATACCGGCAGCTACTGCAACATAGTCTCTTCCACCTGTTAAGGTTACATCATAATCTGCAATGGCATCATCTACTGAGGCAGAGTTACCTGGTGCAATTGCAATATTGATATTGGTTCCAGAGGGAAGTAATGTAAACGGACTTGCAGATTGGAATTCAAAATCATCAATAAACAAAGCTCCATTTGCATAAACATCTACCGTTGGACTCGGAGAGTTATGAATTACTTGCAAGTTTGAGCCAGCATTGATTGGTAACTGGATTACCTGACCATTAGGCAAGGCTGCAAAGAATCCAAAACCAGGATTCTGAGTCAAAAATCCTGATGCAAAAACAGTAACCGCAGCGCCTGCAGCTCCGCTCAAATCTGCCTCAAATATTGCCAAAGTATTAGACTGTCCATTTACTCTAAGGCCAAGGAAATATTGATCAGCCGGAACACTGATATAATCGGCAGAAAAACTTCCGTAACTAAAATTGGATAATAAATTTCCGACAAAAAATGCATCCAAATCAACTGCTGGAGCATCAGGTGAACCATGGAAGGCTAAGATGTCTACATTACCGGCATCTGTTGCTGTTTCCCTTGCCATATCATTTACACTTAAAGTAAATGGGCGATCAGCAGAACCAACTACTCCGGTAGCGATTACTGAATAGGTTTTTCCTGATTCAAAAATTACCGGGAAATTGGCAATTGCTGAAGCAGCTGTGGTGGAAGTGTCGGGAGCAACCGCAATATCTATGTTTACTCCGGCTGGAAGATCCAAATAAGGAGTTGCTGTTCTAAATGCAAAATTGTCTAAAATAAGGTCTCCGTTAGCATAAATGTCTACAGTCGGATTGGGTGCATTGTGAATGACCTGAACCCGTGCTGTTTGATTAAAGGCTGTAAAGGAAAAGAAAATCCCAAATAGGGTAAAAATGATGCTCTTCATAAGTATCGATTTTTGTAGGGTTTAGAAATGATTACCAGACAAGAGGGTAATTCCAAATCCTTTTATTTGTTTATCTTTTTAGAATAAAGATTAAACAAAATATCAAATAAGACGTCTGAAAAACATTTTTAAACCTTTTTTTTAACAAAAATGAACCAATTCAAAAATCTAAAACAAGCATTATCCCCACTCAACCCTTCAACCCTTCAACCCTTCAATAATTCAACCCTTCAATCCCTCCATCCTTCATCCCTTCTCCCTGAGATTGCTCAAAATCAACACCAAGGCTGACCATAGTCAATTGAACCAGGATAATTCAAGGTTAAATTTGATACATCAAGTTCATTCACAAATACCCATAGTTATGATTTCCGGTTTAGAATTTTCAAACGGTGGGATGATGTGGTTCAGCATTTTCTTTATAATGGCGATGGCCGCAGTAATCCTTGGCATGAAATGGTTCATGTCTAAAAAAGAAGAACAAAATTTATCACAATTAAACAAGGACACAAAGTTTAAGTCTCCCCTTGAAGCGCGTACCAAATATCCACAGGTGAATGTGTTTCAATATTCATCTACCATATGGATATTCAGCCTTGCATTGAGTCTTGGAATTATGGTAACAGCTTTCAACTGGACTACTTACGACGATCAGATTTACATTCCTGATTATGATTTAACCATGGAAGAAGACATTCAGGTAGAACCTCCAAGGAGTACCGTGGAACCACCCCCTCCACCCCCTCCTCCTCCATCCATGATTCAAGAGGTTCCAACTGAAGAGATTCCTGAAGACGATTCTCCTGATTTCGTAGACCAGTCTATCGATATGGAGACCGTTATTGACAACGCACCGGTAGCTCAGGATAAACCTACTGCACCTCCTCCTCCGCCCCCTCCTCCTCCCAAACAAACTGTGAAGGAGATATTCAAAGTGGTGGAAGAAATGCCAAGGTTCAATGGTTGTGAAGATATGACAGCTGATGCTGGTGAAAGAAAAGCTTGTTCTGACAGAAAAATGTTGGAATTCATTTACAAAAACATCAAGTATCCTAAAATCGCAAGGGAAAACGGAGTCGAAGGTATGGTAGTGGTTCGATTTGTAGTCGAAGACGACGGTAGTATTTCAAGCCCTGAGATCGTAAGAGATATAGGTGCAGGATGTGGAGAAGAAGCAGTCAGAATTGTAAAAATGATGCCTAATTGGATTCCGGGAAGACAAAGAGGAAACGCAGTCCGCGTTATGTTCAACCTTCCGGTAAGGTTTGACCTTGTGGACCAGTCCTAAGTGATTATAACAGATAAAGTAATTTGGATTTACACTTTTCGCTTTTCGACATTCGCTTTTTAAAAACCGCGTAAACCGTAAATCGTAAACCGTAAATTCCTAAAATGCCAGGAAATTCCCACCATTACTGCTACCTAGCCTGTAACACGGGAACTTCCCTCTCAGAACAAATAGCTAAAATCTAATTTCTCATTCAGAAAAAGCTTCTGAAAAGAATCTTAGGTTTTCACTCAGATTTAACCGGAAATCACCAGGCGGGCCCGAACTTTTCACTCGAAAATTCGGGCCCTCTGGCTTTTTATCTGGATAATTTCGACCATCCAATTCTTCCCAAAATCAATAATCCTGCAAAAATCAGGAAGGCCAGATAAATAGGCAGACGCATAATCATCCAGATTCTGGTCCGGTCTACTATCCACAGGATAACCAAAATTGCCGCGATAAGGAATATCAATCCCGAAAGCTTTTCAAATCCGGGAATGTTCTCAAAAGCAATATTTTTTTGTATTAAAAACAAGGTGGCGAACATCGAAACTACAGGCAGAACTTGTGTAAAAATATTGGTCTGAAGAATACTTACATTTTCAAAAAGAAATAAATACAAACTCAATGTAATGGAAAAAATTCCAGGGATACAGGTAAGGTAAATTAATATCGCATACATCTGTATCCAAGGCTTTTGTCTTGCTTCGCCGGCTCCCATTTTCCAAGCCAAAAAGGCTGTTAAAGGAAGGAAAACAAAAAATGCCATTATCCAAAAAGGATGAGCTGATAACCAATTGAAAAACTCTTCCAGCGTCATAATTGTCTTTTCTATTTGGGTTTCTTTTGCCCAAAGATAATTTTCAAATCACTTTTTTCAATAGTTAGGAAATAGTCTATAAATTTAGCAGCAGGCCGGAAAGCTTATCGAAAGCTTTATCTTGCGCTCCCATTTAATAATCAAATACAAACCATATGGCTATTAGCAGACCTTTTAATTTGAATAAGTGGATTGATGACAACCGCCATTTGTTGAAGCCGCCGGTTGGAAACCAACAAGTGTACAAAGGCAATGACGATTACATCGTGATGGTGGTAGGTGGACCCAACGGAAGAAAAGATTACCACTGGGAAGATGGTGAAGAGTTGTTTTACCAGGTAGAGGGTGATATCCAGGTGAAAATCATCAATGAAGAAGGAAAGCCGGAAACCATTGATATCAAAGAAGGTGAAATGTTTCTGTTGCCACCACGTATTCCTCATTCACCTCAACGCCCTGCCAATACGGTTGGTTTGGTCATCGAGCGCTACAGAAGAGAGGGTGAAATGGATAAGTTGATGTGGTTTTGTGACAACTGCAGCGAAAAATTGTATGAAGCTAGCTTTCCATTAGAAGACATTACTACCCAAATCAAAGAAGCAATCGAATCATTCATGGCTTCTGAAGAACACCGTACCTGCAACAATTGTGGCGCGGTAATGGAAAAAAGCTAAGGCTTCGATAAGAACATTTAAGTAGAATCGATTGAGTAAGGATAAGATTTATTTTGCTTCTGACTTCCACCTAGGAGTGGATGCGCGTCTGACGAGTCAGGAAAGAGAAAAGCAACTGGTCAGGTGGTTGGACATGGTTGCTGTGGATGCAACAGAGCTTTTTCTGGTAGGAGACATCTTTGATTTCTGGTTTGAATACGGCACTGTGATTCCCAGGGGATTTATCCGCTTGCAGGGAAAATTGGCCGAATTGAGAGATGGAGGTTTGCCTATCCATTTTTTCACAGGCAACCACGACATGTGGATGTTTGATTATTTTGAAAATGAAATGGGCATTCCGGTGCATCGTCAACCTGTGGAAAAAACATTTGGCGACAAGCAATTTTTAATCGGACATGGAGACGGACTCGGCCCGGGTGATTATGGATACAAGTTCATTAAAAAGGTTTTTGCCAATCCGGTTTGCCAATGGCTCTTCGCAAGAATTCATCCCAACTTTGGAATCCGACTGGCAAATTTCTGGTCAGGCCAAAGCAGGGAGACCCACTTGGAGACTCCAGGATTCCTTGGTGCTGAAAAAGAATGGTTGATAAGCTGGTGCGAGGATGAAATCACCAAAGGAAAGGCAAAGGATTATTTTGTTTTTGGCCATAGGCACTTGCCCATTGATTATACACTCAGCAATCAAAAAAGTCGTTACATAAACCTGGGTGACTGGCTTTATTATAATTCTTATGCAGTTTTTGATGGAAATGACATGCAAATCAAATTTTTTGAAAATCCGAAAGGTGAAATCTTCGGAGTTTAACGTCATTTCCATGAAATCATTCCTGTTAAATTTTTGCTATTCCATCCTATTATGTGTCTTTTTCCTCTTTTTTAAAAATAATGGTAAGGCTCAGGATGATTTTCATTTTAAAAAATTAGCCACCTTCTCTCATAGTAGAATGCTTGCAGCTTCTGACCCACTTGGCTTCTTCTTTGTTTTGGATGAAAAGGGACTTTTGTTGAAACTGGACACCTTGGGAAAAGAACAGTTTCGTTATTCAACAACTCGTGACGGCGAATTGAAATACATCGATACTTACAATGGCCTCCAAATCCTTTGTTGGTTTCCTGATTTTCAAAAAATAATTCTTTTAGATAGGACGCTGCAGCCTCAAGGTGAAATAAATCTGACCCAACAAGGTATCTTCCTTAGCAATGCCGTGAAAACAGCGATGGATGGAAACATCTGGGTTTTTGATGACAATAATTTTCAAATCAAAAAGCTGGACCGATTTGGAAAGGAAATCATGGCAGGCAACCGCCTCGACCTTGTCCTCGAAGCGCCCTGGCATCCGGTATATTTATATGAATACGATAATAAGGTTTACCTCACAGACCCTGAAAAAGGAATTCTGGTTTTGGATGTTTTTGGAAATTATGTAAAAACCATTCCCATTAAAGGACTCAACTATTTTTTTATTCGTGATGAGAAATTGGTTTTTCAAAAAGACAATTCTTTCAAAGCTTTTAATTTAAATGCTTTGTTGGAGGAATCTTTTGAAACTGATTTAGAAGTTCCGGAAGGGATAAAGGTCTTTTGGGAAGGAAAATATTGTTTTGCCTTTTTTAAAGACAAGATTGAGATTTTTACCATTCAGGCAAATTAATTGGACTTACCTTTGCCGCCTCAAATTACTTTGTATGTTGTATCTGAACCTGGAAAATGCCTCCAAAACCTATGGAGACAAAGTGCTTTTTAAGAATCTCGATTTTCAGATTCATAAAGGAGAGAAGATTGCCCTGGTAGCCAAAAACGGAACGGGAAAAAGTACCTTGCTTCGAGTCTTAGCAGGCGAAGAAATGCCGGAGGGCGAACAAGCAAAATGGAGCCTTAGAAAAGACATCCGCACCAGCTTTCTTACCCAGGAACCAGATATTCATCCTGATTTGACCACCATGGAGGCTGTTTTTGAAGCGGATTCACCCCTTTTACAAGCCATCAAGGATTACGAACTGGCACTTTTGCATCCGGAGCAATCAGAAAAGTTGGAAAAAGCCCTGGCAAAAATGGATGACCTGAAAGCCTGGGATTTTGAAGCCAGAATCAAGGAAATTCTTTTTAAGCTGGGTATTAATAACCTGGAACAAAAAGTAGGCACCCTTTCCGGTGGACAATTAAAACGACTGGCTCTTGCCAAAATATTAATCGAAGAACCCGAATTCCTCATCCTCGATGAGCCCACTAACCACTTGGACGTTGATATGATCGAATGGTTGGAGGATTTTCTTCGTCAGCCGAATCTTACCCTTTTCATGGTTACCCACGACCGTTATTTTTTGGAAAGAGTCTGTAATCATATCGTAGAATTGGAGCGCGGGATTTTGTACCGATATGTTGGAAATTATTCTGAATACCTGGAGAAAAAGGCCATTCGATTCGAAACCGAATCATCAGAATTGGACAAAACCAAAAAGCTTTTTAGAAAAGAACTGGACTGGATTAGAAAAAGTCCTCAGGCAAGGACCACCAAAGCCAAAGCAAGGATCAACGCCTTTGAAGACATCAAAGACAAGGCAAGTCAAAAACTGGACAACAGCGCCATTCAACTGGATTTTAAGACAGCCAGGCTTGGCAGCAAAATTTTGGAAGCCAATTACATCAGCAAATCATACGACGACAAAAAAATAGTCGATAATTTCCATTATAAATTTAAAAAAGGAGAAAGGGTAGGAATTGTAGGTCCAAACGGAGTTGGAAAATCTACTTTCATCAAACTTCTCACCGGACAGGAAAGGCCAGATAGCGGGAAAGTAGTCATTGGTGAAACGGTGGTCTTTGGATATTACACTCAGGAAGGAATCCAATTGGCAGAGGACAAGAAAGTGATAGACGTGGTGCGAGATATTGCCGAATTTATTCCCATGGACAAAGGTCAAAAGTTAACGGCCATCCAACTTTTGGACCGTTTCCTTTTTTCAAGGGAACAACATCAGGTCTATGTCAGTCAGTTGAGTGGGGGAGAGAGGCGAAGACTTTTCCTTTTGACCATTCTCATGACCAATCCCAACTTCCTGATTCTGGATGAGCCTACCAACGATTTGGACATTCTTACTTTGAATGTTCTAGAGGAGTTTTTGGAAGATTTTCCAGGCTGTTTGTTGATTGTAACGCACGACCGTTATTTCATGGACAAATTGGTCGATCATCTTTTTATTTTCCATGGAGATGGTCAAATTAAGGACTTCAACGGTGATTATACGGAATACAGGAAGTGGATTACCGAGTTTGAAAGAGAGCAAAAACGACAAGAGCGAGCCATTGCTGACAAACAAAAATCAAATGCGGAAGAGCCAAAAGAGTCGGCTCGAAAGTTGACTTACAATGAGAAAAAAGAGATGCAAAAGCTGGAAAAAGAAATGGAGAAAATGGAATCCCGAAAAGCTGAAATTTACGAAGCTTTCAACGATACCAGTCTTGCATCAGATGCGATAGAAAATCTTTCCAAGGAGCTGGGACAGATTCAAAAGGATTTGGAGGACAAAGAAATGCGTTGGATGGAGTTGGCTGAATTTGCTTAAGGATTTCAAATCATTTCCCTCTCATTACATAAAGTTGTAATTCAAATTGTAATTTCGCTCTGCAAACAAACTTCTATCAATTGATTGCTGAGCAACCAACTACGCTGGGCACTACGGAAAAATATGTCCGTAACCTCTACAACAGTCATGCTGACCACCGGCTGCTCTTCCACAATTATGCATTAACCCAACAATTGGTTCAGGCCATAGATGCGCTTTCTTTTCGTAATGAAATCAGGGATGAAGCTTCTGTCGATCTATTGAAAACAAGTGCCTGGTTTTATTTCACCGGTCATTTACTGGATCCAAACGATCCTTTGCCTCAAAGTATCGAAATGGCCAAATCCTATCTTGAAGTTCATGATGCTGATGAAAGCAATTCCGGCGCGGTAGCGCGATTGATTCAATCGGCATCTATTGAAAAGACGCCCGAATTTTTGTTGGCACAAACCTTAAAGGATGCTGTACAAGGGATTTTATTCGGAATGGATTTTCAGCAAACAGAAGCACTAGAGCGGTTGGAGTTGGAGTGGATGGGAGATAAATCGCATGACGATTATTCCTGGGCCCAATTTAAGTTGCAGCAATTATTGACTGTTCGGTTTTTGACCAAAGGAGGCAAGGAATTGTATGAACCCGAATTGGCGAAAAACATTCTTTTTCAAAAAAACAAACTCGAAAAACTCAGAAAGAAGGTTCAGAATGAAGAGCGACTCATTGAAGTTAAAGAGGAGTTTACACCTTCTGCTCAAAGAACCATCCAAACTTTTTTCAAGGCCAATTATCGCAATCATATAAACCTGAGTTCCATTGCCGACAACAAGGCCAATATCATGATCAGCGTAAATGCGATTTTGATTTCTGTAGTCATTTCTATTTTGTCTTATAGAAATATCATGGAAGCAAATCCCATGATTTTTATGCCGGCTATCATTTTCCTTGTAACCGGATTGACTTCATTGATTTTTGCGGTCTTATCTGCTCGCCCCAAAGTAACAAGCCTAAATTCCAATACCAGTAGCCCGGAAAACATCAAAAAGAACCTGGTCTTTTTTGGGAACTTTGTAAAGTTGGATATTGACCAATATATGAGCGGAATGCAGGAGCTATTCAAGGATGATAAATTGCTGGTAGACAACATGACTCGTGATTTGTACTACCTGGGAAAAGTGTTGGATAAAAAGTACAGGTTCCTTTCTGTTTCCTACAATGTTTTTATGGCCGGATTTGTAGTGACCGTCCTTTCATTTTTGTTTGTATTTCTTACATCATAGGTTTTTTGCGAGATTTGGCAACAGTATTGGCGGATTATGCGTTAATCCAAATGGTGTAGAAAAAAAAGCTGCACTTTTGCTCCAAGAATGAAAAACCGATGATATGAAAGCAAATGTCCTCTACGTTGAAGATGATGAAAGTTTAAGCTTCGTTACCAGGGATAATCTGGAACTGCAAGGATATAATGTGAGCCATTGTACGGATGGTAAAAAAGGCCTGGAGACATTCAAAGAAGGAGATTTTGACCTATGTGTTTTGGATGTCATGTTGCCCGAAATGGATGGATTCACCCTCGCCGAAGAAATCAGGAAGGTAGACCAACAAATTCCCATCCTTTTTCTTACAGCGAAGTCATTAAAAGAAGATAAAATCAGAGGACTGAAATTGGGAGCCGACGATTATATCACGAAACCCTTTTCCATTGAGGAATTGATATTAAAAATTGAAATCTTTTTAAGAAGAAGTAATATCAGTTCAACCACCCACCACAACAATACCATTGGCGAATACGAATTTGATTACCCCAATCTTACTTTGATTCACGGAGATTCTGAAAAGACTCTTACTCAAAAGGAAGCCGATCTTCTAAAACTTTTCATGGACAATCCCAATCAGGTTTTAAAGCGCAGTGATATCTTGATTAAATTGTGGGGAGAAGATGATTACTTCCTGGGTAGAAGCCTTGATGTATTTATTTCCCGCTTACGCAAATATTTAAATCAGGATGAAAACCTGAAGATTGAAAACATCCATGGGGTTGGGTTCCGTCTCAAAACTCAAAACTGATAAGAATAAGTAAAAGATGGAAAAATCGGTAAAATAGAAAGTTGTTTTACCCTGGTTTGCCCATTGTCATTTTCCTGATAAATCCAGAACGGATTTTGATGGTTGTAAACGTTGTAGATACTTACATTCCAGGTTCTCACACCGTGTTTTTTCTTTTTTATAAAATTAAAACTCAAGTCCATACGGTGGTAGGCTGGTAATCGCACGCTGTTTTTAGGGGTATAAAGCGTAAGTGTTCCAAAATTTGGTATTGAAAACTCACCTTCCTTTGGTGTAAAAGGATTCCCGCTTCCATAAACCCAATTCATTCCCATTTGAAACTTTTCACCAAACTTATAGAGGTAAGCAAGTTTTACATAATGCCTGCGATCATATTTAAATGGATACCTGTCTCCATTATTAAAGGCCTCATACTGTCTTTCTGCCCAACTCAAGGTATAAGAAACCATTCCTGTACTTTTTCCTTTTCGAAGATTGATCATGGATTCTATACCATACGCCCTTCCTTCCCCTGATACCACCATATCCTCCCATTCAGTAATTCCAGGAGGAACAGGTGCAACTTCGGTTGAATTAAAGCTGAGCACATTTTTCATCTTTTTGTAATAAGCTTCAACCGAGGCCTGTAGACCTTTTTCATTGGAATAATTGAAGCCCGAACTAACCTGCCAGGCATTTTGTGGATCAATCTTTTCGGTTGAAGGAACCCATAAGTCTGAAGGTAAACCAATATTGGAACCTGTTACCAGGTGCAAGAATTGAGACATTCTTGAAAAGGAAGATTGCCATGAAAGCCCCCTGAGTAGATTTACATAACTTGACAAGCGAGGTTGTAAAGAAAGGTAGGTTTTATTATCCACAAAAAATCCGGTTAAAAACATTCCTGCCTTTAATGCTAACCAATCATTTACTTCATAGTTATCTTCTAAATAAACCGCTGCTTCCACAGCACTTATTTTTGAAGGCAAATACTGTTCTTGCAATTTATCGGGATCACTTCTGGTGCCAAAATCAAAGTTCCCGTAAGTTCCTTCGTCAAATCTCAATGCACCAGCCGAAACTGAGGTGGCTTCAAAATTGTGCAAGGTGATAATGCCTCCAAATTTGACAAGATGGTCTGGCGAATAATAATAGTCGAAATCAGTTTTGAGCGTATAATCGATTATTGATGACAAATTCAGATCAAAGAACAAAGAATTACTTTGCATGGAATCCCTTTCGAAGCTGTGGTTGTAATTTCTGAACCTAAAATTGAATCGACTAAAGTTGAAAGTACTGTTCGCAAATAGTCTACCTGAAAAAACATGATTCCACCTGGCTGCAAGAATCGAATTGTCCCAGTTTACAGCTACATTTGATTTGAAGTCCGATACAGAAAATTCATTGGAGCCATCTCCATATTCAAATTTGTCTCCTCCCCTAAAAAAGGATAAAAAAACCTTGTCTTTATTGGAGAAACTATGATTGACTTTAGCATTCCAATCATAGAAATAATATTTCAAAAATTGGTCGTCATTTAATCCGGAAGAACTATTGATTGCAGCACCAATCAGCCAATCCCAAAAAACTCTCCGTCCGGACAACATAAAGGAGGATTTATCTTTTTGAATAGGGCCTTCAAAGGTTGCTTTAGTAGTTAAAATGCCCAGTCCAAATCCGCCGTGGTATTCTTTTTTGTTGCCTTCCCTCATTCGGATATCCATCACGGAAGAAAGCCTTCCTCCATGCCTGGCATCAAAATCACTTTTTTGCAAACTGGCTTTTTGAATGGAGAAATCGTTGAACATGGAATATACTCCAAGCAGATGCGCTCCATTGTAAACAGGAACGCCATCCAACAAAACTAAATTTTGATCGGCATTTCCTCCCCTGACATGCAATCCACCTACACCGTCCGGACCGGTTTGAACTCCGGGTAATAAATCCATCATGCGCATCACATCTACCTCACCACCTAATGTTGGCAAGGATGCCATTTCTTCCACATTGATTTCCTGAAAACCACCCTTTTGCAAGTTTCCGGGTTCCGTTCCAGGTAAGGTTCCGGTTACGATGACTTCTTCCAGCGTTAGATTAGGCTTGAGCTGGAAGTTTTGCTCCTGACTTTCGTTGATATCCTTTTTAAAAAATAAGGTAGAATAACCCAGGTAACTAATCCGAAGGTTTACCTCGTTTTCTAAAAAAGTTAGGCTAAAAAATCCATATTCATTTGTGGCTGTGCCAATTCCCGTATTTAGATCCAAAATGTTTGCCCCAATTAATTTTTCACCTGAAGTTTTGTCTTCAATAAACCCACTCAGCGTAACGAGTTTCCTTTTCTTTTTAAATAAAACCACTTGTTTTTTGTCAGGAGAAATTTCATAAGAAACCCAATGTTCCTTTAGTATCTGATCAAGTATTGACTTCAGATCTTCCTTTTTAACCTTGATACTACAAAGTATTCCCGACTCAAATATGGAGGGAGAATATGCGATGGTAATGTTAACCTGGCTGGCAATGGAATCTAAAACCTGCTGAATAGGTACATCATTAAAATCGAGGCTGACTTTTGGGAAGTCATGAGCTTGAGCCTCCATTTTCTTTATGGAAATACAGCTTAAAACAATCAGGAATGTAAGAATTTTATAAAAACGGCTCATCCGGTCAATTCATATTGGCCTCAAAAATCACAATTTAACTGCAAAGGTCATTTAAAGAAACGTTAAATTGAAATCTACCTACCTAAACTATTGAATTAAGCGGGTATAAGTTGTATTTTTGGAAGCGCTGAAAAAAATTTAACTAATTGATAAATTTAATCTTATGAAAAAATTATTTCTCCTTTTCGCCCTGGTAAGCTTTGCTGCACTAGGTACTATCCAGGCTCAGTGCCATGGAAAAAAATCTGCTTCCACAACTGAAGTTCAAAGTGATGAAGCTGCTGCAAAACTTGCTTCAATGGATGAAACCATCGAGCGCAGGGTTTGTGAGAAATCAGGAACTGTAAGCTATTGGAAAAAAGAAACTTGTGCTAAAAGTGGTAATGTTTCTTTTTCAGAAGTTTCATATGATTCAGCAAATGGACAGTTTGTAAATGTTTCTCCATCTGAAGTACATGGAAAAGCTACAAACGGAAAAAGCTGTTGTGCCGGAAAATCTGCTGGTTCAAAAGCTTCTTGTTCAGGAGCTGAGAAGGCTTCAGCATCAAAAGCTTCTTGTTCAGGTGCTGCAAAAGCAGGCTGCTGCTCTTCTAAGAAAGCATCTGCTGCAAGCACTCAAACTTCCGAAAAAGTTAAAGTACAAGCTGTTAGCAGCGAAGGAACCAACTAATCAGAATGTTTCTGAAAAAAAGGCTTGACACGTTTGTTGTCAGGCCTTTTTTTATGTCCTGAAGGAGAGGTAAGGAGCCAGTTTATTGATTTCCTCTTTATTAAATACACCTACATTTTCAATATCTGCTATGGATGTAAATGTTCCGTGATTGATTCGATATTTGTACAATGCCTCAGCTTGTCTCCAACTTATGTAAGGATGTTCTGCCAATCCTTTTTTATCCAGATTATTGATTTCAAGATTCTCCCCTTTAAATGAGGACTTTGTAAGAAATGGTTCCATTTTTATAAAAACCGTATCCGGTATTGCTTTGATTTCCTTCATCTGTTCTATAGAGTGAAACCCTCCAATTTTTTCCCGGTATTCAATTATAATGTTGCTGTAAAATGGACCAATCCCTTTTATTTGGCGGAAATCTTCGGCATTAGCCTCATTGATATCAATGCTTGCCAAAGGGATTTCCCTGGATGAAAATTTGGATTTTTCTTTAATTTCCGGGTTTTCGTTTTTAGACGCTTCTAATAAAATTTGCCCTTCCAATCGGTCAAAAACTGTTTCTTCCAATCCATAGATTTTTTTCAAGTCTTCTTTTTTAAAAAATTGCCCTCCTTTGCTTCGGTACTTTTCTATGGTTAAAGCAGTCTTTTTTGAAAAACCCAACAACTGAAGACTGTCTACCGAAATGGTATTGGGATTGAAAGGGAAACTTTGAATGGCAGGGCTGGAAAAATTTCCTTCTGCGTTAACCTCATTTTCATTTTGAAAATCTCCCTTGTCTGAATTCAAAGAAGATGTTTCATCTATTACTTCATAGCTCCGTCCTTCTGGAATTTTATTTAAAACCTCTTCTGCATTTTTTACATAAATAATCATTTGCTGTTGATCGATTGGATAAATCCATGGCATCAAATCCGGGATGGTCCAAATGAAAACCGTAAGCAAAATGATTATAAATACACCCCTTCTTTCCGATTTGGTGAAATAGGAAAATTCTCGGATGATACTGATGAGTAAATTCTCTGATGTTTTGTTCTTGGCCATAGCTTTTTGTTTTAAAGATAAGGCCGGTGATGAGGTAAGTCCAAGAAAATGGAAAACAAGTCCACCCAGAGTGGATTTTTAAACTATTTTACTTTCAAAAGAGCGTCACGTGTAATTTCAGAGATGGATTTACAACCTGCCAGCCCCATCGTCAATTCGAAATCTGCCTCCATGTTTTGGATAACTTCTTCCACACCTTTTTGTCCTGCAATAGCAAGACCGTAAGCATAGGTTCTTCCCAGAAAAACTGCCTTGGCACCCAAAGCAATTGCCTTAAACGCATCAGAACCGGTACGAATTCCACTGTCCATCATTACAGGAACTTTATCGCCAACCGCATCAACAATCGCAGGCAGCATCTCCATGGATGAAACCGCGCCATTGACTTGTCTTCCCCCATGATTGGAGACTATAAAACCATTTATCCCGTAATCGAGGGCTTTGATTGCATCATCAGGATGCAGGATTCCCTTTAATACGATGGGCAATTTTGTAAGGCTTCTAATAAATTTTAAATCTTCGAAACTTAGGTTAGGACGTGAATAAATATTGATGAAAGTTCGAACTGCTTTCAAGGGTTTATCAGAAAATAAATTGGCAAAAAAGCTACCCGGATAATTTTTAGCCAACTTCATCAAGGTGCCAATTGCGGCAAGGGTAATTTTTCTTTCGGGAGCATTTGGGTCTTCGGGTATTTCTTGTTGCATCAGCTCTTGAAATACAGGGTCAGAGGTGTATTGACCTATTCCTTTTCCTTCAAGAAATGGAAGGTAGCCAAAGTCAAGGTCACGCAATCGCCATCCAAGCAAGGTTGTATCAAGGGTCAAAACTATGGCTTCGCAGCCAGAATTTTCTGCTCGTTTCACAAGACTTTCAACCAGCGCATCAGATTTGCTCCAATACAATTGAAACCAACGTGGGCTATCACCCATCAGGCCGGCCATTTTTTCCATACTGAAGGAAGCCTGGTTGGAAAAAACCATGGGAGTACCGGTATTTGCAGCAGCTTTTGCGGTTAGTAAATCCCCATTTTTATAGGCTAAATCAAGAACTCCGATTGGAGCCAGGAAAAAGGGAGCATTTAGTTTTCTGCCAAATAATTCAATAGATGTATCACGAACTCCGACATCCCTCAACATTCTTGGAATGATTTTCCAATTTTCAAACGCCTCACGATTTCTTTGAATGGTATTTTCTTCTCCGGCTCCCCCTGCCATGTATCCAAAACCCTTTGGTGACATTTTAGCTTCTGCCAACCTTTTAAGATCTGCCAGGTTAGTAGGTATAGTAGGCATGATGCCGCTGGCTCCTTTCAAATATATTTGGACCTGGCGTTTAACAGATTTTGCTTCGGGTTTGGATTTCATCGTTAAAACTTAGCTAATAAGAGGTTACCCAGAAATTAAATTCAAAGCTTCCCGGTTCAAAAAGCCGCTTTTAAAATGGCATCGGGAAATATGTTTTAGTTTTATGCCTTTAAATTACAATAAAGGACGTTGAGTCAAAATCAAATCAGGAAATTTGTTATGAATCAAAGAAAAAGGATTGCCATTGATATGGACGAAGTAATGGCAGATGTATATCCAAAGTTTGAAGATCTCTACGAACAGGAATTTGGAATTAGAGTAACCAAAGAACAATATTGGGGAAAGAAATTATACGACATTGAAGGTGCGGAGAAGATCAGAAATTTTCTTTTCGAAAAAGGATTCTTTGCTGACCTTCCGGTTATGCCGGGAAGCAGAGAGGTGATACAGGAACTCATGGCCGATTATGAGGTGTTTATTGTCACGGCAGCGATGGAGTTCAAAAATTCATTGGAGGATAAATATGACTGGCTCAAAAATCATTTTCCTTTTATACCGTGGAAAAATTTCGTCTTTTGTGGCTATAAAGGAATGATTTCAGCTGATTACATGATAGATGATCATGTCAGAAATTTGGAAGCTTTCCAGGGACATGGTATCTTGTATACTGCAACGCACAATCTGGAAGAAAAAAGATTCACCCGAGTGAATAATTGGGATGAAGTACGTGAGTTTTTTAAAATTGAACAAGCGATAAATAATGACCGTTAAGGCATTAAAATAAAACAATAAGCTACCCAACCTTTTGGGTTTAAAGAGTGACTTTATTGTGATTAAAGTTGTTAGTCGTAATAAGTTTCATAACTAGTGAGCGTAAAGGAAGGAGTTTCCCTGATTCAGGAGAAACTCCTTCGATTTTTATGACCTTTCCTTTTCTATTTCATTGCTTTGACTTTTCAAACCTTCCTTTTCTTTTACCTTCACCATTCAAATTCTTTATAAAATGAAGGCAGCTACCGTACACCAACTCAAAAAGGAATTGGAATTTTTGGATGCAAAAACACTGGTTAAATTGTGTTTGCGATTGGCCAGATTTAAAAAGGAGAACAAGGAGTTGCTCACTTATCTACTTTTTGAAGCCCAGGATGAAGACAGTTACGTCGCTATGGTGGAAGAAGAAATTGACGATCTTTTAAAAGATGCCAATCGCTCTTCATTTTACCTTACTAAAAAGAGTGTAAGAAAGGCACTTCGACAAACAGATAAATACATTCGGTATTCAGATGAAAAGGAAACTGAAGTAAGACTCAGGCTTTATTTCCTCACCAAATTGAAAACCTCAGAAATTAAAATAGGAAGAAGTAAAGTATTGACCAACATGTACATGAGCCAAATCAAAAAAGTAAAAACGGCTCTTGAAAAGCTTCATGAAGATCTGCAGTATGATTATCAGCAGCAGTTGGAAAGGCTGTAAAAGAATTTACGGATTACGATTTACAATTTACGAGGGACAATTTTTCAAAATTGCTATGCTGGTACAAGTTTTCAAACTTGTATCCAGAGTACAAGCTGGTCTTCCGACCAGCGAAGGCAAAAAGTTCTCCTTATCTCCACATCTCCCTTTCCCCCTATCTCTCTACCCCTGAAAAAATGGACTTGCCAACAAAAACAAGAAAATCACAAGTGTAGTCCCCAAAATCAATCCGGATATACTGCTAACTATAAATGCAATTTTTAATGAAATCCTTTTTTTTAAATATTTGAAAAAAGCCCACTGAGCAAAAAATATGGGCAAGGTATAAATGAAAAATACAAACCAGGCACCTGGCTCTGCCATCCATTTAAAACTGTACAAACCTTCGTCGATGAAAAATAGGAAGGCGGTAAACAATGCAGCGAACAGGAAGAATAGGAGGGTAGGATTTGCCGATTTGTGGTTTGAAAGTGAAATAGCGTGCATGAAAAAAGGGTTTGGTGTTTTAATGAAACTCCAAACCCTTTTTCATTTAATGAAAGGAGAAAAAATTAACAATTGAAATTAATTCAAATGTTTAGTGATAGCTTCATCCATCGGTTTCACTTTTGATCCATAATATTCTATCAATTGTCCTTCCTCATCCAAAAGAAACTTGTTGAAGTTCCAGCTGATTTTATAATTGTCCTTTCCATTCAAATCTTTGCTGGTCAGCCATTTGTAAATAGGATGCTGGTCTTTTCCTTTTACATTGATTTTGGTGGTCATAGGAAAAGTAACACCATAAGTGCTTGAGCAAAAGCTTTCAATTTTTTCTTCTGAACCCGGTTCCTGACCTAAAAACTGATTACAGGGAAAACCAATAACTACCAGTTTGTCCTTGTATTCCTGATAAAGCTTTTCGAGGTCTTCGTACTGGTAGGTGAATCCACATTTGGATGCTACATTGACGATAAGAATCTTTTTGCCTTCAAAATCAGAGAAGTCTATCACCTCGTCTGAATTTAAGGCCTGAATTTTGAATTGGTGAATACCGGTGTTGGGTTCATTTGAAACCATCATAGACAATAATATTAATATCAGATAATTCATTTTACCTTGTTTTGATGCAGATAATACATCTTCGTTTTAAAAAGGTTCAAAAATAAAAAAGGGCTGCTGAATGAATTTCATTCAACAGCCCGATAAAGAAGGTTTTATTTTTAAAGGTTTAGATTTTCGGTGCTCCCCTTTTCAATTATTGCGCTCGTAAACCGTAAATCGTAAACCGTAAATTGTTTTAAAATAGTCCTGCTTTTAGATTCTACTTAAATTACTTTCCTGGTTGCTGCAGTTGACTACAGCAACCGAAAGTATATATGAAGTGTAAAAAAAGCCTGGCTTATAATCCCAGTTGAACACCTACTCCTACATTAAAATCATGCAGGTATGAGCCCATGTCACCTGAGAATTGTGCCTCCCTCAATGAAGTAAGAGAGGTATTATATTGTGCCTGTAAAATCAAGGCGGTTTTTTGATTCAAATGATATCTAACTCCTGTTTCTCCCATTAGAGAATAAAATACATCTGCTCCATTATCCATTTTCGTAGTGTTCATTTCCTGTTTGAACATCATGGAACTGTTGTGATATAGTTCAGTATTCATGTTATTCTCTCTGGCGAAAATTTTATCCACAAGCAAACCGGTACCCAGGAACCAATCCCAATTGGATTTTTTGATAATGGAATAGCGAGCCAATGCTCCAAGATTGAAACTATGTAAAGTCTGGCTGATGCTGGTTTTATGTATCAGGGGAGTTTCGTCAGGTATGTTGTTGCTTCCTAATCTAAAATTGGCATCGTATTCATAGTCCCCCATTGGCGTTCCAATATTAAAGTTGGCAGAATAGGTGTTTAGCCCTTGAGGATCGGTTTGTTCCTTATCTGTATCATACATCATGGTCTCCTGTAGCATGGATTCATTGTGGAAACAATTGTATCCTGCCTGAATCCCAAATGACCAACGCTTGCTTGCCTGATAGCTCAACTGAGTTCCAAATCCATATCCGCCATAATTTTGGTCGTAACGAGTCAGGTTTTGACTCATAGTTTGAGGTACCCTTTTCATTCCAATCGTCGCCAAATTTTTATTGGCATAGAATGTAATGAAGAACGGTCCACCTTTGCTTGCTGTTTTTTCTACAGGATTGCTAAGCGATGTGCCTTCCAATTCTTTTTCAGAGATGCCGAGTAAGCCAAAGCGAACCGGAAGGAAATCCGGCGTTTCTATTTGATTTTTATGAAGAGCAGAGGCGGATTCCTCTGTGTTTTCTTCATTTGTTTGAGTTGGTAAAATATCAAAGGATTCTATTTTAGAGGATCCGGCATTTTTATTTTCAGTGGTTATAAACGGTGCCTGAGTCTTTTTGCTAAAGGATTTATTGTTTACGGGTGGTGTTTGGGCAATTTTATCTTCTGATTTTAGAAAGTTTGATTTATCGTTTGAACTGGTTTGGTATGTATCGGAAATAATTGAATTATTGTCAGTAGATGAATTGGTAAGAATGTTGGATTCAGTTGGTTTTTGTGCATTGGTGGCTTGATTTTGATTTGCTTCAATCGTATTTACCTTTTCGTGCAAATCATTAACTGATTGGATGGTGTAAACGGAAAATCCAATCAAACCGAGCAATAGCAGTGCCGGAAGAATGAGCCACAAGAACCTTCTTTTCTTTTTGTCTTTTTCCCTTTGAATGGTACCCATCGCATTTTCAAAGACAAAATCAGGTGGAACATTCCACTGATTTTCTGCCGGGCTGTCTTCATTCAGCTTCGAGCGGAAAAAATCTCCAAAATTATCCTGCCTGTTTTCGTTCATGACCTTGGATTAAAAAATAACTTCAATTTGTTTCTTCAGTAGGTTTTTGGCTTTGAATAATTGTGATTTTGAAGTCCCTTCAGAAATGCCCAACATCTCAGCAATTTCTTTATGAGTATATCCTTCAATAATATTTAAGTTGAAGACCAGTCTATAGCCGTCCGGAAGTTTTTGAATCATCTTTGTAATCTCTTCTGCCGACAATTTCTGGATAGGATTTTCTTCTTCCTGAATGAATAAATTGTCATCTCCTCCGTCCAAATGTTCAAATTCCAACTTCCGCTTTCTCAAAAACATAATACATTCATTGACCATAATCCGCGAAGACCAGGATTTAAAAGAGCCCAGTTCCTGATCAAAAGTATCCAGCTTGGTAAAAATCCGAACCAGTGCATTTTGCATTACATCCAATGCATCATCCCTGCTTCGCAAATACCGCTGACAAATCATAAACCAAAGCGTTCGGTACTGCTCATACAATCTCCTCTGGGCACCGGAGTCCCCTTTTTTCGATTGATTGATAATAGCAGTTACATCCCGCATGATACGATTTACTGGTACGTTTTAAATGGTATATGCAAAACCCTGGTCTAGGGTTGCCTGAGGGGAGAATAAATTTACGAAAAAGGAAGGAGTGGGGGAAGGAATGAGTGGATGAGTGAATAGTTGAAGGGTTGGAGGATTGAATGGTTGAATAGTTGAGGGGGCGAATAGTTGAGGGATTGAACTAAAATCACCCCCCGACCCCCTTGTATGTTTGTTACACAATGATTTTTTGAATAAAAAGATACCTTGGTAATTCGGAGGTTCGGGATGGATCGCCCCCTAAGCAACCCTTTGGTATGCAGACCTTGAGATTTTCCCCGGCCTCTTGTTCTTTTGAGACTGAATAGCATTTAAGGCAAAGGCATTCCACCTTTAGTCAGTATAATTTACAAGGTTAGTCGACGGAGAACACATTTATTTATTAAAGGTCTTAATCATGAAATTTATCAAGCAAAACTGTGGTGTTGAAGTTGATTTTAAAGAGTTAAAAGTCTGTTGCAAGATGATTACTATAGAACAAGAATCAAAAATTAAGGGCACCAAAACTTTTAAAAACACAGTGAAGGGCTTCCAGGATTTCTTCGACTGGTTAAAAAAGAAGATAGATGTTTCCCTTCCTTGTCATGTAACCATGGAAGCTACGGGAGTTTATTATGAAAACCTAGTGTACTTCTTGGAAGAGCAGACTGATTTTGTGGTGCATGTAGTTTTACCCAACGTTGCAAAGGCATTTTCAAAGAGTCTTAATCAAAAGTCTAAGACAGATAAATTGGATGCTAAATCACTGGCAAGCCTAGGGTTGGAAAGAAAGCTTAAAGTATGGAGACCATGCAGTCCAAAAATGAGGGAATTGAAAAAGGTAAGTAGAGAAAGAATCAGGTTGATTCGCCAAAGAACCATGATAATGAACCAGATGCATGCAGAGCAAGCATCCTACCGGCCTTCTAAGAAAATACTTAGCAGAGCAAAAGGAATGGTCAAAAAAATCAACCAATTAATCGAAGCTTGCGAAAAGGAGCTCAAAGAGGTTGTACAGCAGGATCTGGAACTGGAAGAAAGAATTAATAATGTATGTACAGCCAAGGGCTTAGGATTCATTACTGTGGTTGGAGTAATTGCAGAAACTAACGGATTTAAATTATTCAAAAACAGAAAACAAGTAGTAAGTTATGCAGGGTATGATGTAGTAAAAAATGAAAGTGGTAGTAGTGTAAGAGGAAAGGAACGAATTTCAAAAAAGGGAAATTCATACATACGCCAAATGATGTATATGCCCTCCCTATCAGCAGCTGTGCACAATGAACATCTAAAAGGGCTTTACCAAAGAATAGTGGATCGAACAGGAATAAAAAAGAAGGGATCAGTAGCTGTCCAGAGAAAATTATTGGTTCTGATTTACCATTTATTTACAAAAAACGAAAAGTATGATCCGTTGTATAGAGAAAAAAATAAACTTAAAGCAAAGCCAAGATTGAATTTACAAACATCCTAAAATATAGTAGGCAGGAATACAATCCTGCCTACACTGGATAATGCTGTAAACAACATTTCCTTCAGATCTCAAAAGTAAGAATTTTCACTTAGAAGTATTTGGAATTAAACATAGCATCTCAAGGGGCAATGTCATTAAGTTAAGAGCTAAACGACTGATACATAGTTGCTAAAGTGCTTCTTTTTTATTTTTTGAGTATCACCTCTGGGGTGAAACGCCCGTCTCTTATGGGTATAATTTCTTTAGTAATGCTTCAACGATATTTTCTACTAGATAAATATCGATTTAGTCGAAAAGAAAACCTTCATTTAATTTAAAATGGCAAGACAAGCTCTTTTATTTGAAACGATATTTCTTTCTATTTTCTTGAGAAATTGATTGTGAGGCCATCATTGCAAGATAGCCATTATATTGGCAAAAACTCTTGTTTGATAGAGTTAATTTTTTGCCTGTAAATTTTCTTTGCCAGTGCATGCTTGAAATCTTTGAATTGCTCTCTACTCCCCAACGCATTGAATATAAGCTCTTTAACTGCTTTTTACCTATAGAGTTTTGGTTTGTCAATGTAGTAGCGAGATATTCTATTTCACCTGACTAAGCTTATTTTGGTGATTCTCAGTGTATAGATTTTCTTGTTAATGAGAATCTCAATTAGGCCATCTTGATGTTCACTGGTAAATCATTAATTTCTTTTAGCTCCTTTAGGTAATCGCATACAAAGTTTTTCCTGTTATAAGAAGGTTCTATTAATTCCTACAAATAACCTCTATCAAAAGGAATAAATCATTGCCTTCAACCTTAAATGATTTTTTGCCAAGTTCATCGGTTTTGTAAGGATTGATAGTCGCATCAGACAAATATTATTTAGACATCTGTAGCATAAGAAATTTGAGCCTTAACCCAGTTTTCCTTAGACAATACATTATCACCGCTTTTATTGTTTCCTTATTTCGGTGAACTGTGAAAACAGAACCATCAATAGCAACCAATCGAAAACCGTGGAAGGTTTTGATATTGAAAGAGTTAGTGTAAAAGTAGTTTACCAACTTTTGATTTACTTTTTCAAAAGCTTTATACGAAATTTTACTCCTGGCCTGAGTAAAAGAAGAAGCTGTCGCGGTTCTAAAGAATTCAGAATTATTTGAAGAAAAATACTGGTCAATTTCAGTTTGAATTCGCTTGTTTAGGAACCTGGAAATAAAAAAGAAGCAAGTTGAAAAATCCCAAACCCTATTTCTGGTAAAATCACTTTTATTCCGTTTGTATTTATCAATAAAATTGGGATTATTAACGATATTTTTTACAAAATCGAAAAGTTTGGCATGGTTTTTAGGTCGCGCGATTCATATATGTAAGTGTTTGATTTACAACGTAATAATACGAAAAATAGCCGATTTTTTAAGCTAAAATTTAAAGTAATTTCCGACATAAAAACCTTAACTTAATGACATTGCCCCTTGAGGGGGTCGGGGGGTGAAAAAACCAGAATGAGCAAATGAATTTTTGATTTTTAACGTTTGATTTTTGAAGTGGGACCTCCTTTTAAAAGGACCAATTATGTACTAAAGAGTAGTATTAAAAGTATCAATCCCCTAGAAAGAATTCAACTAGGATCGCAATTCAAAAAAAAACTAAGAAAAACTAAAAATTAAAAACTAAAAACTAAAATCTAAATGGTTCTTTTGCCTGGGAGCGAGACGGCTAGCAAGCCACCTCCTACTAGTGAGAAAACCCTCAACCCTTCAATCCTCCAACCCTTCAATCCCTCAATCCTTCACCCTTACATATACCCCATTCTTTTCCTCAAACTTTCCGGCAATTCAGGTAGATTTTTTCTTTCGATGAGGAAGGAAGTGAGGTCGGCTATTTCTTTAAAGATGTAGTGCTTGTCCATTGCGCTTTTGAGGTATCCTTTTCCGGAGCTTCCTCCTGTACCTACGCGGATGCCAATGATGCGATGTACCATATACATATGGCGGAAACGCCAATTGGATAATTGTTCGTCAATTTCGAGCAGGGTGTTGAGTATTTGGAAAGGCAGTTGTAACATCGGATGGTCGCGGTACAACATGATGAATAAGGCATGACGGCTGGCCAGAGGGCTTAGGTTTCTGCCTTCCATTTTTTCCTTTTTAAAAAAGAGGTCCTTAAAAAGTTGGTGGTTTTGTGACTCTCCTTGACCCAAGCTGTTGTTGTAAGCCTGGTAATATTCAGACCAGAAAATGTGCGGAGCATCAGCTACTGAATCATATTTAGTCTTGAAATCATCCCAATGATTTTCTTCCTGAAAGAAAGGCATGCGTTCCAACCATCTGTTTACCAGGTTGAGCAGCGTAACTTCTTCTTCATAATCTGCGATTACGGCTTTGTCCTCCGGACGCAATTGAGAAGTATAATATTCTTTCCCATGGCGGTCTTCCATTTTAAGCCCCAGTCCAGCTTCCAATAATTTGAATTGAACACTTTGGAATCCCGAGGCAGGACGAAGCAGATCTCTAAAGTCGAGGAAGTCGAGCGGCGTCATGGTCTCCATGATGTCGATTTGCTGAACCAGGACTTTCAAGATGGTGACGACTCTTGACAGGCGATGCTGAGCGGAGTAAAGGTCAGGCGAATTGTCTTTGATTTCCGGTTTTTTAAATAAATCGATTACCGAATTTACTTCATACAAAACCTGTTTGAACCATAGCTCATAAGCCTGATGAATTACAATGAAAAGCATCTCATCGTGTGCATCAGTACTTTCGGTATCCTGAGCATTTAGAATTTTATCTAATTGCAAATAGTCTTTGTAATAAACGCCGTCTTTCGCCATGGTTTTATTTTTTAAGAGCCGGTTCGGGGCGAAAATAAGGGATTATTTCTTTTTGGAGAAAGACAAGATTTTGTAGGTCTCATTTTGGGGCTTTTTAAAGTTGGAAAAAAAAACTTGTAGGAAAATTTAAATAAAATAATAGTTTTATTTTAGACAAAGATTTCAAACTTTACAAATAGAAATAGAATTCTAAAGTAGTTGAAAAAATTTAATCAGATAATATTGTCCGACTAATTTTTATTGTTTAATTTGCACAAACATTATTATGTTTTCCAAGGCTTGTGAATATGCGATTAGAGCAACCACCTTTCTAGCTAGTTGTGCAGAGTCAGGTGACCGGCAAAATCTTAAGCAGATAGCAGAGGCTTGTGATGCTCCTGAAGCATTTACCGCGAAAATTTTACAAACACTTTCTAAAGATGGGATTATCCATTCAATAAAAGGTGCCTTTGGAGGGTATGAAATTCCTTCGGATAAATTATCAGTTGTTAAACTTAGCGATGTTGTTAAATCAATCGATGGTGATAATATTTATAATGGGTGTGGATTAGGTCTGGCACATTGTAATGAAAAGAAACCTTGTCCACTTCACTTCCATTTCAAGTCTATTAGAGATGAATTGAAGGAAATGTTAGAAAGTACTTCTATCGGTGATTTGGCTCACGACTTGAATAAAGGTGGTGCATTATTAAAACGATAAAAATTTTGCCAATTAAGCGGATAAAATTATCCGATTAATTGTAGTGATATTAAATTGAATAGATCCTAGGCCGAGTAAAAAGGACTTCAAAAAACCAAAAAAAAAGTTAGGAAATGGATCTATTTGAATTAAGACAAATTCTTTGCTATTCCTTGAAATCCTTTAATCAAGCTCATCAAGTCGGTTTGGAACTTTGTAAGTTTTTGAGAATGAATTTGAAATTTATGGGTGATTTAGAATATATGAAATTGAAATGCAATTGGTGTTGCAAATTTCACTTAAAATCCCATTTCGAATTTGATCAAAAGGTTTTATTGCCTCTTTTGGAGCCCCAAATCTCAAATTATAATACTCAAGCTTTAGAGAGCCAAAGAGAGATTAAGCAACTTTTTGAAGTTTCTTCTTCATTATTATTCAACAACCTTTCAAAGTTGGAAAAGCGACTTACTTTAATCATGAAGTTCGAAGAGGAATTTTTTATAAGTTCAATATTGTTCATTCAAAAAGGCATTCCAAAAAAATAATAGTAGCCATGATTGTTTCTTCTAATCAATTAATGGGAATTTTAATTATCTCTCTTTTTATTATTTCCTGTTGGAATACTCCTCAACAAAAGGATGGAAACCATGTCAATCGGGTGAGTTCATTAATTGAAAAACAAAAAAGAACGGAATGCAGACTTTCAGAATTAAAAGATAGTATTGATCGAACGTGGGATGAAATAAATGAAATGATGGTTAAAAATTTACCGGATTTAATAGGAGCAGAAGAAGCAGAATCAATTGTTAAAGTAAGGAATGCTGAACATTTGAGGATGTTCCAATCCTATGATAAGCTTGATAGTTCAATAATTGATGTAATTGATCAAGCCGAAATAGCGGATAAAAGGTTTGCACAATCAATAAAGGACTTAAAATTTAACTTGTCAAACATAGGAGATTCCATCACTCAAATTTTAATTGTTGCCCCTGAAAACCAAAGGTATCAAATAGAGAAAATGATAAAAGATTACAGGAACCAAAAAATTACTAATAAATGTAAATAATAATTTCATCACCTAAAATTTAGTTCCATGAAGAAGGTTTTAAACACACTAATTGTAATTGTTATTTTAATTTCAGGTTGTAAAAAAGATGATATCAATCTTCCTGAAAATGATTTGTCATTTTCCTATAATTACAAGGTTCCACTTGTATGGAATCAGATGTTTTTAGAAATGGAGCGGTATTCACCAGGCTACCGACCACCAGTGTCTGCCAGGACTTTTGCTTATCTAAATTTAATGGCCTACGAATCTATTGTAAATGGTAGTAATGGGAATTACAATTCCTTTTCCGGGTTTTTCCCGGGCTTGATTATAGAAAAGCCAAATCCTCAAGAGGCAATTAATTGGGAGATTAGTTTACACGCAGCTTATGAAAAGGGATTCGAACTGTTTTTTCCGGTAGCACCTGCTGCACAACAGTTTCAAATGCTGGATGTTGCCCATGCTTTAAATGAAAAAATGCTCGCTGAAAGTGATCCAGCGACCTATCAAAATTCAATAGAATATGGCAAATATGTTGCACAAACTGTCTATGAATGGTCTAAAAAGGATGCCTGGGGTCATGAGGCCTATTTGAGTAATTCCGATCCTAGTTATTTACCTCCACAGGGTGTTGGATTATGGAAACCAACTTATCCAGATTTTTCTCCAGCCCTTTTACCTCATTGGGGCAAGGTAAGGACGTTCGCAGCACTCGCTACAGATAAATCTATTCCTCCACTAGATTTCAATACGAATGCATCTTCAGAGTTGTTTGCACAGGCAAAAGAAACCAAAGAATTAGTAGATGATATCAAGGCGGGTTTGGAAGATGAACAACTATGGATTGCGGAGTTTTGGAGTGACGATTGTCCCATATTGACTTTTACACCTGCGGGCAGATGGGTAAGTATTACCAACCAGTTAATTGGCCAGGAAAGCTTAAATATGATGGACGCTGTTTTGGTTTATGCCAGATTGGGATTTGCTTTATCTGACGCGGGTGTAAAATGCTGGGCTGAAAAATATAAGCATAATTGCCTTCGTCCAATCGATTTTATTAGGGAATATATGGGAGATCCAGATTGGAATACGGTAATGTGTCCAGATGGTACCGGAGGATATTATACACCAAATTTCCCAACCTTTCCATCAGGGCATGCCACTTTTTCCGGAGCTGCTGCAGTCGTTCTGGAGGACTTTTTTGGAAGAAGTTATAGGTTCACTGATAGAAGTCACGAAGGTAGAACCGAGTTTAGAGGTGCACCCAGGACTTTTAATTCCTTTAGGGAAATGGCAGAAGAAAATGCATATAGCAGGATTCCTTTGGGAGTGCATTTTAAAATTGATTCGGATGCAGGGACTGACCTTGGTTATCGGATTGGTGAACGAGTTTTAGGTCTTCCCTGGAAATAACCAATAGATGAATATCTCTTTGCGGTTGGTATTTGAAAATTTTGATGGAAATATTGATTTTACTTCTGAGGTATTTAAGAGGTTAAAGCCTAGTAATAAGTTTTTGAAACTCATGCGAGAAAAACTTGGCTTGTTGTACTTTCCAGGAACAGAAAATGCTAATGACCATTGTTTCCAAAGTTTACATGAAATTCAAAGCGAATACAAATTTTTTTTTACCAGAAGAGATTTGATAAATTATATATCTAAAAACCTAAAACATGAGAATATTGATTCGGACTTTGGATATGTCAAGTTTCCAGAGTCCGTGTCAGTATTTTTCTGTGCTGATTAAATTTAAAAATGAATTTCGAACTCAGGGAACAAAAAAAAGATATTAGAGCTACTATGCTTGAAAAACGGGATGCTTTTCCTAGACAAATGAGGAAGGACTTTTCAAATCTCATTTGTGAGAAATTATGGCAAATCACACAAGCAAGAAAAGCAAAAGTTTTGCATACCTTCCTTCCTATGGGTTCGGAAGTAATGTTGTTTCCTTTCATCCAAAAGTCTCTAGAAAATCATATAAAAGTTGTTGCTCCTAAAACTCTAAAGGGCAGGAAAATGCAAAACCTGGTGGTTAATAATCTTAAATCGATGGAACCGGGGATATTTGGAACCTATCACCCAAAGGATGGTGTTGAGTACAATGGTACATTTGACTTGATTATTGTTGCAGGGCTAGCCTTTGATAAGGAAGGCTATCGAGTTGGCTATGGTGGCGGATATTATGATGTTTTCCTGGCAGAATGCAAAAATGCTTGGAAAGTTGGTGTCTGTTTTCCGTTCCAGATTGTAAATAAAGTGCCTGTAGAATCTCATGACATTCCTGTAAACGAACTCGTATTAATTACCTGAATTGAAAACAAATAATTTAGCAGAGAATTAAATCATTCTTGGGTTCAATAAATCGGATAAAATTGTCCGATTATTCATTTTTAGTTTTATATTTAGCACTTAAGGAGGCTTATTAGAAGTTGGCAAATTAAAGTTGCATGTAATGGATTTTAAATATTTAAAAATGTTAATGATATGAAACCAGCAAATGAAAAAAATATAGGACTAATTGTAACTGAAAATTACCAGACTGCATCAGTTTTTAGGTCCTTTGGTATTGATTTTTGTTGCAAAGGTCACCAAACCTTAGAAGTTGCATGCAGGAAAAAAGGAATTCAACTTCAAACCGTTGAGGATGAACTCAAAAAAGTAAGTACTAAAAATTCTGGACCGGGGCAAGGTTTTAAAGATTGGTCCTTAGATCTGTTAGCAGATTACATTGAAAAAAAGCATCATCGATATGTGAGAGGCAAAATCCCGGAATTACAGTCTTATCTTGAAAAACTATGCAAAGTTCATGGACAAAATCATCCTGAACTTTATGAAATAAAAAAGACATTTGATCAAACTGCAGTGGACCTTCAATCTCATATGTTGAAAGAGGAAAATATCATTTTCCCCTATATTCGTAAAATGGAATCAGCTTTGGAAAACCAAAAGAATCATATCGTCATGCCTTCTTTTGTTACAATTGAAAATCCAATAAATATGATGAAAAAGGAACATGATACTGAAGGTGCACGATTTCGTCAAATTTATAATTTAACGAATGGTTATAAAGCACCTTCTGACGGTTGTACTACTTATCGGGTTGCCTTTTCCATGTTAGAAGATTTTGAAAAAGACTTACATCAACATATTCATTTAGAAAATAATATTTTATTTCCAAATGCAATTCAAATGGAAACCAAGTTCCATCGGACCTAAATATTTAGAAAATTTTCAAAGTCCCAAAAATCATTTTTTAAAGCAGACTTTCAACTTTGTTTAATTTTAATAGTATACTTTAATTTGTTTTTTAAATTAAAGAATTCAATTAGAAGTCATCTGATAAATACAGATGACTTCTTTTTATTATTAAAAAGATACTCAAATGAGTCTTACTATTGAGAATATTTTATTGGTAGGTTCCTTACTACTTTTCATTAGCATTATAGTAGGAAAAACTTCCTATAAATTTGGTGTTCCGACCTTGATTTTCTTCTTAATAGTAGGAATGGTTGCAGGTTCTGAAGGGTTGGGAGGGATAGAATTTGATGATCCTAAACTCGCCCAGTTCATTGGTGTGGTTTCTTTAAATTTCATTCTTTTTTCAGGAGGATTGGATACAAACTGGAATGCTGTAAAACCAATTTTAAAAGAAGGAATTGTACTTTCTACTCTAGGGGTTTTTATAACTGCGCTAACCTTGGGTACTTTTGTTTGGTGGCTAACAGATTTTACCTTTTATGAAAGCATGTTGCTTGGTTCAATAGTATCTTCAACTGATGCTGCTGCTGTTTTTTCAATTTTGAGGTCGAAAAACCTTGCCTTAAGAACAAACCTAAGGCCCACTCTTGAGTTGGAAAGTGGAAGTAATGACCCCATGGCATATGTGTTGACACTTGCTTTTCTAACCCTCGTTATAAACCAGGATCAGTCACTTTATGAAGTGATACCATTGTTTTTACAACAGATGATAGTAGGAGGACTTGCAGGATTTGGTTTTGGGAAACTCAGTAAAATTATAATTAACCGAATAAAACTGGATTTCGAAGGCCTTTACCCAGTCCTGGTAATTGCTTTAATGTTTATCACCTTTTCAGCAACAGATTCACTCGGGGGCAATGGATTTTTAGCAATTTACATTTGTTCAGTTTACATTGGAAATCAAAATATTATGCATAAAAAAGCCATTATGAAAATGTATGATGGCTTGGCCTGGTTGATGCAAATTATTCTATTTCTGACTCTTGGGCTATTGGTTTTTCCTTCACAGATTGTCCCGATTGTGGGAATCGGATTTCTTATTACACTGTTTCAAATATTTGTAGCAAGGCCTATAAGTGTATTTTTAAGTTTGATTCCCTTTAAAATGAAAACAAGGCGGAGATTGTACATTTCTTGGGTTGGCTTACGTGGGGCTGTTCCAATTGTGTTTGCAACTTATCCTCTATTGGCAGGAATTGATAAAGCAAATGTGATTTTTAACATTGTATTTTTTATCTCTGTCATTTCTATTTTAATTCAGGGAACTACTCTTTCAATGGTAGCAAGGATTTTGGGCGTTTCTTTGCCGGAAGGCGATAAAACCTATACAGATACAGATCGAATTTTCTCTGAATTGCCTAAATCATCCGTTCGTGAAATTTTTATTTGTGAAGATGATTTTGCAGTTGGAAAAAGGATTGTGGAAATGGATTTTCCAAAAAGCTCTTTAATAGTTATGATCAAACGAAATGAAAAGTTTCTTACACCAAATGGGGCTACTGTTTTTCAATCAGGTGATACCCTTGTTATTCTTTCTGAAGAAGAAGACAGTTTGGATGTGATTGTGCATGGACTTAAAAAAGGATTTTGATATCTAATTAGAAATTTACCTATTTTTGAGGCATGAATATTTGGAGAAAAATCCCTTCAGGAATTTTACTTTTTGCAATCTATACCAATGCGATTGTACAATTGTATTATTCGGATTTTTCAGATGCACTTTTCGCTACAAAATCAAATACAACCCATTTTTCTGCTGATCTTACTTTTCAAGATCTTTTGGCAAAGATTCTGATTGGCGACAATTTAAATAAAACGAAAAGTACCACCAACCAACATCCAAAGAAGGTGGTTTCCGATTTATATGCCCGTAAATCTTTTGAATTAAATTGTGTCAAAGGATTTATCAGGATTTGTAATCTATTTGCACACCAAATTTTTTACAAAAGCAGGGTATCAAAACTTTTATTTCCTTTCCATACTTTTTGGTAGTAAGCACTCCTAAATAATTTTCAATAAACAGAGCAGGATTAGACTCTGGGTATCTTTTCATTTTAAATTTAAAAAAATGGATTTAGGAAGTGGTCTGATTGGAGGCCTTGCAATCGTATTGATTGCCCTGCCTTTTTTGTTGATTAGGCGGATTCAAAATAAAAACAAGGCCAAAATGTATGATATTTTAAATGCTTTGGCTCAACAACATGAAACCATTATTGAGAAATTTGATTTAGCCGGGAATTTTATAATAGGCACTGATCCCAAACATGAATTTGTATTCTTTTTTAAAAAAGGGAAAGATGAAGAAGTAATTCATCAGGTTGATTTGAAAGAAATTGAAAATTGTAAGGTTGTTAAAAAGGATCTTTTAAAAGGGAATTATAAAACTGTAGAAAGATTGGAATTGGTCTTTGTCCCAAAAGATAAATCTCAATTAGAAACCTATTTTGAAATTTTCAATATTGAGCAAAATATGCAGTTAAATGGTGAATTGCAGGTGGTTGACCGGTGGAAGGTTGAGATCAATAGTTGGCTGAGAAAATAAGAGTCTTTTTTCTGCCTATTGAGTTTTTTTTATACCCTATTTGGGAATTGAATGAATCTTTTTCAAAGTTCAATTTGCAGATAGGGTATTTCTTTAATTCAAAGCAGGTGAATGAGTATAATTTTTGAGAAAAATAAATCGGTTCTGATACCTTTTTCCAATAAATGGTACTAAGTAGTAAGAACTCCAGAAGAACCATACCCCAAAAACCAAATTTCTGACGGAGTGCTATGGAAACTAAAACCAAATTTTTTTGAAACATGAAGGAATGAAGAAATATGAAGAAGGCCTTAAACCTAATTCATTCATTCACTAATTAACTCACTCACACCATGTCACTTCATACCTTCATTTTTAATTTTTTTAAATTTTTAAAAAAGAAGTAAAAGCATTAAACCTTCTGTGTTTTATGCTCTTTTTACAACATTCTTCTTCAGAATTCCCGCTACGCCACAAAAAATTGCAATTCTAAGATTTTAACTTTTTGTCATTTTTACATTAACTTGGCTGGCGAAGGAAAATGACAAGGTTTTGTACCATCAAAATCTCCAATCTTCCTTCCTTCAAAAACAGGTGAAGCCACAGGAATATCAGTTGCTTTGCCATTGAAAAATCAGCTAACTGACCTGCAAATGAAGCGAAGAACCTTTGTGCGTAACAGCGCTCTAGCCGGGATAGCCATGAGTGCACTCGGATTGTCATATTGTACCCAACCTACCTCCAAAGAATCTTCAGAAACGGAAGATGAAACTTCTGATTCTAAATTATTTTTCAAAATGTCTTTGGCGCAATGGTCACTCAACCAATCCATCCGCGAAGGCGGAATGGATCCAATGACCTTTGCAAAAGAAGCTTCTGACCTTGGATTTGAAGGAATTGAATACGTAAGTCAACTCTACAAGCCGGTGTATGAAAAAGCAGCCACTGAAGAAGAAGGTGTTGCTCAGCTTGCAAAAGATTTGAAAAAATTGGCAGCAGAGAACAATGTCCAATCCTTATTGATAATGATCGATGGAGAAGGAGATCTGTCCATCCTAGATGAGGCTGAACGTCTTAAAGGAGTAGAGAATCATCATAAATGGGTAAAGGCTGCTGCAGAAATGGGCTGCCATTCCATTCGGGTAAATCTATTTGGTGATGGAACCAAAGAAGAGCAGTTCGCTGCTTCTGTCGACAGTCTAAATCGCCTTGGAACTTTTGCAAAGGATTACAATATCAATGTGCTGGTAGAAAATCATGGTGGTTACTCATCTGATCCGGATTGGTTGGTCGGTGTTATGCAGGAAGTAAACATGTCCAATGTAGGAACCTTACCTGATTTTGGTAACTTCTGCCTCAAAAGAGAAGGAGGAGAGAGATGGGGTGCGCCTTGCATTGAAGAATATCCGGATAAGGTGGAGGCAGTGAAAAAAATGATGCCCTACGCAAAAGCTGTTTCTGCCAAAACTTATGCTTTCAATGAAAAGGGAGAACAGGATACCATCGATTATTACAAAATGATAGCAATGATTCGTGAAACCGGGTACAATGGTTTCATCGGAGTAGAATATGAAGATGGCGGCGATGAGAAAGCCGGCATCATAGCCACCAAAGAATTATTAATCAAAGCAGCAAACGCCTAACCTATGAATCCAGTTACCAAAACGAGGCTTTCGTTTATGATGTTCCTCCAGTTTTTTATCTGGGGAGCGTGGTTTGTTACCATGGGAACCTATTTGAGTACAGAACTTTCAGCTGAAGGCGCTCAAATTGGGCAAGCCTATGAGACACAAGCCATTGGAGCCATCCTGGCACCTTTCATCATCGGACTCATCGCAGATCGGTTTTTCCCTGCACAAATTATTTTAGGAGTGCTTCACCTGGTGGGCGCTGCCCTCATGTATATGGCCGCTCAAACGCCTGATTTTGCTGGATTTTATCCATATATCTTGATTTATATGGTGTTGTACATGCCTACTTTGGCATTGGTGAACTCGGTTTCATTCAGACAAATGAACGATCCTTCCAGTCAATTTGCTCATGTAAGAATTTGGGGAACCATTGGTTGGATCATCGCGGGTATGCTGATTGGCTATGTTTTCCTTTGGGAATCAAAAGGTATGTTGAAAAACACTTTTTATTTGTCCGCCGGAGCTTCCGCTTTGCTTGGTTTGTATAGTTTTACCTTGCCTGCTACTCCGCCAAAAAACAAAGGAGAAAAAACTACAGTACGTGATATTTTAGGATTGGAAGCATTGGGCTTGTTGAAAGACAGGAATTACCTGGTATTTTTCATCGCTTCCATTCTTATCTGTATTCCCCTTGCTTTTTATTATCAAAATGCCAACATCTTTTTAAATGAAGTAGGCATGGCTAATGCAGCCGGAAACATGAGCTGGGGTCAAATTTCTGAAGTGCTGTTTATGTTGGCGCTTCCTGTCTTTCTTAAAAAATATGGAATCAAAAGGACCTTGCTTCTGGGTATGTTCGCCTGGGTGTTGAGGTACTTGTTGTTTGCCTACGGCGATGCCGGAAGCGGTGTTTGGATGCTGTTCCTGGGTATATTGCTTCATGGTATTTGTTATGACTTCTTCTTTGTATCCGGACAAATCTTTACCGACCACAAAGCTGGTGAAAAGATTCAAAGTGCAGCCCAGGGATTGATAACTCTGGCGACGTATGGACTCGGGATGTTGATAGGCTTCCGCCTGGCAGGATTGATTTACGATCAAAATGCATTGGATGCAGGTGGCCATGCCTGGCAAAATATCTGGCTCATTCCGGCTGCCATCGCAGGAGTAGTCGCTATTTTATATTGGCTTACTTTTAAAAATGAAAAAATAGATAATTCAGCTATTTAGAAATATATATTATCAATGGGAAGAAAAATTAGAATGGGGATGATAGGAGGAGGCCTGGGAGCCTTCATCGGTGATGTACACAGGATGGCATCGAGACTGGATGGAAAGATTGACCTGGTGTGTGGTGCCTTTTCAAGTGATCCGGAAAAATCTAAAAAATCGGGTAAGGCATTTTATATCGATCCTTCCAGAGTCTATGGTAATTTTAAGGAGATGATTGAAGAAGAATCCAAACTTCCCAGAGAGGTAAGAATGGATTTTGTCTCCATCGTTACGCCCAATCACATGCATTTTGAACCGGCAAAACTGGCTATTGAAGCAGGCTTTCATGTAGTTTGCGATAAACCGGTAACCTTTTCGCTCGATGAGGCAAAGGAGTTGAAAAAGCTGGTTAAAAAGCACAAAACAATTTTTGCCCTTACCCACAATTACACCGGTTATCCAATGGTGAAGGAAGCCAGGGATATGATTGAAAGAGGCAAATTGGGTAAAATAAGAAGGGTAGTCGTTGAATATCCGCAAGGTTGGCTGGCTACCCGTGTTGAAGAATCCGGTCAAAAACAGGCTTCCTGGAGAACAGATCCGGGGAAGTCCGGAAAAGCAGGGTGTATGGGAGACATCGGAACCCATGCCGAGAACCTGGCTGAATATGTAACCGGTCTTAAAATCAAAAAGCTTTGTGCGGACCTCAATACCTTTGTTCCGGGACGTAAATTAGACGACGACGGTGCAGTTTTATTGGATCTCGAGAAAGGAGCCAAAGGAATTCTATTTGCGACCCAAATTGCTGCCGGTGAGGAAAACAACCTTCGATTACGTGTTTACGGCGAAAAAGGTGGATTGGACTGGTCACAAATGGAGCCCAATACCCTAATTGTTCGCTGGATTGACAAAAACACGGAAATCAAAAGAACCGGAGTAGGCAAATTATCCAAAGCGGCTCAAGCTGCTACCCGCATTCCGCCAGGTCATCCGGAGGGATTCATTGAAGCATTTGCCAATATTTATAAAAATTTTGCAGACAGTCTTTTGGCTGTTGAAAAAGGTAAAAAACCTTCAGATGTGGAGTGGGATTTTCCCAAGATTGAAGATGGCATTCGAGGAATGGAATTTATCGACCGGGTAGTAGAATCTGCGGCAAGTGAACAGAAATGGATTAAGTTTTAAATTTTTAAAAAAGAAAGAGATATGAGTAAGATAAAAGGACCGGCAATTTTCCTTGCACAGTTTGCAGACGACAAGCCGCCCTTTAATACTTTGGAAGGGATATGTGAATGGGCTTCCGGACTTGGTTACAAAGGAGTGCAGATTCCGACATGGGAATCAAAATTTATTGATCTGGACAAGGCGGCTGAAAGCAAGGATTATTGTGATGAATTGAAGGGTAGAGTAGGTGCTTTCGGTATGGAAATCACAGAACTTTCTACCCATTTGCAAGGACAATTGGTAGCAGTTCATCCTGCTTATGACCGGATGTTTGATTCTTTTGCACCCAAAGAATTACACGGAAAACCAAAAGAAAGAACAAAGTGGGCGGTTGAAACTGTCAAAAAAGCGGCAACCGCTTCCAAAAATTTGGGCATCGATGTACATGCCACCTTCTCAGGTGCATTAATGTGGCACACTGTTTATCCCTGGCCACAACGTCCTAGTGGATTGGAAGATATGGGATTTAAAGAACTGGCGGACAGATGGATGCCTATTTTAAATCATTTTGATGCTGAGGGAGTAGATGTTTGTTATGAGGTACACGCAGGAGAAGACCTCCATGATGGAGTAACTTTTGAACGGTTCCTTGCTGCGACAGGCAATCATCCCAGGGTCAAATTATTGTACGATCCTTCTCATTTTGTTTTACAACAGTTGGATTATTTGAAATACATCGATCATTACCATGAATTCATTCGCATGTTCCATGTAAAGGACGCAGAGTTCAATCCTTCCGGAAAATGTGGTGTGTACGGTGGTTATCAGGATTGGAAAGATCGTCCGGGACGTTTCCGTTCCCTTGGTGACGGGCAGGTAGATTTTGTAGGCGTATTTTCAAAACTAACCCAATACGGATACAGAGGTTGGGCAGTACTTGAATGGGAATGCTGTATCAAATCTCCTGACCAGGGAGCCGCAGAAGGAGCTCCTTTTATCGATGCGCATATCATCGAAGCAAGCGAAAAACGTTTTGACGATTTCGCTGGCACAGGACCCGATGAGGCTTTGAATCGATCAATTCTTGGACTGGATTAAATTGAAATTTTGATGAAAAGATATTTGACTACTTTTTTAGCCTTGAGCATTTTTACATTAGCCTATTGCCAAAATGACCCAAAACCAGAAGATTCTGAAGTATGGGAACCACAGCCTGAAGTTGTCACACCAGGTTATTTGTACGCAGCACCTTCCGATGCCATCGTGCTTTTTGACGGCAAGGATTTATCTGCCTGGCAAAAGCCACAGTTTACTTCTGAAAAAGGAACCATCAAGGATATCAAAAAGGATATCGCTGCTTTGGATCCAAATTATAATCACCCGGCTGCAGATTGGGAAGTCGAAGCAGGCGCTTTCATCGTTAAACCGGGAACCGGAGCCATCGAAACCAAACAAAAGTTCAACAATTTCCAATTGCATATTGAATGGTTGAGTCCGCACGATCCCGGAAAAGAAAGTCAGGGTTATTCCAATAGTGGAATTTTCCTGATGAGCCTTTACGAATTACAGGTTTTAAATAATTATAAAAATAAAACCTATGCCAACGGGCAGGCGGGTTCCATTTACAAGCAACACATCCCATTGGTAAATGCATCTCGACCACCTGGCGAGTGGCAGATGTATGATGTGGTTTTTACGGCTCCCGTTTTCAATGCAGATGGAAGTTTAAAGTCGCCGGCATATGCTACAGTATTTCATAATGGAGTGTTGGTTCAAAACCATGTGGAATTGGAAGGTCCAACTGCCTATATCGGCAAGGCAGAATATTTCAAACATCCTGAAAAAATGCCTTTGAGGCTGCAGGATCACAGCGATAAGGTTCGCTACAGAAATATCTGGATAAGAGAATTGTAAGAAAGATCAGACATCACATATCGAAATAGCTTCCTCCAGGGAGGCTATTTTGTTTTCAGCCGTAGGGATAAATTCCTGAGCGACATACCCTTTGAATCCGGTTTCAACAATTGCCTTCATAACTGCCGGGTAATTGATTTCCTGACTGTTGTTGATTTCATGTCTACCGGGAACTCCGGCCGTATGATAATGTCCAAAATACTGATGATTTTCCCGGATGGTTTGGATAAGGTTACCCTCGTTAATTTGCATGTGGTAAATATCGTAGAGCAACTTAAAATTTTCCGAACCAAGGGCTTCACAAAGTGCAATGGCCCATTTTGTATTATCACACATGTATCCGGGATGGTCCACCTTGGTATTAAAAAGTTCCATTTGAAGGGTAACTCCATGTTTTTCGGCGACTCCGATAACTTTTTTTAATCCTAGCACACAGTTAGCCAGACCTTCATCATCTCTTAAATTTCTCCTGTTGCCGGAGAAGCAAATCAGGTTTTTATAACCTGCCTTTGCTACAAGCGGAATTACTTCCGTGTAATTTTTAATGAGTTGTTCGTGGAAGGTTTTGTCGTTCCATCCATCTGTCAGATTGATTTCAGCTCCATTGCACATGGAAGAATCCACACCATGCCTTTTTAGAATGTCCCATTCCTTTGGACCTACTAAATCGATGGCTGAAAAACCTATTCGTTTTACTTCTTTGCAAAGTTCTTCAAGGCTTAAATAGCCATAGGACCAACGAGCTACGGAATGGTTTACATTTCCTTTTAAAGAAGAAGAGGAGAAAGCAGGGGCAGCCTGAATACTATTTCCTAGTCCAAGGGCTGCTCCTGCTATTGCAGTATTTTTTATGAAATTTCTTCTTATCACAAAGAGTAGGATTTCATTCCATTCAAATCAATACAGCCTTGATAAGGTCCGGGAATCGGGTCGTAAGTAAGGTGTTCCATTCCAATTTCTTTCGAACCGAAATAGGCAGCAATAGTTAATTGTTTAACCGCATTTAAAAAACCATAGAGGTAAAAATCCTTTTGACCGGCCTCATCTGCAGGAGGTTCTTCCTGGTTCATGATCTCCCTTTTGGCCTTGTAAGTCTCTTTATCTACACTCGCTCCAATATGATTTTCCAAAAAAGCAGTCAATTGTTCTTTTGAAAGGTCGGAGTAAGGTGCGCCCTGTTCTTTTTCAAGTGTTTGGATACAAACATCCAAGCCTTTTTTGAATCGGGCCTGCTCTTCGGCATCATAAATCAGGGCACCTGTAGCATCAATGTATTTGATAACTCCAACATCTCTTGCTCCCGGTGTATCTGTAGCCGGTAAAATGATGTCAGCAAAGTCATCTACCAGTTTCAGCTGGTTTTTATCTGTTAGAAATGCGCCTTGCCAGCTGTCGCCTTCTGCTGCAGCTTCGGACACACAGGAACTAATAGTTGAGAGGAAGGTCCCAAAGGTGACCGTCGCACCCATTCCTATTCCTATGGTCTTGAGGGCGGTACGTCTTTTCATTTTTTATTTTTTAAAAAGGTCTTTTCAAAATGGATTAAAGGTTCATCTTTTTCAATTCCTCCACTGCATAATTGGCTGCACGGGCAGTAAGTGCCATGTAGGTTAAAGATGGATTTTGACAAGCTGCAGAGGTCATGGCAGCACCATCGGTTACAAATACATTGGGTACGGAATGAATCTGGTTCCACTTATTCAAAACAGACGTTTTTGGATCCAATCCCATTCTTGCTGTTCCCATTTCGTGGATACCCAGTCCAATACCATAACCGCTGTCCCAGGTATTTACATCCTTGAAACCGGCTGCCTCCATCATTTCAGCTGCGGTAATCGCCATGTCTTTTCTCATATTCAATTCGTTTTCACGAATAGTAGTGGAGAAAGTAACCGTCGGCTGTCCCCAGGCATCAAGACTGTCGTAATTCAGCTCCATGTAATTATCATGGTAAGGAAGAATTTCACCGAAAGCGGTCATACCTGCTCTCCATCCTCCCGGTTCAAACAAACCATCCTTGAATTGACCACCGAAGCCCAATTCAGCAACACCTGCAGCCCAGTTTTCTCTGCTCGCTCCACCCTGAAATCCATATCCTCTGGTGAAGTCTTTCATCTTGGTTTTGGAATCCAGGTTTCTGAATCTTGGGATGTAAAATCCATTAGGTCTGCGACCTTTGTAATATTTATCTTCAAATCCGTCGTATTTACCACTTGCACCTACTCTAAAATGGTGGTCCATGATATTGTGTCCTAATTCACCCGAGTCATTACCCATTCCATTAGGGAATCTGTCTGACTTACTATTCATTAAAATGGCAGTTGATGCAATGGCTGAAGCATTCAAAAAGATGATTTTTGATTTGAAATCATATACTTCTTTTGTATTGGCATCAATCACTCGAACACCACTTGCTTTACCTTTTTCAGCGTCATAAATCACTTCGCTTACGATAGAATCCGGTCTCAAAGTCATGTTGCCAGTGGCTTCTGCTGCAGGAAGTGTAGAAGCCAAACTGCTGAAATAGGCTCCATAAGGACATCCACGCATACATCTGTCTCTTGACTGGCAAGTACCACGATTTTTAAATGGACTATCGCCTGTTATGTGTGCAGTACGACCAATAGTCATGCGTCGTTCGGGGAATTTTTCTTCGATGGCTTTTTTCATTTCTTTTTCCACGCAATTCATTTCCATGGGAGGAAGAAATTCACCATCCGGCAGGTGTGGTAAACCCTCAGCTTGTCCTGAAATCCCGGCAAATTTCTCCACATAAGAATACCAGGGGGCTAAGTCTTTATATCGAATAGGCCAATCCACACCAACTCCTTCTTTCGCATTGGCTTCGAAATCCAGGTCTGATGGTCTATAACTTTGTCTACCCCAAACGATAGAACGGCCACCTACATGATACCCTCGAATCCAGTCGAACCTGGTATCCGGTTTTTCTTCATATGGATGTTCGGTATCTTTTACAAACCAATGCACATGTGAAGGTCTCACGGTATAACCCGTACGATTTTGTTTGGGATAATCCTTGAGCATCTCCTGCGTCGGGCGGTCATTATTGGGCAAATCCCACGGATCGTCATTCATGGTTTTGTAATCCACGACATGGTTTACATTTCTACCACGTTCAAGGACTAGAACTTTCAGTCCTTTTTCAGCCAATTCCTTGGCTGCCCAGCCCCCGCTGATACCTGTTCCTACGACAATGGCATCATATTCCATCGGGCTTTTATCATCAAAAAGCGGCATGCGATTTATTTAAGTAAAGTTAGTTATTGTAAATATGACGCAAATTAATTAAAGATTGAAATATTCCAAAAACTCCAAATAAAACTTAAGTAAATAGTAGGGATTTATAATTTTTTTTGGGTTTTGGGAGGTCTCAGCGTATTTTCTTTCCCCAAGAGAAAACGTCATTCCGGCCTCCGAGCCGGAATCCCCCAGGCAACGAGCAGAGAGTTAGTAAAAGGCTACACGTCGCTGCCTTGAAAATCTTTCGCTCTCTTTTCATTTAGTCATTCTAGCAAGCTGTGCAGATTCCGGCTCGGAGGCCGGAATGACGCGGCTGTTTTGAGATATGTTAGAGAAGTGAGTTTTTAAATTTAATGAATCATCCCCCAAGAGAAACCGTCATTCCGGCCTCGAGCCGGAATCCCCAACGTCGAGCAGATTGTTTGTGAAAGGCTGGGCTCGTTCATGGGAAATGCTTCACCACCTTTCATTTGACCATTCTGAGCAGCGTGGCAGATTCCAGCTCGGGGGCCGGAATGACGCAGTGTTGAGTTAAGTTTGAGCAGTTGGTTTTCACACTTTTTTTCTAAGTGTTCCTCCAAGAGAAACCGTCGTTCGGCCCCCGAGCGGAATCTCCCAAGCGGCGAGTAGAGAGTTTGTGAAAGGCTTGCTCGTTCTTGGGAATGCTTCTCCACCTTTTATTTGATCATTCTAGCAAGCATTCCGGCTCAGGGGCCGGAATGACGTGGTACTCTTTGAATAAATGTTCGAGCTTTTTTGATACCATTTAATAGAAAATGGTACTAAGTAATTATGAACCAAGGATTCGTCTATATAATGGCAAATAATTACAGAACAGTATTATATGTTGGTGTAACCAATCACCTTTATAGAAAGAGTATTAGAACATAAAAGATGGTGTACAGGATCTCGATTTACATCAAAGTACAATTGCAGCAACTTATTTATTTCGAATTTTTTTGGGATATAAGACATGCAATTTCTAGAGAAAAACAGATTAAAAACTGGAAAAGAGAATGGAAAATTGATCTAATAAAAAATGAAAATCCTGAGTTTAAAGGACCTTGCAAAGGACTGGTATTAAATCTCCCCCAAGAGAAACCGTCATTCCGGCCTTGAGCCGGAATTACAGACACGGCGAGCAGAGTGTTTGTAAAAAGGCCTTTCGTTCTTGGGAAATGCATCACCTCTTTTCATTTGATCATTCTAGTAAGCGGGGCAGATTCCGGCTCGGAGGCCGGAATGACGCGGTATTTTTGAGATTTTTATGAAAGTAGGTCTTTAAATTTAATGAATCATCCCCCCAAGATTAACCGTCATTCCGGCCTTGAGCGGGAATCCCTGACGGCGAGCAGAGTGTTTGTAAAAGGCTTTGCTCGTTCTTGGGAAATGCATCACCTCTTTTCATTTGATCATTCTAGTAAGCGGGGCAGATTCCGGCTCGGAGGCCGGAATGACGCGATCTGTGCAGATTTTTTATGAAAGTAGGTCTTTAAATTTAATGAATCATCCCCCCAAGATTAACCGTCATTCCGGCCTTGAGCAGAGATCCCCCAGGCGCGGCGAGCAGAGTGTTTGTAAAAGGCTTGCTCGTTCTTGGGAAAATGCATCACCTCTTTTCATTTGATCATTCTAGTAAGCGGGGCAGATTCCGGCTCGGAGGCCGGAATGACGCGGTATTACACGAATTTACATGAAAGTAGGTCTTTAAATTTAATGAATCACATCCCCCAAGATTAACCGTCATTCCGGCCTCGAGCCGGAATCCCCAGGCAAGGAGCAGAGAGTTAGTAAAAGGCTTTGCTCGCTCTTGAGAAATGCTTCATCTCCTTTCATTTGATCATTCTAGCAAAGCGGGGCAGATTCCGGCTCGGAGGCCGGAATGACGCGGTGTTTTTGAATTTTATGAAAGTAGGTCTTTAAATTTAATGAATCATCCCCAAGATTAACCGTCATTCCGGCCTTGGGCGGAATCCCCAAGCGGCGAGTAGAGTGTTTGTTAAAGGCTGGGCTTGTTCATGGGAATTACTTCACCTCCTTTCATTTGATCATTCTAGCAAGCGGGGCAGATTCCGGCTCGGGGGCCGGAATGACGCGGTATTTTTGAGATATGTTAGAGAAGTGAGTTTTTTTTTAAAATTTAATGAATAATCCCCCCAAGATTAACCGTCATTCCGGCCTTGAGCCGGAATCCCCCAGACAGCGAGCAGAATGTTTGTAAAGGGCATGGCCCGTTCTTGGGAATAGAATCGTATGATTTCACTTGATCATTCTAGGATGCGGAGTAGATTCCGGCTCGGAGGCCGGAATGACGCGATGATTTTAGGATGAAAGCAAGTGGTTTATATAAATACTTTTTTTGCGTGATCTTAATCACCCTAAGTCGCATCAAAACATTGATCTTTGTAAAAATTTTTACAAATGAAAACCTATCCTGTCTTCCCCTTTTTTAAAATGAATTTTCTGGTGTTATTTCTGATACTGCCCTTTTGGGCTTGTAGAGAAGGGAACAGTCAGGTGAATGCTGAAGCAGGGAGGGCGGTTATTTCCGGGAAAATTGAGCAAGTGGATGGATGGGCAGATGAATTGGTGCTTGTAAAGCCGATGTATTATTCAAAAATATTGGCAGATTATGAGATGAAGGTTTTGGGATCGGTAACAATAGACGGTGGAGGAAACTTTAGAACTGAAGTGGAGATTTCTGATGGTGATACGGGGTTGTATTTTTTAATGAGTCAAAAAGAAGGAAGCAAGTTTAAAAACAGGATAGAATCTTTCCCGTGGATGGAAAACTACATCGGGATTTATTTGGAAGATGGGATTGAAATCGTCTTGAACGCAAAATTGGATGAACTTTCATCCAGTTTAAAATTTGAAAAGGCAAATTCAGAAACAAAAGCGCTGAAACAACTGCATGATTTAAGAGCACCGCTTGCAAAGGAAATTAAACTTCAATTTGATACAACTTCCGATAAAACAACTTTTCAATGGAGCCTGCATGGAAATGAAAGCATTGAAAAAGCTTACCATGGGGCGCTCGATGCTTTTTTAGATACCACTCATTTGGTGATTCCGGCTTTTGTAGCAATGCGGATGCGCGAGCCGGACAATGAGTTTCGCGACAACCCCGAGTTTTTTATAGAAGTAAAAAACAGATTGAGAAAATTAGCACCCAATCATCCCTGGCATGAACAGGTGGATTATTATTTTCAAAAGGATAAATTACCACTGTTGCGTGGAGAAAAAATGCCGGATTTTGCCCTACCTGATTTAAACGGCGACACATTGCGATTGGCCGATGTAAAAGGCAAACTTATCATTGCAGATTTCTGGGCTTCCTGGTGCGCTCCTTGTCGCAAAGAAGCCAAAGAAACCTTGTTGCCGCTTTACAATAAATGGCATGAAAAAGGTCTGGAAATCGTAGGAATCTCCATAGATGCTGACGAAAAATCCTGGAGAAGAGCCATTGAAAAAGATGGCTCCGATTGGTTGCATGGCTGCGATTTCTTAGGTGATGCTTCTCCGGTCAGACAAAGCTTGAAATTTGAATACATCCCTTCTTTGTATATTTTAGATGAGAATAAAATATTGTTGGCCAGAAGTTTACATGGAGAAGAATTGGTGGAGTTTGTTGAAAATTATTTTAAAGATGTTCGTTGACTTTTTTGTGTGATGTTGGTTATTTAAAAGGAAGGCCCAAACCACAAATTTGGATTCCACCTTTTCAAAACTGATCTTTGCCATTCCACTTAACGAAACCAACAGATTCATGCAGTTCAGGATTGCTAAAGTCCTCCTTATAGTTTTTACTTTCCTTATTAATATTCCATTTTCTAAGGCTCAGATTGATGGGCAGGATGTTAACAAGACACCTTATGGTGTTATTTATAATCATTTGTACTATTTGCAATCTGATTCTTACGATCCGGCAAAAGCTGCCCGATCATTTCAATTGCCTCAAGAGGAAGCTGAAGATGCGGCCATCAAACTCAAACAGATTTTAGATGGCGAAGGATTGTATGTTGATATCAATCGCTTGCCGCAAAAAAGGAACTATGTTGATACTACATCCGGAGAGTCTATCTATTTTATAGAAAGAAATGAACCGCTTATTTATGTTGAAAAAACGGACAGCCTTTGGTTTTATTCACGGACGACAGTAAACAACATTGATAAACTCCATAGTGAAATCTATCCCCTCGGTACCTTTCTTTCTGAATGGTTTCAAAAACCGGTCTGGCAAAATGAATTCTTAGGAATCCAGCTTTGGCAATGGATTGGTTTGTTGGGATTGTTGGTCATTGGTTTTATAGTGTTTTTTCTACTCAGTAAAATCGTTTTGCCACTCATCAAAAGACTGGTTGGTTTGCAGTTTGGCAAAATGGAGCAGTTTCAAAAAGATTTTAAAAGTCTGGCAAGGCTTATTTCACTTGCGATAACCACCAAAATTCTAAGTTATCTGCTTCCAATGCTAATGATAACGCCAAGAGTTAATTCCTTTTTAATTAAAGGTCTTGGTATCCTCTTTTTATTTTTCTTGATTTTCATTTTTACCAAATTGATGGTGGTAGTTTTTCATTATTTGGGAAAGATTACGGCAAAGACAGAAAACCCACTGGACGACCAATTATTGCCGGTACTCCATAAAATAGCAAACGGAATCATCTGGGTAGTCGGAGGGATTTATATTTTGGATTATTTAGATGTCAATGTTACTGCCCTGCTTGCAGGTATTTCAATCGGTGGATTGGCATTGGCATTAGCAGCGCAGGATACTGTCAAAAACTTCTTTGGTTCCTTGATGATTTTTGTGGACCAACCTTTTAAAATAGGTGATTGGATTAATTTTGACAATGTAGACGGAGTAGTGGAAGAAGTAGGATTGCGTTCTACCAGAATTAGAACTTTTGCCAATTCAATCATCACTGTACCTAACGGAAATCTGGCCAATATCGCCATTAATAATTATGGGATGCGTCGGTATCGCAGATTCACTACCAAAATTGGTGTGACTTACGATACTCCTCCGGAATTGATTACCATTTTCGTAGATGGAATCAAAGAAATCATTCAATTGCATCCCACCAGCCGTAAAGATTATTTTGAAGTTCACCTGAATGAATTTGGTGCCTCTTCCCTTAATATCTTATTGTACATGTTTTTTGATGCTCCTACATGGACAGATGAACTAAAGGGCAGGCATGAAATTATGGCGGGAGTTATTCAATTGGCTTCTGACCTGGGTGTTCGTTTTGCATTCCCTACTCAAACATTACATATCGAAGAGATTCCGGGACAAAACAGCCTGACTCCAAAACCAAAAACTATGGCGGAGGCAAAGGCTCAAATGGAGAAATCTTTAAAAAATATTGACCAATTTATAAAGACAAGAAAAGGTACGGACCCAACGAAATTCAAACCTCTAGGAGGCGAGTAACTAAAATACTGCGGCTACCTGAGCCCGACCGATATGCACGATATTTCCGGTTCCGGTTTTACGACCATTGTAACTTAGGTTCAAACGTATGTTTTTGACCAATTGGCGATCAAGGGAGAAATCCCAGAGGTAATTTTGGCCATTTCGCAATCCATCCAACATCGCATAACCCACAGGAGAATTTGCATTGCCATCAAACTTGACCTCGGCATAGGTGAATTTTACCCTCAATGCGGTGGCTTTTCCACCTTGCTTTCCAGACAAATTAAGATTGGATTCAATAGCAACTGCTTGGCTGAAGGAAGTGGTTGATTCGGTTGTTTCGAATGTATAATTGTTTTGCCAGTTGTAACTGAATACCGTCCTGATTTTTGTTCCTGCTTGCCAATTCAACGAAGGTTCCCATTGCCAGCTTTCAAATTTGTAGTTTCGATTGGTGAAGTTTTCCGCTGTGTTGCCATTGATTTGCCGTGTAATTTTATTCCTGAAACTCAAGGATTTTACAAAATTCCATCTACCGTTTAAAACCAATTCTTCAAGGTTCCTATCCTCAAATCCGGTGGTTATCACCAATTTGTTCTGATTTGCATTGTAGCTGAATTGTAAATCATACACCGGATCTGCCCGATTAAAAAAGATAGTATTTCGACTACTCACATTGGTGGCCACAAGGGCGGTATCTGCAATGTTTAATTCAAATGGATTCCACTGAGAAATCCCCTCTTCATCTTTCACCTTACGAATTATCTGGCTAATCGATTGGATGGAAAACCGGCTAATGGTTTTTTTCCATCCTTTTTCAGTAAACCAGATTGCGCGTGGCTCTAAAAGTATACTTTGGTTAAAAATAGCATTGTTGGTTTTGATGAAATCGCTGGTCAAATTTGAAACCCTGACAAAAGAAGCGGAATCCTGGAAAACGGCTATTTCAAATTCATTTTGCTGTGCTACTCCGTCATCGTTGTAATCGTTCCATTGGTAAGTTCCTTCACCATCATTTACTCTAAGGTAGTTGTATTCGATTTTGGGTTCCTGGCCGGTTCCTAATTCGTAGCCGGTAGTTGATTTTAGGGTTCCTTTCCAGGCTGAAAAGTTGTAATTCAGCCTTCCAAGATAGGTTTCGGCAGATTCTGCAGCGATTTGGGATGCTTCGAAAACCTGAAGGTTTCGATATGAAAAATTCCATTCCAAATTAGCCGTTTTACTTTGTTTCCAATTTCCGGTAAATGATAGCTCATCAGCTATGCTGGAAAGGGATAAATCAAGGCTGTCTATCGGCAAATAATCCCATCGTCTTGAACCGGTAATTCCGGTTGTAAACGCATCACTTACTAATCTTTCAAATCCCAGACTGGCTTTGTCGAAACCAAAACTGGTCTGGCTTAAAGTATCCGTTCCTGCCAATCTTCTTTCATTGAATTCACGGGTAGCATTACCCTTTAGAATCCATTTTCGTTCCTTGTTTTCACCACTGGTAAAAGTCTTTCTTAGACTGATTCCTGGCCGGTAAAAAAGCGTATTTTCAAAATCTGAATTACTGGAAAGAATGCTTCCCTCTGCTTGAGCATTCCATCCGTCTTTTCTAAAATAGACTAAAGAAGAATGCTTGTCACCATTGTAATTGGAAGTCCTCCAAAAGCCGCCAAAATCATAGGAAAGTCCAAATTGTTCTTTTTGTTTTAAATCGAACCCTGCTGTAGCCCATTGTTCATTTGCGGCTGCCAAATCATTGTTTCCCAATTGGCCGTTGACAGTTTGAGTAAGGTTCCAATCCCTGGCAAATTCCTGGGGTCTAAAAGGACTGATAAAAGTGAAATTTTCCTGCACAAATTCATATCCCAAGTCGGTGTCTATGGTCCATCCTTTTTCTTCTTTCCCCAATTTAAATTGCCTTGAAAAATTTGATCGGAGTGCGTATCCCAAATCATCTCCTTTGTCTCTTTCGGAAAATAAGTTTTGATCCAATTTGCTCAGTGCAACTTCGGTTGTCAACCTTCCTTTAAAAACAGGAGTTTCTGCTCCCAAGGTCATTATCTGTTGTTGCCTGGGGGCTGCAAGTTGGATAAGAGGGGCATAATTTCCTTGTGGAATACAATTCACAGGAGCCACCCATTCGTAAATTCTGCCATTGGCAGACTGTGTTTCTGATAAAATGTAGTTGGCATTATTAGGTCCGACATCCGTAAATCTTGCTGTGTAAATCGCTGAATCAGGATTGGTCGAATAAATCAAAATACTATCCTGGATGCCACAAATGATAGTATCTCTGATTTTATAAGTAACCCGCAAAGCATTGAATTCATCCAGCCGATCTACACCAGGAATCAAGGCACCTCCTTCTGCATCACCCGCATTTCTTAAGGCGAGTTTATCCATGTCAGAAAGTGTCCCGTCGGCAAAACTGTTTTTACTATCCTGGTCTGAATAAAGGTGATAATACACCCTGGATTGACCGACTTTATAATTCAAATCCAGAGCCACCAGAGAACGGAGGTAACTGAGGTCGGTGTAATCAAATTCGACAATAATTCTGCTGTCTTTAGTGACCAGGCGATTGGCAGTGAAAGTGATGCTGGCTGTATTGTAGTCGATTACGTAATCTGCCTGAAATCCCCGCTGCAATTGCTGTCCGTCCATAAAAACCCTTTCGGTACCGGACAGAACAATAATGAACCTTTCTCCTTCTGCTCCTTGCAAGCGATATGGGCCCTGATTCCCTTCTGAAGGCTGCAGGATGTTTCGGGCAAACTTCCCTCTGGCGATTGCAACACTGGCTTTCCCTCCGATGCTTTGATTTTCATTGATTCGGGTGGTATTCGAAAAGGTCGCTCCTTGCAATTTTTTAAAATAATTTAAAAAATAACCATCCGGCCTGCCTAGCTCATAATCACCCGCAGTAAGACTCGACTGACCTCTTTTTAATTGAATGTACACTTTGTCGAACTCTTGCAATTGGGCTGTATTTCCTTCCGGTTGTAAGGGGATGGAATTGTCACTTACTGATGCCAAGACTTCAATATCGTTGGTCAATCGACCGGTCATTTGCAGGTTGAGGTTGGAGTTTAAAACCAGATTTTGGCTATTGCCAAATGAGACGCCTCTGGAAAAGGTTCCATTGTAATTTAGCTTGCCGAAGTCAGGTAGTTTTTGCTCCTGTGCAAAAGGATTGTAGGGGATCAGGATTTTGTCCAGCGGCTGATTAATGTATTGGGTGTCTATTTTAAAATAAGGTTTGCCCAAATCAAAAGGAAGTACCCGATAGCTTACGCTGATGCTGTCGCCCTTTGTTTTAAATTTAACGGATTGATTTTTTAAAATATAATCATCAGCAGTGAGGTCTTTGTCTGCAGAAATATTTTTAAAAACAATGCTTGAAGGAATGATGGTGAGAGTATCAAGCTTAGTCCAGGCTGTATCAGTTACTATTGTACGCAATCTCCAGTTGCTACCCGGTGTTTGTGAAAACATAGGTGAACATAAAAATAGCACCAACAATGAAGTCCAAATTTTCCGCATGTGATATTTCCTGGTCTGCGATAGCAAACTTACGGCTCAGTATTGTATATTTTTTCCTTTTAGCCTTGCTTAGTCACTAAGCAACGAATTAACTCTTCAACCGTTGTTATTATTACCTCCGAATTAGATGGCAACATTGACAAAAAGCAGCAAATTGTCTTAATTGTGTAACGAAAGTCATAATTGCACAGATAGAAATTAATTAGTTTTGTTGTTTTAATAAAAATAAAGGCCTGTATGCCACCAAAACACGTGCCCATCACGGAAGAGGAAAAGAAGGAAATTCACCGCGCGTACCGACGCCTGGTGAATAGTGTTGTGCCCAAAATGGATCCGGAAGATCGTACCATGGTGCGCAAGGCATACGAATTGGCCGTTAAAGCACATGGTGACCAAAGAAGAAAATCCGGTGAACCTTATGTGTTGCATCCCATCGAAGTTGCCAGAATTTGTTCTACTCAGATTGGATTAGGACCTACCGCAATTGCTTGTGCCCTATTGCACGATGTAGTTGAAGATACACCCATCGACCTCAATGAAATTAAAAATGTTTTTGGCGACCGGGTCAGTAAAATTGTAGATGGTCTGACCAAATTGGATGGTACGTATAAAGTAGAAAATCGCCAGGCAGAAAATTTCAAAAAAGTACTGAGCACCCTGGTTGATGATGTCCGCGTAGTCTTAATTAAAATAGCCGACCGCCTTCATAATCTTCGTACGATTGGTTCCATGCCAAGGCATAAGCAGCTAAAAATATCTGCAGAGACGGAGTTCATTTATTCTCCGCTTTCTCATCGTCTTGGTTTGTATGCAGTTAAGACTGAATTTCAGGATTTATGTTTTAAAATAAATGATCCTGAAACCTATCATGATATTGAGCAAAAGCTGGCTGACAGCGAAAAAGAAAGAAAGATTTACATCAATAAATTCATCAAACCCATCAAAAGGGTGATGGATGAATTGGGATATCCATACCGGATTTTTGGAAGACCCAAGTCTATTTTTTCTATTTATAATAAAATAAAAACCAAGAGTGTATCCTTCGAGGAGATTTATGACCTTTTCGCTGTAAGGATCGTTTTGGATGTGCCCCGAAACAAGGAAAAAGCAGCCTGTTGGCAGGTTTATTCTGAAGTAACTGATGTCTTTAAACCCATTCCTGAACGCTTGAAAGATTGGATTACTACTCCTAAGTCCAATGGATATGAATCCTTGCATACAACCGTGATTGGTCCGGAGGGTAAGTTTGTAGAAGTCCAGTTGCGGACAGAAAGAATGGACGAAATTGCAGAGCGAGGGTTTGCAGCGCACTGGAAGTACAAGGGAATTACCAATCAGCCAGATGTTTATGATACCTGGTTGGATAGCATCCGGGAGATTATGGACAATCCGAACTCCGATGCGCTTGAGTTTATCAGTGATTTTAAAACCAACCTTTTCCACGAAGAGGTTTATGTGTATACTCCAAAAGGAGATTTAAAAGTATTGCCCAAAGGAGCCACTGCGCTGGATTTTGCCTTTAGTATCCACTCTGATGTAGGATATCATTGTCAGGCGATTAAGATCAATAACCGTCTGGTGCCCATGGGGTACAAACTTCAAAATGGAGACCAGATTCAGGTGATTACCAATAAAAATCAGCGACCCAGTGACGACTGGTTGAAGTTGGTTGTAACAGGAAAAGCGCGTTCGAAAATCAGGTCTTCTATCAAAGAAGAGCGCAAAAAGGTAGCTGAATTTGGAAAAGAAGCCTTTATGCGTAAGATGGACCACCTGAAGATTGATCCGGAACCTGCTATTGAAAAATTGCATCGCTTCTTTGGTTATCCTTCTCATCTGGATTTATACTACGATATCGCTACCGAAAAAATTACCATCAATGAGATGGTCAAACAATTTAAAATTGAAGACCATAAACTTGTTGATAAAGAACCTGAGAAGAAAGTAGAGGAGGTAAAAGAGCCAAAACCAGGTCCTTCTTCCAATGGAAAAGCAGAAAAGGTTCAGGCAAAAATTCTTATCGAAGGCCAACCGGGAGAACAATACAATTATCAATTGGCAACCTGTTGTAATCCTGTTCAAGGGGATGATATTTTTGCCTTCTTGACAACCGGAAGTGGAGTGAAAATTCACCGAACAACTTGTCCAAACGGAACCCACCTGATGGCCAATTACGGTTACAGGGTGATGAAAGCAGAATGGACGGTTACTACCAATACCAATTTTGTGGTGGATTTGCTGATAACCGGTATCGACGACGGTCCGGGTGTGATTGAAAAGCTGACCAGCACCATTTCTTCGGGGCTGGGAATTAATATCCGATCGTTTAGCATAAGTGGAGATGAAGGGTATTTTGAAGGTAAAATGAGTTTGTTGGTCTCCAATAAAGACCAATTGAATATTGCCATCAAAAACCTGGAAAAGCTGGATAATGTATCCAGGGTAGCTCGTGTTAATTAATTTTTCAAAAGACTTTTATTGCCAAATCTAATTTAATCCTAATGTCGTCTTAGGGTTGAAATACGCTTTATTTTCTATTTTGAGCCCAAAGTGCCTTGCAATTGCCTTGCAAGCAGCATTGTATTTTACTACCTGAAACAATTGATAATTCAAACTAACCAAATCTACAGATGAAGTTAAAGCAAGTATTTGAAAACAATATGGCTTGGGTTCAATCCAAGCTGCATATTGACCCCGATTATTTTGAAAACCTTTCAAAAGGGCAAAGTCCTGAAATTCTTTACATAGGTTGTTCTGACAGTCGGGTAACAGCGGAAGAGTTGATGGGGGTTGATCCCGGAGATGTATTTGTTCATAGAAATATTGCAAACCTGGTAGCCAATACAGACCTGAGTGCTATGTCGGTAATTGAATATGCAGTTACACATTTAAAGGTGAAACACCTGGTGGTTTGTGGTCACTATTTCTGTGGAGGTGTAAAAGCTGCCATGCAATCAGATGATCTGGGAATTTTGAATCCCTGGTTGAGAAATATACGTGATGTTTGTCGAATTCATAATGATGAGCTCAAAGGCATTGCTGACGAAGATGAAAAGTACAATCGCTTGGTTGAATTGAATGTGCAGGAGCAGGTTGTGAATGCTTTGAAAGCTTATTGTGTACAAAAAGCCGTGAGGGATCGTGGTATGAAAGTCCACGGATGGGTGTTTGATATTCGCTCCGGAAAACTAATAGACCTTAAAATAGATGCCGATAAAGTTTTGACTGGCATTCAGGATATTTTCCATATTGATTAATCAACTAAAAGTGGCTAACAAATAATAATTACGCTATTCGGTATTCGGCGTTCGCTTTTCGGTTTTTTAGAATCCCTCGTAAACCGTAAATCGTAAACCGTAAATTCTACAAATACCAGGTTAGAGCTCATCCTGCCAGTTATTATACTTGTAATTTAGGAGCTTCCCAATAAATTGTTAGCCACTTTTCTTTTCATTGCCATAGTTTTCATACCAGTCAAAAGTGTTTGAGATTATCTGCCGACCTTCTTCTTTTAGATAATCCAAAAAAGCTTGAGCCACCGGACTCAATTTTTTGTCTTTTTGCCAAATCAGACTCCAGGTTGATTGCACCGGTAGTCCCTTTACCGGAATAATTTGTAAAACTTTGTTTTGCAATTCATTTCTAATTCCAATAAGGGGCATGATGGAAAATCCTAAACCTGCAATTACCGCCTGTTTTACAGCTTCATTTGAAGTCAATTCCAGCTTTTTGATAACAGAAACATTGTTCCCTTCAATAAATTTTTCCATTGTCTGTCGTGTCCCTGAACCATTTTCCCTGAAAATTAGTGGCAGGTCCATAAAAATGGATTTGTCATATGGTCTTTTGTTGAACTTTCGCTGTGTATTTCCCACCAGGAAAAGCTTGTTGGATAACAGGTCCATCCTTTCCACTTTTACAGATTCAGGCAATACAGATACCAATGAAAAATCGACAATATTATCCTTGATACTGCTGATTACTCTTTGTTTGTTGGTCACATCCATCTGGAGCTCAATGCCGGGATGTTTATTGATGAATCCTGATAAAAAATAAGGCATCACATATTTTCCGGTTGAAACTACAGATACGGTTAGCCTTCCTGTAATCAATCCCTTAAATGCTTCTGTTTTATAGTTGATAGCATAGGCTTCATTTAAAATATTTTTGGCCGCTTCTGCTATCTCCCATCCAAAATCTGTAATAAAAAGTTGTTTGTTTATGACCTCCGTGAGGGGAATTTGGAACTGATCCTGAAAATTTTTTAACTGTATAGATACGGCTGGCTGGGTAAGGTGGAGTTCTTCTGCGGCTTTCGTAATGCTTTGATGCTCAGTTATTTTGGTGAATATCTGAAGTTGGTGTAAAGTAAAGTTCATAAAATTTATTTATGTATTTCATTACAAAATTAAATAAATACTTATGAAAAAGTGCATATAAATTTGCACCATCATTAAACACCAAAATAAAATCATGATAAGAAAAATCACAGTAGCAAAAGGCGATGGAATCGGTCCTGAAATAATGGACGCGACCCTCAAAATTCTAACTGCGGCAGGGTCTCAAATCCAAACAGAGTTTATTGAAATCGGAGAAAAAGTTTACCTCTCCGGAAACACATCCGGAATCACCAGCGAAGCTTGGGAAAGTATCCGGAAAAACAAAGTCTTTTTAAAAGCTCCCATTACAACCCCCCAGGGGAGTGGATATAAAAGCTTGAATGTTACCACCAGAAAGACCCTCGGACTTTTTGCAAATGTGCGCCCCTGTGTAAGTTTTTACCCTTTTGTAAAGACCAAACATCCAAAAATGGATATTGTCATTGTAAGGGAAAACGAAGAAGATTTATATGCAGGAATCGAACACCAACAAACCGATGAGGTGGTTCAGTGCCTGAAGTTGATTAGTCGCCCGGGCTGTGAGAAAATTATCAGATATGCCTTTGAATATGCAAGAGCCAATGGCAGGAAAAAAGTTACCTGTTTTACCAAAGACAACATCATGAAACAAACCGACGGTTTGTTCCATAGTGTCTTCAAAGAAATAGGAGAAGAGTATCCAGATATCGAAAAGGAAAACCTTATCATCGATATCGGAGCAGCTTTATTGGCTGACAGTCCGGAAAGATTTGATGTTATCGTAACTGCCAACCTTTATGGAGATGTAGTATCAGACATCGCTGCACAAATAGCAGGTTCAGTAGGATTGGCCGGTTCTTCAAATATTGGAGAAGAATGTGCGATGTTCGAAGCCATCCACGGTTCAGCACCTGATATTGCAGGTAGAAATATCGCCAACCCATCAGGACTGTTGCAAGGAGCCGTATTGATGTTGAATCATATCGGCCAGCAAGATGTGGCTGAAAGAATTCAAAATGCATGGTTGAAAACCATGGAAGACGGAATCCATACAGCGGATATTTACGAAGAAGGCAAGAGCAAAAAGAAGGTAGGTACCGCTGAATTTGCTGATGCAGTTATTTCAAATCTAGGCAAAAAGCCAGTGAAACTACCTTCAGTAAATTTCAGCGATGGAAAACCTCTCCAAATGCCAAGATATGTGCGCAAACCAGCAAGGGTTAAAGAGCTTGCCGGAGTGGACATCTTTGTGGACTGGCGCGGTGAAAATCCTGAAGAGTTGGCCGGAGCATTACAGAAGTTGGACAATGGTGTAATTAAGTTATCCATGATAACCAATAGAGGAATAAAAGTATGGCCTCATGGGTTTAAGGAAACTTTCTGTACCGACCATTGGAGATGCAGATTCTCTGCAGTGGAGGATAGTAAAGTTGGAAAGGATGACATCGTAAAAATCCTGGAGAAAGCTATTCAAAATAACATTGACACCATCAAGACAGAAAACCTGTATTATTTTGATGGGAAACCGGCCTTTTCACTGGGTCAGGGTCAATAATTTCTTAACCAACCAACAAGCAAAATCATGGAAGTATTTATTCAAAGGTACCGGGTACCAGCGCTCCTCGTCATGCTTGGATGCACCCTGATTGTGGGTTTCAATCATGAATCTGTGATGGTAGGAGAACTATGCAAGGCCCTTTCTATAGCACTAGGACTTTTCATTATTAAATTTCAAAATGAAATATCATGAACCAATCTGATGATAAAAAAATAGAATTGATCAAAGGAGTTTTCTCCAAAATGGAAGGGAAAGACATCATTCAAGACCTTCTTGATTACAAAATCAATTACCACAAAAGAAAGAATTTTGGATGGGAGGAGCGATTTGGAAAGCCAAATCCTGATTCTGTAAAACGCATTGGTGAGTTAAAGGAAGCAAAAGCCAAACTAGAAGCCATCTTGCGCGAGAACGAATCCATTTTTGATAAAATAAAGGTTTCTTCTCTTGTGGAAATTTCATTTGTAAAGGAAAAAGAACTGGCATAGACCAGATAAGAATATGCCCAAGAGGGCAAAAGAGGCTGATTTTTAAGGCTTGTTAGTTTTAATTTTTTCAGTTGTTAAAAGGGTAGATTTTGGCAGAATGCCCCGGTTGATTTTATTTTTGAAAGATATTTTTTAAAAATAAAAACAAAACCGGGGCATTTCTATGCAAAGTAAAATCGAATTTAAATCCATTCTTGAAACAGCATTAGCCTGGAAGGTGGTTTTGGCGATGCTTGCATATGGAGTAGGTAAATATGTTCAGTTTGAAGGGGCATATGACCCTGATAAAATCATAGGTGAACTCACAGGTATGCAATTGATGTGGGCCTTTTATGGTTATTCACGTCCTTTTGTGTTGTTGATGGGGGTGTTGGAAATCACCGGTGCCATGCTGCTTTTTTTCAAAAAAACCCGATTGTTGGGTGCCTTTTTTCTGAGCTCCATTTTAATAAATGTAATTCTGCAGGATATTTTTTATGATGTAAATAAAGGTGCCCTCATTGCCGCCTGTTTTTACCAGCTATCCTTATTTGTTATCATGTATTTGAATAAGGACAGTATCATAATGGCCATAAAAGCCTTGATTCCAAAGGTTAAGACCAATCTGTTTTTTAAAGAAAAGTTATTTCAATATGGAATGGCTTTTTTGCTTTTTCTACTACTGTTTGGCTTGGAATTTTGGATGACGCATTGAAGGGGAGAAAGGACAGATGTCAGCACTCTGTAAGGTCAGGTCATGACCCGACCTAACGTCCACCTCCGAGATTCTGGATGGAGGGTTTCCTTGCATCAAAAAAACTCGAACTGAATTCTGGATTATTTATTTAATTTGAATTGCTTTAATGGTTTGAACAATTTTAGAATGTAGCTTTTTGATTTTGCATGAATTACATTGATATTTTAATAAAAATCCGGAAAATTATCCGGGCAATGAACCTCGAAAGCAAGCGCTTTGAAAAGGTATATGGCATTAGTATCCTGCAATTGTTGGTTTTGCAATTTATCTCAGAACAAAAAGATTATAAAGCTACAGCTACGTTTATTAAAGACTATGTAAACCTAAATGCCAGTACCACTTCGGGTATAATTTCCAGATTAGAATTGAAAGAATTCGTGGCTAAAGTTCCTGAGAAAGAAGATAAACGTTTCAATAGCATTATGCTGACCGCCAAAGGAGCCACTTTTTTAAACGAAATCCCTCCAACCCTTCAAAAAAAGCTATCCAGCAGGCTGCAAATTCTTAAAGCAGATCAAATAGAAGAACTCAACCGAAACATCGATTTACTTATAGAAATATTGGGTGCTGCAGATATCGATGCGTCCCCTCTGCTTATGGTCAATGAAATAGAAGAAGACGAAGACTAAGAATCTGATTAGCAAAAAAATACACTTTTAATTTATTGTCA
>JAWKLG010000024.1:0-108897 GCA_041392845.1 Saprospiraceae bacterium | reverse complement strand
AATCAAGTCAATGAACGGTTGTTTATATACGAACACTAGAAATATGGATTCCTTCTTGTAACCACTGGCTTAATTTCCTACAAAGAAACCGGCTTTGGAGACCTGTTCTGTTTTGTATTTGGCTTTAAATGATTGACTGGTACCGTTGCTGTTGCTCATTACATAAAAGAAGCCGATGGCACCAACCGTAATCAACAGCAATAAAAAGAACCATTCCTGAACAGCTTTTAGTCCGGCCATTACTGGGGATTCATTGTGAAGGCTTCCGGCAAATACGTCATTTTGAGTAAAGTTTTTTTGCATGCTCATGGGATTATAGTGAGTCAAAATGGGATACAAACTTCAGGTATACCCTGGGTACAGGTATACATTTTTGCACGATCGGTTTTGGGGAGGGGAAAACCTCAACACGGAAGTAGAAATGGCAGGTAGGAATAGAATGAATTTTTAAGACAAGCTATTGCAAACATCCAGAAACTTCTTCCTTTCGGTGTATTACCACCGCAGTTGGGTGAAAACCTGTTTTCTTACCTTTTTTTTAAAAAAAGGTGTGTTGTTCTGAATGTTTGTTTGCCTTTTTGCTCCGGAAAGAGCTTCTTGAATTTGGTAATTTGAACCTGTAAAAGTTCATTTACCATTTTAATCAAACATTTTTTTTTAAAAAAAGTGCCTAAAAATCACTTTTGGTATCCTGTTTGATTTATTCAATTATTGGTCTCTTTTCATCTCTGAAATTTGACGGTAGCAAAGGTAAGTTTTTATATATTAAAAATCAAGATATTTAATTTTAAAAATAAAAAAAAGGGCCCCGACCAGGTCAGGACCCTTAAAACGTGGTAAAAAAGAAATCTTATTAGTACGTATTCGCAATTATCAATTTCTTACCTACCGGCTTGCTTTCGTCTGCGAAAATCCATAAAGTATAAACTCCGTTTCTCGCATTTGAAATATTGATTTCGTATCTGGTATCAGATGCATTGTCAATGGTTTCTTCCTTCACCAATCTACCCAACTGGTCAACCAACTGAATAGTGATGTCTTTACCCTCGTAACCTTTCAAGGCAACGTTTACGACATCAGCTGCAGGGTTAGGGAACAATCCAAATTGCTCAATATCATCAATCTTCACTTTTCTGATTTCAGAAACTTCGAAGCTACCATCTACATAATGGTTCACCAATCGGTAGTAATTGAAACCTGCTACTGGGAATTTATCCAATTCCTTGTAGAATCTTGCGTTGTCTGTATCATCCATGGTAGGAGTTTCAAGCAATGGCTCAAAGTTTACTCCGTCCAAAGAACGCTCTACTGTAAATTTGTCGTTTTTGTAACCAGTGTTGTTCACCCAAGCCAAAGAAACGATTCCCTGGTCAAGTGTCGCATCAAATTGAGTTACACCGATTCTTGAACTTCCACCCAAAGGCTGACATTCTGAAGCCCAAAGGATGCAAGCATCAAATAATGCCCAGCCTTTGTTGTTCATGTATGGTCCTGAGTAGTTGTCGAAGAATAAACCAACCCTTCTTGCAGGAGCATTTTTACCCACCATTGATTTACCTTTTTCATAGGCAAAGAATGGAAGTTTGTTATTGTCATGCGTGAAGGCTGCAACCTTAATTGCATCATTGGAAGGTTTACCCCAGTGGTAGCTTTGGCTGATGGTACAAACATCGATGGTACCTTCAAATCCTGCAGCAAGCGGGTGTCCGGCAGAAATGATCTTGATCTGTTTGCTGGTACCCCATTTACCGTAGTCAGAACTTGTTCCTCCAGTCATTTTCATGTCATCGAAAATCCAACCTTCATACGATACAACCGGTACATCAATGTCTCTGAATTTATCACCAACTCTTGAAGAGCTACAGGTAGAACTGATCAATACCAATCCATATCCTGCACCATCTCCGTAGTTACAATCAGAATCATCTTTCAAGGTAACATCGAATCCAAGGTCAATCAATCTGTTTTTCACTGCAAGGTCTCCTGATCCTAACCAGGTAGAACCTACAACAAACAATACGGTACGGTTACAAACTACCGGAGGTGCAACACAAGCATATTGTTGTCCGCTTAAGTTCCAGTTGAAGTCAGCATCACCCATGTTGGAAATGCTTCCGCTATTAGGTTGGCTAATCAAATCCAAAGTCAACCATCCGGATGCTCCAAATTTGTCGCCTTCGTTTAAGTTTGCACCAACACCAAGCTGGAATGCAGGTCCTCTTCTTGAAACATTTGCTTTCGCACCAGCGATTGCACCTTGTCCCACAAGTGTACCTGAAATGGTCTGGTAGTACCAGAATCCATCGCCGTTTCCATTGTAACAGTTTGAAGTCTTAGGACTTCCTGCAGGTGCAGTAGAAGTTCTTCCGGTTAGGTCGATACTTGCTACCCACTTCACATTGGCATTGCTTCTGTTTACAAATGTACCTGTGAAAGTTGCAGTTCCGTCTTCGTATTCTTTCAAAGTACCTGACTCAACTTTATAGTGATTGTCTACAGTACCATGACCGCTGAAGTTTGCACTTATCCACAATCCATACAGGATATTGTCAGCGCAACGTTTGTTGCTGGTAACTTCTCTTTCAACACAAACATTTACAACCGGTACACATGCATAATGCTGTCCGCTTAGATTCCAGTTGAAGTCAGCATCTCCCAAGTTAGAAATACTACCATTGTTTGGTTGAGAAGTAAGGCTCAAGGTTAGCCAACCTGATCCACCCAATTTATCTGCTTCATTTAGATTTGCACCTACTCCCAATTGGAATGCAGGTCCTCTTCTTGAAACATTTGCTTTGGCACCTGCCAATGCTCCTCTACCTGTAAGGGTACCGGAAGTATTGGTGTAGTACCAGAATCCTTCACCATTTCCATTGTAACAATTAGAAGTATGAGGGCTGCCACTTGGTTTGTTTTCAGTTCTTCCGGAGAAATGAATGTCAGCATCCCACTTCACATTGCCATTGTTTTTATTGGCAAAAGTTCCTACAAAACGTGCAGTACCATCAGCATATTCAGTTAAGGTTCCTGAAACTACTTCGTAGTGTTTGTCAAGCGTACCATAACCACTGAAAGAAGCATCAATCCATAAACCGTAAAGCAAGTTGTTACCGCAAAGTTTATTGTTGGTCACCTCTCTTTCAACACAAACTTCTGGTCCTTCTGAACAAGGAGCCGGAGCAGTTGCTGTGAAAGTTTTGCTTGCACCATCTGCATTGGTAACAGTGATTACTTTGTTCCCTCCACTGATTGGGTAAGGACCAAAAGTTGTTGCTGTACCATAATTTCCACTTACACCGCCTGCATTCCAGTTGCTGGAAGTGCAGTAACCGGTTTTCGTAACCGTAAGTTTGAAAGTGTAAGTATCGTCATCTGCATTGGTAGGTGTTCCATTGTCATCGCAAAGGATGTCAGTAACCTGTCCATTAAGACTACAAGGGACTTGGTTTGAACAAGTATTTGGCGCCTGAACAGTTACGGTTGTTGTTGCACCGTCGCCATTGCTAACAACAAATGTTTTACCTCCACCACTAATTGGATAAGGTCCATAGGTAACATAAACACCGTAGTTACCAGACTGTCCACCACCATTCCAGGTAGAAGAAGTACAGTATCCTGCTTTGCTAACCTTCAATTTGAAAGTATAGGTATCATCAGAAGGATCAGTTGGTGTTCCGTTATCATCACAATTTACATTGTTTACAACAGTAGTGATGCTACATGGATCCTGGCTAGAGCAAGTATTTGGAGCATCTACCGTAACAGTAGAAGTAGCTCCTTCTGCATTGGTAATAACAAATGTTCTTCCTCCACTGCTGATAGCATATGGTCCGTAAGTAACTGCAGTATTGTAAGGTCCGGATTGTCCGCCACCATTCCAGGTTGCAGAATTACATCCACCGGTTCTAAATACGGTTACTTTGAATGTATAAGTATCATCTGAAGGATCTGCAGGGGTTCCATTGTCGCTACAAACTACTTCATTTACGGCAGCACTGATAGTACAAACATCAGGAGTACCTGCACAGGTACAACCATCAGCTCCAATTACATCATTGAAAGTAGTTGGGTTTCCATCATTACAAGGGGTACCTGGAGTTGCAGGGATGTTAGGATTATTTGGCGCACAATCGTCGCTGTCACAAACACCATCATTATCTGCATCTGCACATGGATTACCACCTGTGATACAAACCTTGTAATCTTCCATTTCACCAAATGCGAAATTCTCACATGCTCCAGCGTACTGGTCACGTTGAACTGCGATTCTCATTCTTGTTCCACCAGTCGCTGCATTTGCAGGAACCTGAACTGTAGCATTCACTACCTGATTGCTGTTGGCAGTTTCAACTACCAATTCACCGGCATCGTCAAAGTCTCCATCTCTGTTGAAGTCGATCCAAACTCTCCAGTAAAGGTTGGTTTGGTATCCACCCCAAGAAAGCCCCGGAGTCAAGGTGATATTGTATGCTTGTCCACCTGCAATACTTGCTGGAGCAACATCTGCAAAGAATCTGTATTGATCTTTAGAAGAAGGGTTGTCTATGCCTGCAAATTTCACATTTGCAATCCATTCCCACCATGGTTCCCAGCCACCCTGGTTTACACCATTACAGCTGTAAGATGGGAAGTCTGTACAATCTCCGGAAGGAGTACCCGGAGTCACAACAACATTGAAACTGCAAGTTTCTGAATTTCCACAGTTGTCACTTGCTACATAAGTAACAGTAGTTGTACCAATTGGGAAAACAGAACCACTAGCAGGGCCGGCAGTACGAACAACGCTTACAGAACCGGTAGGACAAGTAGAACTTGCAGTTGGTGCATTGTAAGTTACAACAGTTCCTGACTCTCCAACTGCTGCCGTAGCAGTAATATTATTATTACAATTGAAGCTCAAAGTACCACAGTTGGTTTTAACTTCAATTTTTACGCAATTAGATTCACCTACGGTCCAGTCTGTACAATTCGCTCTTCTTGAGCAACGCACAAACCAGGTAGTTTGGCTTAAATAACCAGGATCATAAGTCGCTGCATGAGCACCTGCAATTGCCTGATTGGTGCTGGTTGGGCAACCGGTAGTTGAGCTCAACCACATGTATTCGATAGCGCCTGAACCACCAGTTGGCAAGCTTACGCTTGTAATTGGTGCAGGATCAAATCCGCCACAGTTGGTTTGTGCACCACCGATTTGACCACCATTGGTTACATTGTCACAAACCGGAGGACAATTCTCGATTGTGATTTTCACACAGTTGGATTCACCAACTGTCCAGTCTGTACAATTTGCTCTTCTTGAGCATCTAACAAACCAGGTAGTCTGGCTCAAAAAGCCCGGGTCATAGGTTGCTGCATTAGCACCAGGAATTGCTTGGTTCGTACTGGTAGGACAACCAGTAGTTGACCTCAACCACATGTATTCGATGGCTCCTGAACCACCAGTAGGTAAACTTACGCTGGTTAATGGAGCTGGATCGAAGCCACCACAGTTTGTCTGTGGATTTCCGATTTGACCACCATTGGTAACATTATCACAAACTGGTGTTGTAGAACAAGGTTGAGGAGCAATTGCAGTTACTGTAGTCAAACAATCCTGCTTATCCTGGTCGCGTAGTGTCAAGGTTACGTTTCCACCACTGATCGGATAAGGACCTACAACCACAGGCTGGCCATAAGGCAAATATGTTAGATTCAATGCAGGTATTGCCCATCCCCAAGCACCATCATTTACTGCAGTTGCAGAAACTTCAAAGGTGAAGGTGTCATCAGATGGGTCATTCGGAGTACCATTGTCATCACAAACCACATTTGCGGTGGTACCTGTGATTACACAATTTTGGGGCTGGAAGGTTGTGAAACCAGCATCGATATCATTGTTAATTGTATTAGCAGTTACAGTGAAACAATCCGTATATCCATATACATCAACATCACTGTCTGCTGCATCCGGTGCAGCATTTTGCGCTGTAAATACAAATCCACCTGGATTTGCAAAACGAATTTTATAATCGCCCGGAGTAATATCAGAGAACATGTACATACCATTGATGTCGGTAAATGTCACGTTCTTAAAGTTACCGTTGCAATCTTCAAGGATGATCCAAACTCCTGACAAGCCAGGTTCGTTTGCTTCTTGAAGACCGTTTCCATTGATGTCATTCCAAACGTAATCACCGATTTTGTTTCCACCACCTGCATTTGAGCATGGTTGTGGTGAAGTAACAACTTCGCTGTCTTTACAATTCAAATCTCCACTATCATTTACATAAACATTGATGTCATATCCGATAGGGAATGGACCAAGGTTTACAGTCGTGCCATACGGAGTATCGCCAATTGCAAAAGCACCAAGGAAAGCATTGTCGAAATTAGCATTCCAGTTGCCACTGGTATTGGAACCGTTTACGGTAATATCAAAGGTATAAGTATCATCTGCAGGATTAGCAGGAGTACCATTGTCATTGCAGTTCTTGTTGGAAACTACAAGATTTACAGAACATGGCTGGAACTGAGAACAAGCATCAGGGCTTTGTACTTCAATAATAGCTCCACCCTCACCATTACTAATACCAAAACTAAGGTGGTATCCAATCGGGTATGGTCCGAATAAAACAGGAGTATTATAACCTCCTGTTTTTCCACCCCCGGTCCAAGGAGTTGAAGAACAACCTCCCGTTCTGAATACTGTTAATTCAAACGTATAAAAGTCATCTCCGACTACAAATGGAGTACCATTGTCGTTGCAAATCTTATTGGTGACTACTGCACTCAAAGTACACGGGTCAGCATTAGAACAAGCAGGTGGACTAGTTACATTCAAAGTTGTTGAACCACCATCTGTAGTTGTAATCTGGAAGCTTTGGTTGGTACCGATTGGGAATGGTCCAAAGCTGGTAGCTGTATTGAAGTTACCGGTTTTTCCTCCTCCTGACCAGTTACTGGTGCTACATCCTCCAGTTCTGAAAACATACACGTCGAAAGTGTAAGTGTCATCTGCAGGATTGGATGGGGTCCCGTTATCGTTGCAAAGAATATTATCTGCGTTTGCACTTAATAAACAAGGATCAAAGAATGAACATGGATTTGGTGCATTTACAGTAACTGTCTTGCAAATATTTCCGGCAGCATTGTCACATACGGTTACAGTTTTGCTGCCTCCAGATATTGGAAAAGGACCATAAGTTTTGGTCTGTCCATAAGAACCAGATTTTCCGCCACCTGACCATCCGGTAGAGCAGCTTCCATTGCTGGTAACTTTCAATTTGAAAGTATAAGTATCGTCTGCAGGGTTCTGTGGTGTTCCATTGTCATTACAAAGAACATCACTTGATACTGCATCTATTTCACATGGTGAAGGATCTACCGTTACCTTGAAAGTACAAGAAGCCGTATTTCCACACTCGTCTGTCGCTGTGAATTCTACAGTAGTCATTCCAATTGGGAAAGCTGATCCGCTTGTCGGACCTGCGGTCTGTTCAACAGTAACAGTTCCCGGACGATTTCCGCCAGGACATGGAATTTCAACTACGTACTCGTATTTACCGTTTACATCTCTGTCAAACCATTTTCCCCATGCCTTTTCAAGAACAACGCCATCAGCACCATTTCCTGCAGGATCCTCATCATTTGGTTCGTTAGAGCTCCAGTAAGTCCAGGTTGCGTCTTCGCCGGTTACCCATTTAAAGGTTCCTTCGGTGTCAATATCGTTCAATCCGATCCAGGCAAAATCTGCCATCACTTTGCTTGCAACAAAGTCATTTTCTTCCTGACTATTGATGGTGACAAGATGTCCGCCAATAGAGGCAGCTCCAGCCAATGCATCTGCATAGGTGAAGTTGTCACCGTTTGCACAGAAATATTTGCTATCTCCGAATTTTCCTATGTAAATAAAACCATTGTGATTCTCTGATACCTGACTACAATCAGGCTGAGAGTTTATTTCACAAGTAGTGGTAGCTGTCGGTGCATTGAAGGTTACAGTTTTGTTAGACTGTCCTGCAGCAGCAGTCACATTGATATCGTTCTGACATTCGATACTTACTTCACCATTGCTAGCTGAGCAGCAAGAACCGAAAGTATAGTTTTGATTGATTTCAGTAGCTGTAAGGGCGCGGTCGTAAACCGCTACAAGGTTAACCATTCCTTTCCATTGACGGTCATTGCTCATTTCGTCGCCGATGGCCAATTTGCAATGTTCACCCCAATTGTTGGAGTTACCATAGCGATAGCCTTCATAAACCTTGACGCCGTCGATGTAAATTCGCTCTTTTCCGTTGGACGCACGGGTATAAACCACATGCTGCCATTCCGTTTTTACCTTATTAACCGCTTTTGACTCAGGAGTACCATTGCCATCAGTGTTATTGGTTTTATAACGGATTACCCAATCATCGTCCTGTTGACCCAGGGTGAAATTTCTAAGAGAGGTATTCTCAGAAATGGTAATAACCCTTGCAGGGCCGTATTGCCATGCATTGGAGGTTTTTACCCAGGTTTCTACAGTGATAGAATTGGTTTGTTTGATTCTCGAACTCACCTTATTAGCTCCTGAGTTGGAGATAATTTTGGAGCCGGTGATGTTAACACCACATGGCTGCATCCAGGTGATTTTATTCGGATTTTCAATATGTGCAGTCAATGGAGTTCCATAACCGGAAATGTCATTTACTGTTACATCATTGTTTTCCGAAAAATTGTAGAGGAGAATCAAGCCGTTGGAAACTCTTCCGGGACAACCTGGGTCGTCCATCATGGAGTAGTTTGCAAAGGCCTGGCCGAACGGCAACAGAAAAGTTGCGGCAATGGATAGGGCTATCCATCGCCAAAGAGGCGTAACCTTGTTCATAGTATTTGTTTTTGTTTAAAATAAATCCTTACCCAGGGTTCAAAGAACCCTATTTTTTTGGCCTAAGCCTTTTTTGTTCATTTTCGTGAGAAAGACTAGTTCGGTGAGACTTAAATAGTGAGGGGCGGACAAAAATTGTCCTTGAGATTTATGCAAAGGTAAGCAAGGAATTTCAATCCACAAATTCAAAATTGCCTATTTTCTACCCAAAAATCGGTAAACTGCTGCCAGACTATATCGGCTGGAAAGCCCGATATTACTACCTTTTATAATATGTGCAGTGCCAAGGCTAATCCCAAATGCCGGGAAAATGGGAACATACACAGAAGCACCAATTTTCTGCCACGAACTACCATTCCCTGCCATTACTGTTTGGTCAACTCCTGAATTGATGGACTGAAAGTATTCAAACCATGCTTCCGCAAAAATGAATTTTCCGGCATAACCAAGTCTTAATAAAACCGGAATACTAGTCAAAAAGTCAGGGCTGATTCTCATCTCGACTCCTGATTGGAGGTGTACAAAGGGGCCGGAATACCATTCGTATTGTGCAATTCCTTTCGCTTGCAATACGGTAGCCCCAATTCCAATGGGACGTTCAATTCCGGTTTGGTAATTGGAAACAGGAAGCGTTCCTCCTAAAGCTCCTAAAAGTTTGAATCTGGCATCAGGTTTTTCTTTTTTAAAAAGCCTGAATTTGGCAAATAAGGAAGCATCCTGGATGCCCTGATTAAAATCACTACAGGTATCACATTTAGGGGTTCTAATGTAGGGTAGGGTGAATACCAAATCAAGGGAGTCTGAAATTCCCCATTCTGCAAACAGGTTAAGGGATTCAAAACGATTTTTTAAATCTTGCCTTTGGTCACCGAAATAATAAATGTCAGAAGTTTCTACAGACCCGGATAAAGCAAAGTCTATGTGGCCGGCCCCTTTAAAGTATCCATCAAGTGGACCCTGAGCCAGTGATAAATTATTTAAAAAAAGCAATACGGCAAGGATGGGAAAGACATGCTGTTTTTTCATATAAATAGAATACGCACAAAATTAGAGGTCGGTTGCCTGCGCTATTCACACTTTATAAAACTTCTAAAACCAATCCTTTTAAATAAGAACCTTCCGGATGGAATAAACTAACCAGATGGTCTGCAGGTTGAGAAAGATGTGCCAACACACGTACGTCTCTACCGGATTCTATCGCTGCCGCCACGATGGTATTGTAAAACAAAGGTCTGTCTATGACTTGCGAACAAGAAAATGTAAACATGATACCGCCCGGTTTTACCTTTTGTAATGCCATGGCATTCAATCGCTTATATCCCTGAACTGCATTGTGTTTCTTAGAAAGACTTTTAGCAAATGCCGGAGGATCAACTATCATGGTATCGTACTCCGGACAGTCTTTCAAATATTTTAAAACATCTGCACAAATAGATTGATGTCTGTCTGAAAAGTCTCCATTCAGTGCAACGTTTTCTGTAGCTAAATCCACTGCTTTTTGCGATACATCTACTGAATCAACCCGACTTGCACCGGCTTTTAATGCATAAACCGAAAACCCGCCGGAATAACAAAAAGCATTGAGCACTTCTTTGTCCTTAGAAAAATCAGCCAATAATTTTCGATTGTCTCTTTGATCTAGAAAGAAACCTGTCTTCTGTCCTGTTTCCCAATTGACTTTGAAAATATTTCCGTTTTCTTTTACCAATCCTTCCGGCTGATTTCCTTTTATCCAGGTATCATCTGCTTGTTGGCCAAAACGACCGGGCAATGTTTCTTTGCTTTTATTATAAATGGTATCAACCCGGTCACCCAGCACATTTTCAATTGCTTTGCTGATTTGAGGCAAATTATTGTACATGCCAATGGAATGACATTGAATTACCGCTGTTTTACCATAGACATCTACAATAAGTCCCGGCAAACCGTCTCCCTCAGCATGAATCAATCTGAAGCAGTTGGTTGTTTCATTATTTTCAAAACCCAGTTTCTGACGAAGGGCAAAAGCTGTTTTGAATTTATTATTCCAAAAATCCTGATCTATTGTCGTTTCTTCATGAGCAATAATTCGTACCGCAATACTACCATTTTGCCAATGACCAATTGCCAGGAAATTTCCTTTGTAATCTTTTACAGACACCAATGTGCCATCTTCAATAGGTTCTTTTAAATGCTGAATAGCTCCTGAAAATATCCAGGGATGCTTCCGCTTAACGGCTTCTTCTTTTTTACTTTTTAAAAATATTTCTCTCATGCTATTTTATAACCGTTAGGATTGTTCTCTGTTGGTTTCGCTATTCGCTATTCGCTATTCGCTATTCGCTATGCTTCATTTAAAAGCCCCGTAAATCGTAAACCTTAAACCGTAAATTCAACAAAGCCTAATCAATTCCCTACCTCCCAAGTTTTTCAACCTGTAATAGGGAGATTCTAAAAGCTGATTTGAAACGAAGCATTCCAACGCAATCCCTGGCCGAAGTGAACAGAAGCAGAAGGTGCATCAAAATTAGTCTCTGTAATTCCCGGTGCTCTGGTGTCATTGTTTTGAGCATCAGAGATATACGTTGCATCCAACACGTTCAAAATATTCAACCTGACACTACAAGGCCATTTGTTTACTTTAAAGTAATAACCGGTATGTACATCCATTAAGAAATAATCAGGCATCTGCCATGATTCTCTTCCTTCATTTTCGCCTCTGAGGTTTTCTGGTTGAAAATCAGAGAAATTTCTCCCAAACCAGGTTCCTTTTACTTTTACATACCAGTTTTTAATTGGCTCATATCGAACCATACCTCCAAACTGCAATTGAGCTGCTCCTCCAACATGCACTCCCTTGGCATTAAAGTCATAAGTGATTTCTGTATTTTGTTCCGGAATGGTGATGGTTGCAGTATTAGCAGAGTTCCATATCCAGTCACCCACAGATGCCAATCCTTCAATGGTCAGTCTGGAAGTGGGCTTGTAGGCAAAGTCAAGCTCAATACCTTGATGCAATGCATCAATACCGGGAATGTTAACAGGTACAGTTTCTTCAGGATTATCAGGAAGTGGTGCTTGTACAGCAAAATCCAAAGGCTTGTTTTCCCAATTGGTATAATAGGCATTCAAGTTGGCTGAAAAAACCGGTGAGCTAAAGCTGTATCCTAATTCAACGGCCTGAATAATTTCATTGTCATAATTGGAAAAGACCTTGATGGGTTGTCTTGGATTGTTACGGCTATCGTTGATTACATTGGTAAACCTTTGGGCTTTGGAAAGGTAACCCGTGTTGAAAAATACATTGTGTTGTTTATTGATGTTGTATGAAGCTCCGGCTTTGAACGTATAAGTTGGAACATAAACCCAATCAATGGTTTGGTTTTTCGCTTCCGGAGAATCCAAAGTATAAGTGGTGCCATTCACGATGGCATCAGAATTATAACTAACATAAACCGTAGTATCTGCAAGATTGACCACCTTTGGCTTGAAATAATCGATCATTTTATAACCTGAAACAGCTGAAGAAACATTTGCAAAAACAGACCAACGTTCGTTTTTCCATTCTGCCAATGCAAATCCTCCCATCCAACTTACAAAACCGCTATTGTTGTAATCATACCTATCTCCTTCTACCAATCTGGCCTGGGCCTGGTCAATTCTCAAATTACCTACACCTGTAAAATAGTCTCCACCCAAAAGGTCGTACACTTCGCGATAGTGATCACCCCGATAATAACGGCCATCAATACCTCCTGAGATTTTTAAATTTTTGTTCCAATCGTATTGAAGGGTAGAAAGTATTCCGGTCCAAAAGTGATTGTTGACACTGGTACGAATGATCCTCTCTGACTTTCCTTCAGGTTTTAAAAATGTTCCTTTTGCATTCAAGGTTGCAATGGAATCCAGATTGAATTGCCCATTGGGTAAAATCATATTGGAAAACCTACCTTCCGTTCCTGTTCCACCACCATTTCCAAGAGACAAATAAGCAACATTCGACCAGAACAATTTTTCATTTGCCTGCCAACTGTGACGCAAACTTATTTGAGGTTTATGGTAATAATTGCTGGCTGTATTGTACAATTCACCATTGAGCATTCCCCAATGTTGATTGTACCTTCTTCCTCTGTCTAATCCAAGATAATTGTCGGTTGTAAAAATATCTTCATCCGTAAAACCCAGATCCCTTGCATAAGCAGTATCTGTTACAGTAATGGCCGTTGTAAATGCACGCTGACCATGTTTTTGAGGAGCTCCATAACCTTGCAAACTTATAAGATGATTCCCTAACTGTTTGTCAATACGCAGGTAATAAAAAACACCTTCAGTGTAAGTTCCGTCCACCCATCCATCTCCTCTTTTGTAAGATGCAACTCCCGAAAATGCCCAACCACTTTTTAACCTGCCTGAGCTCAGAGCTATATCTGAACGCGTATAGCCATTGTTTCCAACTTCTTGCTTTAAAGAAACCGTTTTCTTGGCATCGATTCCCCTGGTAAGGATGTTGATAGTCCCTCCGATTGAAGGTATCGACAATTTGGAAGCACCCAATCCTCTTTGAACTTGCATGGTTTGAGTAACCAAATCCAGTCCAAACCAGTTTGACCAATACACCCAGCCATTTTCCATGTCATTGACCGGAACACCATCAATCATCACAGCTACATTTCGTTGGTTAAATCCTCGAATCGTTACCCTGGCATCGCCATCGCCGCCACCTGATTGGGTAGCATATGCTCCGGGAGTGCTGTTTAGTATCATAGGAAGATCCTGCGAGGCCAATTCCTCCTTCAACTTGATACTTGGAATCGTAGAAAATGCCACCGGAGTTTCGCGTTCTTTTGCAATATCGGCAACTACAACCACCTCATTTAAAACCATTCCTTCGAGGTTGATTTCTACTCTTTTGTTGCCATCCATTTCAAAGGTTTCGGTTTTGGCAGAGTAGGCTACGTAGGAGAATGTGACTTCCTGTGATCCGGCAGGTAATTCAATGCTGAATCCCCCGTCAAAGTCAGTAACAGTTCCTGCTTCTCCGGAAGTAATGGTGGCTCCGATGAGCGGTTCTCCGGTTGCATCGTCTTGTACAATTCCTGAAAGGGTATAGGTCTGGCTCCAAAGTGAGATGGAGCAAAATAGAAGCGCAAGTGTGGTTCCGAAAATTTTCATTAGGATAGATTTAAAAAAGAAACGACGCCATTTGCGCCGTTTCTAACTCTACATTTATTTTTTTGGGATAGCCTTTATTTAACTAACTTCTGAGATATCATACCATTTTCACCCAGGTCAATTACCATATTGTACATACCTTTCTGAAGGTTGCCCAGGTTGATTTGAATGCTGCCTGAATTTTGACCCAGATTTTGCTGGAATACTTTTCTTCCTGCAAGATCAAAAACAACGATTGAATTCATTTGGAATGGAGATTCCAAGGTGATTTCGTTTCCTGAAACCGGATTTGGATACACTTTTACCTCTCCTTGATTTAAATTAACCGTAGATACATTCTCACATACAGATTCGTGAGACTGAAGATTTTGGAAGTAGTTTTTAGGGAAACGGTTCCATTGAGTGTAATCAAATGTATTACCAAGTACAGCAACTACAGGTCCTGTACCTCCCTTGATCTCCTCTTTTCTTTGTAAAGATGCATCAGCGGTCATCCATCTTCCTGTATCATTGGTCCATGCTGGTTGTCCGATTGTATTTTCCGGGTCTTCACCGATTACACCGATTACGTCAATTATGTTGGAGCCATCTCCGGCAACTTCTGTACCTTTAATTAAAGCTACTGCATCATTACCATTCCAATAAAGGGCATTGTTGATATTGTAAACAGGAGTCAAAAAGACGTCTCCTTTTCCTTCCAAATCAAGGAAGTCATTGTACTCAGTACCTACCATTGGCGAACCATCTGAATTGTATTGAACACAATAAACGGTATCCATGGTTAAAGAATCGATAATTGGCTCTCCAGTAACGGCATCAAGACATACATCCCAAACCTGGTAACCATTCCAGATTGGTGTTTCTAAACCAGTACCCAATGAATCCCTTTTGTCAATTACGATAACAAATACATCATAAGGCTGAATAAAATTACCATTTGGAATTTGTACCCCTGTAAATTCTGTGCTTCCATTTGAAAATCTTCCAACAGAATACTGAGACAAGTCAATCACCTGATTGGTAGGATTGTATAATTCAAGGGCACGGTTGTTACCGTATCCTTCTACATATTCTGAAATGAATAATTCGCCACAATCCTGAGCAAACAATGGGGAAAGTGCGAAAACAACTACTGCTAGTGTAAAAAATCTTTTCATGGTTATATTGGTTGTAAAATTTTCCGCAAAGGTAGTCAATAGAGCCCGAATACCTTTATAAAATTTTAGTTAAGTCTTTCCTTCTGTATTAATTTAAATGCATCATCTAAAGAGGTGACCGGAAGACGACAAACCCGATCCCTACAAACATAAATCGTGGTTTGGCCTTCGATGAATTTATTTTTTAAAATTTCGAGTTCTGATTCACCCTTGCTTCCAAAATAAAAAATATCCGGTTGATAAGTTGCCTGAAGGCTATTTAATTGCTTTAAATATTGCTCACCGGAAATCGCGATTTCCAAAACGGGATTTTGTATTTGCAATGCAAGGCTGGCCCATTGGTAGGTATCGTAAAAATGAAGTTCTCTTTCCTGCTGATTCAAAACTGCATGAACCATTTCAAAAGCCCTTGTTTTCCATTCTTCCTGACTTAAAAATGTTCCCATACTGAATAAAGCTTGCGCAAATAATGCATTGGAAGAAGGTATTACATTATCCGTCCATTCCGTTTTTCTTGCAATCAGGTTTTTGTCTTTGCCATCATGATAATAAAAAAGTGGATGGCCAGGATTGCCAAACAACTCCAGTGCCTTTTGAGTTAATTGATCTCCTAAATGCAGCCACTTCTCCTCACCACTGCTTTCATATAAATCTCCACAAGCAATAATGACTGTAGCATAATCATCCAGAAATCCTCCGTTACTCAGATTTCCGCCTGCGACAGAACGATAAAGAATTCCATTTTTAAACAAGGACGATTTTATAAATTCCATGCCCCTGCTTGCCATGTTTAGGTAGTTTTCATCACCCAAAGCTTCATAAGCATCACATAGTGCTGAAACCATTAGGCCATTCCAAGAAGACACGATTTTATGATCCAAATCGGGTTTAACTCTTTTGGAGCGAATAGCAAATAGGGTAGAGTCAATGCTTTTGAGTTTTCTTTTCATTTCCTCCTCTGAAATTCCATATTCCTCAGCCAATGATTTCTGATCTTTTGCAAGCATTAAAGTATTTTTTCCCAACTCCCAATTTCCTCCTGCTCGGGTCCCAAACCTCTGCCTGACCAGCTGAAAGGTTTTTTCATCCTTAAAAATAGACTTCAGTTCTTTTTCCGTCCATACATAATATTTTCCTTCCTCTCCTTCACTATCAGCGTTTAAGGATGCATAAAATCCTCCTTCAGGGCTGGTCAGTTCTCTTCTTATAAATTCAATATTTTTTGTAAAAATGTCTTTGAAAAATGGATTCTGGTAAGCTTTAAATGCATTGGCATAAAGGCTTATCATCAATGCATTATCGTACAACATTTTTTCAAAATGAGGTATATTCCAATTCTCATCTGTAGCATATCTTGAAAATCCTCCGCCCAGTTGGTCATGGATGGCACCTCGAGCCATTTTTTCCAAACTTATTTCAATTGCTTTCTTACTTATACTATCTTTTTTATAAAAATCATATTTCAACAAACTGCTCCATACTCCCGGCATAGGGAATTTTGGAGCACCTACTCTGGTGCCTCCCCTTTCAAAATCAGCCTGCAAAAGGAAGTTGTTGATCAAACCTTTCAATGGGATTTTTTTGGATGCATTTTGATTTTTTAAAATAGGAGGGGTCTCTTCCAGATTTATCCCGGATTGCAATTCATCTGCGTAGGATTCCAACTTCAAAGGTTCATTTTCATAGAGGTCTCGGAAGTAAGTCAGAATTTCCAGCCATTGTTTTTTTGGAAAATAGGTTCCTGCCCAAACCGGCCTGCCATCAGGTAAGGCGAAAACATTCAAAGGCCATCCACAATGTCCATTTCCGGATAACAAACAAGCACTCATATATACATCGTCCACATCCGGCCGCTCTTCCCTGTCAACTTTTATTGAAATGAAGTTTTCATTCATTAGGTTGGCAACGACCGTATCTGAAAAGGACTGTTTTTCCATCACATGACACCAATGGCAGGCCGCATAGCCGATGCTGATGACTAGTAATTTATTTTCCTTTTTGGCTTTTTCTAAAGCTTCTTCTTTCCAGGGATACCAGTTTACGGGATTGTGGGCATGTTCCAGGAGGTAGGGGGAAGATTCATTGATAAGCCCATTCGAATAGGTAAATTCCTTTTCCTGATCGCTTGTTTTACAGGCTGAAAATTGAAAGCTTATTAATAATAGGAGTACTGAAAATCTCATAAAAACAATAAAGGCGAATCGGCTTCATTGCCGATTCGCCTTTAAGGTACAAAAAGCGGGTTACTTAGAAGTTGTAAGTGATCCCAAATCGATATCCTAATGGAATCGGTCCATCTGTTGGAGCGAGTACATCGTAAGTGACATAAATTTCATACCCCCATAATCCTCGAGGAGCAGTATCATTATAGCCGACACCCACAAAGGCTCGTTCTGTAGAATCTGACCTTTTTTCTCCTGTGTTTTTTTCTTTTTCCGTAAGGAACAAGAGTTGATATTCAAAATGGCCAAAAACCTTAAAATTAGTTTTTGCTCTGATAAATGGACCTACACCATACAAGAAGCCATTGTATTTTGCAAAGGCAGGATTTCCGATTCGTTCGTTGGAATAGGTGAAATCCAATCTAGGTCCTGCTGACAACCAAGGCGTGATTTTATAACCAACCATTGGTGAAACACCAACTTGAAAAGAACTTGCAGGAATGGAAAATTGATTTTGGTAGGAACCAAATCCCAGGATAAATCCTCCTCCATACCACAATTGTTTCTTCAAATCAAAGCTGGATTCGGACTTACTGCTTTTCTTTTTTTTGCGTTGCGCCTGAGCCTCATTTGGAAAAGCTATGGCTACAACCAGGAGTAAAAATGCAATGCGGATGATTTGCTTCATTTTCTAATTTTTGACAAAGGTAAAAATGGAATCGGAATAGCTGCCTTTGAATTGCCTAAAAATTGACACGATTCAGACATCCCATTCCTTACTTGTACGATAAACCGTTCCCTTGAACAGACCGACAATCTGTTCATTTTGGTTGGTGATTGTAATCTTATAAATCCCAATCTTATTGGATAGATGCTCTTCAATGGCCTCTGCCACTATCTCATCACCGGTTTTTACTGAAACGGTATGTGAAATGGAGGTCTCCACACTCACCGCCATCCGTCCATGTCCATTGCTGGCGAAAGCCAGGGCGCTATCTGCCAGTGAATAGGTTATTCCTCCATGAGCTATTGAAAACCCATTGGTCATTTCTTCTCTTACCGTCATTTTCAATTTGCAATACCCAGGCCTCAAATCCACCAGCTCAATCCCCAGCCACTGACTAAAAGCATCATTGTCGTACATCTTCTTGACTACCGCTTCGTGTTTTTCCATAGTTTGGATTTTTTTGGAAAGATAAGAAAATTAGTTTGGCCGTTAGCCGTTAGCCGTTAGCCTTTGGCATTGACCCCGCAGTCATATGTGACCCCTACAGGGTCATTGGGATTTTTTATTGCAGCCTGGGTTGAGATAGGTGACCCCAATGGGGTCAGAGCAAATGATAAATGAAGAGTTACGAGTGACGAATGGCGAGTTCAAGAAAAACCAATATCCAGGATCCAGAGTCCAAGATCAAGCATCCAGCCAACGAGCCACGAGCGCCTAGCCCCTAGAACCTAGTACCCAGCTCCCAGTAATATGTGACCCCGATGGGGTCAGTGGGAATGACGAGTTTCGAGTGACGAATGACGAGTGACTAGCTCAAGAAGCACCAGAATCCATTGTCCAGCGTCTAACTTACGAGCAAACCAGCACCTAGAACCTAGTACCTAGTACCCAGCCCCTAAAACCCAGCCCCCAGCCCCTAGTACAGCATCATATCAAATTGCCGTCTATACTTTTTGGTAAGTGGATGGTCTTTGCCCCACAAATGGAAAAAAGCGATGGAAGCTCTTCTTGGTAAATCGTTGGCGAGGGTTTTATCGTACATCACCGCCTGAATGAGATCCTTGATTCCCCCTTCGGGATTTTGATTTTGAAAATTATTTTTAAGTCTATTAAAAATGCAGAAGCTTTGGAACCATTTACGGCATCAAATTCTAATAATTCAGCAATGGTACGGATGTCTTGGGCATCGTCGTATTCCTCAGAGCCTTCTTTGATGTCTTGTATTAAGTCCAAAGCAGAATGAGGATCCTGAAGTACCATGTGTTTGGCCAAAAGCTTTTTTGCAACCATACTGGCAGGGTTTTCAGCCAGGAAGGTTTCAAGGTGCTCAATTACTTCATGATTTGGAAAATCGCCATCCAGTGCCAGGATTTCTGTAATGGCTTCTTTGGAAGCACTAGGAAGATTCTGATCCAACCATTTTTGAATTTCAGGGCGGGGTAGGGCGCCTGCAAATTCCGCTACTACTTCACCTTTATAAAACATTTTTACGTTTGGAATACTTCGTATACCATATTCCACTGCAATTTCCTGAAACTCTTCGGTGTCGAGTTTTACAAGGCTCCATTGGTCACTTTGTTCTTCCGCCATTTTTTCGATAACCGGTCCAAGCATACGGCAAGGGCCACACCATTCAGCCCAAAAGTCGACCACTACCGGTTTTTCATGACTGGCCAATAAAACGTCGTTCTGAAAATTCATAGAAAAGGTTTTTGGCAAAGTTAATTTCAAGTTCACCCCTTAAACATGATGAAGGTCACAAAAGATGAAAGGAAGGCTGGATTTTGGAAATAAAAAAAGCCGTTCCGGAAATCCGAAACGGCTTTTGGTTTTGTTTTGGTGATTCCGCTGGGGCTCGAACCCAGGACCCCTTGATTAAAAGTCAAGTGCTCTACCGACTGAGCTACGGAATCATTTCAATGTACATCCAAATTTTATTTGGCGGGTGCAAAGATACAATTCCTTTTAAAAAATCAACATTTAGATTTAACTTTTTTAAAAAGAAATGCTCCGCATGTTGATTCCGAGAGCCCAAACATCCTGACAATCAATATGGTTCACGGATTTAAAAAAAATAAAAAAAATTTATCCACGAACTTTAATAATGGGTTTTACCTGCTGCGTGAGCCCATTTTGTAATCTAACATAATAAGTTCCGGCTGGAAGATCTTCCGCATTCCATTCAACGGTATATTTTCCTGCTGCTACATTTCCTTTGAAAGGAGTAGCCAAAATTTGTCCTGCCTGATTGAAAATCTGAACAGAAGTAGGACCTCCAAAAGTTTCATAATCTACCCTGATGTATTGAACGAATGGATTGGGATAACAATCAATTAAATTCTTACCTGCAGCCTGGTTGATTTCATGTACATCTGAGATACAATCTGTGTTTCCAATAAGGGGCAATTGTTGATAATCATCAAGCATAATCCCTTCCAAATCACTTTCAGGAATACAAAACCAGTCTTTTAAAATAGAATTATAAACAGACCTGAAATCATATTGCATAGGCAGGTTGTCATCTTCCGTGGCTCCAACCGGGATATTCGGATTATCGCCAAGAATTCCGGGTTTTACGGGCGTACCAAACAAAAACATTGGCGCTGCTGCACCATGGTCTGTACCATCGCTGAAATTAGATATAATTCTTCTTCCAAATTCCGAGAAGGTCATTCCAAGTACTCGTTCATCCAATCCTTGTGCTTCCATGTCCCTGACAAAGGCGGTAGCCGCATCTGAAACATTTTTAAGAAGGTTTGCATGTTCTCCTTTTGTATGGTCGGAAGTTTCCACCTGGGCATCATGCGTGTCAAATCCACCGATGCTCACCATGTAAACACGGGTCTTTAATCCGCCGCTTATTAGTCGGGCCACAATTTTCAATTGTTCTGCCAATGGATTTTGACCTCCGTCAGGATAAGTTACATTATTGGCTCCATTGTCATAAGCAGCGGTTACCACCTGGCCATAATTGTTGGCCTGATTGGCAATCAATCTCACATATTCCAATTGTTTACCGGCTGGAGTATTGGGTGCAGGAGTTTGAATTCCTCGTACCAGATTGTAAAAAGTATCAGCATTGGCGATAGACATCCCCATGCCTGCTCCTGGTCCCTGGAAGGTCAGGGATAGAGAAGCACCCAATTCAATAGAGACCGGGTCTGGCATATCTGCATTTGGGAATCCTTGTGGGTAATTTGGATATTCATAATTCAAATATCGTCCCATCCATCCGGTCGTAAGCACTTCATCATAGTCTGCACCTGTCATCCAAATATCTGTACTTCTAAAATGTGAAAAATTCGGATTAGGATATCCTACAGATTGAATGATGGATAGTTTACCTTCATTGTATAATGCTTGCATTCCGGTCATGGCAGGATGCAATTTTACATTGTCGGTACCGTCCAGGGAAAGCAAACTGGTTCGAGGCAAAATTACTTTACTCCTTACCGGTGCTAATTTATCATATTGATCCATTGGAATTACGGTATTCAAACCGTCATTTCCACCATCCATTCGTATAATGACCAAAACATGGTCAGTATCTGTAAGAAAGTTTTGAAGGACTTTTTGAAAAGGAGAAGGGCGGTTCATTCCCATAGGGAAACCATTCATAATGGTAGGAATCGCAAAAGAACCGATAGCTGTATTTTTAAGAAATTTTCTACGTAGCATTTTACTTAAAATTTGACTGATTTTTAATGGATTTCAAATAGTCCTAGCACAAATGGTGCTCTTCCAGGTGCAACAAGTAATAATAAAACCCTTGTAAACGTCTGTACACAGTTTCCCTTTTCATGGGGTCTGTAGGATCGTCCAGGTATTGAACCCAGGCATTAGTCCAATAGTAATCAGTCAATTGACCGGACAATAAAATTGATTTTAAAACCAATTTTACTGCATTTGAAACCGAAATTCCATAAAGCCATTGAATTGCATTGTCAATGAGCATATTTGGATCGCTGGCATCAGGAATTTTTTTTGTGGTTTCCAACACATCAAAAAAGGTTAGAAAGTTATCTGTTGGAACCCCGTTGGCCAACATCAAATCAGCATATTGTAATCGAAAGGGTAGGGTATTGGTAGAAATCCAATGTTTGTCGTATTGTGGAATTTGATAGTAAGCAGGCCAACCGGATACATTGGGCGGATCTCCTAAATTATGTTGAATAAGTGCTCCGAAATAGACCAGCGCCACAGAAAGTTGGTAATTGTCACTTAGCATATTTGAGTCCGGAAGAGGGCTGTTAAATTCTCTCATCGTCCCAACCAAATAATCCAATCCACTTTTTAAAATGGCCCCCTGATTCAGGAAATCAAAGAAATGCTCGCTTCTGAACAAGGTTTCCAAAACAGGCATGATTTCATAATTGTTGTTTCGGAAAACCTGTGCAAGTGGAACGATTACATTTTGTTCTGTTGCTGCATCTATTTCATGGTAAACAAAAAACCTGTAAAGCTTGCGGCAAAGGAACAAGGCAACCTCTTCATTGTCAAAAATAATATCAAATAAATCATCCAGTTCTTCAGCTCCTGAAGGGCCGGACCTTCCTGTAATTATGGCATTATTATAAAAAGAAGATAATTCTTTGTCGTTGGTATCATGAGCCCAAAATGCAAAAACCGTTTCATCTGTGCCATAATCATACCTCCAACCTGTTAACACACGCGCCATAGCCTGCACATCTTCTTCTGTGAATTTTGCATTGGGACCTTTTCCGATGCAAAAAAGTTCCTGGAGTTCCCGTGCATAGTTTTCGTCTGGCTGCTGAACACTGTTGTATTGATTATTTAGATAATGCAGCATAGCATGATCCAATGTCATTGCTTTCATCAAAGTTTTGAAATTGCCCAGCGCATTTTGATAAATGTTTTGAATGTATCGGTAATTAAATTTTCCAATGAATACTCCATAAAATTCAACCGGAATATGATTATGCCAAAAAAGGATCATTTTTTCTCCTATGGTTGCATTCTGCCTCAACATTCTCCTTAGCCACCATGCTTTTAAAGAAGCAATCCTGTTTCCTTCAACTGCATTATTCCAAGGGGCATCTATCCAGGGCTGACCAAAAGGTACATTCGGATCTTGAACATCGTCGTCATTGTAATCATTGACGGGAACATCCAATGGAACTGTAAAATCCTGAAGAACAGAATTTATGGCCTGGTTGAAAGTCAATCCCGCCAACATTTCAACATCCTCAAATGGAGCTCCGAAACATACCCTTCTAAGTAGGTGTGCTGCTTGCGCAATTCCCCATGGACCAGTATATGGATCTAATCCACTTAAAACAGGTGGTCGCTCATGAATTCTAAATGGAGTTTCTACCGCTGGTTCAAAATCTATTTCGTTTGGAAATGGAAAAAGCTTTTCCTTGTGATCAGCAAAAGATGTTTTTCCTTTAGATAGGGTAATAAAGGTTCTTCTATCCATCTTGGATATTTTATGAAGGATTAATAATGGCTAAAACTGATGCAATTCAATAACTCAATAAAGGTATAAAAAAGTGTTTGGTGGAGCAAGTTGCGAGTGAGGACGAGTGACGAGTTGCGAGTTACGAATGACGAGTTACGAGTGCCGAGTTTTTTCCCTTCATGTTCCTTCATTCCTTCATGTTTCAAAAAAAAAGAAGTTTTCCGCTTTTTTAAATCCTTCCCAATCCTGCCGTCATGCAATGACGGCCTACGTTGTAATGCAGAATCCAACAACCGAGCAACCGAGCCACGAGCAAACCAGCACCCAGCCCCTAGCACCCAGCCCCTAGTCCATTTCAAACTTATAATACAGTTTTTCAAAAATTGGAATATCGTCAGTTCCGGGTTCAGACTGGTCGAGGATGATTTCGATATCGATGAGCTCTCCGTAGTCTTTTTCTGAGCTGTCAAATACAATGTTGATAGAACCACTTTCTCCTGGTTTCCAGGTTTTACCTCTCAGGTCATCAAAATTGGTGGTGGTGCATTCGCAGGCTGTGATTAACGAAATACTTAAGTCTGTATCTCCTTTGTTGGTAAACTTATAGGAGAGCTTTCTTTTTTCACCCTTTTTGACAGTTCCCAAATCGTATTCTCTTTGCTCAAAGTGCATGATGGGGGCACCCTTTAAGTCCTTTTTTCCGTGTAGGGAAGAGTATTCGTGGATTTCAACCGGAGAGGAATTTTGGGAGTGCAGTTCCTGAGTGGTTCCACAGGCAAAAAATCCAAAAAAGCTGGCGAAAAGTAAGGTTTTAAATTGCATAGAGATTTGTTTATTAAACAATTCAGGCGACCCAAATCTTTGAGTCGCCTGAATGTAACGACAATGACCAGTATTCGGTTGCTGTCGTAAATTATTTTTAGAAATATTTAATTTCTTCTCCTTTGTTTTTCAGGAGTTGTACTTTTTTGAGGTTTCAATTGTACCTTCTCACCTTCCTTCAATTTCTTTTCAGTACGCTTCATCATAATGGTAGTTGGCCCTTCGATGATTTTGAACTCTGTTCGGCGATTGAATCGATGTTCATCATCTGTACAGGTTACACCATTTACACACTGGTTCAGGATTTGGGTTTCTCCATATCCTTTAGGTACGATGCGCTCTTCTGCTACACCATGTTCTACCAGCCATGCCTTCGCTGAATTGGCCCTTCGCTGGGATAGTTCCTGGTTGTAGGCATCCTTACCCTGAGCATCTGTATGTGAACTTAACTCAATTTTGATGGCAGGATATTCGTCCATCAAGTTTTTAAGGTCGTTCAAATCATTTTCAGCATCCGGAAGAATTTTATCATCATCAAAATCATAATAGATGTTATTCAAACGGATAGGCTCATTGATGGTCACTTCGATGTCTTCATATTCCGGCTCTGGTGGCATAGGTCTTAACCTTAATCTATGCTCCAATTTTTTAGATTCTTTAAATCCAACCGTATTGAATACTTCAGAGGTGTCAGGATAAAATCCTTCTGCAGTGGCAATGGCCATGTAAGATTTATTCAAAAGAAGAGGGAATGCGAAAACATTTCCTTTCTCATTGGATTGCTCATCAATCGGAGTCATTTGATTGTCAGTCAATTCAAAAAGTTGCACACTGGCATTCAATAAAGGCTCTCCACTTTCTGCATTGAAAGTACCAACGATAGCATCCAATTCGATTTTTTCAATGGTGAATTCGTAGATATCATCACAGCAGGTTTTGCTATGGGTAGAACGAGTGCCTTCTCTGTTGGAAAGCAATACACCGTGATACCCTTCCTTGTCAATCATGAAATATCGATCGTCCAATTGACTGTTGTAGCCAAGTCCCATGTTTTTAGGTTCGCTCCAGGTTGTACCATTCCAAATGGAAGAGAAAATGTCATATCCTCCGATTCCAGGGTGTCCATTTGAGCTGAAATATAAAGTTCCATCCCTGTAAAACGGAGTAACCTCATCTGCAGCAGTATTGATTTTAGGGCCCAGGTTTACCGGGTCTGCAAAAACTCCATTTCCTTTGTAGGTTGCATAATAAATGTCGAATCCACCTTCTCCTCCCTGCATATCTGACACAAAAAACATCACTTCTTTACCAAATAGCTCTCCTATGGCAGGGTGTTTTGCAATCCAGTTGCCGTTTACACCAACCACCTCTTTTGCTGCAGTGTAATCAGTTCCGGTTAGGTCTGAATAAAAAATATTACTTTCTGAAACCTCGTTTCCGGTCATTTGCTGACGGGTAAAATACATGGTTCTGCCGTCCGGACTTAGTGTGATGTTGGCAGTATGGTAACCTGGTCTGTTAATCCTGTCGTCCAGCTCTGTTGGGTCTCCCCAGCCTTTGTCTGACTTTGATGATTTCAAGATGGTTGCGTACCTGTTTTCCTCCTCTTTACCTTCCAAAATGATTACATCATCACGCTGGAAGCTGGCATAATACATTTCTTTTCCATCTTCCGTCAGGAAGGCTGAGTATTCTGAAAAACTGGTATTTACATTATTACCAGCATTTTCTACCCTTAGGCGGGGTACAGGTCTAAGTACCTTGCCCATTTCGGCACCGGTAATTTGTAGTTCAGCAAGGTCCTTTAATTTATCATCAGTAGACTCAGCCAATACTTTCTGTAGGTGTTCAATGGCTTCGTCATATTGTCCCATTGTTTTTAAAACGATGGCATAATTGTATCTGATTTGAGGATCTACTTCAGGGTCTTTTCCTCTGTATTTTCTGAAAACTCTTTTATAGTAATTTTCAGCTCTTTTGTAATCCCTTAATTTAAAATGTAGATCTGCAATAATTGGGATCAAATCTTTATCTTTTCTTTCATCGTATGCTTGGTTATACTGATCAAGGGCATTGTAGTAATCCTTGTTAGCCAAAGCTTCTTCAGCTGTACTAATCATGGTAGAGTAGGTAGCCTTATTCAAGGGTTGAGCAAAGGACCAAGCTGCAAAAAATAGAAGTGATATGCTTAAAAGAGTATGTTTCATTGCAATTTTTTTATTTCCTGAATCCAATTTCATGTTCACAAATTCCATCTTATCTTATAAAGTAGGACAAAGGATAGCAGGTTTTACATCAGGTTTTTTGAATATTTTCACGATATACATGGCGGCAAGTTCGAAACCTCCCTGCCCATTAGTAGCAGAAGAAAGTTCAGAGGTGTTGAAGTCATAAGCTGCCATTACGCGCAGATTGTCTTTAATGTCAGCACCAACCAAAACAGATATTGCATCTCCAAGTCTGTAACTTACACCAGGTCTCAAGGTTAAATTTTCATTCCACTTGTATGGAACATAACTCTGAACCAAAATTTCACTGTTTTTGGCAGTGCTTTGGAAATAGAACTGAGGTGTCAATGACAATTTATCGTTTATCTGGATGTCAAATTGACCATGTACGCTGCTAAGAAATGGTCTCTCATTGGAGCCACCTGCCGAACTCCCGGTTAAGGTGTAGTCGGGGGTAAAAAGGTGGTCAAATGCAGCACCCAACACCATGCTCATTTGTTTGTTCAATTGAGTTTTTAATACTACTCCACCGGCCCAATCGGAGAAACTTGCATCATTGATTTGCATTCCGGAAAAGTCGTTATTATTGCTAAGATTTCCCCATTGAGCATTGTCTAAATTGATATTTCTCCCAAAGGTTCCGTATTGAACTCCAATGGTTAAAACACTGGTACTTTTTTTATTCAAACCTAAATGGTAAGCAGCAGCTCCTGAAAATCCGCTCATTCCCAGATCAAGACTTCCTGCTTGATGGGAGAACAATCCAATACCAACTCCAATCCAATCATTTTTTCTAAAACCCTGAATGATCGGTGCATCCACTCCAAAAGATGGGGTAGTCCAAGCACCTGTGTTTCTTGTATTATTGAGGGTGCTTCTCCATTGATCCCTGTAAATACCGGAAACCCGAAAAGTTCCTGAAAATCCACCTGTAAAGGCAGGATTAATGTTGAGCGGGTTCATGTCCCATAAGGTAAAATGCAGATCCTGAGCTTTCAGCCCGGTAGCAGTCAAACAAACTAAAATTAAAGAACTCAGTAAAGTCTTGAATCTCATATATTAAAATAGTTGAAGATTTCAAAATCGTTTTCAAGCCTGCGAATGCTCTCACATGGGATTTTTTTTAAATAAAGATCCCCCTGAAGCACTGCGCCGAAAGATATGTTTTTTTCATTAAACTTTTCAATCCATCATCTGCCTTATCAGGTAACTGACAATCTCCTACTTTTCCTTTTTAAAAATTATACTCCATAAGTGAAGAAAAAATTAAAAAGGTTGCATTTCGTCGTAAGGAAATGCAAAATGGTCGCAAGATTTGAGTCAGAACTAAATCCAATGCTTACTTTTAGCCGCCATTTACGCTATGCGCATGACCCAAAGCGATCAACAACACCTGGACCTACTCAAAAGTAATGATCCCGCCAGTATGAAAACTGTGTACGGGGATTTCCATCCTTTTGTTTGCCAAATAATCTCAAAATATGTTCAGGATGAGGACCTGGTGAAAGATTTGGCTCAAAAAGTTTTCATTCGACTGTGGGAAAAACGTTATGAAATAGAAATCAACTATTCCCTATCTGCATATCTCCGCCGTATGGCAATCAATGAAGCTCTTTATTACCATCGTAGAAAAAAGGTTTTTGAAACAGAAGAGCAATTGGTCGCGGTGTCTGACACCGAAGGTAATCATCCAGCAAGTCTGGCTGAAGCGGGTGATTTAAAATTAGCCTACCATCAGGCCTTGAATTTGCTTCCTCCCAAGTGTAAAATCATTTTTTTGCTTAGCAGGGAAGAAGAACTGAGCTACAAAGAAATTGCAGCAGAGCTTACCATCAGTATCAAAACGGTGGAAAATCAAATGGGGAAGGCCTTGAAAATATTAAGAGAGGCATTAAGCGAATGGCTGTAAATCCTCAAAATATTCTTGAAATTATCCATGTGTTTTTTGGGTTCTAAACCATGACCTTCGACATCAGTCTTGTTGATTGAGGTCATTCGGTACTTCATTACTTTGCCGTTATTTTATGGTGTAAAAAAAAGGGTATTAACCTTAAATCCCATTCTTATGAAAAATATTCCGGTAACCGAAGTAATGACCAAAAACCTGGTAACCATTTCTCACAAAAGTTCCCTTGATGATGCGGAACGATTGATGCGCAAAAATCATATCCGCCACTTGCCTGTTGTTAAATCAGGTAAATTGGTTGGCATTATTAGCCTGACAGATATATTACGACTCTCATTCGGCGATACATATACTGAAGATGAAGAAGTAGTAGATGTTGCAGTTTACAACATGCTGACTCTTGAGAGTGTGATGGTGAATCGTCCTGTTACTTTAACCACAACCCAAACGCTTTACGAAGCAGCTGAAATTTTAGCAGAAAAAGAATTTCATGCATTGCCTGTGGTTGAAGGAGAAAAGGTAGTAGGAATCGTCACAACAACCGACCTCATCCGGTTTTTTGTAAAACATTTTAACTAGAGTTTTTTCCATTGGGATATTAACCCAAGCGCGCTTACAAGGGTGACTGTAAAACCTATGAATGCATTCATGGTATTGCCATAAATGAGGTACCCTGTCGCAAACAATGCACTGTAAACCAGGAAAACGCCTAAAAACATGGCCATGATTTGAGCAGGTAGCTTCCCTGTTGTGAGGCTGGTTTCAGAGAGACCTTCATGGACTTCGATCGATTCAATAACAGGTTTCCATCCTGTTGAATGAGGACGAATTGTTTTTACAAAGTTTCGCAAGGTTTTATCATCGGTGGGTCGGGTTAAAAAGGTAACGACCACCCAACAAATGGTAGTGATTAAAACTCCCAGGACAAGTTTTTGCCAATCAGCCAAAGTCTCTTCAAATCTGCCATGGAAAATGATGGCAATTAAAAAGGAAACCACCATGGCTGTGATTTCAGACCAGGCATTGATGCGCCACCAAAACCAGCGCATGATGAATATAAGACCTGTACCTGCTCCAATTTGAAGCAATATTTGGAAGGTATCCAGAGCACTTGTCAGGTAAAGAGCGATTAAGGCAGAAAAAATCATCAAAATCACTGTTGAAATCCTGCCAACCATAACCTGGTCCTTTTCGCTGGCATCCGGATTGACAAATCTTTTATAAAAATCATTGACTACATAACTGGAACCCCAGTTGAAATGAGAAGAAATAGTCGACATGTAGGCTGCAATCAAAGATGCAATTACAGCGTGCCCAGCAACCGCTCGGCAGAAAGGTTAACATGGCAGGATAGGCCAGGTCATCTTTTAAAATGTCAGGATTAATGTTTGGAAAGGCAGTTCCGATTGCTTCCAGATTGGGAAAAACTATTAAAGAAGCCAAAGCAATGATAATCCATGGCCAAGGTCTCAATGGCATACATTGTGTGCGATGTTAAACAAAAGGGTTGCAGAAACAGCATTTTTCTCATCTTTTGCCGACAACATTCTTTGAGCAATGTACCCTCCTCCTCCAGGTTCAGCACCCGGATACCATACACTCCACCATTGTACGGCAATTGGAATAATAAACAAGGGAATAATGGCATTGGTATCGTTAAAGTTTGGGAGAAGAGAAAGTTTTCCCTGGACATTTTCATGAGTAAATAAATTGCTGAGTCCGTTTACTTCAGGCAAATCTACTACCACCATCGCTGCCCAAATCGTGCCGGCCATGGCCAATGCAAATTGAAAGAAATCAGTCCAAATTACACCGGTTAATCCTCCAAGAGCGGTGTAAGCTATGGTGACAATTGAGGCAATTAACAAGGTTTGTTCGGGAGATAATCCCAATAGGACACCACCGATTTTTATAGCAGCCAAAGAAACAGAGGCCATAATCATGATGTTGAAAAAAACACCAAGATAGATGGCTCGAAATCCTCTAAGGAAGGCAGCTGCTTTCCCGCTATAACGAAGTTCATAAAATTCCGGCAAATCCGTAGCAATACCTGAGCGTCTCCAAAGACGTGCATAAACAAACACCGTTAACATCCCGGTCAATAAAAAGGCCCACCAGACCCAGTTTCAGAAACTCCATTTCGTCTTACTATATCAGTTACCAAATTGGGAGTGTCCGCAGAAAAAGTAGTTGCTACCATAGAGATTCCCAATAACCACCAGGGCATATTTCTTCCTGACAGGAATAGTCATCGTAACTTTTGCCTGCCTTTTGGCGAAGTACATCCGATCAATAATGAAAATACAAAAAAGGCTCCTACGATGGTCCAGTCTAGGTTAGATAACTGCATGGATTTGGCTTTTTCTTTTGTTTGTCTTAGGAGGTAAATTTAGAAGGCTTCCGGCAATATGCAATCAATTGAGCCTGATTTCATCTACAAACAACCAGGCTTCATTACCAGCACCTGCCTGCCCTTCAGGAATTTCACCAAATCTTTGAACCTTTATTTTTAAATATTGTGAAGTGATCGCAGGGAACTCCATCTTAAAATCAAATACTTTTCCCGGATGTGCTTCGATTGCTTTTTCGCTTATTAAATTGAAGCTTTCGCCGTCTTGACTTGTATAAATTTCTACCCTTTGCGGAAGATGAATCCACTGACCCGGCCCATTGAAAAATCGGGTATTTAAACTATTGATTTCATTTCCTTCACTTAATTGCAAGGTGACTTCCAAATCCTTTCCATAAAATCCAATCCATTCATTGTCACCATATTTTTCATCGGAGCCATTGATCCCGTTAAATAAACTTATGATTCCATCACCCTGATAAGCGCCTGATGGTTCAGTGGTACTTTGGATGTTAAGACCTACTCCTTTATGAAACTTCATGTCCAGAACTTTTCTTGGTCCGGTAGTACCACCAGTGTTTTCTGCCCTCAAGGTTAAAATATTAGATTCTTTGATTACAATTCCATCCTTTCCAGTATAAACTTCAGGATTTTTTGAATCTGATCTTGTGTAGACAATTTTGGCATCTTGAAGAAGGGTAGATGGGAGAATTCGAATTCCGTTTTCTAATGATTGAAACTCAATTTGAACATCCAGGGTCTGGTCAGCATAATTGTAACCTTCTCTTTTCCATTCTATAAAATGACTTTGTAGTCTGCTTATGAAGGAGTCAAAATTCTTATGTTCCTGGTAGGTCCAACCAATTTCTGCCATGGCTTGCATCCTTGGAAGAACCATGTATTCGACCTGGGATTCATTGGGCATGTATTCAGTCCAGACATTTCCCTGGGCGCCTAAAATATGTTTTGCCTGTTCTGCTGATAACTCATCAGGAACTGGTTCATAGGCATAAACTTTTTGTAAAGGCAGGTACCCACCAATCGCCAGGGGCTCGTTGGCACTATTGGATTGATAATAGTCAAAATAGCAATGAGAAGTTGGTGTCATGATGACATCATGATTTTCTTTGCAGCCGCAATTCCACCTTCTGCCTCTCCAACTCATAACGGTAGCATTGGGTGCCAGGCCTCCTTCAAGTATTTCATCCCAGCCTATAATTTGTCTGCCTTTTTCGTTTAAAACTTTTTCTATTTTTTGAATAAAATAACTCTGTAATTCATGTATCAGCCAGGCCCAGATCATTGATGTTTTTTTGACATTGCGGGCAATTTTTCCATCTTGTTTTTGGGCATTCATCTCCTCCGATGTGGATGTATTTAGAAGGAAATAATTCCATGACTTCTAAAAGTACATTTTCAAGAAATTCAAAAGTTTCCGGCTTAGAACAAAATACTTCATCAAAACACCCCATTTGGTGGCTACATCGTGAGGGCCGCCGGTGCAGGAAAGTTCAGGGTAGCTGCAACCGCAGCTTGAGCATGACCGGGCATTTCTATTTCAGGAATGATGTTAATATGTTTTTGAGCGGCATAGGCTACAATTTCTTTCACTTCTTCCTGGGTGTAATAACCTCCATATTCCTGGCCATCAAACTTCTGGGGAACGTCATTGTAGTGTCCAATGAGGGTTTCTTTTCGATAGGCTGCAATCTCCTGAAGTTTTGGATATTTTTTGATTTCAATTCTCCAACCCTGGTCTTCAGTAAGGTGCCAATGGAAATTGTTGAATTTATAGGTTGCAAGCAGGTCAATGTATTGTTTTATAAATTCAGGTGGGAAAAAATGACGACAGACATCCAGGTGCATTCCCCGATAGGGAAACCGAGGTTGGTCTTCAATTAGACAAGTTTGTATGGATTGTCCCTGCCAGTTTTCATCATTAGGTGGGATCAATTGAAAGAAGGTCTGCAAAGCATAAAATGCACCTTTGGAAGTCTTATATTCTACCTGGACGGCATTGGTTTCTATTTTTAAAAGATATCCTTCTTCAGCTAGTTGGTCATTTTTTTTAAAAATAAAATTTTGACTTTCGGAAGGTGGATTGACGGTGGTTCTTATGCCATGAGATGCAAAAAAAGTTTTAAGAAGTACGACTTCATTTTGAACCTCCGCACTTCCCGGAACGATGTTGATGCGATTCCCAAATATGAATTTTCCATTTTCAAGTGTTATCTTGTTTGGCAATGGAATTATGTCAAATACTGCTTCCTGCCCGAAGCAGATAGTTGTATTTAAAATCAAAACGGAAAGGAGTAAAATTCTCACCATGGCTTCAGTAAATTTTTTTCTGAAGCCAAATTAGTAATATTTTTTTCAGGCAAAGTGTTCAAATTTTTTAAACCATATTATTTATGGATTCAAGAAATTCAGATAGTCAAACATTATATTTTTAAGCTATTTATACATTGTTTTCTTATAAAAATGACGGATCGATCTTCCGATCTTCCGAGCACGAGTTACGAGCCTGAGCTACGAGCACCGAGCACCGAGTTAACGAGCTGCTGAAACCGTGATCCAGCGACCTGCATTATTTGCATAAATGTTTGGATCATACATAGCCTCGCAACTAAAAGATGGCAGATAAAAACGACCTTCATAAGCTGCAGTTAAAACTACTCTGTAAGTAAAAGTCTTTCTTCCGTAAATATTGAAAAAGCTGTAAACCCGGTCATCCTGGAAATTTTCATAAGTTGGGCGACTTGAATCATTAAAATACGTTGTGCCTTCCAATCTGGTATTGGTAATTTCCCAGCCTGAAGGAAAAATCTGTTGCAGTGCCAATTCCCTCAGGTTGTATTGGTAATTTCCGGGATTGGTGATTTTTGCTTCAGCCACAAAATCGGTTCCCTGCTCCAGTACGGAAGGATCAATTTCCTTCCCATTCATATTGAAAAACTTCGTACTCATTTTTAAATGTTTTTCAGAAGCTGTTTCTTGACCGGCTACCGGACGTCCGGATAAAGCCAATCGAACGTAAATAGGATCTTTACCGTCGTTTCTTACCGCTATTGTTCTTTCATTCATCTTGTCTACCGGAATATCAAAAAGAAATCCGGTACCCTGACTTCCTGCGTCGACCCAGCCTTTGGAACCTTCTTTATAAGCAAATTTAAGCGTTTGGTCTTTTGAATTTAGGGTAACCAATTTGCCGGTGGCAAGGAAGGCAAAAGCAATTTCCTGGGTTGAAAACCAGGATCTTTCATTCATGTCATTAGCCAGACGGAAAGCAAATTCGAAGGCTTCTTTTCTTTTTCCTAACTGGCTATAGGTTTCAATAATCATGGCCTGATCCCGGAATGAAGATCCAAATGAACCTGACATTTCCCGGTAATCCTCAATTTCAGGAATTTTCTCGTTTATCAAGGATTCAGCCACTTCCTTTTTGCCATTTAAAGCATAGGCACCGGCCAACCTTATTTTAGCGGTAGTTGCCAGATTTTTCATTTCTCTCAATCGATTCATGGAAGCTAAATCAGATTTACCACCTAATGCCAAAACATACAAACGATAGGCTTGCATTAATTGGTCATTGTTATGTGCATAAAATCCTTCTTCAAATTGTTTAACATCCCATAGTTTTGACCTCGCAGAAAGTGCATTTAACAATCTGTCCAGAAAGGATGGATCAACCTCATAACCAAGATTTTTTGCCTCAATTAAAAAGTGAGTTGCAAAAGTTTCTGCCCAATGATTCGTATAAGAATCTCCAGGCCAATAGGATAATCCACCCTTGTTGTTGCTAAAGGATTTAATTTTTGAAATGGCAGCTTTTACATTTTTTTGAGCCATTAGTTTCTGGGTTTCTGATAGTTTGACTGCCTTTTCAAGATAAAGTTGGGCAAATCCTTTTGAGCTGGTTTGTTCCAAACAACCATAAGGATAACCAATGATATAATCTAATTTGGCACCAAGGTCAAATGGTGCAAAAGATGAGACTTCCAAATAAGCCTGATTGGTTCCCTTTATGCCGATAGCTTCAAAAGGAATGTTTAAAGTCTGTCCGGCTTCCACTACTTCGTTGATGGTTTTTCTTTGTTCCGGATTTGGATTTCGAACGTAGATTTCAATGGTTTGACTTGCTTTTTCTCCATTGCCTTCGGCCAGAATTTCAAACTTTGCATTTCCAATGACAGGCTTTATATCAATATCAAAATAGACCAATTTTTCATCGGGACTTGTGAAGTTTACAGATTTTGAATTGCCGTTTTTAAAAGAGACCAATCCCGAACTTTCCCTGATTTGGACATTTACATTTTTTACCTTGTTTTCCATAGCAAATACTGAAACCGGAAGCTTTAGGGATTCTCCCGGACCCAGAACTCTTGGTAAGGTTGCCAGGATCATCAACGGTTTTTTGACGGGAGTGGTTTTGTCAACAGAACCATAGGCTCCGTCTTTTCCTGCCACGACCATGGTCCTTACTGATCCGACATAATTGGGTAGGGTGATTTTGTGTTTTGCCTTTTCTCCCGTTTTTAAATAAAATGGTCCCAAATGACGAACCACCGGTTTGAAACGGTTGGCATTTCGCTTGGCATCCGAAGGATTGATGGCGCCATCCCCCCCTACACTCAGTACTTTTTCCAAAGATCCTCCATAAGCTCCCAGGATTTCGTCATAAACATCCCAGGTTTTTACATCCAGGGCTTCTTTTGCAAAAAAGGCATTGTAGGGATCCGGAGTTTTAAATCTGGTCAAATCTAGTAAGCCTTCGTCGACCATGGCAATTGTGTAGGCCATGTCTCGTCCATTTTCTTCGCTGACTGTAATATTGACCGTTTGCTCAGGCGCCAGGGTGCCGGGCATTTCTAGTTTTGGTTGAAGTTTGTTTTTCTTGTCTTCTATTTCAATAGGGATGACTCCGTACATCCTTATCGGTAAGTCATTTTCACTTTGACCATGGGGTTGTATGAGCGAGACATGTGCATAAACCGTGGGAATCATTTCCTTGGTAGCCGTAAATCTGATTTTGTTTTCGCCTGACTTCGCATCTTTCCAATAGCTTTCAATCACCTTTGAACCACCTTCGAGAGAAAGTAAAATTCTACCAACATCTCCTGATGGCACACTTAATTCAACGGTTTCCCCAACTTCATAGGTAGTTTTATCGCTTGAAAAAGCCAGAATGGATGCCTCTTTTTTGGCATTGTTGTTTTCGTCCTCGCGATACCAGGGATATCCCACATAAAAATAAGTCCCTGTGCAGTGATTGCTTTCGGTATCACAAACCCTGACCAGGTACCTACCGCTAGCCGCCAAAGTTACGGGCCATTCAGCTTTACCGTCCTTATCCGTTTTAAGGGTGGTTTTTTGAATGGCATTGAAATGATTGGTGCTGTTGTACTTTGCAGCATTGTTATCCGACTGATCCCACCACCAGTTCCAATCCAATTCATAAATTCCGGCAGATAAGGTCTGATTAGAAGCAGGTTTCCCATTTTCCTGAACGGAAACCATTTGAAGTTTACCTGGTTCTCCATTGGTCAGTCTTTGTTGTCCCCATTTGTTTTTTGGAATGGAGACCCCGACATACGTTTCGTAGGGATGATAATCCAGGGTGAAAATATCCGTGCTAAAATTTCCGCCGGGTTCGAAGGCTCTGGTTTTGAATTTTGCTCTTAAATTACCAGGTGCGTATTTATTTTTTAAAAGTTCATAATTGACGGTGGCCTTTCCATTGGCATCTACCTTTTTATCAAAAATGACGGTGTTGTCCATGTAGAATTTCCGGGAAGGGTCGTCAAATTCAAACTCATCCAGGCCTTTGAAAGTCGTATTGATGGTGTTTAACTGAAGTTCAACTTTGGTATCCAGGTTTTTTGCGGGAGCACCATGCAACCAGTTGACTGAAAGGTTGCCATTGAGATTGTTATCTTCCGGTTGAAGAATTTCTTTTCCAAAATCCAATTTGATTTTAAGGCGGTTGGGTTTAACGGTTTCTACTTTCAGGACTTTTGAGAAACGAGCACCGCCGACTTCCACATTCATCATCCAGTTACCCGTGGGTGCATCTACGCTGGTACCCAAATGCATGGCATACATTCCATGAACGCCTTCGGTAAGAACAGATTTGGACTGGATTTGTCCTCTTGAATCAGTCAGGGTATATTTAACAGGGTGAAATGCGGGGAGGCTTCCTTCCTCATCTTCCAAAATAAAATTCAGATAAATGGAATCTCCTGGTCTCCAAACACCTCTTTCTCCATAAATAAAGCCTTTGATTCCTTTCTGATTTTCAGTTCCTGCCACATCAAACTTGGAAAGAGAAAGTGAGTTCCCATCACCCAATTTTAGGATTCCCCTATCATTACCTTTTTTAGCAATGATGGCAAATGGTTCTTCTTTTAAATCGGTGAAAACCATTCCGGCACCATCTGTTGTCATGGTTTTTATGAGCTGCTGCTGATAATTGTAAAATTCCAAATTAGCACCCGATACAGGGTCCGTAGTCCTAATATTCGAAACGGTAGCGAAGAGTTTGTTCCCATCGCCCATTTTAGCAGTGATGGCAAGGTTGGACGAGAACAAATTCCTTGAAATGAAGTTATCGGAATTGTAATAAGCAGGTTTGCAGGGATCCTCCCGGTCAGACCATTGATAGTCGTCGTAGTATCCGTTGATTCCATACCAACCAGACATGATGGAAACAAATCCATCGCCAGAATCTTCATTTCTCTCGAAGGTGTTCAGGTTGGTTTCCTCAACTTGGTTTTCCTGGTCAAAACAGGTGTAGAGTGAGTATTCAGGCCTGAATCCAATCCTGACCTGATAAATGGCTTCCGGATCATTTTGAATTAAGGTTCCCAGATCCAAGGCAAATCTTGACCAAACTCCTGCCTGTGCTTTTGGATTGAGGCTTTGAAGGATTATTTTCTTTTGTAAAATAATTTTTCCAACTCTTTCCAAATCATAATCGCCATTGAAATCATTCCTTTGAAGAAATTGAAGCACATTGTTTTGATAGATTTTAAAAACTTCAACCTCTACTGCTGAAAGATTTACGGCTTCAAAAGGAAGGGTAAGTCCTGAAGAATTGGGAAGTATATTCCCGGAACCGGCAAACCTGACTGCAGGTTTCATTGGTTCAAATTCAAGTGCCCAAATTGAAGGATTTTTCATCTTGATGTTGATGATGTTTTGAATGCCCGGTTCAATTTGAATCTGGTGGGAGCCGGTCATTCTGGCTGCCGGATAAACTCTAACTTCATTCCCGTCTATGTTGAATTTTAAATCCTGATTTTGGGTGATAATTCTAATCAGTCCTTCCAGAGATTGGTTTTTTAAAATAGGATCTGAAAATCGTATTGAAATATACTGTTCGGGATCCTGTACCACCCTTGCATCCATTACTTTGAAATCATTGATAGAAGGTATTTCAATGATTTTTTCGCCTTTTTCATTCAATCCAATCGAATTTCCATCCCACATTAATTGAACTTCGCCTTTTTTATCGGTTCGGGTAATTCCGGATGCTTTGAAATTATGCACATTAGTACTTCCCTCATGTGTCCAGGATAAAGAGAGTTCTTTTCCATTTTGGCGTGCAGTTAACATTTTCTCAACGGCTTCGGGCAGGGCGACATCGCTTAAAACCAGGCTGCCTGATAATTCTTGTTTTGCCAGGCTGTTGGGATCTGTATTGCTTAATCCATCAATCTGCAGACTAACGTTTAAATCACGTGTTTTGAAGTCAAATTCGAATGCTTTTAGTTCCTGTGGTAAATTGTCTACCAACTTATCCATCGCGATTTTTCCCAGGAAAGATTTGCCTGAAGGCAACCATTCTGCCGGTTTAAATACCAGTGTCTGGGCGTCTTCCCAAAATAGTTCCCCTTCAACTGCAGGTTCTAAAGTGAAAATATGATTCTCAGGTGCCTTTCCTATCTCGTCTTCCTCAGCCACCTTTAGATTGAAAACTACCTTTACCGGGCTTGCTTTTGAAATGATGCCCGAAGTATAGGCACTGATAAATTCCTCCATCCCATTGGGAATGGGCTTGGCAGTTTTTTCAGAATTGCAATTTGAAAAAAGGAATAAGAGTAGAAATACTCCAAAAAGGTTAACTATTGAACCGAATTGGTTTAGGGTTTTCATGGTGTAGAAATATATAAGCGATGTAAAAAAATGATGTGGCGAATACCTGAAAGTTAACGCCACTCAAGTTAAAAAAATTAGGCTGCTTAAAAGAAATTTTAAAAAAAACTTCTTCAAGTCCGATATGTAGAATTTCCAACTGAGCTTTTTAAATTTATTGGCTTACATTTATTGGGTATTTGATATTAATTTTCTCATTCTATGAAAGAGTTTTTTCCCCTGTTTCCTTTACAATTGGTCGTTTTTCCCGGCGAAAAACTCAACCTCCATATTTTTGAACCTCGTTATAAACAATTAATCGCAGAGGTTGAAAACCAGAACACAACTTTTGGTATTCCGGCATATTTGAATAACAAACTCGTTGAGATAGGTACTGAGTTGGAGTTGCTTAAAATTGTCAAGAGATATCCCAACGGGGAGATGGATATTAAAACTCAAGGAAGAAGGAGATTCATCATTCGAGAATTTTATTCCATGTCTCCTGGAAAATTATTCCCTGCAGGTGAAGTTGAATTTCTGGAAGACAATGCTCCACCCAACACTACCTTAAATCAATCTTTGTACAATAAGGTTAAGAAGTTGTATGATATTATGGAGATCAAAAGAACCTTACCGGAAGATCCAAACGATATAAAAACCTTTGAAGTTGGTCATCATGTTGGGTTGAATGTTGACCAGGAATATCAATTGCTGCAAATGCAGAATGAAACAGAAAGGCAATTGTTTCTCATACAACACCTTGAAAAGTTGATGCCGGTAGTCGAGGAGATGGAAGAGCTTCGAAAAAAAGCTCAATTAAATGGTCATTTCAGAAATATCATTCCGCCCCAAATTAGATAATTTGGTTTGGGTAAGGGTACGAAGTAAATACTCTGGGTGGTGAGATTTTTTACGGTTTACGGTTTACGATTTACGAAGGTTAAAAAAAAACGAAAAGCGAAAAGCGAACTTCGAAAAGCGGATAGCAAAACTTCAAAAATTTTAACCCTTCTGTCTTTGACTTCTTTTCCATTTAGTCTTACCTTGCGGTATCGAAATGCCAACGGGCATTTTAAGAAACTAACCACACGGATACCAACATAAAAGCTTTGGCCCAACATTATTAACATTAGGAGAGGGCTCGAGATGACTATGGCGGGCTCCAAGCCGTTGACTTGTCCGGCTTTCCGACTTCATCGGAACAAGGAGATTACAGAACCATTTCACTTTTCCTAACCATGTCTTTAAGGGGTCCAAAAGCACCTCTTGGTATTTGTGTGGTTTTTTTTGTGCTGGGTGCTGGGTACTGGGTGCTAGGTTCTGGGTACTAGGTGCTGGGGACTGGGGACTAGTTGGGTTTGAAGGGTGGACGGTACATCCACTGCTTTGAATTAGCCGGGCGGATGATCATCCAATAAATAAAAAAAGAGAGGCTGAAGATTTGGAGCGCTACCATCACTTGTGGTAAAATAATTCCTGATAGATCAACGAGTTCGCCATCGCCAGGGAATAATCCGAAGCCTAGCAAAGCCGGTATGCGATACCAATAATAAGCGGAGATACTTGCCGCTCCAAAAATCCTGATAAGGGTTTTTTCTTCCAGAATTTCATATTTCAACAAAAGACAAAATATTAAAAAACTGGTCGCCATTCCTGCAAAAGGAATGAAGTATGCCAATAGACCCTCCTGCAAACTCAGGGCGGTTATATGGAAATCCTGGACATGAAACCAGGCCCAAATAAAACCGGGAAATCCACCAAATAATAGTCTTTCTGCAAATCTTTGTAAGGGTCTGTTGTTGAGCTCATTACCCAATTGCTGATTACTGTCCGGGCAAGGAAGTACGCAGTTTTTACAAGTGCCACAATGGGCATTTTTAGGAGTCACTAGAGTATTGCTGCCGTAAAATTTTTCTACCGGATGTACAGGGCAAAGGCCGGCACACCAACTACTTTTCCATTCGTAAATAGAACCAAAAATAAAAGCTGTTAAACCAGTCAAAACAAGGAAACTTCCCGTCAACCATCCATTCAGGTTTAATCCTAAATGTCGAAGTGGAACCAATAGAAAAAGCAGGACGACGCCAATAAGTTGCAGCTTCCCTTGTTGATGTAAGCTCAGTCTCTTTCTTTTGGAAAAATTGAAATGTAAAGGTAGGAGAGAGGTGGTTCCTAAGGGACAGATATTTCGCCAAATTCCCGCTGCAAAAACAAACAAGGCCGGAGCTACGGGAATCAACACGTCCCAAAATAAGGTAAGTCCTAGTTGAGGTTTGAAAAATAACAAACTTACTAAAGTCAAACCAATGATGAAAAGCAGGGTCTGGGCAGTCCGCCAAAGCCGAAATTCCTTCCCGCTGAGTACAGTACTCGCCTGTTGTCCTAAAAATGCTTTATTCATCGGATTATAATGTTTACAAAGTAAGCTTTGCAAAGACTAATCCAAAAGTAAGAAGTTGAAAATGGCTTGAAAAATGATTTTAATCAACAGCAGTTATCGGACCAGCATTACCCAACCATTGGTTGATACTTTTTCTCCATTGGGTTGTTCAAATTCAAGGATGTAATTATAGACTCCCTGAGGAACATCTCGTCCGTCTTTTTTACCATTCCAACTTTGCTCAGGGTCTGTTGATTCAAATAAAACTCCACCATATCGGTTGAAAACTTTAAAAGAATAAACCGAAGGAGTTGCATAACTAAAAATAGGACCAAAGGACTGGTTTCGACCGCGTGGTGCAAATGCGTTGGGCATGAAATAATTGTAATTCTGGGCTACGCAATCAATGGTAGAATATGAAGGTTCAATGATTTTTGTGGTTCCATCCGGCAAGGTCAACCTGGATCGGGCAATTATACGGTAACATTTATTGAAGTAAGCAGGGTCCGAAGGGTCTAAAGTATCATCAAATTCCAGCGTGTTTCCATTCACAGTACCGATAGTGGTATAAATTCCGTTGTAAAGTGTCTCAATGGTATATTCAAGGACTTCCAGGTTTTGAATATCGAGGGGTGTCCAGGTCAGGTGATTGAGAAAAGTTCCACCTGATCTGGCAGTAAGAATTATCCCCACGCCGGTCTCAGAATTTTTTGCGTCACCACAATTGTCAACGGTTTCAATGCCGAAAGTCCAATGCTTTTCGTCTGATATATTAGGGTCAGAAAATATAATGGAATTTGTTGTTTGAAGAGGTATGGAAAAATTGATCGGTTGCAATTGTACCGCATCATCGTTCAATTTCAAAACACTTAAATATGCTTCGGCCAATTCGGCATTATTAGACCAGCTGTAGGTTACTTCAATTTGATTGTTTCCTAAATAGGAGATGTTTTCGAGGTAAAGTTCTCTGACTGGTTGAACGATGTTTGGAGTAACACACAAAGTGTTTGATCCTGATTGATTGCCGGTACCGGCTTCTTTGCTGATTATAAAAATACAATAATCATTGCCTTTGTCAATGCCAGTATAGCTGTAATTGCCTATCAAACCTTGAACCGTGTCAACAGGAACCGGATTGGCTCCGTTCAGGCCAACGTAAATTATATTTTCACCTACTCCGTTGTCCCAATATTCGTAAGGTTCCCAGCTTAGGTCTATGCTTTGGTTGCAGGAGTCAACTGTTGAATTAATAAAAATTGTCTTGTGGGATTGTCCAAATAAACTGATGTTGCCACAGCCATCCAGTGCGACCACGAAATATTCTTCAGACCCATTTTGGGGATCTGCGCCTATATCGGTGTAGGTAGTTGCATTATAAACGGTATCGATGGGAATGGTGCCCAGGTCGGTAATTCGGTAAATTATATAACCTTCCGTCTCAGGAGAAGGACTAGGCTCCCAGGAGATGTCCACAAAATCTCCATTTACGGTAACACTTTGTATTGGACCTAATTCAGGTGGTAAATTGTTGAGGGTATCCGATTGAAGTGGCATTTCACCAGGACAATCATGTATGGTTTGAAGGTAATAATAGTATTCCTGATTGGATGGATCCGAATAAAAAGTTTGATTTGGATCGGTTATTCTTGCCAGGAGTACATAAGGTCCTTGTTTGTCTGGCGAAAAATAAATCTCATAATACTCAAAGGGACCACAAGGGTTATTTGCCGGAATCCAAAACAGGGTATCGCTTTTTACACAAAGAAAGTCCGGCGGTAGTATTTGGGCATTGCTTTGAAATGTGTTTAGACTTAAAAATCCTAAGAGTAAAATGTAGATGTATTTCATATCAGGCTGTACTATTCTTCGCTTATACTTGTTGCAAATTTCTTTTCCAATTCAGACATCAGGTACCTGTCTTCTAATGCATATTCCAGTTTGAAATTTTCCGTAATATTCTTTTTAAAATAGAAAAGTCCAATTCCCTTTGCATATACTTCACGCCCCTGCAATTCTTTTTCCCAATAGCCTTCTTTGTAATTTTCTATCAATTCCCTTACGGAAAAAACAACCGCTGGTATTTCTTTATCATAATACTGCACCAGGGTGTCTTTTACATACCTTCTGTTGCGAATTACCCTTGTAAACGCAGTTGTATCCTCTGGATTGTCAAACCATCTTACATTGTATAAAAATATGGAGGAACTATCTTTTATTTCAAATGGAAAAGTCGTTCCTGCCTCTATTTCCATAGGGATTTGAGTGGACATTCCGGTTGAATCATTTTGGTAGATAAAGCTTTCTACCAATTTTGCACCATTGCTAACCAGTTTCTCTCTTGACAATTGTGCGGGTTGGAAATCTTTATCATATTGAACCCCTACAAGGAATTTATCTCCATTAGTTTCTACTGTTCGATAATAAGTAAACAAAGAACGCAGGCTGTCATTGTTTACATCTTTATATTCATAAACCAGCCCTTCCTTCAATTCATCCAAGGGGAAGTAATAATCCTTCAAGTCCTTTTTAATTTCACCTGCCTCGTTGCATCCGATAAAAAGGCAGGCACTTATAAAAACAAAGACCATGAATGGCAGGTTGTTTTTCATGAACGTGTCATTTTGGCCGAAAAAACGACTTGGTACAAATAATGTTCTTCCTAAGAAACTGAAAAATAGCGGGGAAGTTTTTTCCTTTGCGTTTTTTCGACTCAAGCGTTTGTTATTAAGATTCAAATTAGAAATAAGGCACATTTATCGGCCCAAAGATATTGTATCTTTATTCGAATTTTGAAATACCTTTCAATAAACCCAACAGGGCCGAAAATTTTTCGTTTCAAAGCGGTCTTTATATCATTCAAAAAAAGAAACAGGGGGTCAACTCCTGAAAAATAAAGCTCAACATGTTTAATTTTATCACAAAGCCATTACAGTCTCTTTTCGGTAGTAAACAAGAAAAGGACGTTGCCCTTTACCAACCACTGGTAGACGAAATCAACGAAATCTTCGAAGGATATAAAAACCTGAGCAACGACGAACTCAGAAATAAAACCAAAGAATTTCAGGAAAAAATTGCCCAACACCTTAAAGGAATTGATCAGGATATCCAAACCATCCATGATCAAGCACTTGAAATGGAGGATGTAACTCAAAAAGAACAACTTTTTAAAGAGTTGGATGAGTTGCAAAAAGAACGCGATAAGGAGTTGGAAGTTATCTTGAAAAGTTTGCTTCCTGAAGCATTTGCAGTCGTAAAGGAAACAGCCAGAAGATTTTCGAACAATACTACCCTTCGTACCAAAGCGACCGACTTTGATAAAGACCTCGCTGCCAAAGCAGATCATACTTATATTACCATTGAAGGAGATGAGGCAGTTTGGAAAAATACATGGAAAGCAGCAGGTGGAGACATTACCTGGAACATGGTGCACTACGATGTACAGTTAATTGGTGGAATGGTATTGCATGATGGAAAGATTGCAGAGATGCAAACAGGGGAGGGTAAGACTTTGGTGTCTACACTCCCGGCTTACCTGAATGGTCTGTCAGGACAAGGAGTTCATATCGTAACTGTGAACGACTACCTTGCCAGACGTGACGCCGAATGGAACCGTCCAATTTTTGAATTTTTGTTTTTGACAGTAGATTGTATCGACAAATACCGTCCGCATTCAGCAGAAAGAAGGGCAGCTTACAATCACGATATCACCTACGGAACGAATAACGAATTTGGATTCGATTATTTGCGTGATAACATGGTGCGTAGCAAAGAGGAAATGGTTCAACGCAAACACCATTATACCATGGTCGATGAGGTGGACTCTGTATTGATCGACGATGCCAGAACACCCTTGATTATATCAGGTCCTGTAGAAGCGGGTGAAGAGGAACAATTGTACATCGATTTAAAACCTCACGTTGAACGCCTAATCCAGGCTCAACGAAAATTGGCAACAGACTTCTTGGCTGAAGCTAAAAGTCTTTTTAAAGATAACATCACCGGATATGGAGAAGGTGAAGCGGGTATGTCTCTTTTAAGAACATACCGTGCTCTTCCCAAATACAGACCTCTTATTAAATTTTTGAGTGAAGACGGGGTTAAGGTGGCCATGCAAAAAGCGGAAAACTACTATATGCAAGAGCAGTCCAAGAACATGCATATAGTTGATGCACCCTTGTATTTTACAATTGATGAAAAAAACCGTGGAGTAGAGCTGACGGAACTGGGTGCAGAATACATGGCAAAAGGATTTGATGATTCCAAATTCTTCATCATGCCGGATATCGGAAGCCGGATGGCTGAGATCGATAATGATGAAGAAATGACTAAAAAAGAGAAAGAAGAAGCCAAGGTTAAATTGTCGCAGGAATATTCGGTTAAATCGAGACGTCTGCATTCAGTTTATCAGCTTTTGAAAGCTTATACGCTTTTTGAAAAAGAAGAGGAATACGTAGTAATGGATGGTCAGGTGAAAATCGTTGACGAACAGACCGGTCGTATGATGGAAGGTCGTCGATACAGCGATGGATTGCACCAGGCCCTCGAAGCAAAAGAGAATGTAAAAGTGGGTGAAACCACTCAAACCTATGCAACAGTTACCCTGCAGAATTATTTCAGGATGTATCACAAACTTGCCGGTATGACCGGTACTGCAGAAACAGAAGCAGGGGAGTTCTGGCAGATTTACAAATTAGATGTAGTGGTTATCCCAACCAATCGTCCGATTTCCAGAGCTGATAAAGAGGATTTGGTTTTCAAAACTGCAAGAGAGAAATTCAATGCAGTGATTGATGAAATCGAAGAATTGAGAAATGCAGGAAGACCAATTCTGGTAGGTACCACTACAGTGGATATTTCGGAAAAACTGAGTCGAATGATGCAGTTGAGGGGTATTCCACACAATGTTTTGAATGCAAAACAACACCAGAGAGAAGCGGAGATCGTAGCTGAGGCAGGTCAACCTGGTAAGGTGACCATTGCAACCAATATGGCGGGTCGTGGTACGGATATTAAATTGGGAGCCGGAGTGAAAGAAGCAGGAGGTTTGGCCATTATCGGTACTGAGCGTCACGATTCGAGAAGGGTAGACCGCCAGTTGAGAGGTCGTGCCGGTCGTCAGGGAGATCCGGGTAGTTCTCAGTTTTATGTTTCCCTTGAAGACAATTTGATGCGATTGTTCCAATCAGAGCGAATTGCTTCCTTGATGGATAAAATGGGTCACAAAGATGGTGAGGTTATCCAGCATTCTATGGTGACCAAATCAATAGAACGTGCTCAGAAAAAGGTAGAGGAAAACAACTTCGGAATTCGTAAGCGTTTGTTGGAATATGATGATGTAATGAACATCCAGCGTGAGGCGATTTACAAAAAACGTAAAAATGCGCTTTCCGGAGATCGCTTGTCCATTGACCTTGCGACCATGTTTGAGAGTATGACCCATAGTTTGGTTGCAGAACACAAACAAGAGGGTAGCTACGAAACTTTCCAAAGGGACTGTTTGGCAACTTTTGGATTCCAAACTGACATGGAGGCAGTAGATTTTACAGAAGGAAAAGTTGAAGAATTACAAGATAGGGTTACCAAAGAATTTTACGAGCACTACAATCGTAAAATGGAGGAAATTTCTGAATTCCTCATGCCTACTATTAAAAATGTGTACGAAAACGAAGGTCATCGATATAAAAGAATCCTTGTACCATTCACAGACGGTAGAAGCAAAATGCTTCCAATTTCTGCTGAATTGAAGAAAGGCTTGGATTCAAAAGGAAAATCCATCAAAACTGATATTGAAAAAGCGGTAACCCTTGCCATCATCGATGAGAAATGGATGGAACACCTTCGTAGTATGGATGAATTGAAAGATTCGGTTCAATCTGCCTCTTTCGAGCAAAAGGATCCATTGGTTATTTATAAAATGGAGGCTTACAACCTGTTCGAAAGTTTTGTTTACACCATCAATGAAGCCGTAACTTCTTATTTGTCAAAAGGAACCCTTCTACTACAAGAAGGACAAACTTTAAAAGAAGCTAAGCAGCGCAGAGTAGATACCAGCAAGGTAAGAGAATCCCGTGCTGAATCCGGTGAAACTGCTCAACAGGCAGCAGCCAGAAGAGCAGCTGAAGGCGTTAGCCAACCAGCTGGTGGTGCAAAACCAGAAACTGTGGTTCGTCAGGAAGCAAAGGTGGGAAGAAATGACCTTTGTCCATGCGGAAGCGGTAAGAAATACAAGCATTGTCACGGGAGGTGATCTGGGTGCTGGGTTCTGGGTTCTGGGTTCTGGGTGCTAGGTGCTGGGTTCTAGGTGCTGGGTAGGCTGAAAAGTAGGGGTTGGCTGCGCCAACCCTGGAACGACGAATGAAAAATAATTTGTAAAATCTATTTGGGCCAACGAGCCATTGAGGACGCAAGGTTTTCTTATAAGTCCCAACCACCCTCAATCATCCAAAAAAACGAGCCACGAGCCACGAGCAAACGAGCCACGATCCCACGAGCAAACGAGCTCCTAGAATCCCTGGAATCGGCCGAGTTGTTGTTGTTGATAAGGTACTTCCAAGAAGCCAAGCGTTCCTGGTTTTACGCGGAGGTAAAAGGAGTAGGTTCCTCTTTGCGGTTGCCAGTTGAGTCCCATTTCCCAACAATGAAGGTCGCGGTAAATTCCAAATTCAGGATAGACCAGTTTATTGGATTTGAAATCGTAACTGATATTGTTCAGATTGAACCTCCAGTTTTTCGTTAATTGGATTTTACCGGTCAGTCGTAGGGAGTTGGTGGTGATTCTAAAGGTGTCTTTCCCATCAATTCTGCTTAGGTCAAAGACTATATTATGGGAGATTGAGAAATTGTCAAACAGCCTGAAAAAATCTTCAGTAGAGGATGCATCTGCGAGTGAATTAGGGCCTGTTTTGGGCTTTTCTTCTTCTTGTGGACTTTCTTCCTCTTCTTTTCCAAACCATCCTCTGATTTTTGATACGGTAAGGGTATTGGCTACAGGCAAGCTTGCTTGCACAAATTCCAAAGGACGTTTGTATTTGTCCCAGGCAAATGTATTGATTCTCCTTCCACGTTCATCTGCGAGGTAAGGGTCAAATCGGGCGGTGATTGTAACGTTCAAAAGGTTTTTAAACCAATTTCCACGCAGTCGTACATTGATTTGTGACCAATTGAGTGAATCTGCAACGGTATTGTAAGAACCATTTAAGAGAATTCATCAGCCAGGTTAAAGTACTTGATGGTAGAATCTTTCTTTGAGAAATATTTTGCCTGGAAAATATTGTTGATTCCAAATCCAATGGTAGCTTGTTTGTCCCGTATGCTTGGCGTGGAATAGACCCCTCCCAGGAATCTGTTATATTCAATCCGTTCATTGAATTCTGCCCGATTGTCAGTGTCGACTGAATCAATGTATCCTAGTCCCGGATCCCTGTAATTTGGTGCATAGTTTAAAGAGATACTTGGTTTGGCGTAATGTCTCAATCCTCTAAGCCATCCTTTTTTAAACAACATGGTACCAAAAAGATCAAAATTGACGGTTACCCCGGCATCAAACCTTCTATATGGTTTGAAAAGGTCTAGCGTGTCGTTGATTATTTGACCATAGGTTGTGTCGTATATTATTTGATACTCAGATGAGTCTTCATTGTAAACTACGTTTACAGAATCTATTAGAGTAGTAGGGTCAAAAGTTCTTTCTAATTGTTGAAAATAATAAGTCTCTCCATAACTGACCCGTGGGCTAACCCTGAAATACTTCAAAACATTTAAGGTAATGTCAGCATTGACATCATGTTGCGCACCATATTGCATTCTGTTTATCCAATTTCCCTGGAAAAGGGTGGTATCTGTGTCAGTGTAGCGGTTTTTGGCATTTGCCCTGTAAGTGAAACCAAGCTTTTCATACCAATCTTCTTTCGACCCTTTCCCTTTTTGTTTAAAGGGGTATATCCTTTGGGTTTGAAAATTCAGATTTGGAAAATTGAAAGTAATCTGACGTGACAGGTTGTTTTGGCTATGGTCAAATCCTGCTGTGAAATTAAAGGGTTTGTCTTTGGGTCTGTAAGAATAGTTTAAATTAGAATTTAAGGTGTTGTTCAAAACGTTATTTGCATCGTTTCGCAAAGCACGATTGAAGTTGTTGGTGGAAATGTCAACATTTCCGGAGAAATTCATGGTTGGATGTGCGTTTGGATCTTGTTGGTGGTTCCATCTGAAACTAAATGCTTTCCTCTCTTCCAGTGCTCCATCTCCGACTTCTTCTGCAAAGGAGGCGTAGTTTAAAGTGGCACTCCCGTTGAATTTATATTTTTTCTTGTAGCTGGAATTTAAATTTAATCCCCATCTGTTTTTAAAATATACCTCACCGGTAACCTTTAAATTGGCGTATTGGCCAAGAGGAGTAAAAAATCCAACATCTGACAATCCAAATCCAAAATTTGGATCCCACTGGTAATCCGATGGAAAAACCAGACCCGCTCTTGCCCTACTGGTAATCGGAAAAAAACCAAATGGTAAAACCAATGGGGTAGGGACTCCTCCGATTTCAAGGTTGGAAGGTCCTACTACAACAGTTTTATTAGGAACTACCTTTTGTTTGTTGCTTCGGATCCCGTAGTGTGGGACCTCTGCATCACAGGAAGTGAAAATGGCATTTTTACTATAAATAACATCATCGGTCTCTGTAGAATCCGGTCCGGGTTGGGCACTTACAAATTTACCCACTTCACTCCTTACATATAGGTCATTTTGTTGGGTAACAGCCTCATAGATGATTCCCTTTCTGGATTTAAAATTGTAGCGGATCTTTTTGGCATCAAAATTTTCTCCGCCATCACTAAATGATGGCGTTCCTGCAGGCAATCCTGTACTGTCCGGAAATTCTTCTGCAGTAACAGTATTGGCTTCCCAATCAAACACTATGTACCCAGCTTCTAAATGTATGGAAGTATAATCTACGATAGCATCTCCGTATAAATGGACCTTTTTATTTTTGATGTCATAGATCATACTGTCTTTCGCATCATAATTCACTTCATCATCGAGTGCATCATCAGAGACATCAAAAGAGGAAGGACTAATGGTCAGACTGTCTTGTCGTAAGCTGTCAGGAATTAAAGAATCGACGGAGGGTACTGCCAATTGCTTGGTGTCGTTTAACAGGCTGTCGGCCGGATTTTGGCCTAACAGGCTGGTAAACAGCGCAAAAAACATTAATACAGTTATATTAATCTTTGATTCCAAATGAATTATGCGTTACTTTGCAGTCGTTTTTGCTTTATTTTCCCAGAACCCAAATGAGGCCGGAAAAATAAATTCTGGCGCGAAGATAATTATGATGAAAACATTGGTGCTAAATTCGATACTTTTCCTGTCAACTTCGTTGGTCTTTGCAGGCAACTTTAACTCCCCGCTAACTTCTGTTATCGATTTTAAGGAGTCAAACGCTGGCTTTAACGAAGAAAATGTTGAGATTGTCTATTCCCTTAGAAAAAAAAATAATGCTGATTATAAAATTAAAACCGTAGTTATCGATGCTGGTCATGGAGGAAAGGATGGAGGATGCAGCGGTAAAAATTCAAAAGAAAAGGTAATAGCACTAGGAGTTGCCAAGCGTCTTAAAAATGAAATCAATAATAATTATCCTACTATAAAGGTAATCATGACCAGGGACGATGATGTTTTCATTCCCCTGCACGAAAGAGCAGCCATTGCCAATAGAAACAATGCAGATCTTTTTATTTCCATCCATTGTAATTATATCGTTGGCGCTTCTCATATCAATGGCTCAGAAACTTATGTTTTAGGATTGCACCGTGTTGAAGCCAATCTTGCTGTTGCGAAGCGGGAAAATGAAGTAATCTATTTAGAAGAAGGATATGAAAAAAATTATCCGGTAGATCCTAATTCAACTGCCGGACACATTATTCTTTCAGCGTATCAGCTTGCCCATTTAGAACAAAGTATTTTGCTGGCTGAAAATATTGAAAAACATATCGGTGAAAAACACGGACATAGCAGTCGAGGAGTAAGACAGGCCGGGTTCCATGTTTTAAGAGAAACTACTATGCCTAGTGTACTGGTAGAAACCGGATATCTGAGCAATTCGAATGATGAAGCCTTTCTGTTGACGGCAGAAGGACAGGATAAAATAGCCAATGCCATTTATCTTGCTTTTAAAGATTATAAAGACAAAGTGGAGACCTTTACTCCAACCGATACACCCATTTTTGCAGAAGTAGGTAAACCATCCGGGTCGCTCGCTTCAACAGGCGAAACTCCGGGTAGTACCATTACCATTGAAAAAGAAATTCCTAAAAAAGAAAATTCTAAACCTGCTGAACCTCAAAAACAGGTAAAACCTGAGCCTAAGGTTATTCCGGTTGCTTCAAAGGTAGAAGAAAAAAAGCCGGAGAAGGCCAATAAACCAGAAGTGGTTGAATTCAGAATTCAACTTGCAGCCTCAAAAACTTCTTTGGGAGAGAACAATCCCAGATGGTCTGATGTTGGCTACAGGGTAAAAGAGATTCAGGAAGGTGAATACTTTAAATACCAGGTTACAGGATTTTCTACTTACGATGCAGCTTATTACACTTCCGGAGTATTGAAAAATAAAAACTTCAAAGATTGCTTCATAGTGGCGTATAAAGGCAGCTCTAAACTTGGTCTGGCAGAAGCCAGAAGTCTTTCCAACTAAATCTCTAGCATACAATATCGAAGATGCCGATTTAATTGTGGTCTAAAATGCCCTGATTTATTATTTAGGCTTATTTTAGCGCCGCTTTAAAACGGTTGTTTATTTATTAATCAAATCATCCTGATGCGAAGGGAATTAAAGATTGGCATTTTTACAGTTATTGCACTGGTTATTGCCATTTTTGGATACAATTTTCTAAAGGGGAAAGATGTTTTCGCTGAAAATAATCTCTACTATATCGAATATAACAATGTAGACCAACTTCAAAAAGGAGCTCCCGTTCTCATCAATGGTTTACAGGTTGGTACGGTGCTTTCTGTATATCTGAAACCGGAAGACTACTCCAGAATCGTGGTTGAAATTGAAGTGAAACGAGAATTAAGCTTGCCCAAAACTACTTTTGCTCAAATAATCTCTACCGGCCTTATGGGTGGGAAAGCAGTAGATCTTTTATTCGACAATTATTGCAGAGAAAACTGTGCGGAATCAGGAGATTATCTAACCGGAGCAACAAAAGGGCTTTTGGGTTCCATGTTGGCGGTTGATGATGTAAAAGATTATACCAGTGCTCTAGGCGAAGGAATCGGTGACATTATGGATAGCATTGGTGTCAAATTAAACGAAAAGGATAGTGAACTTGGAAAGAGTTTGACAGATATTCAAATTACCCTTGAAAACCTGAAATCAACCACCGCGCAGTTGGATCAATTGATGCGTGTCTCCAAAACCAGTATTGCTGCAACATTAAGCAACCTTGCTTCCATCACGGGAAACATCAAGGATAAAAATGAGCAGATTGAAAATATCTTAAACAACTCTGATACCTTTACTTCCCAGCTTACTGCCATGGACCTTCCAAAGACGATGGACAAAGCCAATGGGGCCATAGATAAATTGAGCTCTACCATGGCTTCTGCTGATAAAGCAGTTGCAGATTTGGGAGCCATTTTAGAAAAAGTAAAAAGCGGAAACGGCACCCTTGCTCAATTGGTCAACGACAAAGAATTGTACGACAACCTGAATTCAGCTTCCCAAAACCTGGATTTGTTGTTGGAAGATGTGCGTCTGAATCCTAAAAGGTACACCAGAATTCTCTCTAAAAAACAGATTCCTTACGAGGAGCCGGAAGAGGGGAAATGATCTCGTTAGCTAGTAGCTCGTTTGCTAGTGTACTCGCAAAAAGGTTTCTAAATATTGGATTTCATAATTAAAGTTTACAAATCTCAATTTGTGCTAACTTTTTTTACATCCTAATTGGATACTTAATATTATTGCTTAATAAGAAATACTCATCCCTTAGTTGCCGCAACCAACCTGTAAGATCAAGTTGTCCAGCCCAAAGCTATTAGTTCCTTGATGGGAATTTCCCATATTACAAGTAGAATAACAGGCTGAAGGAGCTTTCCAACTGGTATTTGTGGAATTTACGATTTACGAGGCCTTTAAAAAACGAAAAGCGAACTTCGAATGGCGAATAGCGTAACCTCCAGACAATCAGGTGATTATTCGAGCTGTTATATGATAGCCAACGAGCCAACGAGAACCGAGCCAACAAGACACCGAGCTTCCGATCTTACTTCACCTTCACCTGCCCATTCCCGGTCGGGATTCCCAATAATTTTTCATCGCTGTTGGATACTTCCACGATAACCGGATCATTGGTGATGCGGAGTTTGGTGGAAGCTCCGGAAATGCCAATGGTTTGGAAGCAAATTTCGTAGATTTTACTATTGTCGTTCAGAGTGATTCCTTTCAAGCTGGCATCGTACCATGAAATTCCCAGGAGTCCTTGTTCTGTTTTGGTGGCACCGAAGTTTGCTTCGGAAAGGTTGGGAAGTCCGAATGATTGCAATTTTTCAAACTTCAACACTTTCGGATCCCAATTGATGCTGTGTTGCATGGAAACGATATTCTTGAAATCCTTTACTGTCATAGGAACACAAAATGAGCTTCCTGCTTCAACGACGGTATCGGGAAGAATCATTCCCAGTGAGGTCTGAGTCGTTGGAGTATAAGTACCTGAAGTAGAAGCTGCACCAGAATCGCCGGCAGAAGTTCCGGAAGAACTTCCGGTTTCTGAAGAACAATTTACCAGTGACAAAATGGTCAAAGTCAATAAGGATAAAAGGAACTGTTTCATATCGGTTTTTTGAATCAGATTTTGTAGAATTAAAGGTTCAAATCTCTTCTAAAATTTGCATTTAATAGTAAGGGTTTGCCCTGAAATATTAATTTTAGGGCTGTTAAATAATACGGTTTATTTCCGTCTTTGTTTTTAACCCAGGCAAAAAAACTATTGAATCATGCCAATCAGAATGGAACAGGACCCACAGCGTCCAAATCAAAATCAAAACAGAGGAAACAATCAGGGTGGTGGATCAGGCGGAGGATTGATGAAGATCCTTCCTTTTATTTTGATGTTTTTATTCAAAAAGCCAAAGTTGTTGATTCCAATTGTCCTGATTGGAGGTGTTTTATATTTCCTTGGCTTTTTTGATGGCTGCATGGGAGAAATGTCCCAGGTTGGCTATGATGATACCGAAAACAGTCAATTCTCTTTTGGCGCAACCCTAAGCGAAGAAGAATTTGACAAAGCCGAAGTTTTCGAACCACTTTCCAGTTCTTATGGTGCTCCAAGGCTGCCAGCTCAGGCTTCTCTTTTGAAATACGCTCCTAATCGTTCACATCAGGGTAATCAGGGTTCTTGTGTAGGATGGGCGAGCAGCTATGCAGCACGAACCATTCTTCAGGCCAGAGCTACCGGAGCCAATCCTAATTCTGTGACATTCAGTCCGTCTTTTTTATACAATCAAATTGCTTTGGATGGTTGTCAGGGTGCATACATGCGGAATGCCATGGAAACCATGCATGAAGGAGGTGTGCTTCCTTTTTCAAAATTTGGATATGATGAAAGAAGCTGCTCCAAAAAACCCAGCCAAAGCCAGTTGCAGGAAGCACAAAACTTCCGAATCAAAGGATACAATCGTTTGACGATCAGTGCCAGTGATTACCGTCCTGATATTCAGGCAATGAAACAAAACCTTGCCCAAGGAGCTCCTGTGGTCATCGGAATGATGGTCGGAGGAACCTTTATGCAAAACATGATGGGAAAAAAGGTTTGGAATCCTACCCAGCGAGATTATTCCGGATACGGATTCAGTGGTCATGCCATGTGTGTAATTGGATATGATGACAATCTGGACGGTGGATCTTTTCAAATTATGAACAGCTGGGGCCCGGAATGGGGCGACAACGGAGTCGCCTGGGTTCGTTACAAAGATTTTCAGAACTTCACCAAGGAAGCTTATGGATTGTATCCGATGGGCAGTTCCGAAAACATGGATCCCAATAAATTGGCCGTGAAGTTTGGTTTGGTAGACAATGAAAGCCAAAGTTTGATTCCACTTCGTTCTATTGGAAACAATTCTTTCGCTACGACCCGTCCGCTTTCTGTTGGGCAGAAGTTTAAGGTAGCTGTGACCAATAGTGTAGAAAGTTATATCTACGTTTTTGGAGAAGAGTCTGACAGGTCTTCTTACGTGCTGTTCCCTTATACTGAAAAACATTCTGCCTATTGTGGAATTCTGGGTACAAGGGTTTTCCCAAAAGACTTTTCCATGACGCCTGACAATATCGGCTCCCGAGACCGAATAGCAGTCGTTGTTTCAAAAGCTGAATTGAATTACAAAGCTTTAAATGATATCATCAATTCCAGTCGCCAAAGAAATTATGTAGACAAGGTAATGGATGCCGTTCGTTCAGAAGCCGTTCAGAATGTGAAGTTTGGAACTGACCGTGACGGAGCTGTTGAATTCAATGCCAATTTGAATGGTAAAAATGTGGTGGCGAGTGTGATTGAGATAGATAAGAAGGGGTAGAGAGATAGGGGAATGTAATTTTAGATTTTAGATTTTAGATTTTTGATTTGGTTTAAATAAAAAAAGATGCCCCGCTTTTTCAAGCAGGGCATCTTTTTTATATAAACGGAGCTAAAGAAGAAGTTATCAAATTACGATTTAAAATCAATTTGTAAAAGCTCGTAAATCGTAAACCGTAATCTGTAAATTCTCCCCATCTCCTAATCTCCCAATCCCTTAACCTTATTCCACCACATAAACCATCTCTACCTCAATATCCGTCTCGCCGGTATTTTCAGGATTGGATTTGTCGGACTCGTGTTTGAGGCTGATTTTTAATTTTCCGGTTCCACGGTTTATTGTTTGCAGGGTGTTTTCCAAGCCTACGGGATCTCCGTTGCTGTCCATATCGACGGTGGTAATGGTTAGAAGTCCGGCATTGTCTTCAAAAAGGAACAAATGCTCTTCGTCTTCTTCATTGATTTCTTCCGTAATGACTTCAGCCGGATTTTTACTTTCATCCAATACTTCCAGACTGAGGTTGTAGGTCGTATTGGCTAATAATCTGATGGTATCAATGACCGGAGGATTTCCACCCGGGCCATCAATATCTCTCCAGGCAAAGCTTGAATTGTTTCCGTTTTCAGCGAGATTTAAAATGAGTGAGGTGATTAACTCCTGGTCGTTATCGTGGTCATTATCATCATCATCTTTTTTACAAGATTGAAGATTGAAAGCAAGCATTCCACCAATAATCAAAGCGAACAAGTTGAATTTTATATTTCTAGAAAACATATTGAGTTAAATTTTAATGTTAAAAAATTAATTGGGCTGATAAACTTATATTTCTTCCGAGGTCATCAGCAAAATATCTGAATCGATTCAAATAACTTCTATAAGATTGGTTTGCCAGGTTTTCACCTTTCAAAGTCAATCTAAGCGTTTGATTGGCCCATTCTTTTTCGTAAGAAGCCTGGGCAAAAAGTAGTGTAAAGGCATCCGGAGCAGGCGCAAAATCTGAATTATCAGCTACCCTGGTTTGTCTGAAAACATGTTGAAACCCAAACTTTAAATTTATTGGGAATCCATTTTTCAAATCCATGCCGTTGAAGGTGGCAGCTATACTAAAGCGATCTGCGGGCATGAGAGGCAACCAATCGTTCAGTTCCAGATTTCTTGCTCGAAGGATAGAAACCTTTCCTTCAGCTCCCAATCCGGAGTAAATGGGCAAAGATCCCTGAGCATCCAATCCATACAAATGTGCATTGGCATGTTCATAAGCAAATACCGGAAAAGCTCCTCTGATGGTCAGTTCAAATTCCTGTTGAGGATTCAAGTAAATAAAATCCTGAATGAACTGATTGTAAAGGCTGATATCCAGTTTTGCTTTTCCTGTTTCACCTGCCTGGATGTCGATACCCAATCTATAGGCAACTTCCGGCTGGAGGTTTCTGTCTCCGGTTTCAAAAGCAGCAACTCCGTGATGCACCCCATTTGAAAATAATTCACTTACATTGGGTTGACGCCAGGTGCTGGCAAAGTTTGCAGACACATTCCAATTGGTTTTGGGTCTATACAGGGCTCCGATACTTCCGGAAAAATTGCTGAAAGTTCTGCTAAAGTCATCTTCATTTCTGAATTGAGCTTCCAGTTTTTTCCAGTCAGACCGAAGGGCAAACTCAAATTCCCATGGGAAAGGATAGTTTTTCCATCGCTCTGTCAAATACAATCCAATGGTTTGTGCCTGGTAATCAGGTATCAGTCCTCCCCGGTCTGTAGTGTTGACCTGATGAGATGCCTGAACCCCCAATTTTCCGGAAATATGATTGAGAACCTTATGCTCCCAATAGGAGTGCATGTTCCAGGTGGTCAACTCAAACTGAGTTTCGGGAGTGGCGCCTGCATCTGCACTTCCGCCGGGTTTGTGCGCATCAAATTCCTGTCTCCGGTTGAATTGTCTGGCAACTGTGAGGTGAATCTTCTCATGGTGGCCCAAGAGATAATTCCCGGATATTTTTGTGATTTCGTGTTCTATTTCCTGATAGGGTCGATTGATATCGTAAGTAAATTCACCGGTCACTAAAGGCGTTTCGGAATTAATCGCCCTTTGTAAATCGGTGAGGTTTCCAATATGACTTCCACTAAAGATGCCCAGGGTAGCATTGTACTGGCTGTAAAAACTCTGAACATCCCAGTTTTTGCCGGCATAAGCCAATTGCCATTGGAAATTCAAATTTTCGTTGGCAGTATTTGCAAGGAAGTAATCAGCAGTTTGTAAGGTGCCTCCTTTTTTATAGGTACCCTGAATGCTTCCACTTAAAGGGAATTTTTCACCCCACTTTCCTGAAAGCCTCAAGGCAGAAGTCAGTACCTGACCATTGGATTCGCCCATTAAAAATGCACTTCCTTCCAAACCGGGTTCAGAAGGTAGCCTGGGGGATTTTACACTTACCACGCCACCAATGGCTTCCGGACCATACACCAATGCTCCGGCACCCTTTTCTACCTCGATATTACCCGCAGAGAAAGGGTCAATTTCAGGAGCATGTTCGGTTCCCCATTGATTGCCTTCAATCTTGATACCGTTTTGAAGAACCAACACACGGTCGCTGTGCAAACCGTTGATAACGGGTTTGGCAATGGTTGCCCCGGTAGATAAAATGCTAACTCCGGGCAGATTTGCAATGGTTCCTGCCAATGTGCCCTGAAGGCTTTCCTGCAATTTTAATCCATCCAGTTTTTGTAGACTTCCAATGGATTGTTGTTCTACCGGTTTTGCTATTACTTCGATGCTGGTAAGGTTGGCAGCACTGTGGCTGAGTGCAAAATTGAGTTGCGTTGAATCCTTTAATTCAACTTTTTCTACTGCATGGTCACAACCTACATGGCTGCAAACAAGCGTGTAGTTTCCTTCGCACAATCCATCCAACCTGAAGTAGCCGGTTTCATCAGTAGCAGTTCCGGTACCAAGTTCTTTTATATAAATGGTAGCAAATGGAACGACTTCCTGGTCTTCCGCCTCCTTTACAAATCCGCTTATGCTGAGATTACAGGTCGGATTTTGCCCAAAAACATCGAATACAAACAGCATTGCCGGAACAAGCATTCCCAGCAATTTTTGCATTACTTATTTTTTAAAAATGAAAATAAATCAGGAAATAAAACCGGAAGAGTGAGGTGGTCCTCTTAAAAAGAGATGAAGTGGAAAAGGATTTTTATAAGTTCCTGTCAAGAAAGTCGACTGGCTTTTAATTACCAGAATCGGTGCAGGAAACTGAAATGAATGATCATTGTAATCGTAAGAAGAAAACTGGAACGCACAAACGAAACAGTCATGCACTGCATATCTTTCGTCATGAATGTGCGTTTCATTTTTAGAGTCATCACAATGAAGAGATTCATGGTGAAAATCTAAAACCTCGTGACCACTTCTCAATAGAATAGCAAAAACCAGGGTGCCTGCCAGACACCAAACTGAAACCTGCTTTATGAGAAGTTTAAAATTCATATGGTCAAAACACCTTTTTTGAAAGGTAGTTTAACAAAGGTAGAATAAAGAAAAAAGAACTTGAAATCTTATCAGGATTTTGGTCGTCAATTTACCCGGGTAGTGGCAAACAACCTTCGAATGCTAAATCGTTGGCTCCCATTTACAAGTACCAAAAGTAATCCTCCGGTTACTGCCAGGTTTTTCATAAATAAAATGGATTGCAATCGCACCAATTCCGGTGGATCATTCCAAAATGAATGCACAATAAATGTAACCGGGATCCAATACATCAATAATAACAATGCCCCCAAGCTTGCCCGGTACCCCAACAAAACCAAAACACCACCAAGGCTCAATAAAATAATGGCTCCAAGCAGTAACATTTTTGGTTGCCAGGTAAGTCCATAAAGACTCATTTGACGCAATGTTTCATTAAAATATTTGGTAGAATCATACGCTTCGAATAAAAAGATAACGCTGATGAATATTCTACCTATTAAATCTATGACGTCTTTCATTCTTTCTTTTTAATTGTTTAAATGGTGTTCCAAGCTAGTTTTGAACTGTCCATTTATTTATTTCCTTCACGGCATAATCATCATCCCTCCAACCTACCAATTCCATCACGCCCCAACCTTTGTAATTCATAAACCAGTTTTCTATGATTCGTCTTACCGGGTCATATTCCAACATAAAGGTTTGAAAATCATTGGCTTTGATGATTTGCTTTTCTTCACTTAGGGGAACTGCGATTATTTTGGTGTCCAGTTCACCTGCATCTTTGAGCACCAAAGCGCCGATGGGTTTTATTTCTACAATAGTGCCTGTAGGCACAGCTTCACCAATTATCAATACATCTAAAGGATCACCATCGCCACCCATTTGTTCATCCATTAGCGTTGAAGGAATAAAACCATAATTTCCAGGGTAGGGAAGGAAGTCAACTATACGGTCTTTGCCATCAATTTTTTCGACTTCAAATTCGTCTGAATCGTGGTTGTACTCAAACTTATGATTGGTACCTGCAGGAATTTCAACAACAGCATTGTAGGCATTAGCAGTTACTGCCGGAATTTGGTCGTAGTCTGCAATCTTTTCCTCAGAGGCTTCTGAGGAACCACAGGCATGAAGGAAAAAAAATCCCAGGATCAATAGAACGTTTCCAATAGATAATTTCAAGCGGAAAATTTTTAGAAAGCCAGCAAATGTAGGGAATTTTTAGTTGTAATCCGGGGTTGAATTTGCCCTTGTTTATGCTTTTAAGATAAACTTATGAATTGCCTTTGCCACATTTTGTCCGTCCATGGCTGCAGAAATGATTCCCCCGGCATAACCGGCCCCTTCTCCACAAGGGAATAGGCCAGTGATTTCCTCATGCATGTAAGTTTCTCTGTCTCTGGGGATTTTTACAGGCGCACTGGTTCGGCTTTCGGTTGCAACGACCTGGGCTTCATTGGAATAATAACCTTTCATCATTTTTCCAAACTGTTTTAAACCTTCTCTTAAACGTTTTGAAATCGCTTGAGGCAAAATCTCATGAACAGCAGCAGGGTAGACTCCCGGAATATAGGAAGTGCCAGGTGAACTAGCCGAAACTTTTCCATCTACAAAATCAGGAACGCGTTGTGCCGGAGCCTTTTGACTTCCATCACCAGCCTTGAAAACAGCTTGTTCCACAGACTTTTGAAATTCTAAGCCAGCAAAAAGGCCATGCTTTTTAAAAGGTTCTAGATCTTCCGGCTCGACTGCAACGACCAGTCCGGAATTCGCATAAGGAGAATCACGCCTTGACATCGACATTCCATTGACTACAATTTCACCAGGAGCCGTAGCTGCCGGAACAATCAATCCTCCGGGACACATACAGAATGAAAATACGCCTCGACCATCGACCTGGCAAGCCAATCGGTAACTGGCAGCCGGCAATTCATCGGGTCTTTTAGCCTGATTGTATTGAATTTTATCAATGAGTGGTTGTGGATGTTCTATCCGGACTCCAAGGGCAAAAGGTTTGACTTCCATCTTGACCTTGTGTTTATCCAGCAGGTAATAAATATCTCTTGCAGAATGACCGGTAGCTAAAAGTATAGCATCTCCCCGGTATTGCTTTTCATGGTTGACTACCACACCCAGCATTTGCTTTTGATGAATAATGAAATCCGTAACCCGACTATTGAAATGAACCTCACCACCAAATTCTTCAATGCTTTGTCTTATGTTTTGAACAATCTTTGGCAATTTGTTGGAACCAATATGTGGATGCGCATCTACCATGATGTCCGGGTCTGCGCCATGTTCGACAAACAACTTCAGCGCCTTGTAAATGGAGCCTCTTTTGTGCGATCTCGTATAAAGTTTACCATCCGAATAGGTTCCTGCACCACCTTCTCCAAAACAATAATTTGAATCCGGGTTCACCTCCCCAAATTGCTGAATGGCTCTTAAGTCTCTTCTTCGACTTTGAGCATCTTTTCCCCGATCTAAAACTATAGGTTTGATACCCAACTCTATCAATTCCAATGCAGCAAAATATCCGGCAGGTCCTGCGCCGACCACTATGCACGTTTTAGTGTCAGATACTTTGGATAATGCGCTCAAAAGGGAAGGATCTTCAACAAATGGTTCCTTGATGTAAACCTCTACTTGTAGTCTGAAAACCGGAGTCGAACCTCGGGCATCGAGACTTCGCTTTACGACTTGAATATGAGTGATGTCTTTTGCCTGAACTTTGCAAAGATGGGAGCAACGATCGCGAAGGAGTTTTTCATCCTTCAATTCGTGCGGGAGCAATTTGACTTCGATTTTCCGGACCATAGTTATTGGTCTTGGATTTTAAGGTTAAAAATGATTGCAAAAATGGAGATACTTTTCCGAATTGGGAAACATTGTTAAAAAGGAATTGAATCTCCATCGATTCATTATAATTTTGTTAATCTTTGGAGCCGGGAATGACAGTTTCCATTTTAATCCGTCTACAAATAAAAACTACTTATGAAGAAGCTAATTTTTCTCCTTCCTTTTTTAATTACCCTATCCAGTTGTGATCAGGCTACTTTACAAAGAACACTTGAAACTGTTCTAAACGATAGTTCCGCTTTAACAGATGGTCAGATTGCTTCCGGTTTAAAAGAAGCCCTGAATCAGGGAATTGGTAAAGGGGTAACTGTTCTTTCGGCCAAAGACGGATTTTTTAAAAGTCAATATAAAATCCTTCTACCGCCAGAGGCAAGAAAGGTAACAGACAAGCTGAAGAACGTACCCGGTTTCTCACAGGTCGAGGATATTATTTTAGAAAAAATAAACAGAGGAGCTGAAGACGCTGCGGCAAAGGCAAAACCTATTTTTGTAAATGCCATAAAAAGCATGACCTTCAATGATGCACGCAACATTCTGTTCGGAGCAGATAATTCTGCAACACAATATTTGAACAGAGCGACCTATACTAGCTTGTATGGCGAATTCAATCCTGTGATTGTCAATTCTATGGACAAATTTCAGGCAAGAAAATATTGGTCAGATGCAGTGAATGCCTATAATAAAATTCCCTTCGTAGATAAGGCCAATCCTGATTTGGATGATTATGTTACCAAGGAAGCGCTTTCCGGCCTTTTTTCTATGGTAGAAAAGGAAGAAAAAAACATTCGAAACAACATCCAGGCAAGAACTTCAGATTTGTTGAAAAGGGTTTTTGCTGCGCAGGATCGGAGGTAGACAAGCTGTTGTTAAAAACCGTAATTTTTTTTGATTTGCTTATCTTTATTTAATATTTAGGTAGAGTTTACGAATTACGAATTACGGTTTACTAGAGTTTGAGTTTTCAAAGCGAAAGGCGAATAGCGAAAACCGAACTGCGTTTATTCCTACCTATACGGAGCAAGATATTCCAGCCAGGCCTTTGCTCGATTGTTGATCGAATGTCGAATGAAGGTCTGGTTTTCATTTAATTTTGGATGGAAGCCCAGATCAGTTTTGAAGTAATATTCCAGAAATTTGATGATGGCAAAATATTGGAAATCCCGAATGTATCCTCCTCTTCCTGCAAATGCATAATCAGGTCCAGTCTCCAGGAAGTTAGCCATTTCGTTTAAGTCGGGTTCTCCATTTTTATTGAAAAGTCCCAGGTTGAGTTTGTTGAGGTAAAATTTATACAAAGATAAAGTGTCTTCATTTTGAAATCGCTGCATGAATTCTTTCCTCTGTTCTTCCTTTTTCAAATCCATGATAGGAATACCGAAATCAGTATTTAAAAAATTGTATTTCCCTTTTTCAATGTCTGAAATAAGTTCAGGCCAATAGGTTAAGACATCCGGAATTTCATTCCATTTTATCCTGGCAAGAATTTCATATTGCAGCGCTGCTTGAATGGATTTGGATGTAGGAAACGAATTGGTTTTTTTAAGTTTTTCCAATGAGTTAAGGTCCTTGTTGCCAAGTGAAAATATATACCAGGTTATGCTTTTTTCTTCGCCCTCGGTGATAAAGTCCGATTGATCCAAATAGGCAGTAAAAATATTTTTTAAATGAAGAAGGGAACTATCCGGCAGATAGTTCAGATAATCCTTTCTTTTTAAAAGATCGCTGAAAAATAAGGCTTGTTCTTCCTGACCAAATTTTTTTATACGATTAAAAATAAAATCAAAAACAGCAGGGTAAGATTCAGTCCGGAAATGTTCAGGAAGATTGTCGAGAGCGTAGAGGTCAAAATCTAAACCAGCCAAATAGTTTAAATCTACCGATTCGAGTAAAGGGGAGAAGTTCAATCTTTGAATCAAACGGATATTTTCATTGCGAGCAATGAGGTAGAGAATATCCTTTTTAAATTCTTGTTGATAAAATGGACTGTTCACCAATCTTTGAATTAAAGACTCCGGTGTTTTTTCCATTTCCTTTGCAAGTTCTAATTTATCTTTCCATAGTGATTGACCTAAAATTTGTGTGTTTTGTTGATTGTCCTTCCATTTTTTCTGCCACCATTTTCGTTGTTTTCTCAAGCTTCCTTCTGCCGGAATTTCGAAAAACCTATTGAGACAGACCACCGCCCAGGATTTTTCCTCTTTGTGGGCAAGCAGATCCATCAAATAAGGAACGGCCGGGATGTTTAAATTTTGAACCAGGTAAGCTTTGAGCGGGTCGCGGGATCGGTGAGGAAGTTTTAAAAAAGAGTCAAAAAAGTCATGAATGTATTCATTTCGTAATTTGGGAAGTTGGCCAATTTCAGCATCGGAGAGTTCCTCCACTTTTTCAAATACCTGGTCGGGTTCCATTTGAATTTGGAGACTGAGCTGTTTCTTTTCCAGTGCGGTTCGGAATTCAGGATCCAGCAGCTCCGTTTCGAAATCAAAGAAGCTTCGTAGACTATTCCTGTCATTTTCAATTAATTCCCAGTAATTCTGGTAAGGCTGAAAAAGTTGGGCTTTTTTAGCAAATAGACTTCCACTTTCCGGTGCAGCCCATATTTTTTCAATATTTCGTAAATAAACATTTCTGATAATCCGATAGGAAGAAATACTCAAATCAGGATTGCCGGCATGAATCAATCCCCAATATTCCATGCCGGATACGTTTTTAAAGGGAAGGTTCAAAATAATGAGGTTTTCAATTCGAAGCCTTTCGATAGGATCCTTGCTGTTGGATAATTTACTTAAAAGAGTTTGGATTTCCTTATCCTGATTAAATTGCTCAATTCCTTTTTTATCGTATTTGTATAATAAGTTAGCCTTTTCGAGGGTCTGATACCTCCAGGGCGGCAATTTGGAATTCAATTCCGGAAAAATGTCCCTGTATTTGGGAATCATGCTTTGGATAATTCCCGAATTTCCATGGGCAATTTTATCGTATGCTGAAAGAGCTATGGAGTCGATAGGGCTGGTAAGTTGCCTGAAGTAGAGGTCATATTCATTGCGTTCCTCTGATTCGAGGAATTCATTTTCAAACTGTCCGTTTAATTTATTCCAATTAAAATCCTCGTATCGGTTGGCCCAATAAAAGAGAAAATTTTTCATAGCCAATTCATCTTCTCTAACATTGCGCAGGTAACTGGTAGCACCATCAGAATACTTGGCCGCCAAATCGATATCCGTCATTCTTTCCAGCATTTTTTTCCAGTCTTCCTGATAAAAAATACCAGCAGCGGGCTGAACTCTGCTACCATAATATTTGCCGGCAATGTACAATAGTGCAGCCGGATCATAAGTCAGCTTTAGATCCTGTACTGCATTTTGCAGTATCCAGGCAGGACAATTGGGTTCGCTCATAATCCTGCCAAAGTAATGAACAGGTTGAGGGAAATAATCCTTCGTAAATCCAAAATGTTCCTGATAACCCGTCAAAATCATCTTCCTTACAGATCCCATACTGTCCAAAAGATGTCTGTATTTGAAAGCTATGGCTTTTTCGTTGCCTATGAGTTCAGGGTAAACAAGGTTGGTCAACCTTGCCAGATAAATATAGGTAGCATTGGATGAAATTTTTCCGCTTTCCATCCATTGAAGTAACAATTGAAGATCGCTTTCTTCGTGAAACCAGGTTAGTAGTTCCGCTACTTTAAGGTGGACCTCGGGGGGCGTTTTATCTTCATTTTTGAGGGTTTCAATTATCTTGTTTTTCAAAGGAAGGTAATCGAAAACAAGAGGGGAAAGTTTTACCTCTTCAATCAATACATCCAAGGTTTTTAAATAATCCTTATCGCTAAATTTTCCTTTTAAAAGAACCTTCCAGGTTTCATCATATATGTCAAACCCTTCTCCTGAGGATTTCTTTTTAATGTCATAGGAAGCATTTCTTTCTTCTACAGGAGTAATATAAAAAGCACTCAGAAGGGGAGAGAAGTTGATGTTTTCAAAATTATCATAATAAAAATTGATCATCCGGGCCTTGCTAATACTGGAATCGAGCAAAATCTCTTCGGAGGTGAAAAGGGAATAGGCTTTTAACAATTGTAGGGCTACTTTTCCTTTACCGGGCTCATCTAATACGGTAGCCAGATCACGAAGACTCCTTTTTTGTCCTATTTGTAATTGTTGTTCGAGCGCTGTGAAAAAATCAGTTTCCTGAGCAGAAAGCGAATCTGACAGGAAAAAAGAAAACAACAAAGGAATAATAGAGAATCTTAACAACATGTAAGCCGCTCTTCAAAATAAGTGTGGGGCTTAAATTACGACGAAATGTGATTACAATTCAAAATACAACAACTTAATGTTGTCGAGATAAATGTTGCTTTCAGCTCTGCCCTCACGATTAGCAGCAGCCCCAATTATTTGAAAAGCAACAAATCGCTCATCAAAAACAAATTGGGAAAGGTCAAAGTAGATTTTTTTCCATTCTGCGGAAGGATTGACCCCAAAGTCCGGATAACTTTGAGGATTCCCAAAGGCATCATATCCAATCACTCCAAATAATATTTCAGTATCAGTTTTGTAATTTATTTCCAACCAAACCGGTGTCCCGTTTTTAGGAAGTTCGGATAAGTCATTTCTATTAAAATCAGATCCAAATATGATATTGGAATTATCACTGTCCAAACGAATGATTCCTGAGCTTCCTTCGAAAGCCATGTTGTTGGTGACATCAATAAAAGTTGCTGTATTTCCGTCGATATCGTCTGAGAAGATATGGTTGGCACTTTCAAATTCCTCCAGGATGGGAAACTTTACATTGTCGCGATAAGTAGTGCCTGCATTTATTTCATAGGTTTCTCCGGGATTTAGTCGGATAGTAGCTTCATATCTTTTATAAAATGGATAAATATCCGGATTGAAAGAAACACCATTGGCCTTTACGCCCGGGTCAATAATAATACTTACATCGCCACTTTTTAAAACAGGTACGGTCGTAGGGATGAAAAATCCTCCGATGAATTCATCATCGACATATAGAAATGCGTATTCAATGTTTTCAGAATCAGAACCTTGATCGTTATTCGTAGTAAGGGAAATCGGGTTGATTTTTATATAAGCCGGAATGGGTTCGTCTTCTTTATCACAACTTAAAAAAGCAAAGGTAAATGCCAGAAAAAGGTAAAAATTGTAAATACGCATCTATAAAAGTTTTGGCAAAACTAAGAAAGCATTAAATATAAAAGGAGTGAAATTCCGCTTTTGCTAATCCTTTTACAAAAATGGAACTCCACTCCTTAATAATCGGTTCAAAAATTAAATATGTTGTATCAGATGCTAATTTTTAAACCTAATAAATAGTTTCTTCCAGCCTGTGGATAGTATCCGGTTAAGTTGTATTGCTCACCCATCTCCAGCCTGGAGTAAGAATCATCAGCTCTTGGATCATAACCGGGTGATATGAATCGGTAGGTCCAGCCGTTTGAGACATATTTTACATCAAAAATATTTTGAACCAAAAATGTCAGGCTGATACTTTTCACCCAGCCGGTATTCCAGGTATAGCCAATTCTAAAATCATTGAAAAAGTAAGGATCAAGGGCAGCATTTTCATTTCCGGTATTGTCCAGGTACTGCTTTCCGACGTATTTATTGATAAGTCCTACGGACAATTGATGGTTAGGAACATTGCCCAGTATTTCATAATTCAAATCAACGGTCCCGATAAATTCGGGAGAAAAGGAAAGTGGTGTATTTTCGTGTACAACAGCCACTTGATCTCCTGTAGCCCAATTGTCTATGTACTCCGTAAATTCATTGATTCGGTTTCTGCTGAAAGTAGCGTTTCCTCCAAAAGTAAAGTCCTGAAAAGGCATCCAATTTCCGCTCAATTCAAGTCCTGCACGGTAACTGTTGGGAACATTGATGCGGGTGAATGCACCTACATCATTGATGGCGCCGGTAAGCACCAGTTGATTTCTGTAAGCCATGTGGTAAGCAGAAATTTGCAGGGCAGCACGCTCCCAGGACTTCTGATAACCCATTTCCGTATTGTAAAGGGTCTCGTGAGTCGGTCTGCTGTTGGGAGATGAATCTACAAAATCGTCTCTGTTGGGTTCTCGATTTCCAACTGCGAATGACAAGTAATAAAGATCGCTTTGTTTAGGGGTGAAACTGACGCCAACTTTCGGGTTGAAAAAATGAAACTCTGCCGATTGTGGTACTTGATTGGCATCGATATCAAAGCCCTGGAACTGATAATTTACCATTCGGTACTGTAAATCGACAAATGCTTTCAAGCTAGTTGAAAAGGAATAATTTTCTTTTGAAAAGATATTGAAATCTGTTTTGAGTGCATCATTTTCGTAATAACGGGGAGGATTTTCTACCTCTCCTTTGGAGCCAGTCCAGACTGCTTCTCCATAATGGTCACCTGCATATTGATGCCATCCTCCGCCCAGGGTCCATTCCCATTGGTCTTTCAAATAATTCAAACCAAAAGTGGCTCCATAAAAATGATTGTCCAGCCATCTTCTTCTAATCAAATTGTCTGTGAAAATGGTGTCCGGATCAGATGGAGTAGGCTCGAGAGCATAATCACGCAGGGATTCCTCCTCTCTCCATTCTTCATAAAAACCCAAACCTCTGGTGTAATGTAAAGCAGTGTTTACATTCCAATTTTCATTGAAACTATGATTCAAATGCGCCTGATAATGGGTTTGGGTATAATCATCCACCTGATTGTCGTGAAAGGTGCCGTCAGATTTTAATCCGCAGGGATTGTAGGTTCTGTTTCCTTCCTGGTACACCTGATAGGGTACGCCACACCAAGCCTGGTAAGTGATTTCCCTTCCGGAAAAGGCAGTTAATCTAATGGAAGTGGACTCATTCATCCAGGCACCACTCAGGTACCAACTTTTCAAGTCAGCAGCACCACGGTCAATAAATCCATCTGATTGAATGGTGGACCAGCGGCCATCCAAGGTAAATCCGTTGATTAGTCCAATTCCTGCCTTTACATTGGTTTTGTAAGTGCCAAAAGAACCAATACTGCCATTGATTTCACCGTATGGTTCACGATGTAAAGTATTGGTATTGAGGTTGATACTGGCTCCGAAGGCTGCTGCGCCATTGGTTGAAGTACCTACTCCTCTTTGAATCTGAATATCGTTGGCCGAACTAACAAAGTCCGGTAAGTCCACCCAGAATGCACCTTGAGATTCTGCATCATTGTAAGGAATTCCGTTGATGGTAATGTTGATGCGGGTAGGGTCGGAGCCTCGAATCCGAATGCCGGTATAGCCGATGCCGGTACCAGCATCAGAAGTGACAACTGCTGATGGGGTGTACCGGAGTAGGAAGGGTACATCCTGCCCTAAATTGTTTTTCTCCAATTCGTTTTTGTCTAAATTGGTGTAGGTGAAGGGTGCATTTTTACCTGCTCTGGTTGCTAAAACCGTTAACTCATCAAAGTTGATAAAACCCGGTTCCATTTGGAGGTCGAAATTGTTGGTACCTTCTTTTAAGGTGATTTCTTTTTGGAAGCCGACATATCCTACGTAAGAAAATTTAACCAGGTATTTACCCTGATTGAGGTTGTCGATTAAAAAATGACCTTTGGAGTCGGTGGAGGCTCCTTTTTTTAAATCCGGAATAAAGACGGTTGCACCTTGAAGTGCCTGCCCATTTTCATCGGTGACTTTTCCTTCTAATAGATTATTTTGTGCAGTTGCGGCCCAGCCGGCAAGCATGATGAAAGTGAAAAAAATAAACTTTTGCATGATACATTTTGGGTTAAGTGAATTAATATCCACTCATCCCAGGGAGAGACGATTTCTGATTTCTGTTTGCAGGTAATGATCCATGGATCCGGACCTGTAAGCAAAAATCAAAAATCCTGTTGACTCACTTCCTTCCCGGTATTACCCGGGCAGGTTCTAAGGGTATCATCTCAGCTAAACCCGAAGTTCAGCACCCCTGTGATGTTGGAGGCTGCAAAACTATGAATTATAAATCTGGAATTTTAATTCCTCATGGAAAGATTCAAAAAAGTCCCATATCTTTTACTGCATTTAAAAATAAGTATCTTGCTATAAATTATTACTATAAGAATGTCTACAAAATCATCTTTCAACCTTCAGGATCCTGCTGTTCAAAAGCATATGAAGGATTTAAAAACCAGATGGAAGTTTGTTTTATTTTTTCTGGGAAAACTTCCTTCCTTGATTTGGTTTGGAATTCGTGTCAAAAGCCTTGAACACAAGGCATGTAGTGTGAATATTCCTTTTACCTGGAGGACGCAGAACCCGTTTCGGTCTATTTATTTCGCAGCACAGGCAGCGGCAGCTGAACTTTGTACCGGATTTTTGGTCACGACCGCCATTGCCGGCAGACCTAAAATGTCGATGTTGGTGACCGGATTTGAAATTGATTTTTTAAAAAAGGCGACCTCCTTAACGACCTTCAGTTGTGAAGAAGGATTGGCAATCATAGAAGTAATTGATAAAGCCTATCAAACAGGAGAAGGACAAACCATCACCGTTAATGTAAAAGGAATTCAAAAAAGCGGGGAACTTGTGTCCCGTGCACGGCTTACCTGGTCTTTTAAGGTCAAATCCTGATTTTTTTCCTCAATTTAGTGATGATTAACTGAATTTCTCCTGTATGAAAAAATGGTTTACCCTTTCATTGTTGTTTTTCTTTTTTATAAAAATGGATGCCTACCATATTATTGGTGGAGATATTTCCTATCAATGTTTGGGGAATGACCGCTATCGGTTTACCATGAAAATTTACCGGGATTGTAGTGACCCAAGAGGGGACCAATTTGATTCGAGGGCACCGGTGACGGTATATTTGGGAAATGGAGAACCCTATACTCAGTTTCTCCATGAGTATGTATCCATTAGACCGAATATTAGGAACATTCCTGCTGATAATGGAAATCCATGTCTTCAGGTTCCGTCGGGTATTTGTGTGCAGGAAGGAATTTACCTTTTTGAATTGACGCTTCCAAGAAGTACCATGTCATATCATATTGTCTATCAAAGATGTTGCAGGAATGCTACCATCCAAAACATTCAAAGACCAGATGATATCGGTGCTACCTTTGCTATTGAAATTACGCCATACGCACAAGAAGTATGTAACAGTTCTCCAGTCTTCAATAACTTTCCACCTGTTGTAATTTGCAACAACGAGCCATTGGGTTTTGATCACAGTGCTTTCGATTTGGACGGAGATCAAATTGTCTATGAATTTTGCAGTCCATTGGTTGGAGGTGGATCGGGATTTGGAAGTGGTGCTAATGATTGTGATGGTTTTCGACCTGACCCGGCCTGTCCGCCACCATTTATGAATGTAAATTTCGTCTCTCCTACTTATTCAGCGGCTCAACCCATGGCAGGAAATCCTATTATAAGCATAAATGCAAGTACCGGATTGATAACAGGAACACCAAAGTTGCTTGGACAATTTGTGGTTGGAGTTTGTGCTACTGAATACAGGAACGGCAGGCCACTGAGCAGGATAAGAAGGGATTTTCAATTCAATGTAGCCAATTGTCAACCTACTGTTGTAGCGAGAATGGAGTCAGATGAGGTCTTATCGTCCGATTCATTTCTAATAAAATCATGCGGTGAAAATCTGATTCAAATCAACAATCAAAGTTTTCAGCGGAATTTTATCAATGATTATTTATGGGAATTTGAAATCAATGGTCAAACCATTACGGATAATAATTGGAGTCCAACCATCGATTTTCCCGGACCCAATACTTATTTTGGAAAACTTCTTTTGAATCCCAATTCCAATTGTGGCGATACTGCATATGTTGAGATTAGGGTTTTCCCGGAATTGACAGCAGATTTCTCCTTTGAATATGATACTTGCATCTCAGGCCCCGTGACCTTTACCAATTTAAGTCAGGTGGACAATACGGATATTGATATCCACAATTGGAGTTTTGGAGATGCTCAGTTTTCCTCAGAAAGAAGTCCAAAGCACATTTACAGAGACCCAGGCAACCTTCCGGTTAACTTAACGGTGATTGATGAAAATGGATGTGAAGATGAGATAAGTAAACTCGTAAGTTATTTTCCGGTTCCCAACCTGATTATCATTTCACCCAGTGATTTTATAGGATGTAATCCGGGTAAGATTTTTTTCAACAACCTTAGTTTTCCGATTGATGAGACTTATCAAATCCGCTGGGATTTTGGTGACGGAAATTTTTCAGATGAGATAAGTCCAACCCACATTTTTAATACAGACGGGATATTTGATGTGAAGGTAGACATCACTTCACCAATTGGTTGTCGAACAGATACTACCTTTGCTAATCTGATTGAGATCCAGGCCAGCCCGGTTGCGGATTTTAATTTCAGCCCGTCTTACCTGAGTCGATTAAACAATACCGTTTATTTCACAGACCAATCCTTGAATTCAATTGCCCGTGAATGGCTTTTTGACAATGAAACGAGGACTACTGAGCTTAATCCGGTAGTGACTTTTCGTGATACCGGTCTGCATGAAGTACGTCTGGTTGTGCGTCATGAGCAAGGTTGCAAGGATACTTTGTATCGTTATCTCGACGTCATTCCCGATGTAACCTTTTTCCTTCCAACTGCTTTCTCTCCCAACAACGATTCTCAAAACGATGAATTCACCGGAGTCGGCATCATGGATGGAGTAAAAGAATTTCAACTCAACATCTGGAACCGTTGGGGCGAACTCATTTTCCAAACCACTGATCCTCGTGAAGGATGGAATGGCCTAAAAAACAATTCAGGCAGAGCAGTCCCCGCCGGAGTTTACGTCGTCCAGGTCAAGTACAAGGAACCAAGAGGGAAGTTGGTGGAGCAGCAGGGCACGGTGACAGTGGTGAGGTAGCTGTTGGCTGTTGGCCGTTGGCTATTGGCCGTTGGCTGTTGGCTTTTGGCGAAGTGGCTGGTACAATTCTTCAGAATTGTATCTAGAGTACATGCAGGTCTTCAGACCAGTAAGATTCCCCATTTTAAGTGACGAGTTACGAATTACGAATGACGAGCTTTTCGTTCATTAGCCAATAGCCAACGGCTAACGGCCAATAGCCAACAGCCAACAGCCAAAAGCAAAAAAAAAGGATTCACCATTGGCAAATCCTTTCTCGATAAGTTTCTTATCAATGAACCTTACAGTTCCATTTCGCGCATTTTTTCATTGCGGTACTCTGCTTTCAACCTTTGGTTTCTTTTCTCAACGGAAGGCTTTCTGAATTCTTTTCTACCTCTAACTTCCTGCAATATTCTGGATTGCTGAAATTTTCTCTTGAAACGCTTCAATGCCTGGTCGATGCTTTCACTGTCTTTTACTTCAACGATTAGCATATTTAAATACTTTTACTATTGAAATTATTGGTTATAAAATATTGATATTCAAATGTTTATTGCAATTTAAGCCAAAGGTGCTTTTTCAATGACCTAATTTGAGGCGCAAAGATAATTCAATTTTTAATTTTTTGCCAGAAATTATAACTCTTGAACAATAATTCCATTCTTCATTCTTGGCTCAAACCAGGTACTCTTTGGAGGCATGGTCGAACCGGCATCAGCTATGAAGGTAAAATCCTCCATTTCAACGGGATACAAAAAGAATCCGACCCTTTGGTGTCCACGATTAACTATGTTGGTAATGTTGTCCATTCCTTTCACACCTTCAACATATTTGATGCGTTTGTCGGTTCTCGCATCATCGATTCCAAGAATGGGATCCAATACCAAATGTTCCAGCAAAGAAGCATCTAAAAGGGAGGCAGGGTCCTCGATTCCTTTCAGCGCTTTTTTCCGCCAACGGAGTCGGTACCACTCTTTGTTAACCAACATGGTCAATTCATGTTTTCTTTTCGGTTTGGACTCCTTTTTCAAAGGTTTGATTTCGCATACTTTTGAAAGGTGTGCCATAAATGAAGAAAGGGAATTGTTTCCCAAGTCTCGGATTACCCTGTTAAAATCCAACACTTCCAAATCCCTAAAAGAGAAATAGGCTGTAAGGAAGTAACGGTACCTTTCCGGATCTTTATGTTTGTTTCGTTCGTACATCAAAGCAGCAGTAGATGAGCGGTGATGGCCGTCGGCGATGTACGTTTTTGGAATATTATTTAAAAATAAGGTCTGTAATTCTGATATATCTTCAGCCTTGTTGATAGACCAGATTTTATGATGCTGACCTTCTTCTTCAAAATCCAATTCAAAAAATGGTTCATTCCTATGCATAAATGTCTCATACCATTCTTCTATTGAATCTACCGTGTCATAAGTAAGCAAAACCGGCTTTACAGTGGCACCTCTTCTAAAGAGAAGATCCAACTGAACCTGCTCAAGGGAGGTAAGAGTCTGTTCATGTTTTAAAATGCTGCCATCCAGGTAATCATTGATATCGGAAGTGGCAATAAGACCGTTGTATTGTTTGCGTGGGCTTTTGATGCTGTAAAGGTAAAAGCCTTCTTTTTCTGTTTTTTCAAAAATACCTGCCCTTTTATAATCGGGATAATCCTGCTTGACAGAACCAAAAAAGCTGTCGGAGGAGGTGATGTACTTCAATTTAGGGTACAGGGCATGAAATGGTCTGATGTGCATAATATTGATTTCATTTGGCTGGTCAAAATAACAGAATAATTCGAGGGCAAGTTCGAATTTTTAACCTGATTTATTTTCCTTTTAAAACGCTTTTTTAAAAAGAAAAGGAAATAAAAAAATCAATGAATGGCAAGACTGGCTTTGATGCCTAAATATAGTGCAATCGAACAGATGAGAAGGCTTCCCAGAATATTCAATACTGCCATGAGGTAGTTGCCTGATTCTGCCAAAAGAAAGGTTTCGCCTGTGAATGTAGAAAAAGTACTGAAACCGCCGCAAAAGCCGGTTACCAATAAAAACTTGTAAGTGTCGCTAAGTTGATCATGCCATAATAGTTGTAATAAAAAACCAAGGATAAAACAACTGATGATATTGGCGAGCAGGGTGGCCATTGGGAATTGGATTTTTAAACCATCTACCAATTCTGCAATTCCAAAACGAAACATACTTCCAAGTCCACCACCCAAAAAAACCAAGAGGAACTTAAGCATTGCTGGTTGAAGTTGAAGGGCTTTTGGAAGAGGATTTACTTTCTTTTTTTTCAGCAGCTTCCCTGATTTTTTTTCTTCTCACTGCGAAAAACAGACTGGAAGAGAGTAGGGTAGCAAGTCCCAGGGTAACCAAAATCAGATTTAAACTTCCTATTCCTTGTAGTGTAAATACCATTATTATGAAAATGATATTGACACTCACCAAAATTCCGGTAGCCTGCATGTGAGAATATCCATAATCTATCAATAAATGATGGATGTGATTTCTGTCAGGAGAAAGCGGTGATTTACCTTTGAGGGCTCTGGTTGTAAAAACCCGCAGGGTGTCAAACAAAGGAAGAATGAGAATACCTATCGCAACCGCTGGCACTGCTTTCAAGGCAAATGGACCCACCGGATCCATAGCATCCTGAATATCTATGAACTTAATTGCCAGAATGGCACAGACGACTCCGAGGAATAAGGAGCCGGTATCACCCATAAATATTTTAGCTGGGGTAATATTGAATTTTAAAAAGGCAACCAAAGCTCCGGCAAGAGAAAATGACAGGATAGCCAAAGCCAAATGATCTGCTAAAAAGAACCAGGAACCCAAGGTGATGGAAATCAAAGTTCCGATACTTCCTGAAAGACCGTTGATTCCATCAATTAGATTGAAAGCATTGATAATTACCAGAATGGTAAAAATGGATAGCAAGATGGATACAAAATCAGGTAAGTCATAAAAACCAAAAATTCCCTGAAGACTGGTTAGCCTTACATTGGATTTAAAGACTAAGATAGATGCAGCGAGGATTTGGCCAATCAATTTTTTATAAGGCGTAATGGGGTCGATGTCATCTTTTGCACCGATTAGAAAAAGGATAATAAAGGCACATAAGATGTATTGTAGATCGCCAAAAACATTAAAGGGAGTCCATAGAATGGTAGAAAAAAGCACACCGGCAAAGATTCCGATGCCACCAAGTGAAGGCGTACTTTCAGAGTGAGATCTCCTTTCATCCGGCTCGTCTGTCAGGTTTTTTATCCTGGCAATCCGGATTATGCTCGGAATGGCGTTGTAAGTTAGTGCAAATGCAGTTAAGAACGCGAGGATAATAATAGTCATGTATACAATTTAAATAACCTCCGCTTCTCTTTTTGATTATTTTTTTTGACACTACATAAACATGTAGTCTCAAAGGATTATACTAAAAAAATCAAAAAAGGTTTTGAATCAATCCAAGAATGGTCAAAAGTCTGCATTAAAAAGCAAATATCCAAAAGAAGGAAATCCTAACCTTATTCTTCCACAATTGCGTCATCAATTAGGGAATCTCCATCGCCATCTGTATCGTCAAAACCTTTAATGGAACCTTTATTATTAGGTTTATCGCCAGGACCTTCCAAAAGTTCATTGAATCGTTCTTCTTTTGATGAAGTCTCCCCTTTCTTTTGATCCGGATTTACAATTACCCTTGGTTTTTTGTCAAATGCATGGTTGTCACCATCTGCATATCGTTGCGCTTTTGAAAAGAAGTCGTCGTGTTTATCAAAAAAGGTCTCCTTGGTATCATGAACTTTTTCACTGAATTCTGTTCCCTTTTGATTGACTTTATCTTCAGCTTCCTGTGCTGCCTTGTTTGCTTTTTCAATTAAATCTTCCAGCTTTTCACCTGATTCTTCTGCATATTTTTTGGCCTTTTCGTAAAGGTCAGATCCTTTTTCAAAAAGCATACCTCCAACTTTTTCAGAATAGTCCTTGGTTTTGTCCCAGGCCTGTCCTGCTTTGTCAGCAAGCTTTTCATTGATTTCGTCTGACTTTTCAAGAACCTTTTTGCCAAGATTTTCTAAAGACTCAGCAGTTTTGTTTCCTGCTCTTGAAACAGGCTCTTCTCCAAACTCCTCTGAAAATGCAGTATGTTCTTTGGGAGTTTCAGTATGGAAGTTTTCAGTTGGACTTTCTTTAAAAGTCGCTTCTGAAGTCTCGGTTGCCTCTTCATCATCACCCAATAAATCCTTGTATTTCTGTTCGGCTTTGTCCCAGAATTCGTCCGATTTTTTTAAAACCTTTTCTCCTACTTCTTCTGCATAGTCTTTGGTCTTCTCCCAGGATTCTCCGGCCTTTTCCTGAGCTTTTTTGCTCATTTCCTCCAGTTCGTCTATGGCTTTATTGGTATAATCGTTAGCCTTATCAGCAAATTCGGCAGCTTTTTCTTTACCAGATTCCATTGCTTTGTCAGCTGCGGATTTGGTCACTGATTTAGCACCGAAAAACAATTTTTTAAATTCATTTAAAAATCCCATGGTCAAAAATTTAGAGGAGTAATGTAGAAGAATATTTTTTAAAGTTAGTGGTATTTACAGGTAATCCGAAAGATTTAATTCCTAAATAATACAGGCCTAATTTTTATCTAACATGTCTTTAATCAATTTTGCCTCTTCAGGAGTATTCGCATTTCTTAAAAATTTCCCATCTCCACTATCTACTTCTGCAATGTTGCTATTGATCAACACCTTTCTGGGACAGGAATAACCTTCAGCAAGAAATGAAAGCAAACGTGGATAAGCTCTTGGCTCCCAAATGGTCAAAAGAGGATCCGGGAAATTAGTAGCCGGATTGTGAAAGGCGGTTGCAATTTTTCCGGGATCTCTGTTTTCTACCAATTTCCCTAAAACAGCCTCATCAACCAAGGGCAAATCACAAGCCATCACAAGCCAGGCAACATCCGGATATTCTCTGAATGCTGACAAGATTCCTCCATAAGGACCCAGTCCCAAAAAAGTATCCGGAATGGCAGGATATTCTTTTTGTAAAAGGTCTTCCTGGTCAGGTCTGCAGGAAAGAAATACATTTTTACAAACCTTTGATGCCAGTTTTGCAGCGTATTCTCTTTGGGGTAAACCATGATACATCAAACCGCCTTTGTCTACTCCCATTCTGGTAGATTTACCACCTGCCAGGATTAATCCAAACAGTTCGGGCCTGTCTTTATAAAGGTCTAACCTGATTACATCTGCTATTTTGTCAATATTTTTTATGTCCAAAACCGGTAGCTCACTCCAGTTGCTTATTTTTTCTTTTAAAAAATCATATACCTCCTGGTCTTTCTCGGTTTTAATAAAGGCAACTACCTGATCCAGCCTGTCTAATTTCCGTTGTAGTGAATCCTTTTTTGCCGGATCCAAAACTATTATTTGATTGAGACCTTTGAAATGGTTTCCATTGACCAAAACCAAATCCAACTCACTCAACCATTCTTTGTAATGAAAGGAATTAATACCTGTGTTGGTCTGAAATTGAAAAAAATTGATTCGGTCCATCAATATTTGATTGAACTGAATATCAATGTCCTCATCTCCACTTTGATGGTCGGCATCCACGTATCCGACCTTGTATTTGGATTGAAGTGACTTATAAAGGTCTTTGGAAAGTTTTTTTATGGTGTTGCAATTGGTACCTAAAATGGCCCACTCGCGCCTATGAAACTGGCCTCCTTTTGGTTTAGATAGATTGCTATGCTTTTGATGTTTTTTATTCAAAACAGCTTGATTTTAAACTTTTACAAATGTAAAAAGGGCGGCTGAACCCTGCAATGAGATCAACCGCCCTTTTTCTTTAAAGTTGCTACACTCGTCTATTAAGTCTTCCTTTTTTTCTTCTTGGCTGCAGGGAACAAGACATTATTTAAAATAAGCCTGTAACCCGGTGAAGTAGGATGCAGATTCAAATCTGTTTCCGGATCATTTACAAAGTGTCTGTAATCTTCCGGATCATGTCCTCCGTACCAGGTCCAGAATCCTTCTCCAAAAGTTCCGTGAATATATCTTGCCTCATTGGCAGGTTTGTTTTCACCTAAGATCAGCACATTGGGTTTGATGTAATCCTTTACAAAGGCAGTAGTTTGTCCCATGAATCCTTTTACGGTTCTGGTCTGACACTGAGTCAGCATGGTTGGAACGGGATCCCACTTTGCTGAAAAATCAAATAAGGTGAAATAATCATTTTCAGGATTTACATTTCTGCCACGATTGTTATCAATGGTTGAATATTCGTATTCCAGAGGATTTCTGGTCAATTGGAAATTTTCAAAAGCAAAAGTATTGCTGAAATCCAATTTTTCCTGAGCGTTTGCATCAACAGGGTCACCATCGTACATCTCTGCACAGATGTCGGTACCATTTGCAGAAAGTGCGATATCGTAAGTATCTGTTGCTGAACACATGGCAAACATAAATCCACCACCTGCAACATATTCTCTGATCTTTTTTACTACTGCCAATTTCAATTCTGATACCTTATTAAAACCCATGGCTTTGGCATCTGCTTCTGATCGTCTCACCTGTTCCTGATACCAGGCGGTGTTATGATAGGAGCGATAGAATCTACCGTACTGTCCGGTAAAATCCTCATGATGGAGGTGAAGCCAATCGTACAAGTGCAATTTTTCACCTAAAACATCCTTATCATAAATGGTTTCGTAGGGAATTTCTGCATAGGTCAGTACCATTGTCACGGCATCGTCCCAAGGTTGAACCTTGTCTCCATATTGATTAACATCGGGAGTATAAACGGCAATTTTTGGTGCAACTTCAAGTTTGATGGCGTCCATATTCACTTCGGGATTGCCAATTTCATTTACGATGTTGGCAAACTGAGCATCAGCTATTATTTCGTAATTAACACCTCTGGTTTTACATTCTTTTTCAAAAACAGGACTTTGCTGGAAACAGAAACTTCCTCCTCTGTAATTTAAAAACCACCAAGCTTCTACTCCTTTGTCCAATACCCAGTAGGTAATTCCATAAGCTTTGAGGTGATTGGATTGAGATTCGGCATCCATAGGGATAAGAATGTAGGCTGCCTGGGTCTGAGTCAAACTCAAAAAGAACAAACCCAATCCAAAAATCCATTTTTTCATATTCGAAATTTTCAAAGATTTCTTTTTACAAACTTCCAATATAAACGAAGGAAGGACAAAAAGTTTGCCCTTCCTTCATTATTTAAGTGTTATTAACCTTAATTGGGATGATTTTATGCTTCGAAAGATAAAATCGTCTCTTCTATAATGTTCGCACACTCTTCGATTTGCTCTTCTGTCATTACCAAAGGTGGAGCAAAACGAATGATGTTTCCATGCGTAGGTTTGGCAAGCAATCCGTTTTCAGCCAATTTCACACAAATATTCCATGCTGTTTTGCTGTCTTCAGAGTCGTTGATAACCACTGCATTTAAAAGACCTTTTCCTCTTACTAAGTTGACTAAATCAGATTTGTCAACCAACTTTTGCATTCTTTCACGGAAGATTTTGCCCAGGTATTCGGCACGGTCAGCAAGTTTCTCATCGATTACAACTTCCAGGGCTGCCATTCCAACGGCACATGCAAGTGGATTGCCACCAAAGGTCGAACCATGCTCTCCTGGTTTGATGGTCAACATGATTTCGTCATCAGCCAAAACAGCTGATACCGGCATGGCTCCTCCGGAAAGTGCTTTTCCTAAGATGACAATGTCAGGACGGATGCCTGCATGGTCACTACAAAGCATTTTTCCTGTACGAGCAATTCCGGTTTGAACCTCGTCTGCTATGAAGAGTACATTGTTTTCTTTACAAATCCTGAATGCTTCAGGTAGGTAGTTGTCATCCGGAACAAAAACACCGGCTTCTCCCTGAATTGGTTCTACCAAGAATCCTGCAACTTTTGGATCTTTCACTGCTTCTTCCAAAGCTTCCAGATCATTGTAGGGAATAATTTCCCAACCTGGCATGTAGGGTCCATAGTGGGAAGTACTACTTGGGTCGGTCGAACCACTGATAACTGCCATGGTTCTACCGTGGAAATTTCCGGTGACGAAAATGATTTTTGCTTCGTTGTAAGGAACATTTTTAACCTTATAAGCCCATTTTCTGCAAAGTTTCAAAGCAGTTTCAACTGCCTCCACTCCTGAATTCATGGCCAAAACTTTATCGTAACCGAAAAGTTCGGTGATGTATTTTTCAAATTTTCCCAACATGTCATTGTAAAAGGCACGCGATGTCAGGGTCAGGGTGCGAGCCTGATTGATCATGGCATCTATGATGTGTGGGTGACAATGCCCCTGGTTGATTGCAGAATAGGCAGATAAGAAGTCATAATATTTTTTGCCTTCCACATCCCAAACGAAAACTCCTTCACCTTTCGAAAGTACTACCGGAAGCGGATGATAATTATGTGCTCCATAACGATCTTCCATTTCCATCAATTCCTGGGAGCTGTAGGCTTTTGTCATCAACATGAATTCGAGATTTTGATTTTATAATGGCGCCAAAGGTAAAATAACCTTTGAAATGAGTCAAAGGGAGTTCAAACCGGAGTACCTCTTTTTTTGCAGGTGGTCCAGTTGCTGTCAGGAAGTTAAAAAGGGTTGAATTTTTTTGAGGTCACCGGGGGTGTCAATTCCGATAGAAGTGAAATTGGTTTCCATCACTCCGATAGTGTAACCATTTTCGAGCCATCGAAGTTGTTCCAAAGACTCAGTTTTTTCAAGATTGCTAACCGGAAGATGGTGTACTTGGATCAAAACTTCTTTTTTAAAACCATAAATCCCGATGTGTTTGAAGTAATCACATTTTTTACACCAGTCATCGCCCAAAAGCCCCCGAAAATAAGGAATGGGTGCTCTACTAAAGTACAATGCCCTATGGTCGGTTGTACTGGTAACTTTTACAACATTTGGGCTGAAAAGGTCGTCGGAATCGCTTATTTTTTTCTTTTGAGTGGCTATATCCAAATCCGGATTATCGATAAGGAATTGTATCAATTCATCTATTTGTTCCGGTTGAATGAAAGGTTCATCGCCCTGAACATTGATGACTAAATCGCAATCAGGAAATTCCACGGCTACTTCTGCACATCTATCAGTACCACTTTGATGTTCCTTTGAGGTCATTTTTACCCCACCCCCAAAGGATTTTACATGATCGAATATTCGTTTATCGTCAGTGGCAACGACAACATCTGAGGCTAAATTACAGGCCTTTGCCTGCTCATATACCCTTTGGATCATGGATTTTCCAGCAATTTCTACCAGGGGTTTTCCTTCAAATCTGGAGGATTCATACCTGGCAGGAATGACAATTAGTGTCTTCATTTTTAGAAATTCACGTATTCAGTACAGTCTTATTCACAAGGAATAAAAGATGTAAGATTATTTCTACTTTTGGGGCTGGAAATCAAAGTAGAAAGTAATGCAATTGAGATTAAGACTATTTCCCTTTTTGGTGTTTACCTGTATGAGTATTTCATTGTTTGGTACGGGCGATAGTACTCATTTCCTGACGGCTAAAGATACTATCTTTTTACATATAGACTTTTACGGGGAAAAGATTTTTAAGCATCGACTCGAAAAAAAACAAACCTTGTATTCTCTTGCCAGGTTTTACGGTCTAAGTACACCGGATTTGTTTTTTTACAATCCCGATTTAAATCCTGCCACTGCCAGCATTGGACAAGAAATCAGGGTTCCCATTCCCGACAGGATGGTAACCAGAAAAGCTCCTGAACAAAGGTATAAATGGAAGGAAGTTCCTGTTTACCACATTGTCCAAAAAGGTGAAACCCTTTACCGTATTTCAAAACAGTTTTACAACCTAAGCGTCGATACCCTGTCCAAATGGAACCATATGGACAGCATCAATATTACCATTGGACAACCACTCTATGTGGGTTGTATGGAAATTGTTGGTATCCCCGATACCCTGCAAAAGGCAAAAAATGATCCTTTTTTGTTGAAGAGTCAGGAATTGTCCTTAAAATTCAAATCTCAGGGAACTGATAAATTGTTGGTCAGTGAGCGTGGAGCAGCTTTTTGGCATAAAGAACAATTGAAAAAATCACATGAATTATTTGCCTTGCACCGAGAAGCACCCATTGGCTCGGTCATTTTAGTTGCCAATCCGATGACCCGCAAAACTGCTTATGTAAGAGTGTTGGGAAGGATACCTGATTCTGCTTATCCTGATAATGTCAAAGTAGTTCTCTCCGCCCGCACTGCAAAAGTTTTGGGCGCAAGGGATAGCCGATTTTTTGTAGAATTACAATATTGGAAAGACAATTAACTGACCAACATTCCTTCTTTCAAAGCATATCCTGAAACATAGATTTTTTCAATCGGTGCATGGTCGAGTAACCATTGGACTAAAATCACAGATACTACAATCATTTCTACTCTTTCAAGCGGAATAGAAGGCATTGACTTTCTTTCTTCGAGGGTCGATTTCAGGATTTTTTTATAAAGAGAAGGAAAATCTTCCACTTTTAAAATGGCAAAATTTTCATCGACCCGTTCATGGTCCATCAAATCCAAAATGGTTTCAAATGCACCAGAGGCACCTGTTAAAATATGAATTGAATCTTTTTTCAAAACGGTTAAAAGAGGTTCCAATACCTCATCAAGGTATTCATTTACTGCTTTTATATCTTCCTTGGAAATAGGATCCGTATTATGAAATTCATTAAATAAAATTCCTACGCCTGCCATAAAGCTCTCAGACCAGAAGACCTTGTTTTTATTGGCGATAATAAATTCCACTGATCCCCCGCCAATGTCCATAATGATTTGTTTTTCATCATCCTGAGGAACTGCCTGACTTACACCAAGATGAATCAATCGAGCTTCCTCCTTACCATCAATTAATTGTACCGGAATGCCCGATTCTTTTTTAATGGTTTCTATCAGTTCTTTTCCATTGGAAGCAGTTCTAAGTGCTGCAGTTCCAAAAGCCTTAAAGTCTTTACAATCGTAGAGGTCCAATTTTTGACGAAAATGCGACATCGCATCCAAAGCCCTTTGCATGGCTTTTTTTCCAATTTTTTGAATACTCTCTTCTGCTAATTTTACAAAAATTCGCTCGCGATAAATGATTTTCATTTCGCCGCCAGGCATAAACTCCACAATCAATAGATGGAAGGTATTGGTTCCAAGGTCGACCACACCTCTCAAGGTTCCTTCTGAAGGCAAAGATTTGTTTTCCATAGAGCCGAATTTCTTATTACTTTCGCCAAACTTACGAACCAAAGGAGCAATTAGGATGAAAAAGGTTTGGATTTTTTTAATATCCGTTTTTGCAGGATTGCAAACACTTCATGCTCAGGAGGAACCTGAGATGGATTACATTCCCTTTGGGATAGGAATCAATTATTATCAATCAAAGGATGCTTTTACCTCTGCCTTGCGATATCGTGGATATGTATTGCAAGCCCACCTAGAATATGAAGGATTTAACAGCCAGGTGATTAATCGAGGTCGGGCAGAATATGCCTTTGGGGAACTTACCAATGGCGCCAAGTATATTTCAAAACTAAATTTGAATCAGGTTGCCTATCGACAGATGTATCTTTCCCAGATTCATTCAGAAAACAAGCTCAACTTCTTTATAGGTGCAACTCTGAAAATTAATTTCAGCAACAGAAGTGCTTCACGGACCAACCAATTTGATGCCCAGGCGACCTTGGCCATCACCGGAGGCTTTACTTATAAAAATGACCCTTCCGATAAGTGGTTTTATGAAGGAAATATGAGTTTGCCAATCGCCGGCTGGGGTATGAGACCAAGGTTTGCCTCCTCCAATTATATATTGCCGGAAAAAGAATACAAAGGTCCTGCCCATCATTTCATTTTCTTTCCTAAATATTTTGATGTCGATGTTAACCTCATGGCCTATTGGGACATGGGTACCAATAATTACCTCCGCATGGATTACCGCTGGTGGTTTTATGATATGAAATATGGTCACCGCGTACGAGCCATGCAACATGGTTTGAATGTTGGGATGATGACGAGGGTGAAGTAAAGGTTTGGATTTTAGATTTTAGGTTTTAGGTTTTTTGATTTTAGGTGTTTGAATTTTGATTTTTGAATTCTTTTTTTGAGGTGGAGTGGAAATCATTTTGCCTCCCCTTTGAAAGGGAAGGAAAACTGTTTGGCTCTCCTTGAGGGGAACCAAACCATCTTGCTCCCCCTTGAGGGGAACCAAAGCATTTTGCCTCCCCCTTGGAGGGGGCCGGGGGGTGATGAATTTTGATTTTAGGTGTTTGAATTTAGATTTTTGAATTCTTTTTTTTTGAGGTGGAGTGAAATCATTTTGCCTCCCCTTTGAAAGGGAAGGAAAACTGGTTTGGCCCTTGAGGGGAAACAAACCATCTTGCCTTCCCCTTGAGCCAATGTCAGGTTAAGGGAATGAAAGGTGAAATAAATTCAAATCATTGAGTTGCGCCGTTGCGCTTAACCTTCGCGGGCCGTTGCGTGAACCAAAATATTAGGAATTGAAATACAAAAGAATTTGAATATCAGACAATTATACTTTTAAACAAATGACCATGCAGAATGATTATCAAACTATAGTTTCTGCTAGAAAATAGCACATAAAAATAATTTATCACAACCACCGCAAACCGTACACCGCAAACCGCTCAAAAATGTCCAATAAAGAAATAGCAAATGCATTTAAGGAATTAGGAAATCTGAATTGCATCAGGAGTAGAATCCTTTAAAATTAGATCTTATAATAATGCCTATATCACCCTAAGGAAAAATGGAGAGCCGCTGGCTGAAATGGACAGGGCAGAGATTGGAAAGATAAAAGGAGTGGGTGCAGCAATTGCAGATAAAATTGGTCGTTATTGGATACCTAAGCACCATGACCACGCTGGATAAATATCGTGAAATGACGCCGGAGGGGGTGCAGGGAGATGTTGAGCATCAAAGGATTTGGTCCAAAGAAGGTTTGGGTGATTTGGAAGGGATTTGGGTGTTGAGACCATTGGTGAATTATTGTATGCCTGTAATGAGAACCGCCTGATTGAATTGAAGGGATTTGGGAAAAGACACAAGACGATCTTAAAGCAAAGCTGGAATACCATTTAAAATCAAGGGATAAATTTCATTATGCAAGTCTGGAGAAAGAGGCTTATGATTTGCGAATTCACTTAGAGCAAAAATTCTAACGGGACTTCAGTCGAACTGGTAGGAGAGATGAGACGCCGATGCAATGTGGTGAACCAGATTGAAATTTTGATTGGAAAGGAAATTGAGGCAGCTGATATTTTTAAAGAAGATTTCTTCCTACGGAAAAGGAAAAATTTGAAATGGCTGGTCAGCATTGAGCGCAAAAGAGACTCCGGTCCAAATTTATACCTGTGGGTCCGAATGAGTTTGGTTCAAATAAAAACAGTTCAGGTATACGGCTACAAAGGATTTTTTAAATGCTTTTATAAAGAACTTTGAAGGCGCAGATTTTAAAAAATCTGGCAGAGGAACATCAGGTTTTGAAAAAGTCGGAATTCCTTACCTCGAGCCTGAATTAAGAGAGGAAGATTATTTTCTCAACTGGCTATGAAACGCCAGGTGCCGGATCTTGTAGAGGAGGAAAACATCCTAGGAGTGGTGCACAACCATACAACTTATAGTGATGGGCTGCACAGTCTGGAAGAAATGTCCACCTATATTAAGGAGCAGGGATCTGAATATTTTGTGGTTTCTGATCATAGTAAATCTGCTTATGCCAATGGACTCAAGGAAGATCGTCTGATTCAACAATGGGAAGAGATTGATAAGCTCAATCAAAGAATGGATGGATTCAGAATTTTTAAAGGAATCGAATCCGATATTTTGAATGATGGTTCACTTGATTATCCAGATGAAATTCTAGCCCAATTTGATTGTATCATTGCTTCCGTTCATAGCAATTTGAATAAGGGATTTGGACAAGGCGACCAATCGGGTTTTAAAAGCAGTCGAAAATCTTACACTCATATCTTGGGACATCCGACCGGTAGGTTACTTCTTTCTAGGAAAGGTTACCCCTTAGACCATCAAAAAATATAGATGCTTGTGCGGCCAATGGAGTCATGAATTAAATTGAATGCGCATCCCTGAGATTGGATTTGATTGGCCCTTGGATACCTTATGCCATGGAAAAAGGCGTTCCGATTTGTATCAATCCGGATGCTCACAGTAAAGAAGGAATTCATGACATTCATTTTGGCGTACTTTCCGCCAGGAAAGTGGCTCGGACCAATGATGCTTGCCTGAATACAAGACCTGTTGCTGCCTTCTGAAGCATTTTTTTTAAACTAAACGATAAGTTTACTGTGTGAATTTTTACAAAAAAAAGCACAAAACATCCTGCTTATATTTACAAATGCCTTGTAGATTGGAAGGGTAAGTGTAATTTTACCTTTCAAAAAATAATAAAAATGAAATTGAGGATACAGGGGAATTCGGTACGATTCAGGTTGACCCAGACCGAGGTGAAAAACTTAAGTGAGGGCAATCCTGTTTATGAAAAGACTGGACTGGTGAAGTGGATTTTGGGTACCGTGTAAGAGTGAATAGTGAGTGGGAAGCCCAATTTTCACAAGGTTTGATTTCGATCTCAGTGCCTGGAAAGTCTTGTAAAGGACTGGGCAAACACGGATCAGGGTCAGTCTACATTTTGTAATGGAATCTGGACAAGGTAACGACCTCGAAATTTTAGTAGAAAAAGACTTCAAATGCCTGGTAGACAGGCCCGGAGAAAAGGATAATTTCCCACACCCCAAAGCCGGAGAATTGGAATGTTAATTTATGCAGACAACTCAGCTTACAGACAATCACGGACGCCCCATTCAGTACCTGCGACTGGCGGTGACGGATCGTTGTAATCTGCAGCTGTTTTTATTGCATGCTTGTTGAAGGAATCGATTATGTTCCCAAGGGAGATTTAATGTCTTATGAAGAAATGGAACGTCTGGTTGTTGGTGTGGACATGGGCATTCCGTAAGGTAAGAATTACCGAGGAGAGCCCTTCTTGTCTGTAAGGACATGATTGAATTTTTTGGAAAGACTGGGTCAAATTCCGGGTCTTTCGCTCAATCTCACTACCAATGGAACACTGACACATCAATACATTGACCGTCTTAAAAACCTTGGGATTTCTTCCGTCAAATCTTTCTTTGGATACCATCGACCGCCAACGTTTTTTTGAAATCACCAGAAGGGATGAATTGCCCAATGTGATGCAAACCTTCCAGGCACTTTTTAGATGCTGAAATCCAGGTCAAAGTGAACGCGGTGGTGATGAAAGATAAAAACATTGAAGATCCTTGTTCCTTTTGGTGGAATTGGGGAAAAATGGCCTCGGTAGAAGTCTGATTTATTGAAGAGATGCCTTTCAATGGAGAAGGAGCACATTATGCCAGCCTGAAGTGGAATCATTTGAAAATACTGGATTTCTCTCCAATCATTTTAAAGGCATCCAAAAAATGGATGATGGACCTAATGCCACTGCCAGGAAATGGAAGATCCCGGGATTTAAAGGGAACTTTGGAATCATTGCAGCCTACAGTCGCACATTTTGCGGAACCTGCGACAGGATTCGTAAGTACTCCGGTTGGAAGCCTGAAAACTCTGCTTCTGTATGATGAAGGGGTTTTCAATATCAAAGACCTCATGCGTGCCGGTTGCTTCTGGATGAACAATTAAAATATTCTTGATGCAATCTCTCACCGTGCAAAAGATGGTTACGAAGCCGAAAAAAGAAGATTGAAAGGCCACCCTGTTAAGGAAAGTATGAGTACGATTGGGGGGTGAGCTGGGGGCTCGTTTGCTCGTGGCTTTTTCTTGCTCGTTTTCTCGTTTGCTCGTGGTGTTTTCTCGTTTACTAGACTCTGGATTCCAAAGTAGGCCGTCATTGCATGACGGCAGGATTGGGAATGATTTGAAATTACCATCAACCTACTTAATATTTGGAATGAATTAAATTCGTTTTGGGTTCCATTGCATTTCTCCTTATTCATTTGAAACATGAAGGAATGAAGGAGTATTAAGAGGAACTTTAAATTCTCACTCGTCATTTCTGGTGGAATAAAACGTAATTCGTTTGAATATTTAAAATCACTCGTAATTAATTTAAATAAATCATTAATTATTTTCTCATTTACTACAAATTCATGTAATGATTTAAACATGAAAATTAACTTCCACACGAAAAACTATATTTCTTCTTTATTTTTAAATGTTGATCATTTTTCGCAATTATATGAATGTATTTTTATATAAAATTTTTATTTGAATTTTTAATTATTTTTTTTAATTATGTCAATTCATTTTTTCGTATTTTGTTTATATTTTGGTTTTTCAAAAAAATAATGTTTAATTAATATTGCAATGAAAACAATTAAAGAGACATGGGACTTTCCAAATCTGAGATTTTTACAGAACAACAAAATCGAATTTCTACCATAGCCAAGGCCTTGGGACATCCTGCCAGGGTGGCTATTTGGCTACAACATCTTTAAAAAATAAATGCCTGCATTTGGGGGGGATTTGGTAGAAGAGATTGGCTGAGACAGCCAACCATTTCACAACATTTGAAAGAACTTAAATATTTGGGACTTATCAAAGGAAATGTAGAAGGAACCAGTGTTTGTTATTGTATTGACATGGAAAATTGGAAGGAAATGAAACAGCTCATATTCTCTTTTTTAAACCTGGATGAAAACCAAAGCGGCTCCTGCTGCTAAAATTTTTTGACTTGATTCATTACTTTATCGCAATAAAACAATATTAGAATGAAACTATCGGAAGTAAAATCCATCCTTGAAAAGTCAGAACAAATCGGATTCCAATTGCCTGATGGTGAGGCAGTTCCTGCACATTATCATGTAACAGAAGTCGGTTTGGTGCAAAAACATTTTATCGATTGCGGCGGAACAGTCAGGAAGGAAAATGTGATCAATTTCCAGTTGTGGTATTCCCATGATTACGACCACAGGATTCATCCGGACAAGTTGCTAAAGATTATAGACGTTTCTGAAAAGGCCATTGGATTTGAAGATTATGAAGTGGAGGTAGAATACCAAAGGGATACCATCGGCAAGTTTGGATTAGATTATGATGGCAATAATTTCCTGCTGGTGACCAAAAAAACGGACTGTCTGGCCAAGGATAATTGTGGGATACCCGTAGAGAAGGTTAAAAAACAATTGATAGAATTGACCACTTCAAAATCTGCCTGTTGCGGAGAAAATTCAACTTGTTGTTAAATTCGAGCATGGAATTTCAAACCGAACAATTTTACCCGGATTTAAAATCCTTCATGGAATCTCTTTCGCTTGAGGAAATAAATCCTGAACGCAAATTGATTTTGAGTGAGCTGGCTGATTATGTTTTGTACAAAAGAAAACAAGATCAGCCGGTGGCACTCAATTTTATTTGTACACATAATTCGCGGAGAAGCATCCTTGCTCAGGTATGGGCAAAAGCCTGGGCAAATTACTACGGAGTTTTAAGCATTGATACTTACTCCGGTGGTACCGAAGGTACAAGGGTGTTCCCTAAAATCGTAGACGTTTTGAATCAGGTTGGTTTTCAATCCAAGCTGATAGCAGAGGGCAATAATCCCGTTTGGGCGATAAAATTCAGTCCATTTTTGACACCAATCATCGGTTTTTCAAAGGTGTATGATGATTTTTACAATCCTGAAAAAGCCTTTGCGGCGATTATGGTTTGCGATGATGCAGACGAAAATTGTCCTGTGGTGAAGGGTGCAGATAAGAGATTTTCCATTCAATATGAAGATCCTAAAATCTCGGATAGGACTGCAAATCAGGATGAAGTTTACCTTGAAAGAAACCGACAGGTCGCAACGGAAATGAAGTTTGTTTTTTCCAAATTAAACATGGAATATGGCAACGAAGAGGCTTAGTTTTCTCAATCGATACCTGACTTTATGGATATTTCTGGCCATGGCAGTCGGCGTGGGTATCGGATATTTCTTCCCGCAAATCAATACACTCATAGATGCCGGTAGGGTAGGGACGACCAATATTCCGATTGCTTTGGGATTGATTCTTATGATGTATCCACCTTTGGCGAAGGTCAATTATAGTTTGTTGCCAACTGTTTTTAAAAACACCAAAATCTTGAGTCTTTCAATGGTGTTGAATTGGATTGTCGGTCCATTCCTTATGTTTTTCCTTGCCATTATCTTTTTAAAAGATTATCCGGAATACATGGTCGGACTCATCTTGATTGGTCTTGCAAGATGCATTGCCATGGTCTTGGTCTGGAACGACCTGGCCGAAGGAAGCAGTGAATATGGTGCAGCCTTGGTTGCACTCAACAGTTTGTTTCAGGTCTTTGCTTATAGTTTTTATGCCTGGATATTTATCACGGTTTTGCCACCCTATTTTGGATTGGAAGGAGCCATCGTCGATATTTCAGTCGCTACCATTGCTGAATCAGTGGCCATTTACCTCGGTATTCCATTTTTACTGGGCTTTTTATCCAGGTTGATTTTGGTAAAATTGAAAGGGAAGGATTGGTATGAAAATCAATTCATTCCATTCATTGGTCCCATTACCCTGATTGCACTTTTGTTTACCATCATTTTGATGTTTTCTTTAAAAGGTGAACTCATTGTTCAATTGCCTATGGATGTATTTCGTTTGGCAGTTCCCTTGTTGATTTACTTCCTCATCATGTTCTTCATTGGCTTTTTCATTAGCAAAGCAATGGGTGCCACCTACGATAAAAATGCTGCCATCGCCTTTACTGCAGCGGGCAACAATTTCGAATTGGCCATTGCAGTAGCCATCGCAGTATTTGGATTGAACTCCGGTCAGGCTTTTGCGGGAGTGATAGGTCCATTGATTGAAGTGCCGGCTTTGATTTTGTTGGTGAGGGTCGCGTTTTGGTTGCGGTATTAGCTTCAAAGTAATTTTACAACATTCCAGTCTCCAATTCTGTGATTTTAAAATTTTCCAGGTCAACGGAGATTTTGACATAACCAAGGGAATCGGGTCTGTCTTGAAAATCATGTAGGTAAACGCCAATATAATAACTGTCTTTAACCTCTGGTGCGTAGAGAGTCCATTCCAAAGGCCAATTTTCCCCACCATCTATACTTTGTAACCTACCTAGATCCGCAACTGAATTTCGTTCTTTTCCATGCCAATAATAAGGAGTGTCAGGAACAGGTTTGATTTGAGAAAGGTCATCCATGAAGATTGTTTCATATCCTTTTCTTAGAAAAAGGTGCTTTCTGTCATAAGCCGATCGAACATATGCGAAATATTTGGTCGGAATCGAATCCGGCCCACTCCAGGTAATCGCAAACCTGAAAAGTAAATCATCGGTACCGTCCTTATTAATATCTACATTAAAACCTACAGGGAGGTTGGGTAAGCTTCTAAATTTTTCTTCTTCAATCGGCGGTTCTTCTTTTTTGCAGGATATAGCAATAACAAAGATTAGAGTCAGAAGTAGAAACGAACTTTTCATAGCAATTAGATTGGTTTAAAAATTAAATATATAAAATTTTTTAGCTACACGTCGATAAAGATGATCTAAAAAACAGCTCCCTGTTACCTGCCTCCAGCCTCCAGTACTTACCTTTGCCGCTTCAAACAAAACGAAGCCAATGTCGCCGAAAATATCCGTAGTCGTTTGTGTATACAATGAAGAAGAAAATATCCGTCCGCTGGTTACTGCCATTCGGGAGGCTATGAAGGAGTTGGATTATGAAATTGTATATGTCGACGACGGCTCTTCAGACGGAACCATCCGTGAATTGAAAGCTTTGAAAGACGAACGTTTGAAAATCGTTCAATTCCGCAAAAATTTCGGTCAATCGGCAGCTTTGATGGCAGGTATTGATTATGCTTCCGGTGAATTCATCGCTACCATGGATGGCGACCTTCAAAATGACCCTACCGATATTCCATGGATGTTGGAAATGGCAGAGCAGGAAGAGTGGGATGTGGTTGCTGGAGAAAGAGCCAATCGTCAGGATGGAATGTTTCTTAGAAAAATACCGAGCAAAATTGCCAATTGGATCATTCGTTCCAGCTCAGGTGTCCATCTAAGAGATTACGGATGTACACTTCGTGTTTTCCGTTCTGAAGTGGCCAAAGGTTTGGGTTTGTATGGAGAATTACACCGTTTTATTCCTGTTTTGGCAGTTTTGGATGGAGCCACTATTGTCCAAAAACCGGTAAAACACCATGCACGTCAATTTGGAACTTCCAAATACGGACTCAACAGGACCTTCAAGGTTGTCAGTGACCTTATATTAATGGTCTTTTTTAAAAAATACCTGGCCAAACCCATGCACCTTTTTGGTCCCATCGGTTTTGTCACCTTTGGTATTGGTCTTCTTATCAATATTTACTTGCTAGTTCAAAAAATCCTGGGCTACGATATCTGGGGTCGCCCCCGTTGATTCTTGCTTTGGATTTTGCAGTAGGTGGAATCCAACTTATCACCATCGGAATAGTGCTTGAGATGTTGATGCGAACCTATTATGAAAGTCAGGAATAAGCGACCATACAAGGTGAGGAGGGTGCTGTAGTTTGTTGGCTCGGAGGCTCGTTGCTCGTTTGCTCGTAGCAGATTCCATAAGTAAGGGCCGGTCATGACCGACCTCACGACGGGGACTTTTTTGTTCTTGGCTTTTTTAGAACCTGACTTTTTACATTCAAATAGCTGATCCAGCAGCGTTAAAATGCTTATATTGTAGTCCTTCAAAAGAAAACTAAACCAATGAGACTACTTGTACTTTTATTTCTCATTTCATTCCAATCACTTTCCAGCCAATCCTACGACCACAACTGGCTGTTAGGTTATCCTCCAAATGATTCCATTAATAAATATGGCGGTACAGCATTGGTATTCGACCATCCCATTAATCCAACTGTAAAATATTATGAAACACCTGCACATTTAGGGTCTTCTCTGACTATTTCAGGAGGATGGAAAGGTTCTATTTTTTTCAAACGGATGCGGGATTTTTAACGGTGAATATGAATTGATGGAAAATGGTGATAGCTTGAACCCTGGTAAAATCTTTGATTGGTATTGTCATGACGATGCTTACCAGGCAAGGCATGATTGCCTTACCTTTTCCCTTGAGATAGTTTAGCCTTCTATTTTTTAGTTTAGCTTGTGAGGCTGATCCTTTGTATGAATATTTGAGGGTTTCAAAAATTAACTTTAACGGTTTTGAGAAGGGAATAGTCGAATATAAAAATCAAATAATTCTAAATGACACCCTTTCTGATAATTTAACTGCAGTTAAACATGCGAATGGAAGAGATTGGTGGTTAATCCTTCAGAAATATATTTTAGGTGGTGAGTCCAATGAATACTTGACCTTTTTAATCACTCCGGAAGGAATACAAGGTCCATTCAGTCAAAAAGTTGGAAAATGGTGGAATGATTTAACTTTTACAGGCCAAGCCTCTTTTTCCACAGATGGGTCAAAGTTTGCAGTAATGAATCCTAATAATGGACTTTATCTTTATGATTTTGATCGGTGTTCAGGTAAACTAAGCAATGCAAATCACATTACATTTCCAGGAGATACAATATTGTCTTCCGGTGTTGCATTCTCTGAAAATAACAGATTTTTATATGTGAGCACTACCTTGAATGTTTATCAGTTTGATATGGAATCTTCCAATATCGCCTCCTCTAAAACAGTTGTTGCTCGCTATGATGGATTTATTAGTGGTGGATTATCTTCTTACTTTTTTCAAGCCATGCGTGGTCCAAATGGTAAAATTTATATCAGTGCTCCAAATTCAGTTCAACATCTTCATGTTATCCATAACCCCAATGGGAAAGGAGCTGATTGTGACCTGAGACAACATGGTCTTCGTCTTAAATCATATATCGGTTGGTGCACACCTAACTTCCCCAATTATAGGTTGGGAGCATTACCTGATAGTCCTTGTGATTCGCTTAGTGGTGTTGATGAAGGTCCTGGCATTGATACTGAAGAATTTGTATTGTACCCGAATCCGAGCGATGGACAAATATCTTTCAAAAATCTTAATCAGCTGAATTTTGATGATTACCTTATAAGGGTTTTTACAGTTTCCGGCGTAAAGATATTCGAATCAACGCTTCAAAAAAGTTTAGATTTCAGTCAGCAGCCAAATGGCATGTATATTTATAAAATAATAGATAAAAAAGGAAGGTTGATGCAGGCAGGTAAGTTTGCTATTAATTCCTAAATGGGAATTTCCATAATACAAGCTAAAACTAAAATGGCTTTCCCTTGACCTAATCTTTATAAATTTTATGATTTAGGAAGTTTTTAAGGACAAAACTTTAGGAATAGGAAATAATATTTGAAACCCCTTTCCCTTATCCCGCAAACCCCACACCGCATTCCCGCAAACCGCTCACGGATGTGCCGCCACCCATTCCGTACCATCTTCAAACACTTCTTTTTTCCAGATGGGGACGGTTTCTTTTAGGGTGTCGATGGCAAAGCGGCAGGCGTCGAAGGCTGCTGCACGGTGAGCTGAACCTACTGTGATGATGACAGGGATTTCTCCGATTTGGAGGCTGCCGATTCGGTGATGGATGCAGATGTGGCTGATGTCGAATTGGTTTATGGCTCTTTCAGCGATTTTTTGCATTTCATTTTTAGCCATGGGTTCGTAGGCTTCAAAATCCAGCCGAATTACTTCCTTTCCTTTGGTATGATTTCTAACGGTTCCGATGAAGACGGCCAGACCTCCGTTAGCAGGGTCGGTTACCTTTTGAACACAGTAGTTCAATTGTAAATTTTCGGAAGTAAGGTGTATGTCGATCAAGGGAGATTATTTTTTGTAAAGTTCTTCAATTTCTTTGGAAAAGCGCTCTTCGATGATACGCCTTTTTGGCTTTAAGGTGCCGGTGATGAAACCTTCTTCAGTAGTCCAGGGCTCAAAGGCTAGATGGAATCCTTTGATGTGTTCATGTCGGGTGAGTTCTGCATTTACATCGTCCAAAAGGGTTTTGAATAGTTTCTCCACTTTGGGGTTGATGACCATAAATTGTGGTGCCGTCCAATGGATGTTGTTGGCTTCGCACCAGGTTTTTAATTGTACAAAATCCGGAACTATCAATGCAATGACGTGTGGTTTTGATATCCAAAGATTAAAACCTGATCGATAAATGGACTTCTTTTTAGCAATCTTCCAACTTGGCCGGAGCAATGTATTTTCCATCCGAAAGTTTGAAAATGTCCTTTTTCCGATCCCTGATTTCCAGAAATTTTCGCTCGGACCAACAGCCCAAATCACCGGTGGAAAACCAACCTTCTTTATCCAAAACCTGATTGGTAGCTTCTTCATTTTTATAATAAGCCATCATCACATTTGGGCCTTTAACTTTGATCTCTCCAACACCATCCTGATCCGGAAGATCGATTTTAACTTCCACTCCCGGAATGGGTATTCCAACTGTTCCAAATCGGTATCCTCCCGGTTCGAAGCGGTTGAGACTTATCACGGGCGAAGTTTCCGTAAGTCCATATCCTTCACGTACGGGCAATCCGGCTGCGCTAAAAAGTCTTGCCAATTCAGCCTGCAAGGGAGCAGCTCCAACCATGATGGCCTCTACATTTCCTCCAAGGGCTCTTCGCCAACTTCGGTACACCAACAAATCTGCCCAAAAACGTTTCCATTTGTTTCCAACATTCTTAGGACTTCTTAAGCCATATTTCCTGCCCGTATTCAGAGCCCATGACACCAGTTTTTTTCTAAAGACAGGTCCGGACTTGGTTAATGCTTCCAATCGTTCTTCCATTTTTTCCAGGACCAAAGGCACACAAGAGAAGACATTGGGTTTTACCTCTTTGAAATCATCGTCCAGGCCATGTAAATCGTTCGCAAAATAGATGGAAACGCCGGCAGTCATATTGGTATAAGTAACCATTCTTTCAAATACATGACTCAAGGGCAAAAAACTCAAGGCTGTTTTGGTGTAATCGATGGGAACCAAAGTCAAGGTCGCTTTGATGTTGCTGATGATATTTTTATGGGAAAGCATTACACCTTTGGGCATACCGGTCGTTCCGGAAGTATAGATGATGGTGGCCAAATCATCTTCCTTAATTTTTGAAGTGTATGCTTTGAAGTCGGGAATGATTTCATAAGGATTTTCAAGCACGACTTCCTCCAGGCTTTGCCCTCCAAATCCTTTTTCCAAAAGGAAAATCTCCTGCAAGGCAGGGCAATCTTTTTTGAGGTGCCTTACTTTTTCAAAAAGAATATCATTTTCAACAAAGCAAAGTTTGATCTCAGAATCTTTTAAAACAAAATCCAACTCCTCCTCAGTATAGGCTGCATGAATAGGCACCACAATAATTCCCAACTGCAACATTGCTGCATCCAGGAAAATCCACCAGGGACTTCCTCCTCGAGCCAGGATTCCGGCCTTATCGCCCGGTTTTAAACCTTTTTTTAATAAAAATGCACAGGTTTTTGCTCTTAATTCCAAACAGTGCTCGGTAGAATAGGTGCGCCATCCTTTGCCCTTACGCAAGGCAAGCGCTACTTTTTGAGGATAGCGGGAAGCCTGAAAATCCAGTATTTCGTGTAGAAAATGAAGGCCTTCCAAGATAATTCCTTTATTTGTATGAAACTGTAATTTTAAAAATTCCGTTCGTTTAGAAAAATTTATCTTTTAAAAAGATATTTCCTGCCGGAAAAAAGATCTTTGCGGCTTAAGCTGAATCAATGAGAAAAATCAATTATCCACTTTTGTATTATCCCCTGCAGGAAGGAGCTGTATTGGGTTTGTTGGTGGGTACCGATTTGAAATTGGTGGAAAAGGACTTGGGTTCAGTAGTACAAGCTTTGAAAAATGAACTCCAACGCAACTACAAAAAGTTTGATGATTATCCGGACTTGGAGTTGGACAATGCATTTTTAAGAATAGTAAAAATCAAAGTCAGACCCGCTTATAAAGAAGACTCTTCTGTATTCACCGTTTCGGAAGAAGTAACCGTTCCAGTTCCCATCATTTTTGGTGAGACCATTTATGGTTATTTCGAATGCCATATCCCGACCTTTAATTCGAGTTTTATTTATTATGAAAAAGACCAGTTGAATACGCTGGCAAAATATGCCATACTTCGAGGTTTGGATCAGATGGAGCCGCCGGAGATTTACAGCATGATGCGGTATCCGGAACCTAAAATGGACTTTGTAACCTTGAGAGTGGACGAAGACAAAGCCTTGAATTGGGGCGATTGGGATTGGGAACCCGGTATCCCGACCATTGAGCGACTTACAGAACCTTTTCCACTGCCAAAAGCTGTGCGAAAAAACCTTTCTGGAACGCCCGATACTGCCTGGGAACTGGATCTTGAAGTAGAAAGAGCAACTGCACTTTTGATTGAACAGGAGGCCAATTTGTTGTTGATTGGAAATCATGGTGCAGGGAAGTCTTCCGTTTTAAAATCTGCCATTAAAAAAGCAATGGACTGGTCGAAGAAACACAATCGGGCCATGACTTTTTGGAGGATTTTAGCACAAAGAATCACTTCTACTTCCAAATACCTGGGAGAGTGGCAGGAAAATCTTGAAAAATTGATTGCCGAACTCCGATTGGTTCAAGGAGTGCTTTGGGTGGAAGATATTATCCGTTTGCTGCAAAGCGGAGGTTCCAGTGTTCAGGATTCCATTGCGGCTTATTTAGTTCCTTTTTTAAGAGAAAATAAGATAAGAATCATAGGAGAGGTAACACCGAAAGAGTGGGATGTCATTCAACAAAGATTGCCTGCTTTCGCTTCTTTGTTTCAAACCCTTCGCCTGGAAGATATGCCTGCGGACAAGGTAAACAGAGTGATGGAAAAATTTGCTGATTATTCAAGACAAGCTCACAAGGTAGATATCAGTCAGGATGCAATCCAACTTGCTTATCGTCTGTTAGCCAGATATTATCCATATGAATCTTTTCCGGGTAAGGCGATTCAGTTTTTGGGAAAATGTGTGACTGAGGCAAATAATAAAGCTCAAACAAGAATAGGAGAGGAGCTTGTCATCCAAACCTTCACCGGGCAAACTGGTTTGCCGGAGTTGTTTTTGCGCGATGATAAGTTGTTGGACCAGAACGAATTGAGGACGTTTTTCAATGAAAGAATACTTGGTCAGCCAGGACCCATTGAAAAATTGATTGAAATTGTAAAGATTTATAAAGCGGGATTGAATAATCCGCATAAACCCATTACTACCTTATTATTTGCAGGACCCACCGGGGTGGGGAAGACCGCAAGTGCCAAAGCATTGGCGGATTACTTCTTCGGGAAAGGCCAAAAAGATTCTCCACTGATTCGAATCGACATGAGTGAATTTCAGCATCCCTGGCAATTGGGAAGATTGTTGGGAGAAGGGAATCAACCTGGGCAATTGATTAGTGAAGTAAGGTCCAAACCTTTTGCAGTTGTATTATTGGATGAAATAGAAAAAGCTTCCCCTGTCATTTTTGATGCCCTGCTTACCTTATTGGATGAGGGAATCATGGTCGATTCTTTTGGAAGGCCGACCAATTTTAGAAATACCATCATCATTTTGACTTCCAATCTGGGAGCGGCAAACAGGAGATCTATCGGCTTTGGTGGTTCTACCGGCGATGAGGCGATGTATCAATCTGCCATTGGTAGATTTTTCCGCCCTGAGTTTGTCAATAGAATAGACAATATTTTGATTTTCAATTCTTTAAATGAAAACGTTGTAAGACAAATTGCCTTGAAAGAATTGAAAGCCCTGGAAACCCGAGAAGGATTTGAAAAGAAGAAAATCAAACTAAGTTTCCAGGACAATCTGGTTGAATATTTGGTTAAAAAAGGTTTTGACGATCGCTACGGCGCAAGACCGCTCCAACGTACCATCGAACAGGAAATCGTTTTCAAACTTGCTAATTGGATGTTGTTGCATCCGGAAGTTGAAAATACAACCCTTGTTCTTTCCTACGAAGCGGGATTACAAATCAAAGTTTGACAACCATCTCCGTCAAATTTTGCAAAGCAAAAATCCCAACGCCTCCCTCAAAATTTGAAATGACATTCACCGGTTCTGAAAATGGATTGTCTTGATTGATATAATAAGCCTGTAAACTTGCCAGGTAATCAAACCTGTCTTTATTGACAGAAAAACACTGGAAAATTATCTCATCTCCGGGGTTAACCTCGTCATAAGTGAACAATCTTAAGGTGTAGCTTCTACCCTGGAAAGTGTTGTCAGAAATCATCGGCATTCCTTCATAATCTCCGGAATTGTATCCTCTTTGTACCAAAGGATCCCTTGATGCTAAACCATATAGAGGTTCGGTGATGTAGGACGTATCTATTCCATTAAAAAATCGAATGCGCTTAATGGCCTGGAAATAATAATAATTAGCCTCTCCGGCGGGATCTTCAATCTCTACGGTAATCTCATCTGCCTCAAAACCATCCTCATCAATTGTTCCATTGGGCTCATAGGTCAGACTTAGGATTTTAGCCGCATTGGGCAAAGTGCCTTTTGCAACAGCACGACCATAAACCGGATGTTCTACAATCATGGAATATTCTGGTCCTGCTTCTAAGAAACCTGCCATCTGGTTTGCATAATATTCTTCTTCGTTAGCATCATAAATGAAGCTTACAGGATTGTTATGGTCAGCATCCAATAGTACAGTTGCATCTGAAATAACTTCGTATTGGTCCGGACTCAAAATGCCCAGGCTTTTTGAAATGTATACACTGTTTGCTGTATCCTGTTTGGTCAGGATTGCAGAAACTGCCAGACCCGGTTCATGTTCCGGAATGTCAATTTCAACGGTTGATTCAAAGAAATCTTCTCCGCAAGAAACAAGGCCAATGGCCAAAGAAAAACCGAATGCTATATTTTTTAAAATATTCATTTTCTTAAAATTTGAATTGGTAAGAAACAGATGGAATGATAGGTAAAATGCTTACCTCTTTGAAACTTCTTTTACTTTCAACCAGGTTGCCGTTTTGATCGTAGGTATTGCTGGTTGAAGGATAAATGAAGTAAGGATTATTGTGATTGTAGGTGTTGTAAATACTGATCACCCACTTTCTTTCCCATTTTGGTTTCTTTTTTAGAAACTCCACACTCAAATCCAAACGATGGTAATTGGACATACGGAAGGCATTTTTACTTCCCTGACTTTCTACTTCAATGTCCTGGTTCCACCAATTGTAATCACCCGGCTCTCTTACATTGTAACGGTAAACGGGAAGGGTAACGGCATTTCCGGTTCCATAAATCCAGGCACCGTTGATGCTGATTTTTTTGGTCAATTCGTAAGACAAGACCAAAGAAATGTCATGTCTGCGATCGTATCGGAAAGGATATTTTTTTCCTCCATTGATATCATCAAACTGTCTGTTGTTCCATGAAAGGGTATATCCAATCCAACCGGTTGCTCTTCCTTTTTTCTTTTGGAAAAATACTTCCAGTCCGTAGCTGTCTCCTTTCCCCTGCGTTACTTTTTCTTGCCATTCATTATCCAATCCAAAGAGGAAGCTGGCTCCTTCTTTAAAGGAAATTACGTTGTCCATTTCTTTATAATAAGCCTCGACTGAGAGCTCAAACTCATCCCAAAGTGTCTTAGCTGCACCGACTGCTACCTGCCATGATTGTTGTGGCTTGATTTTGTTGGTACTCGGCACCCAGAGGTCGGTTGGCAAACTCAGTGCCTCACTTGTAAGCAGATTGATGAATTGGGTCATCGTAGAAAAGGAGGCTTTCAATGCCAAGTCATTTGGCAATTTGTAATTCAAACCTATTCTTGGCTGCAAGGAAGTATAAAATTCATCATCCACTGCAAATGCTGAAGCATGAAGTCCAATATTGGCTTTCAAATCACCCCATTTCAAATCATCTTCTACATACAAAGAATATTCAGTTGAATAATCATTTTGAGAACCCACGAGGGTGTCAAGGTTGAAATCCTGATCAGAAAACTCCAAAGCCAATGCTCCTGGTTTGTAAGTATGGTAAGTAGCTGAACCGCCAAATCTTATGTAATGATTAGGATTGGGCAGGTAATCAAAATCGGTTCTAAATCCAAGGTCTTCGATCCCGGAGAAGTATTTCGCCTGGAATTTACTTTCTGAACCCTGAATTTTTTCAGCAAATTCTGTGAAGATGTCAATGTTGTATCGGCTGTAGGTAAAGGTGGTGTTTTTAAACAACTTAGGATTGATTTTATAATTCCATCGTGCTGCTGAAATGATGTTTCCCCATTTGATTCCACCTCCGAAAGAGCTATTATCAAAGTTGTCTTCGATTTTAGTTCCAAAGACATCATTTCCAAAATAGCCACTCAAAAACAAACGATGTTTGTCGTTGAATTTGTGGTTCACTTTTGCATTCAGATCGTAGAAATAAAGATCTAAATCCACATCTTCGCTACTATTTCTATTGGAAGCAGAAATGATAGGTGCCATAAAAAGGTCTACATAAGTCCTTCTTCCTGAAACCAAAAAGGAGGTTTTATCTTTCCAGATCGGACCTTCCAATGTAAGCTTCGAGGTAATGGTCCCAATAGATCCTTCACCATGAAACTCTTGCATATTTCCTTCCTTCATATTGATTTCAATAACAGAAGAAAGTCGACCTCCATATCTTGCCGGGAATCCACCTTTTGTCAGGGTTACTGTCTTGATGGCATCGGCATTAAAGACTGAGAAAATACCAAGAACATGCGACACATTGTACACCGGTACTCCATCCAAAAGAATCAGGTTTTGATCCGGACTACCTCCTCGAACATACAAACCATTTTGTCCTTCACCACCAGATTGTACACCAGGCAGAAGCTGAATGGTTTTTAAAACGTCGGTTTCACCAAAAAGCATTGGAACTTTCTTGATCTGTTCAACCGGAAGGTCGATTTGACTCATCTGAGTTTCCTCTTCAATTCTTCCTTTGTTGGCTTCGGCTGTGACTACAACTTCTTCAAGGTTAAGGGCAGAGTTCAGCTTGATATTCAGATCAATATTTTTATTTAAAAATAATTTGACTGAATAAGGCTGCAAACCAATGTAGGAAAAATACCAACTCCACGGAGTCTTTTGGCAAGGTGATACTGTAAAAGCCATACGTGTTGGAAACGGTGCCACTCTCACTATTGGCTTCATAAAGATTGGCTGCGATTAGTTTCTCTCCACTCTCAGCATCTTCAATGTAACCGCTAATGGTAAATTTTTGCTGGCCATAAGCCTGGTGAATAAAGAGCATCAAAAGGGCAAGTAAAATCGCTCTAAAAGAAATACTCATCTAATAAGGTTTAAGTGATTAACAATTCCTCCGGAATCGCCCGGATAATTGAAAGACAAAGGTAAACTTAAAGGCACCTAAAAATTGTTTTGAAAATTTTTTAACGGTGCTCGTGGCTCGTAGCTCGTGGCTCGTTTGCTCGTGACTCGGAGCTCGATTGCTCGTGGCTCGTGGCTCGATGGATCGTAGTTGATTTTTTCTATTTGAAATTGTATTTTCTATTTAACTCTTTGATAATCAATAGCATGGTAGGTCAAGGGCATGCCCTTGACCTACCATGCTATTGGTGGTTCGGGGTAACAAAATTCGTTATCCTTAACTTGATCCAAGGAATCTTACTGGTCTAAAGACCTGCATGTAATCTGGTTACAAGTTTGAAAACTTGTACCAGCGTTTGATTTCGCCAAAGGCCAACGGCCAACAGCCAAAAGCCAGCCAACAGCCAATCATGCTTTCTTCCAAATTTTCAACCAGTGCCATTTTCCTGAACGGAGGTACCAGATGGAGATGGCTAAAAGGAAGATCCAGTAAAAGATTTCGGCAGCCCAGGCCCAGGCAAGACCCATTTCGAAAGTTTCGATGATGAGGTAAACGTAGATGATGTAAAATACTACTGCAATGCCCTGCAATTTAAGTCCAAAGAGGGTAGCGCCTGTTCCTGCAAGGCCATTGAAAAATACGGCTCCGATTGAGAAGGCAGTCAGGATGCCAAACAAAACGTAGAAAATGGGTTGCGCATCAGTGATGAGTGACATATCCGTTTTTCCCAAAAGCGGATAAAGAAAAAATGTTGGAAATAATAAAATGGGTATGGCGATAACCATGGTAGACAGCCAGGAAGCTTTGGCGGTTTTCCAGGTAATGGGAATTACGGCCTGTCTTTTTCTCATCCCTATGAATCCACTCACCATGGTGTTTACTCCGGATGCATATCCCCAGGTTGGAATACAGAGCACCAGGTAAACCATTCTGACCAAATTGGTGATGGCCAATTCTCTTTCTCCAAGGTTTTCTACTATACTGAAAAATAGAAACCAACTTCCCAAACCAACTACCATTTGTGCGATGATGGGTGTAGAAACCTGATATTGCAATCTAAGCATATCCCAACTGAAAGACTGAAAACGAACGAGTGTAAATTGCCTTATTTTTTTATCAAACATCATATAAATGATGAAAACCACTAAGGCAGCAATTTCAGCAATAGTAGAAGACAATCCCGCTCCGGCGATACCCATGGCAGGCATCCCCCAATGACCAAATATCAAAGAGTAACATAATATTCCATTGACCAGCGCCATAAAAATGGTGTCCCAAATAATGAATCTGGTTTGGGCAATTCCGGTATACAATGCGATGATGGAAACTCCAGCATAGGCAAAAAATACCCCCCAGGAGCGATATTCAAGGTATTCCAGGCTTTTTTCCAGCACATGTGGTGAATCTACCAACAATCCAAAAAACCAGGGAGTGCCATATTGCATGAATAGGAATAAAATGGTCGCAAGCGCCAATTCAAAGGAGAGCATTACCCGGAAGGCTTTGCCTACTTCACTGGTATTACCTTCTCCCAATCTCCTTGCAATGATAATTTGTCCTCCTTTTGAAAATCCGTATCCGATGGCAGCCACCGTGAGATAAAAAACGCCAACAAAACCAATGGCGGCAAAATCCAATTCACTCAGGTGGTAAAGGAAGACACTGTCGATAAGTGCAATAACATTTTGTGCTGCACTTCCCAACATGATGGGAAATGAGATGTTTAATATGGCCTTGTATGAGGTTTTCAGATTAAACAAATCACTTAGTTTTCTAAAAAAAAGTGGGTATTGAAATAAAGCAGGTGCAAAGAAATTCTTTTCATGAAAACAATCCTTAAAGAAAAGGTTATATTTCATGTTTATTTGTGATTTATCCCACAAACCTTTAACCTAACACGCCATGAAATTGAACCGAGTTTTTTTGAATTCCATTTTACTGGTTTTCTTTGCGCTCATATTTTTAAAATGTAAAAATGAACCAGGCATGAAAGATGCTCCTGCGGAGTCGCTAATGTATTCAAAAATGGACATAGTCCAACCGACTTGTGAAAAAAAGCCAAAAGAATTATCCATCCACGGTGATACCAGAATTGATAATTATTATTGGTTAAATGACCGTGAGAACCCGGATGTCATTGCTTACCTCAATGCTGAAAACAAATACCTGGACACTGTCATGTCTCATTTGGACAGTTTTAAAACAACTTTGTTCGATGAGATCGTTGCCAGAATAAAACAAGACGATGAGTCTGTGCCTTACCTGGACAATGGATACTGGTATTATACCCGATATGAAAAAGGCAAGGAGTATCCGATTTATTGTAGAAAAGAAGGCAACATGGATGCAGCAGAGCAAATTATGCTCGATGTCAATGAATTGGCGAAGCCATATTCTTTCTACAATGTTGGAGGGCTAAGCGTAAGTCCTGATAATAAAATTCTTGCCTTTGGAGAGGATACTTTGAGTAGAAGGATTTATACCATACGATTTAAAAATCTGGAAACCGGCGAGATTTCCGAGCAGAAAATCGAGAATACAACCGGAAGTACAGTTTGGGCCAATGACAATAATACTTTCTTTTTTACCAGAAAGGATGAAACCCTGCGCCCTGATAAAATTTACAAAAGGAAATTCAATCAGGCAGGTGCTGCTGATCAATTGGTTTGGCACGAATCTGATCCGACTTTTGTGACCTATGTTTACAACAGCCGTTCTAAAAAATACATTTTCATAGGTTCTTACCAAACAGTTTCAACAGAATACAAGGTCATTTCTGCTGACCAACCAGACGCTCCCTACAAAGTTTTTCAACCACGCGAAAGGGATTTGGAATACGCGGTAGAACATTTCAATGATAAATTTTACATCCGCACCAATTTTGATGCTAAGAATTTCCGCCTGATGGAATGTGGCGAAAATGCAACCAGCAAAAATGACTGGCAAGAGTTGATTCCACATCGCGATTCTGTCTTGTTTGAAGGCATGGATTTCTTCAATAATTACCTGGTGCTTTCTGAAAGGATAGATGGTATTTTAAAAATGAGAATCAGAGGTTGGGATGGATCAGACGACCATTATGTCGACTTTGGCGAAGAAGCTTATGTAGCCAGTGCTGCCACAAATCGTGAAGCAGATACCAAAAAAGTTCGCATCGGGTATACATCCATGACTACTCCGGTTTCTGTGTTGGAATACGATATGGAAACGCATGATTTAAAAGTATTGAAGGAGCAGGAAGTAATTGGTGATTTTGATAAAAATAATTACCAAAGTGAACGATTGTATGTGAAGGCGAGAGACGGAGTTAAAGTTCCGGTTAGTCTTGTTTACCGAAAGGACCTGTTTAAAAAAGACGGTTCCAGTCCACTTTTATTGTACGGTTATGGTTCTTATGGCGCTAGTATGGATCCTTATTTCAGCAGTGTAAGGTTGAGTTTGCTGGATAGAGGATTTGTGTACGCCATTGCTCACATTCGCGGCGGTGAAGAATTGGGAAGGCAATGGTATGAAGATGGAAAATTGCTGAACAAGAAAAATACCTTCACTGATTTTATTGATTGTGGAAAATACCTCGTTGCAGAAAAATATGGAGCTGCTGACGAGTTGTATGGAATGGGAGGTAGTGCAGGTGGTCTTTTGATGGGTGCAGTTGTCAATATGGAACCAAAGATGTGGAAAGGAATCATCGCTGCTGTGCCATTTGTGGATGTTGTGACTACCATGTTGGATGAAAGCATTCCACTTACCACCGGAGAATTTGATGAATGGGGAAATCCAAAGGATAAAACCTATTACGATTATATCAAATCTTATTCACCCTACGATAATGTAGAAGCCAAGGAATATCCTGCGATGATGGTTACAACCGGTTTACACGACTCACAAGTTCAATACTGGGAGCCTGCAAAATGGGTCGCCAAATTGCGTGACATGAAGACCGATAAAAATCCATTGGTAATGTATTGTAATATGGACACCGGTCACTCCGGTGCATCCGGTCGTTTCGAACGCTACAAAGAAACTGCCATGGAATATGCGTGGTTGTTGGATTTGGCAGGGAAAGCGGATTAGAAAGCGGTTTGCGATTTGCGGAATGCGGTGAACGGTTTTCCCGTTTCCCGCATTCCGCAAACCGTATACCGCCTAAAAAGCCGGCATCTTCGGCTTATTCCCCAAAATTTCTTCCACTTTTTTCTCTATTTCGGAAGTAATCAGAGGCAGGACATCCAGGGAAGTTAAGGTTTCTTCCAGTTGGGGAGCTTTGGATGCGCCCAGGATTACTGAGCTTACATTTGGATTTTTCAGACACCAGGCAACTGCAAACTTTGGTAGTGAAGTTCCTAATTCTTCAGACAGTTTTTTGAGTTGGCGAACTTTGTGCAGACGTTCTTCAGTCAAAGATCTTTCTTTGAGCCAATCCAATCCTTCCAGACTCATTCGAGTTCCTTCCGGAAATTTATTCAGGTATTTGTCAGTCAAAACTCCGGAGGCAAGTGGTGACCAAATGGTGGTTCCCAATCCCACTGTTTTATATATCTGGCTGAATTCAACCTCAACCTTTCTTCTGTTGAACATATTGTATTCAGGTTGCTCCATGGTTGGGCCGATTAGGCGGTATTCTTTCGCCACCATGTGTGCTTCCATGATTTCCTGCGCTGACCATTCTGAGGTTCCCCAGTACAGAATTTTTCCTTGTTGAAGCAGGGTGTTCATCGCAAGGACTGTTTCCTCAATTGGAGTATTTTTATCCGGGCGATGGCAATAATAAAGGTCCAGATAATCAACCTGCAATCGTTGTAAAGCTGCATCACAGCCTTCAATTACATGTTTTCTGCTGAGTCCAATTGAATTTGGTTTGCCGGTTTCGTAACCAAAATAGACCTTGCTACTTACCAAAAAACTGCTTCTGGACCAGTTCATCTTTTTTAAAATCTTGCCCATCACAATTTCAGATTTACCATGTGCATATCCTTCGGCATTGTCGAAGAAATTGACTCCATGTTCGTAGGCGATGGCCATCAGGTTTTCTGCAACATCGTCTGAAATCTGTTTTCCAAAAGTCAACCAGCTACCCAAAGAGAGTGCACTTATCTGTAATCCGGATTTTCCAAGTCTTCTGTATTCCATGGACAAGTTTTTTAGAATGAATTCTTTTCTTTGCAATGATACTTTGGCTGGAAGATAGAAAGAAATTTTTTTTCAAAATAGTCTTGCTAAATCGAGGTCAAAAGTATGAACCAAAGGCAAAGGGTTTTGTTGAAACCCAAATTAATCTATGCAGAAGCAGTATGACTACATCATTGCCGGTATGGGCGGCGCTGGACTTGGGCTTGCCTGGCAGTTATCTTTGCACCCGGACTTGAACCATAAAAAGGTCTTATTGCTCGACAAAGGACCAAAAAATCAAAACGATCGTACCTGGTGTTTTTGGGAGAAAGGCGAAGGGCCGTTTGAATCCATATTATTTAAAAAATGGAAAAGCATCATCTTCAGAGGAAACGGCTTTGATGAGAAGTTAGCCATGGCTC